>NZ_RQZH01000001.1 GCF_003932845.1 Prevotella sp. OH937_COT-195
GTGTGGGAATGGTAATTTGGAGGAACGCAACGACTATTACCCTTTCGGTGGTTTGATGGGCAAGGGCTTGAACGGTGATTTTCAATCCTACAAATACAACGGAAGGAACTCGAACGTCAAATCGGTCTTGACATATATGACTATGGGGCAAGACGCTACGATGCCGCCACTTGCCGCTTCACTACGATGGATCCGCTAGCGGAGAAATATTACTCCACAAGTCCTTATGCTTATTGTGTGAATAATCCGATGAGGTTTGTTGATCCGGATGTTAGAGAATGGAAATATGTTATAGATGCTAATATTAATGTGGCGTTAAATCTATCTGTATCGGGTAATTATACAACAGCGCAGATAAGTGCTTATAAAAATGCCATTTCAACACAATTTCATAATACAATATATGAATTTTAGGTTAGAACAAAGTCTGGAAATGTTACTATTTATCAAGGGAACACTGATATTGTACAGTCTTTATCTTTTGGAAAAATGAATAATAATATTGGAGGAGTGACTTACTAAATATCCTATAAGTTAATTATCACTAAAAAGTGCAATGAAAGAAGCGGCATGATAGTACTTAATGAATAAAAATTGTACTTTTGTACAGTAAAAATACACGTAAAAGTTTAATCTTAAATCTACATTAATTATGATTATTGGAATTCCAAAGGAAATCATGCACGACGAGGCTCGTGTATCGGCAACCCCTGAAACAGTGGGTAAGTTCGTTAAAGACGGGTTTGAAGTACTTGTTGAGAAATCGGCCGGTGATGGCGCGCTCTATCATGATGAGGACTATGTAAACGCCGGTGCCAAATTGGTTGACGGTCCGGTGGAGGTATATGACAATGCCGAGATAATCCTTAAGGTGAAGGAGCCGTTGTTCAACGAAACTCTCGGCAAACACGAGGTTGAACTGATGCATAAGGGGCAGTACCTCATAACATTCATCCACCCGGCTTCTCCCATTAATCACGATATGGTGAAGAAACTTACGAAACAGGGCGTTACGGCAATAACACTTGACGGCATACCACGCATTTCACGCGCCCAAAACCTTGATGCACTCACTTCAATGAGTACTTGTGCAGGCTATAAGGGTATCTTGATGGCTGCGAACCACATGACAACTTTCATGCCACAGATGTTCACGGCGGTAGGCAGGATAGAGCCGGCAAAGGTAATGGTAATCGGTGTCGGTGTTGCCGGTCTTCAGGCTTTGGCAACGGCAAAACGTCTTGGTGCGATAACATACGCTGCCGACATTCGCCCGATGGCTGCCGAAAATGCAAGTTCGCTCGGTGCAAAGGTTACCGATACGGGTGTTCCTGCAGAACTCGCAGTGGGCGAGGGAGGCTATGCAAAGCGTCTTCCGGAAGAAGTTCTCGTTGTTGAGCGCGAGAAACTCAACGACACCATAAAGGAAATGGACATCGTGTTCAGCTCGGCACTTATCCCGGGCAAGGTGGCTCCAATCATCATAACCGAAGAAATGGTAAAGGGAATGAAACGCGGTTCCGTAATAGTTGACATCTCCATCGATCAAGGCGGCAACTGCGAATTGACACCCGCGGGCGGCATCGAGAAGAAATATGGCGTAACGCTGATGGGAGTGAAGAATATTCCCGGCCTGTTGCCTACAAGTTCTACATGGATGTTTGCCAACAACGTATATAATCTCGTGAAGTATCTGATGAAAGACGGTAAGATAAACATCGATCGCACAGACGAAGTGGTAAACAAGAGTCTTGTATGCATCGATGGCGAACTCGTTCATGCCGGTGCCCGCGAGGCCATGGGACTTTAATTGATTAGAATGTCAGAGATTAAGTGTGAGATGTCGTGTTAGTCGTATGTTTACATGGTATTCTGTCTTTAATCTCTGACTTATGATAATTAACGTTTAACCTTTCACACAGAATGATTAATCCTATTATATTGGTATCTGTATTCATTGCATGCACGATAGCAGGCTATTTCATAATAAAGAATGTGCCAAGCCTGCTTCACACACCATTGATGTCGGGCATGAATGCTTTATCCGGAGTTACGATTGTCGGTGCGATAACTGCAACCGGTTATGCTCTTGTCGGTACGCAGAATGCCGGAGGTTTGTGCGTATTGACACAGATTATAGGATGCCTCGCCATTGTCTTGGCTGCGATAAATGTTTTCGGAGGCTTCGGAATAACCCACCGAATGCTTCAGATGTTCAATAAGAAGAAAAAGAACTGACCCATGGCAACAGTGCAAATCATAATCAGCGCAGTATTGGCTTTGGCCGTACTTTCCGGTATATCCATGATGAGCAAGGTGGGCAGTGCCGTTCGCGGCAATCTGCTTTCGGCTCTTGCCATGTTGGTCGGTGTGGTGGCTACACTTTGGTTCAGTGGTGTTGTCTCTGCATGGACAATCTATCCTTCCATTCTTGTCGGAGCATTGATTGGCGGTTTTATGGCTCGCCGCGTGCAGATGATACAGATGCCCCAACTCGTGGCGTTGTTCAATGGTCTCGGTGGCGGTGCATCGGCATTGGTAGGTGTGCTTTCTGCCACACAGGCAGGCTTTAGTGAAGAGCAACTTGCGGCAATCACTGACAACGGCTACATGCCGTTCATGCTCTTCACGTCGATGCTTGCCATCGCAGTGGGCATGATTACGCTTGTGGGCAGTCTCATTGCAGCCGGCAAACTTCATCGCATGCTGTCGCAGAAGCCTGTCATCTGGTCGGGGCATTCGCTCCTTACAATGATATTCCTTTCGCTTACAATCGCATTTATAGTTACGGGGACGTTCGACGGAAAAGTAATCATAATCGTGGCGTGCATCATAACGTCGTCACTGTTCGGACTATTCTTCTCCATACGTGTAGGCGGAGCCGACATGCCTATAACCATTTCTCTGCTCAATTCCCTGTCCGGTGTGGCAGGTGCCATTGCAGGTATGGCGATAAGCGACATTTTCCTTGTTGCCGTGGGTGGTATTGTCGGTGCGTCGGGTTTGTTGCTGACACAGATAATGTGTCGTGCAATGAATCGCAGTCTCATCAACATTCTCGTACCGCGTGTTCCACGAAAAGCACCTTGTACGGTTAACGAAACAGATAATTCAGAAGAAAACAAAGAACTAATAACAAGAGTAATGAAATTAGAAGAAAGAATAAAACAACTTGAAGCCATCGTCGCACAACTTGAAGACAGAGTAAAAGTGCTTGATGGACAGATAGAGGCGGCACCTGCAGTAAGCGGTGATGCTCCTTCTGCCGACAAGGTTCTCGCCGCTGCAAAGCGTGTGATAATAGTACCCGGATACGGCATGGCATTGGCTCAGGCACAGCACAAAGTGAAGCAACTTGCCGAATTGCTTGAGAGCCGTGGCACCGAAGTGCGTTTCGCCATCCATCCGGTGGCAGGTCGTATGCCCGGTCACATGAACGTGCTTCTTGCCGAGGCAGACGTTCCATACGAGAAACTTTATGAAATGGATCAGATAAACGATGATTTCAAAAATGTTGATGCCGTTGTGGTAATCGGTGCAAACGACGTGCTAAATCCTGCAGCACGCAATGCCGAGGGTACACCTATATACGGCATGCCGGTGCTAAGTGTTGACGAAGCCCCCGAGGTGGTAATCTGTAATTTCGACCTCAATCCCGGTTATGCCGGTGTGGAGAATCCTCTATATACTCGCGACCACGGTGTATATCTCGAACTTGGTGATGCCAAGGAGACACTTCAGCGGCTCATTGCCGGTGTTACCACGAGATAGTCTTGCCCGAATTACGGAAAGTTCGCAAGCATAAATTATCGGAGCGGAACTGTCGGAAAATTTTCTCGACGGCTCCGCTCCTTTTATTTGAAACTACTTGTTCGTTTTGTCTTTTGCAATGGTCAGTTTTGATACAGGAATCGCTTTATGCTCTTCTTCGGTGTTTTCTCGAACTCCTCCTCGCGCAGTCTTATTGCCGATATTTTGCTGTATGCAGGCATGGCGGAGTTGAGTTCTTGCCGGTTCTGTTCCATTATGTTGTCAAGTTCTTCATTCGAAAGTCCGAGGTTTTTTATCTCATCATAGTCCGGATAGACGAGTCCGATGAGTTTTTCGTCCTTTTGTATAACTATACTCTCTGCCACGAGCGGCATCGAGTTAAGTTTATCCTCTATTTCCTCGGGGTATATGTTCTGTCCGCTTGCGCCGAGCAGCATGTTCTTGCTGCGTCCTTTTATGAATACGTTGCCGTTTGAATCCATTGTACCGAGGTCGCCGGTATGGAACCATCCGTCGCTGTCTATTGCCTGCTTCGTGGTTTCCTCGTTCTTGTAATATCCCAGCATTACGTTGGGGCCGCGTGTCAGTATTTCTCCCGGAACCACCGATGGCGAATTGCTGTCAATTCTTACTTCCATGTTCTTTGCCGCTTTTCCGCAACTTCCGGGTACAAAGTCGTGCCAATCATTGTAGCATATAATCGGTGCACATTCTGTTGCTCCGTAGCCCACGGTATATGGGAAGCCTATCTCGTGCATAAATTTCTCTATGTCTTTATTTAGTGCGGCTCCGCCTATGATTACCTCGTAGAAATTATTTCCGAACGCATAGATAACCTTTTCGCATATTTTTTCTTTTATCTTCTTGTTGATTACCGGCATGTTTAGCAGCAGTTTCATGCGGTGGTTCTGCAGTTTCGGGAACACTTTCTTTTTTATTATCTTCTCGATTACCAACGGAACAGCAATCACTATCGAAGGTTTTATGTCTGCAAAAGCCTGTGCTATGATTGCCGGCGACGGTATTCGTGTGAGATAGAAGATGTGACAACCGTGCAAAAACTCGAAAAGGAACTCGAAAGCCATGCCGTACATGTGTGCCATTGGCAGTATGCTGAGCGTGTTTGTTCCGGATTTTACATGCTTGCTTCCTATCGCGTCCATTGCAAAGTCGTAGTTGCTCCACAGTGCGCGATATGGAATCATAACACCTTTGGAGAACCCTGTGGTGCCGCTTGTATAGTTTATGAGTGCCAGTTCGTCCGGAGATTGTTCCACATAATATTTAACATGTTCTTTTCTGAAATATTTCGGGTACTTGCGTCCGTACATCTCGTTGAGATGTTCTCGTGCGTATGTCAGTTTGTCGGTGCGCGACAATATCAACGAGTAGTCCGGTATGTATATTATTCCCTCAAGTCCCGGCATCTTGGCAGCGTCCAACGTTGGTGCCACCACATCGCCTGCAAACAGCAGTTTTGCCTCGGAGTGGTTAACGATGTTATATATCTGTTCCGGAATGAACTCGTGCAATATCGGTACTGCCACCGCTCCGTATGTAAGTGTTGCAATGAATGACACCGCCCAGTGCGCGCTGTTTCGTCCGCACATTGCAATTTTGTCGCCTTTCCTTATCCCGCTGCTTTCGAACATTATGTGTAGTTTCTCGATTTTCCGAGCCACGTCTTTATATTGCAACGTAACGCCCTTGTAGTCTGTCAGGGCATCCATGTCCCAATGTTCGATTACACTTTTCTCTATTATAGAGTTGAATTTAGAAATTTCCATGTCTCTTAAATATTCCGGTTTTCTTGTGCTTTTACTGCACAATCAACTAATTTTTGTGCAAAGGTAAGGTCTTGTCTGCTCATTTGCAAATGTTTTGTGCATTTTTTCCGATTGTCATATACATAATTGTCCCATATCACTTGTATGTTGTTTGTTTTGAACAAGAAAACAGAAAAAACGGACATGTGTTCTCCGGAGTTATTCGTACCTCATCGATTTTGCAGGATGTATGAACGATACGAGATAACTCGGGGCTATCAGTGCCACGACACACACTATAAGCGTGGCAATGTTTATTGCGGCAATTATGATGAAGTCGAACTCCACCGGCACTGTGTTTACATAATATGTCGTTGGGTCGAGTGTCACGATGCCGGTGAAATGTTGGAGTGCAATAAGTCCCGTTCCCATGATGTTTCCCCATAACATACCTCTGCCTATTATGAATACGGCAAACCATAGGAACGTGTGCCTTATTGTCTTGTTTCGTGTCCCGAGTGCTTTCATTATCCCGATCATGTTAGTTCGTTCCAATATGATTATAAGCAGACCGGAAATCATAGTAATGCCTGCCACGCATACCATTAGTGCAAGGATAATCCATACGTTCAGGTCGAGCAGATCGAGCCAAGTGAATATCTGCGGGTTCATTTGTTCCACAGTCTCTGAAGAGTATGTCTCGCCATATTTGTCGGTGGTACGGTTTATTTTTTTTACGATGCTTTTTTCCACCGTTTCCAGCCGGTCGTAATTTTCAAGTGTTATTTCCGCTCCGCTTGCCTGGTCTTTTTCCCATCCGTTGAGTTTTACCGAGGTGTACAAGTCGCAGAAACATATTACTTTGTCGAATTTGGCAAGATTGGTTTGGTATATACCTGCAACATCGAAGCGTCTTGCCCTCACATCGTTTCCGTCGATAAAATATGCGAACACCTTGTCGCCAAGTTTCAGTCCGAGATTGTCTGCGGTTGTTTTCGATATAAGAATTTTGTTGCTGCCGCTCTCCGAACTGAATTTCGGTACGATTCCCTCCACGAGGTTATTGTGTATGAAAGTGGTGTCGTAATCTTCTGCCACGCCTTTGAACATAACCCCCATGAAATCGTTCTGTGTCTTGAGTATGCCTTGTTTCATGGCATATCTCTGCACATGCTTCACGCCATCGATGTTTTTCAGCACGTCTATTATGCTGTCGTTCATGGAGACGGGGCAGTGGCTGTCGTCTTGCAGGGCGAGGAAATTGGTAACGGTAATATTGCAACCGAACCCTATTACCTTGTCCCTTATAGTGTGTTTGAAGCCCATTACCACGCTTGCGCTCAGTATCATCACGGCAAGACCTATCGCCACTCCTGCCGTGGCAATTCTTATCGCGGGGCGGCTAACTTGTCGTTTGTCGCCCTTGTCGTTGTAAATTTTCCTTGCGGTGTATAAAGCGAAATTCATCTTTCCGGCTTGCAAAATTACGACTTATTGCCATAAACGCCAAATATTCCTTGTCGTTTTTCTAATACATGTTGGCGATTTGGTATGTCGTGTCATTTCCTTTGCAACCGGTTCGGCTTTACGGTCTTGCATTTTTGCTCTTGACAATACATGCCGTACACTGCCCGGATGCCTCTCCTCAATCTTCCAATATCGAGTAGTCGAAATCTTCTCCCTGATATTTCCGTTGCGAGTCGGGCATCTCTTCCTCCGCCTTTATTATTTCGATGTTTGTCTGTTCGATGATGCTCAGGCGTATTGAATTGTTGTCCATGCGTGGCTTGTACCATTTCTTCTCGGCGAAATACTCTTGCAGGTCAGGCGATTTGAAACGGTATCCGTGGCGCGCAAGTATGGTGTTGCGCATTATGCGAAGGGCATCTTTCGGGAAATAGCCGAGGAAATGCCGTGTAAGCAGGCAGGAATATGCCATGGTAGAGCCCATGCTCCACAAATTACGCTGTTGTGCAAGACAGTTTTCGATATTGTCGGGTGTAAGAAACAATATCCATACTATGTTGTTTTGTTTGTTCTTCACGGCAAGAAAATTCATGCCGTCCTGTCTGATATACTGCACTTTCCATCCAAATTTCGCACCGAAAGGCGGTTCTTCGGCCTGTCTGCTTGGAATAAGTTTGTACATACCCGGTTTGGAATTGTCTTTCTCAAGTGTCAGTTCAGAGTAGTCGTTTCCCGTAAAGTATGCAATTTTTCCCATGCGCACCTCTTGGCATGTATATAATGTTTGTCCGTCGAAGAACTTGTCTCCCTTACGAATTTTCTGTGCTTGAATTGCGAGTGTGGCAAGCATTGCGATGATTATTAAAAGTGTTTTTTTCATTTTCTTTTATGGTTTTAATGGTTATGTGTTTTCGTATTATATTCATTTCATGTCATATATGTTTTTATATCTGTTGCAAAGTTATGAAACATTTTTGAAAAAACGAAATATATTAAGTGAAAACATACGCTTTACTTATTTTCCCCGTATGTCGGAAATAAAGTGGTTTTATATTTGGTATGCTGTGGATTATTCATTACTTTTGCCGCCCGAAACACGACTGTTAATAATTAAAACAAGAATATGAGAAGTAGAGTAACCAAATGGTTTGAGACGAAAGTGAGTTTTGAAAAGATAATGGAAGACGGACAGCAGAAGAGAGTAAACGAACTGTACGTCGTGGACGCGCTCAGTTTCACCGAGGCGGAGCAGCGTATTACCGAAGAGATGTCAACTTACATAAGCGGCGACTTTGAAGTGAAAAACATAAAACCCGCAGCATACGGAGAAATTTTTTTCAGCGATGCACCATCGGACGACAGATGGTTTAAGGCGAAACTTCAATTTATAATGATTGACGAAAAGAGCGGAAAAGAGAAACGCTCGGCCGTGAACTACCTTGTGCAGGGCGCGTCTTTGCAGTCGGCACTCAGGAACATCGATGCCCTCATGGGTACAACGATGAACGACTATGTCGTTGCCGGATTGTCAGAAACAATGATAATGGACGTATATGAATACGCCGCACCAAAAGACAAAGCAGAGGAAGGAGACGACGCCAAGCCGGAGTACGAACAGTAATGTGCGTTAAGGCTTAAATTTTACGGCAAGACAAGAGATTAAATCCCAATCTGTCATTAGAACCCTCAACCGATTTTGTTCGGTTGTTGAGCAGATGTGCGGCAGTTTCATCGAAGGCGTAGCGGGCTGCGTCGATATGTAATGGCTGCGCAGATGTCAGCAAGCGGGCTAAAGCAGTCGGGAAGCGTAACGGCAATGGCAAATCTAAGCAAATGCGGTCTAATGATCGATTTGGGTTAAACCGAAAGAAAGAAAAATACTTTTTGCCCTGAATATCTAAACAAGCAATATGAGACACAACGTAAAGGAAAACCTGAAAAAAGTTCTGGAAAAACTGCCCGCCGGCGTGAAACTCGTAGCCGTGAGCAAGTATCATCCTGCCGAGGACATCGAGGAAGCATACGCAGAGGGGCAGCGACTCTTCGGAGAGAGTCACGAGCAGGAGATAAGGCGGAAAGCAGGAGTGCTGCCGAAAGACATTGAGTGGCATTTCATAGGACACTTGCAGACGAACAAGGTTAAATACATCGCGCCATACATATCGATGATTGATGCCGTGGACTCTTTCAAGTTGCTAAAAGAAATTGACAAGCAGGCAAAGAAAAACGGTCGTGTAATAAAGGTTCTTCTCGAACTTCACATTGCAGAAGAGGAGACAAAATACGGTTTCTCGCTCGAAGCCTGCCGGGAGATGCTCGCCGCCGGCGAGTGGCGCGAACTGGAGAACGTGGCAATATGCGGACTGATGATGATGGCGAGCAACGTTGATGATGCCGAAACAATTAAGCGGGAGATGCTCCTTGCAGCCGACTTCTTTGACGAGATAAAGGCGGGGTATTTCTCCTCGGACGACCGCTTTTGCGAGCGTTCGTGGGGAATGAGCCACGACTATGCCATTGCCGTGGAGTGCCGTTCGACAATGGTTCGCGTGGGAACGACAATCTTCGGCTCGCGAACATATTGAAAAAACAAGGCATCGGATTAGCCTTGTCTGTATGAATTGGGCGGTTTTTATTTGTAAAACCGCCCAATTTGCAATTCAATTTCGCCGGTTTTGCAATTCAATTTAGGCAGAATTGCACGGCAAAATCGTATAATTACAAGTTGTTCAACTTGCGAAGTATTTTCTTGTTCAGTGCGAGTATCATTCTGCGGTTGCTGTTTATGTCGTCTCGCAGTGTGTTGAAAGCCTCGCTCATGGCGTTTACCACTCGTGCCGGCTTTCGTTTCGACTTGTCGACATCGGGGTTAACCACGATTTTTATTCCTTTGTGTTCTACATGTATTTTTATTTCCTTGCCCGTCATCAACGGGTCTCCGTCGAAATGTATGTATCCCTCTTTATGCCGTTTTATTGACAATTGGCTCGCCTTTAGCATCTTTATCTTGCTGTTGTTTCCAATCGTCTTTGCAAACAAATCGATGCTTATTTGCGTGGCATCGAACATGTCGAAAGGCTCCATTATTATAACATCGAGCATTCCGTCGCTCATTGAAGCCTGCGGGGCGATGTACGCGTTGTTGCCGTACTGCGATGCGTTGGCACACGATATGAGGAATGCCTTGCGTTGTTTCGTCCCGCTTTCATCGGTTATGATATATGTTTCCGGCTTGTATCGCAGTCCTTCGCGCAGCACGTTCTCCACGTATGCTATCGGTCCGCGCCTGCCTGCCTCGGCAAATTTCATGCTTACGAAGGCGTCGAAGCCCATTCCGCATGTGCAGAAAAACGGCATGTCGTTTATCACACCGTAGTCGAGTTCGTGTATCACGCAGCGGTTAATTGTCTCTATCGACTTTTTCAAATTCATCGGTATCATCAGGTGGCGCGCCAATCCGTTGCCCGAGCCGCACGGCAGAATTGCCATTGCTGTGTCGGTGTGTACCAATGCCCGCCCAATCTCATTCACGGTACCGTCTCCGCCGACTGCCACGACTATGTCTTTGCCTTTTTCCGCGGCATCGGCGGCAAGCAACGTGGCATGCCCTGCCCGCTCGGTAAAGACGATGTCGTAATTGAACTTGTCTTTGTCTATGGTTCTTTCTATAAGTTCCGGCAATCCGGCTTTGCTCACAGTGCCGGAAATCGGATTCATTATGAATGTGATTTCCTTCTTCATACTTTACGTTTGCAAATTTACCATAAATCAATTGAAAGTCAATCAATGTGTATTATAAATTTAATTAAAATGCACTTTTCTGCGTAAAAAACATTTTCGGAATATTTTTTTTTGTATCTTTGCAGCCTGAATAAAAAAATAGTAGGAAACCTACTCTTAAATTACATAAATGGGACTATTACAAGAAAGGTATAAGAAATACCGCGAACCGCAGAAATTCATTGCTGCCGGTGTCTATCCTTATTTTAGAGAGATTATCGGAAAACAAGGCACCGAGGTGGAAATGGGAGGTCAACACGTTCTTATGTTCGGAAGCAATGCCTACACGGGGCTTACGGGCGATCCGCGCGTTGAAGCTGCGGCAAAGGCTGCGATAGACCAATACGGCACGGGATGTGCCGGCAGTCGCTTCCTTAACGGAACCCTCGACCTGCATGTCAAGTTCGAGAAAGAACTTGCAGAGTTCGAGGGCAAGGACGATGCACTTATATTCTCGACAGGCTTCTCCGTGAATTCCGGAGTGTTGGCAAATATTTGCGGACGCGATGACTATATAATCTGCGACGACCGCAACCATGCTTCAATTGTTGACGGAAGGCGGCTGTCATTCGCCACATGTCTGAAATATAAGCACAACGACATGGAGGACTTGGAGAAACAGTTGCAGAAATGCCGTCCGGAATCTGTAAAGATGATTGTCGTTGACGGTGTGTTCTCGATGGAGGGCGACCTTGCCAACCTGCCGGAAATAGTTAAGTTGAAGAAGAAATACGATGCGAGTCTTTATGTGGACGAGGCTCACGGACTCGGAGTTTTCGGAAGAGAAGGTCGAGGTGTGTGCGACCATTTCGGCGTGACCGGCGATGTTGACATAATCATGGGTACTTTCTCAAAAAGCCTTGCGAGCATAGGAGGTTTCGTGGTAGCCGATTTCGACACCATAAACTTTCTCCGTCACACCTGTCGCACATATATTTTCAGTGCCAGCAACGCACCGGCTGCCACAGCCGCTGCAATGGAGGCTCTGCACATAATACGCAAAGAGCCGGAGCGGATAGAGAATTTGTGGAAGGCGACGAGATACGCTCTGCGCCGTTTCCGTGAAGAAGGTTTCGAGATAGGGGAGACCGAAAGTCCGATCATACCGCTCTATGTGCGTGATGTGGAGAAAACATTCCTCGTTACGAAACTTGCTTACGACAACGGGGTGTTCATCAATCCGGTAATACCGCCGGCGTGTGCCCCGCAGGATACATTGGTACGCTTTGCACTGATGGCTACACATACGGAAGATCAGGTGGAGCGCGGAGTGCAGGCATTGAAGAAAATATTCGTAGAGCAGGGCATCATAAAGTAGTAATATTTCAGAATATGTTATATTCAACAGGGCGGCACCGTAAATCATGGTGCTGCCCTGTTGAATTATGTATTTGTGAGAAATTGCTGTTATTTGGTAGATTCCTTGTCAGTGCGTCCTTTCATTTGCTTGTAGTATAGCAGCGGAACGACGACAAGGGTAAGCATAGTCGATGTTATTGTTCCACCCATGAGCGATATTGCAAGACCTTGGAAGATAGGGTCGAAGAGAATGATGAATGCTCCGAGAACCACGCTTCCCGCCGTTAGCAGGATAGGCATTGTGCGCACTGCACACGAGTCTATGACTGCTTGTTTGAGCGAAATGCCCTCTTTGAGGCGTATGTCGATGAAGTCTATTAGCAATATGGAGTTGCGCACCATTATGCCTGCGAGTGCTATGAAGCCAATCATTGACGGCGCACTGAAATATGTTCCCATAACCCAGTGTCCTATGATTATGCCTATCAACGACAGCGGTATTGCCGATAACTGTACCAACGGTGTGACAAAATTGCCCGACCAGCCCACTATAAGTATATAAATGAGCACGAGTACGAAAGCAAATGCCAGTCCGAGGTCTCTGAAAACCTCGTGTGTTATCTTCCACTCGCCGTCCCATTTCAGGCTGTAGCCGTCGTCGGAAGGTGTTGCCACATATAATTCCTCTACTGCCGTGCCGTCGTGCGAGCGCAGATTTTTCAACCTGTCAGACATGTCGAGCATGGCATATATAGGACTTTCCGGTTCTCCGGCCACCTCTGCCGTTACATACACCACTCGTCTTTGATTCTTGCGGAATATGCTGTATGGGGCGGCGGTAGTCACAGTGTCGGCAATATCTCCTATTCTCACGTTTCCTCCGAACTGTATTGGTATGGACAATGCAAGCAGATCTGCCACCGACGAGCGTGCCGTTTCGGGGTATCGTATATTGATTTCTGTCTGTGTCTGTGCTACGGTGCTGTGCATCACTCCTGCATTCATGCCTTCCATTGCGCCGCGCATCTCTTGCACTGCCATTGCCGTGTTTATACCCTTTGTCGCCGCTTTCTGTTTGTCTATGCGTATGTCAAGTTTCGGGTGTGCGTCTTCACGACTCCAATCCACGTCTACCACATTTTCCGTTTCCTGCAGCATGTCTTTCACTTTGCCGGCAATCCGGAACTGCTCGTCGGCATCCGGACCGTATATTTCTGCAACAATGGTCGACAACACCGGCGGACCGGGCGGTATCTCCACCACTTTCACGTTTGCACCGTGGCGTTTTCCTATAGCCTGCAACGGCTCGCGCATTCGTCTTGCGATGTCGTGGCTCTGCTCGCTGCGGTCGCCTTTGGGCGTAAGGTTTACGAGTATGTCTGCAACGTTGCTGCCGGAACGCATGTCGTAGTGGCGTACCAGTCCGTTGAAACTGATTGGAGATGCCGTGCCGCTGTATATCTGATAGTTTGCCACCTCTTTGTCTTGGCTTGCATATCCTGCCAATTCGCGTGCCACTGCATCTGTCTGCTCGAGCGTGGTGCCCTCCGGCATGTCAACGATAATTTGAAATTCGGACTTGTTGTCGGACGGTAGAATCTTAACCGGCACGGCTTTTGTCGGGAAAAGCAGCATGGAACCTAAGAGTACACCCACAAGAACGAGCATGAAAGTCCACCGCTTACGACGGTTCTCGAGCAACGGCACCATTATCTTTTCGTAGAAACGATATAATGCGTTGCGTTTTTCCGGTTCCTCGCTTTCGTGTTGTGCGCCATCGTCCGCTCTCTTCTCATCGCCGTTTTCCGTTCTTCCGGCTTTGTGACGCAGGAACAGGAAACCGAAATAAGGAGTGAGCGTGAGCGCGGCAAAGAGCGAGAATGCCATGGCAATAGATGCTCCAATCGGCATCGGACTCATGTATGGTCCCATCATTCCGGATACGAATGCCATCGGGATTACTGCGAAAATCACGGTCAGCGTAGCCAATATAGTCGGATTTCCCACCTCGTTGACTGCAAAAAGTGCAGCCTTTACGGGCGAGAGTTTGCCCATCTTGAAGTGGCGGTACATGTTCTCGGCAATCACGATGGAGTCGTCTGTAACGATACCTGTTACGAAAACGAGGGCGAATAGTGTTATACGGTTGAGCGTGTATCCGAGGAAATAGTACGAGAAAAGTGTCAGTGCGAATGTTATCGGCACCGAGAGAAACACCACGAGACCACCTCGCCAGCCCATTGCGAGCATTACGAACAACGTAACGGCAAAGATGGCGAAGAGCAAGTGCATGAGTAGTTCGGACACTTTGTGCGATGCCGTCTCACCATAGTCGCGCGTAACGTCTATGTGAATGTCGTCGGTAACAAGTTCGCCACGCATCTGTCCCACTTTTTCTTTTATATCTTTTGCCAATTGCATGGCATCGCTGCCTTTGGTTTTGGCGATGGAAAGTGTAACGGCAGGGTGGTCTCCGGGGAACGAGTCGCGCATTGTTGCCGATGCTTCGCCATATCCGAATGAGACGTATTGCGACGGAAGCGATGGTCCCTCGTTCACCGTAGCCACCTGATGCAGATAGACGGGCAGACCGCCGGATACCCCGACCACGGTGTTGCGCAGTTCATCGACATTGCGGAAAAATCCTCCCGTTGAAACTCTTAACATCTTGCCATCGGCAGGCAGAGTTCCACTTTCCGCCTCGACGTTTTCGCCTCGCAGAGCTTGTGCTATGCTTCCGATTGATATTCCCGCCTCTGCCATCTTCTCGCGGTCGGGTTCTATACGCACTTCACGTCTCTGTCCGCCTGATATTTTTATTTGAGCCACGTCGGGAACACGTTTGAGACGGTCTGCGACCTCTTCTGCCACCTGACGCAATCGGTAGCCGTCGTCTTTGCCCCACAGTGTGAGTGACATGGAAGGCACGTCGTCGATTGAGCGTGTTTTGACGAGTGGCATAGTAACGTCCTGCGGCATCTGATCCATGTGTTTCATTACCTCGTTGTAGAGTTTCACTATCGAGCGTTCTACGTCTTCGCCTACATAGAACTGCACCGTGACCATTGTCATGCCGTCCATAGATGTGGAAAAGACGTTCTCCACACCATTTATGTTCGATATTACTTTCTCTAATGGAGCCGATATTATGCGCTCCACTTCTTCCGGAGATGCTCCCGGGTAGGCGAGCATCATGTCTGCCATCGGCACGTCTATCTGCGGCTCTTCCTCGCGTGGAATGGATACCACGCTGAAAAGTCCCAAAAGCATAAACGCACCCACCAGCAGAAGGCTCAGTTTAGATTGGAGAAAGATGCCCGCAATCTTGCCAGATATTCCTTTTTCCATATTATATGTTCCTTTTTCAAACTGTTATTTGATATTTACTTTCTCGCCAGTCTTGATTGATTTGGCGGGATTTCTTACTACCTTGTCTTTGGCACTGATGCCTGAAATCACTTCTACATGAGTCCCGTAGTCGTTTCCGAGACGCAGCCATCGCAGTACTATGCGGTTTTGCGGACTGACGACATAAACTCCTTGCAACTGTCCCTCTTTCACGATGGACGACTTTTCCACGGTCATCACGCTACCGCTTTCTCTCTTTCGGTCGTTGTTGATAACCACGCCGGCATACATACCGCTTTTAAGACGTGCCGCCACATCGGGCGAAATGCTTATTTTTGCGGAATATTGTCCGCCTGTCATTGTTGCCGACGGACTTAATTGTGTTATTTGTCCGGTAAATTCTGTACCGGCAGACTTTACCGTTACCTTTACGGCATCGCCCTCGTTAACGTTACCTATCACGCTTTCCGGAATCAATGCGCTCACGTTAAGTCTTCCGGATTGCTCGATAGCCATGAGCGGCATGCCCGGATTGGCAGTGCTTCCTTCATCGATCATCTTTTGTGTTACCGTTCCCGAGAAAGGTGCGCATATTCTTGTGTATGACAGCATGGTGGCGATTTCCCGCAGTGACTGCCGTGCCATTTCCACTTGTGAGGCAGCAGTGGTCTTGCCAACTTGCATTCTTTCGAGTTCCTTTGCCGATGCGCTGCCCTGTTGATAGAGGTTGTTGTATCGGTTGTAGTCGCGTTCCGCCATCTGGTATGCCGCTTGTGCCGAGTTGAGTGCCGCTTGTGCTTTTGCCCGTTGTGCGGCAATGTCGCTGCTGTTTATTGTAATCAGCAGTTGTCCTTTTGCCACCTTGTCGCCTTCTTTTACATATATTTTGTCAACAAACCCCATTACTCGTGTCGCTATGACGGCGTTGTTTTCTGCCGTTATGCGACCGCTTGTAACGATGTTCATTCCTTCTGAACGGCTCGGGTTATATACTTCTACCGTTTCTGTGGTTTCTTTTTCTGTCTGTTTCGGTTTGTCAGTGCAAGAACTTGCAAACACCAATGCCGTTGCCGCAAACATTGCGGCTGTTATTTTCATCTTTTTCATTCTGTTGAAATTTTGGTTATCATTTGCTGGTAATAATAAGTAATGTTATACTCCATTACGGTCTGTGCCTGTTCGAGTTGATGACGCAGCAGCGTTGCGCGCGACGTGAGCAGTTCGGTCGTAGAATCGAGTCCTTCGGCATGGCGGTTCTTCACTACGCGAAGAGCCTCTGCCGACTGTTCCACGGATGCTTCCTGACGCAGAATCTCGGCTTGCAGTTGTTCCAATTTCCTCAAATTAGAATGGAACTCCGCCTCACTTGCTTCCATCTTTGCATGATATGCCTCCTGCATGAGCGATTGGTCGGCAGTGGCGGCACGCAATTTTGCGCGTGATACGTTGCCGTCGAACAGATTCCACGATATACTTACGCCTGCCATATATGCTCCTTTGTGGAAGCCCATGAATTTTTTGTCGTTGAACTGGTAACTTCCGAAGGCATTAATTCTTGGCAATAATGCAGCTCTCGCGCTCTTTACTGCCATTTCTGATGCACTTAATCCCGAGCGCATTGCAAGCAGGTCGTCGCGCATATAGATGGAAAGTGTGGTGTTGTTTGCGGCATAACATTCCTGTGTAAGAGGCACTACCGCATAGTCTTCGCCTCCGAGTGGTTCTCCCATGGCGAGTTTGAGTTGGTCGGAAGCGTCTGATACAGCGTTGCGTGCTTTGGCAATTGCACTCTCAACCGTTCTCACTTGCACCTCTGCATTCATCACGTCAGATTTCTGCACAAGTCCTTCATCGTAGAAATTTTTCACGTTACGGCAAATCGTATTCACGTCGGTCAGCGTAGAGTCGAGTATCTCTGCCGAGCGATATGCCATTTGCAGGGCGGTATATGCGTATCGAATGTTATACTCTGTCTGTGTCTTTGCATATTCTCTTTGGTGCCGTGCCCCTTCCTCCATGAACCGTGCTCCTTTCCTTGCATAGAACAAATCCATGTTTAATATTGGTACTTTCAGGTCTATGCCTGCAGTAAACTGATGTGTTGCATCGGGAGAGTTGAGTAGATCTGGATTGAACGATGCCTGTGTGACATGTCCTTGCTGGAGGAGAAATCCGAAGGCGTTGAGCGGATTGTTTGTAATCATTCCGCCATAGTTGATTGATATTTGCGGAAGAAACATTCCCTCGATCAGTCTTCGGTTTGAGGCAGTTTTCTCCTCGTTGATTTGTGCCATGCGTATCTGTCTGTTCCCATTTTCAGCCTTTGCGAGAGCCTCGTTTATGGTTAGCAGGTGTCTTTCTTGTGCGTTTATCCCGTTTGTAAACAGGATAAGGCAAACGAATGAGATAATAATACTTCTTGTCATGTCCTTTGTTTTTGGCTGCAAAGGTACTTACGACACAAGAAAACCGCAATGTTAAAGAAAGACAATCTATGGTTTATTAAGGACAGTTGCGGTGTGTAAAAAAATGAAAGTCCTTAATATACCATGTAATGTAGTGTATATACCATTGTCTTAAAGCGTGCCGATGCTTTTTATTCTCTGAACGATGACGGCATTTTGCCGGTCTGACGTTTGAAGAATTTCACGAAATTTGACGGGTCTTCGAAGCCGAGGTGATAGCCGATTTCCTTTACTTTCATGTCAGAATACTGCAGCAGACGGCGCGCCTCGACTGTCAGCCGTTGATTTATTACTTTCAGCGGTGTTGTTTTTGCAGCTTCCGCAACTCCTCTCGTAAGTGTCTTTGCCGATACGTTGAGCAGTTCGGCATAGTCTTGTACCGTATGTTTCTCGCGGAAATGATGTTCCAATTGCTGGCGGAAGCGCACGAACAAACGGTCTGCCTGACAGTTTATGCACAGTCTTTTCTCGTTTGTGTCGTTACCTCTGCGCTGTATGGTAATAAGGAAAAGGTGTAGCAGGTGCTGCAGGTAGTCTTTGTGTGCGAATGCTTCATTGCGGTTAAGTTCCTGCCGTATGGAGTCGAGCAGTGTCAGCAGAGTGTTCCGTTCTTCTTCACTTATTATTATATAAGGCACTCGGTCGCCGGTGTCGAACAAGTCATATTTCAGGAAAATGCTCTCCATTGTACTCTCATCGCTTAAAAATTGCTCGCAGAAACGAATGCCCGTACCGCCCGGAGTTTTGCCTTCGACGAAAGAGTTCACCTGTCCGGGATTCAGAAAAAACAGTGCTCCCGACGAAAACCGGTAGCATACGGAATCTACTTCAAACTCGCCTTCGCCTCCTGTAAACCAAATTATCCGGTAACATTGGCTGGTATGCGGTCTGAACATATCGTTATTTCCTTCAGATACCGATTTCAAGTCGGAGATGCAAAATTCGAAAGAAGAATCGCATGCGGCTTCCGGTGCCGATTGTATCAACTGGTTTATTTGCATGATTTTCTGTATTTATTGTCTTGTTTGTTACAAAATTACGGTTTAATATTTGAACCAACTCGTATTTTATGGAATCTTTATGGTATATTAAGGACATTTTGTTGTTTTTCTAATTCTTTGTCCTTATATTACCATGTTTTGTACCTTTTGTATAACTGGCGTACTGACAAAACATTATATCTTTGCACAAAACAAAGAATAAAAAGATGAAGAAGATTACGATTATTCTGATTGCGCTGATTGCGCTGACAACAGGTTGCACCTCGAAAACAAACTCAGGGGCTGCGAGTGACAAGGAAACAATTAACAACAAAGAAAAGAAAGGAAAAATTATGGAACTGAATGTACAAGAGTTTAAGAAGAAAGTATTCGACTATGAGAAGAAACCGCAGTCATGGGAATTCGAAGGCGATAAGCCGGCAGTGGTGGATTTCTACGCAACATGGTGCGGACCGTGCAAAATGTTGTCTCCGATAATAGACGAGATGTCGGAGAAATACGACGGCAAGGTGGATTTCTACAAGATAGATGTTGACAAGCAACAAGAACTTGCCGCAGTGTTCGGCATCCGTTCGATACCGACATTATTGTTCATTCCAAAGGAAGGACAACCCACCATTATGCAGGGTGCGATGAGCAAAGGCGACATGGACTCAACGATACAGAAAGTATTGCTGTCTCAGGGTAAGTAACCCGTTGCCGTATCTTTATGCGAATTTGGGCATTCGAGAGTTTGGGCAGAGGCTTGTTTTGTTTATGACGGTTCCGCGTATCATGACAGACAAGACGCAGCCTGAACTCTCTAATGTTTTTTATCTGCCTTTCATAAAAGGTTTCAAGTCATCGAACGAGAGTCCGAGTTTTACCACTCCGTCTACTCCGGAAGCCACTTCATATTTGCCGTATATGAAAAAAGCCGTCTTGTAGTTATGATCCAAGTAGAAATTGTCTTTGTGTACCGGAGGAAAATCGGCATTGATAAGCGTTTTGTAATCATTGAGATTTACTGCGTTGGTCTTCAGCAACCTTGCGACAGCCTCCTCACTTCCTTGTTTGAAGATGTCCTCGTATTTGACAACTTGTCCGGTGTAAAGGTCGTACATAATATATCTATCATCGAAAAGAATTCCTGCGCCGACTCCCGAACCAAGGTCGTACACATCGCTTATGCGATAAGTGGCTATGCCTTCGCATCCCGTCTCGGTTGTCTCGACATTATACGCGATCGACTGCGGGAAAGGATTATATTCATCTTCGCAATCGAAAGAGGTTTCTGTTTCAACCATCTCCGCAACTTTCTGCCATTCGCCGTTGCCTGCAAAATTGTTCTCCATGAAAGATACAAAGGCATCAATGGAAGGGTAATGCTTGTCTGACAAAGAAGCGATTATCGCTTCCTGAAGTTTCTTTACGTTGCAGTTCACTCCGTTTTCAGGCCACATGATACTCCATCTCTGATCGGCATAAAGCGGTCTTTTGATTTTGGCTTTGAAAAAACTTTCACCTTCATAGAGGCGGTGCTCCACCGAGATTCCCGTTTTCTTCTGTTTGGTTTTGTGCTGTGCCGTTGCGGGCATTGCTGCGAAAACCGCCGACATGCAGGCGAGCAGCAAAGTCTTTTGGATATTCATATCAATATGTGTTTTAATGGTTTGTATGTCAATTTTTGATTATTTTTGCGGTAGACGTTCCGCATCGAAATTAAATTGTTGTCTGCGAATGTAAATAATAATTTTGATTTAATGAAATTTTTCGTCGTATAATTTAATATTTATTGCGGCTTAACGATTTTTTTTGATGATTATGGTGGCAGTATTATCACGATAACTCGTAACTTTGCCGAAAGTTTATAATGCTTGCGTGCAAAACAAATTTTAATGAGAACATAACGAAAAAAACATAGGTGTTTATGGTAAAGATTTCAAAAGAAGCAGCCTTGGCATACCATGAAAATGGAAGACCGGGCAAGATAGAAGTGAGACCCACAAAGGCTCACCGTACACAAACAGACCTCAGTCTGGCATATTCGCCGGGGGTGGCTTTCCCATGCCTTGAAATACAAGACAATCCTGATGCCGCATACAGATATACCGACAAGGGTAACCTCGTGGCAGTGATAAGCAACGGGACGGCAGTACTTGGGCTTGGCGACATAGGTGCGGTAAGCGGTAAGCCCGTAATGGAAGGCAAGGGACTGCTTTTTAAGATTTACGGGGGTATCGATGTGTTTGATATTGAGGTCGACGAGAAAGACCCCGTGAAGTTTTGTGAGGCTGTGGAGAGAATTGCTCCGACGTTCGGAGGGATAAACCTCGAAGACATCAAGGCACCGGAGTGCTTCTACATAGAGGAAAGACTGAAACGTACACTTGACATTCCGGTAATGCACGACGACCAACACGGCACGGCGATAATATCTGCCGCAGGGCTCAAGAACGCTTTGGAGGTTGCCGGAAAGAATATAGAAGACGTGACAATTGTGGTGAACGGAGCCGGAGCGGCAGCCGTAAGTTGTACAAAATTGTACATGGCACTTGGCGCACGCAAGGAAAACATAATGATGTTAGACTCGAGAGGAGTAATAACAACCGACCGCGAGAACCTGAACGAACAGAAAAGATTTTTCGCAACCGACCGTCGCGACATACACACGCTCGCCGAGGCAGTAAGCGGTGCCGACGTGTTTGTGGGGCTGTCGAAGGGTAATGTGCTTACAAAGGAGATGGTGAAGACCATGGCAAAGAACCCCATAATATTCGCACTCGCAAATCCCGTACCTGAAATATCGTACGAGGATGCCTTGGAAGCACGCCCCGACACGCTGATGGCAACGGGCAGAACAGACTATCCTAACCAGATAAACAACGTAATAGGTTTCCCATACATCTTCAGAGGAGCACTCGATGTTCATGCAAGTGCCATCAACGAGGAGATGAAGATGGCGGCAGTACACGCCATTGCCGACTTGGCAAAGCAGCCCGTACCTGACGTGGTAAATGATGTATATAAGGTAAACAACCTGAAATTCGGGCGAGAATATTTCATACCGAAGCCTGTCGATCCGCGTCTCATCTCCGAAGTGTCGGCTGCCGTGGCAAAGGCAGCAATAGAAAGCGGAGTGGCGAGGAGAACCATTGACGATTGGGAGGAATACAAAAACTCGCTAAGCGTAATGCTCGGACTGAAGACAAAACTCACACAGAAGATATATTCCACGGCGAGTGCGCACCCGCAGAGGGTGGTGTTTGCCGAGGCAACACACCCGACAATGCTTCGTGCAGCCGTACAAGCAAAAGCGGAAGGCATCTGTCATCCGATACTTCTCGGCAACGAAGAGCGCATAACCAAACTGGCGGCGGAAATTGACCTGTCGCTCGACGGAATGGAAATTGTAAACTCGCGAAACGACAAGGAGGCAGAACGCAGAGAAAGATATGCGAAGATACTGACTCAAAAACTACAACGCGACGGATATACATTCGATGAGGCAAGCGACAAGATGTTCGAACACAACTACTTCGGAATGATGATGGTGGAGACGGGAGAGGCAGATGCTTTCATCACGGGACTTTACACAAAATACTCGAATACGACGAAGGTGGCAAAGGAGGTGATAGGAATACGCCCGGAGTATGGAAATTTCGGGACAATGCACATAATAAACTCTTCAAAAGGAACCTTATACATTGCCGATACGCTGATAAACAGTGACCCGAACACGCAGGAAATGGTTGATTTGGCAAGACTTAGTTGCAAAGCGGTGAGTTTTTTCAACGAGAAACCGGTAATTGCACTTGTCAGTCATTCGAACTTCGGCAGCGACAATTCCGATGGTTCAAGAAAGGTAAGGAATGCCGTGGCGCAGTTGCACAGGGAAAATCCCGGAATGGTCGTTGACGGGGAATTGCAGATAGGCTTTGCTCTCGACAGGGAGCAACGCGATGCTCTATTCCCGTTCACGCGTCTGAAAGGAAAAGATGTGAACACTCTGATATTCCCGAACCTCGCGAGTGCACGTTCGTCTTACAAGTTGTTGCAGACGTTGGCACCCGATGTCGAAATAATAGGACCGATACAAATAGGACTGAACAAGCCCATACATTTTACCGACTTCGGCAGTTCTGTACGCGACATCGTGAACATCACGGCAGTGGCAGTAATAGACGCATACGTCTATAAGATAAAGAGTTGCATGGGAGAATGTTGTGAATAGAACAACTGCAACATTGTGCGTGAATGCCAATCTCGCCGGATTTGCAGTGTAATTCTGCCGAAATTGTAAAGCAATTCCACCTGTTTTGCTTTACAATTTCGATGGAATTGCCGTGCCGAAAATGGTAAATGAAATTCTCAAATATTAAATGAAATGTATGCGGAAAGTTTTTTTTGAAAAATAAAAGGAAATATTTGGAGATTACGAAAAAAGGCACTACCTTTGCACTCGCAATTCGGAAATCGTGTTTTTGATTGCAAAAAAAGGACGCGCTTGTAGCTCAGTTGGTAGAGCACCTGACTCTTAATCAGGGTGTCCAGGGTTCGAACCCCTGCAGGCGTACAACGGACGGAAATTCTGAAAATAAGGAATTTCCGTCTGTTTTTATCTTGATTATAAACATTTTGAATGCCAAATTTATACTTTTTTACAATCATCACAATGATTACAAGCAAAGTTCAAACCTTGCAAGCGGATTTAAATCATTGATTAAACCCCAATCGGTCATTAGAACCCTCAACCGATTTTGTTCGTTTGTTGAGCAGATGTGCAGCCTTTTCATCGAAGGCGTAGCGGGCTACGTCGAGATGAAAAGGATGCTCAGATGTCAGCAAGCGGGCTAAAGCAGTTGGGAAGCGTAACGGCAATGGCAAATCTAAGCAAATGCGGTCTAATGACCGATTTGGGTTAAATCTATTGGTTGAGTTATAATAAATCATTTTTAATTTGGCATATAGGTTTATTGTTGATAAAATTGAAATATTGTAACATGACAAAGGCGGAAACCTTTGCAGCCATTCTTGTGAAGAGTCCTTGTGGCTGTTTGGCATGATTTCGTATCATCATAAGGTGATCGTTGAGTTGGAGAAAGTCGTCCATATTCTATTTCTCTGTCGCTTTTGGATATTCAATTCAACCAACAAGTAATATATAGAACACCAAAATTCGGGATAATCCGAACAACTTTCGCTTTTTGGGATTATCCCGAACCGGAGTATTTTTGTATTTCGTACCTCGTTTTTGGTAGTACGATACTTTGAATTTGTTTTCTTTTATCGTTTTGCCGCTTCTCTGTTCACAAAGTTATTTGTTAATGTTGAACTCGGAGTTGTGTAAAACATTGGGATACAAAGAAATGCCATTTCGGCGAAACATCATATTTCCCAGCCTATGGCAGATGCCCCGAGAACGGCTGCCGACGACCCGTCGAGACCGCTGATGAGGAATTTTGCCTTTCCACGGAAAATTTTCATCACGTTCTCTTCGTATGAACGCCTTATCGGCTCCATGATCAGTTCGCCCGCTTTTGTCATTCCTCCGAAGAATATGAATGCCTCCGGACTTGAGAATGCGGCAAAGTCGGCACATGCCTTTCCGAGCATTTCGCCCGTGAACTCATATATCTTTTTTGCTATGTCATCGCCATTGTTGGCTGCAACAGATACTTCGAGCGATGTTATTTTCTCCGGTTCAATTTCCCGCAACAGCGAAGGTTCTTCGGTTCTTGCGAGAATTTCGCGTGCCGAGCGCGCCACTCCCGTTGCCGAGCAGTAAGCTTCGAGACATCCTTGTCGGCCGCAGCCGCACATGCGTCCGTTTTCGCGTACCATCGTGACATGTCCGAGTTCGCCGGCAAAGCCGTCGCAGCCATACACGACTTGTCCGTTTATTACAATGCCGGAACCAACTCCCGTGCCGAGTGTTATTACGATGAAGTTCTTCATTCCTCGTGCCACGCCGTATATCATCTCGCCCACGGCAGCGGCGTTGGCATCGTTAGTCAGTCCGACGGGTATTCCGCCGAGCCTTTCGGAGAACATTTCCCCGAGCGGTACAATACCCTCGTGTGCCCATGCAATGTTTGGTGCATATTCTATTGTGCCTTTATAGAAATTTGCGTTTGGTGCCCCGATACCCATCGCTTTGATGAGTTCGAGTCCTCCCACTTGGTCAATGATTACTTGCAGCGCCTCTACGCATGCATCCACATATTTCTCCACACTGTCGTGCCCCTGCGTTTTTATGGCTGTGGTTGCCTTTATGTCGCCTCTTGCGTCGACAATGCCGAAAACGGAGTTCGTTCCTCCCAAGTCCAAACCGATTACATACGGTTTAATTTCTGTTTGTAAATTCATAATAAAGAATTATATCTGTTTTTACCTTAAATTCGTTTCTTGTGGGCAAAGATAATAAAGAAAAGAGAAATAAATACATATAGTGATTGTTTAAATCAAACGAGTTAACATATTTTTTGCTATTTGCTTGCTAAATATATTGCATTTACAAAAAATATCATTCGGCAGTCTTTTATTTTGAATTAAAATGTGTACCTTTGCAGCCATTATGCAATTTCCTTTTCAAATAGACATATTGAGTTTGATGTTCAAGGGGATATTGATAGGCATCTTGGCATCTGCTCCGATGGGGCCGGTCGGTGTCCTTTGCATTCAGCGCACTTTGAATAAAGGGCGTTGGTACGGACTTGTCACCGGTGTTGGCGCGTCTGTCAGCGATATTATTTATGCTCTCATTACCGGTCTGGGTATGAGTTTCGTTATGGAGTTCATCGAGCAAGGGCGCAATCTTTTCTATTTACAGATAAGTGGCAGTATAATGTTGCTCTTTTTCGGCATATATTGTTTCAAGAGCAACCCCACAAAAAAGATGCACCAGAGTGGAAAGAACAAGGGATCGCTTGTGCATAACGGAGTGACGGCATTCTTCGTGACATTCTCCAACCCGCTGATAATCTTTCTGTTCATGGGTTGTTATGCCCAGTTTGCATTCGTTGTGCCGAATCATCCGATAGAAATGTGTGTCGGCTATTTGAGCATCGTACTCGGTGCATTGCTGTGGTGGTTCGGGCTGACATGGCTTGTAGATAAGATTCGAGGCAATTTTACCACCGGCGGCATTGTCATAATCAACCGTGTCATCGGCTCTGCCGTAATCGTTTTATCCATATTGATAATGTTCGGAACAATTTTCAATATCTATCACCTGCACTGAACATCGGCACCGGCAGTACGATATTCGTCGGTACTGATTGACGTGAGGGCATTCTTTTAATATAAATTCTTTTTGTAAAAATGTTTATTTCCCGACAATTAAGAAAGGATAACATAGCAGAATACCTGTTGTATATGTGGCAGGTGGAGGACATCATACGGGCATACGACTGCTCGTTGACGGCATTGCGAAGAGACTATATATCGCAGTTCGATTACAACGAGGAGAAGAAAGAGGAACTTACCGATTGGTATGGAGACCTTATAAGAATGGTAAATCAGGAAGGGTGCCGGGAGAGAGGACACTTGCAGATAAACAAAGTGGTAATGATGCAACTCATCGAACTGCACGGACAGTTGCTCGAAAGTTCAAAATTCCCGTTTTACACATCGGAATACTATAAGGTGTTGCCGTTCATAGTAGAACTTAGAAACCGGCGGACACAGTCTGACGACGGGCACTCTGATACAAAAGAAAACGATGAAAACGAAATCGAGACGTGTTTCAACGCACTTTATGGAACGATGATGTTGCGGTTGCAGAAGAAAGAGATAAGTCAGAATACCCTGCATGCGATAAAAGAGATAACAACGTTCATAGGAATGCTTTCCGACTATTACAAAAAAGACAGGGAAGAAGGATTGGAGTTTGACACTTGATAATTGACGATTGAATATGAATATACTTGTTACAGGTTGCAACGGACAGTTGGGTTGCGAGATGCAACGCCTTGAGGCGGAACACCCGGAGCATAATTGGATAAACACCGATGTGGCAGAACTTGACATTACCAACCGCACTGCAATAGAGCAGATGGTGCGGGAGAAAAAAATAGACGGTATAGTAAACTGCGCGGCATATACCGCTGTTGACAAGGCGGAAAGCAATGCCGAAACATGCAAACTGCTCAACACTACGGCACCGTCTTATCTTGCTGCGGCGGTGGAAAGTCGCGGCGGCTGGATTATACAGATAAGCACGGATTATGTTTTCGACGGAACAAAGCACACACCATACACCGAGACCGACACACCTTCGCCCGACAGTGTATACGGCTCTACGAAATTGGAAGGAGAACTCGCGGTGGCGAAAGCATGCTCGAAGGCAATGATAATACGCACGGCATGGCTTTATTCTTCCTATGGAAACAATTTCGTAAAGACAATGATAAGACTCGGGAAAGAGAAAGAGCGGCTCGGGGTAATATTCGACCAAATCGGAACTCCGACCTATGCGCGCGACCTTGCAAATGTCATAATGACGGCAATAACGAAAGGCATAGTACCCGGAACATACCATTTTTCGAACGAAGGAGTAATATCATGGTATGATTTCACAAAGGCAATACACCGCATTGCGGGCATAAATTCGTGCCAAGTGATGCCAATACATACCACGGAATACCCCACGCCGGCGAGACGACCCGCATATTCGGTACTCGACAAGACAAAGATAAAACAGACGTACGGCATGGAAGTGCCGTATTGGGAGGAGTCGCTCGTCGACTGCATTCGCGAATTGTCGGCGGATTGATACGGATTTCCGACGGACTTATAAAACATAAACAGATGACAGAGATAGAAAGAAGAAGAACGTTCGCGATAATATCGCACCCTGATGCGGGAAAGACAACGCTCACCGAAAAATTCCTATTGTTCGGCGGACAGATACAAGTGGCGGGTGCAGTTAAAAACAACAAGATAAAGAAAACTGCCACCAGCGACTGGATGGACATAGAAAAACAGCGCGGAATATCGGTGTCCACCTCTGTAATGGAGTTCGA
This sequence comes from Prevotella sp. OH937_COT-195, assembly GCF_003932845.1. Lineage (GTDB taxonomy): Bacteria > Bacteroidota > Bacteroidia > Bacteroidales > Bacteroidaceae > Prevotella. Next base: position 27,903 of record NZ_RQZH01000001.1, read on the forward strand.
CTATGTTCCACCTACGGGAAAGAGCGAGGAACCATACAAGGTGAACATCCTTGACACTCCCGGACACCAAGACTTTGCCGAGGACACTTACCGCACGCTGACCGCCGTTGACTCGGCTATAATAGTGGTTGACGGCGCAAAGGGAGTGGAGACACAGACGCGCAAATTGATGAACGTGTGCCGAATGCGAAACACTCCGGTAATCATCTTCATAAACAAGATGGACCGTGAGGGACGCGACCCTTTCGACCTGCTCGACGAACTGGAACAAGAACTTGAGATAAAAGTACGCCCGCTGTCGTGGCCCATCAACCAAGGCGCGAAATTCAAAGGGGTGTATAACATATATGAGAAGAAACTCGACCTTTTTACCCCCGACAAGCAGCGTGTTACCGAGAAGGTGGAGGTTTACATAAACGATGCTGCCATGCTTGCCGATTTCGTGGGAGAACAAGATGCCGCAAGGCTGTGCGACGACCTTGAACTTGTTGACGGTGTGTACCCCGAGTTCGAGGTGGAAACATATCGCTCGGCCGATGTGGCACCGGTGTTCTTCGGCTCGGCACTGAATAATTTTGGCGTTCAAGAACTGCTCAACTGTTTCGTGGAGATAGCACCAAGTCCCAAGGAAACCATGGCAGAAGAACGAATGGTGAAGCCGGAGGAAAAGAAATTCACGGGATTCATATTCAAGATAACGGCAAACATCGACCCCAATCACCGCTCGTGCATAGCATTTTGCAAGGTGTGTAGCGGCAAGTTCGTGCGTAACCGGCCATATCTGCATGTGCGACATGGCAAGACGGTACGTTTCTCGTCGCCCACACAGTTCATGGCACAGCGCAAGAGTACAATAGACGAAGCATGGCCGGGAGACATTGTGGGACTGCCGGACAACGGTATCTTCAAGATTGGAGACACGCTGACAGAGGGTGAACAGTTGCATTTCCGCGGACTGCCGTCTTTCTCGCCGGAGATGTTCAAGTATATCGAGAACGACGACCCGATGAAATCCAAACAACTGGCAAAGGGTATAGACCAACTCATGGACGAGGGAGTGGCGCAACTTTTCGTAAACCAATTCAACGGAAGAAAGATTATCGGTACCGTGGGGCAGTTGCAGTTCGAGGTAATACAATATCGCCTTGATAATGAGTACAACGCCAAATGCCGCTGGGAACCGGTTCATCTTTACAAAGCATGTTGGATAGAGAGCGACGATGTGGCAGAACTTGACAATTTCAAGAAACGCAAATTCCAGTACATGGCACTCGACAAAGAGGGACGGGACGTATTCCTTGCCGACAGCAGTTACGTTCTGCAGATGGCGCAAGAGGATTTCAAGAAAATAAAATTCCATTTCACGAGTGAGTTCTGATGTCGCTTCAATGCCTTTTCGGCATTTATTATGAAGTGACATTAAGATGCAAAATATGTTTTGTGACGGTATGATACGAGGCATTGTTCTTGTGGCTCTCGGTGGTGCTGCCGGTTCGGTGGGACGCTATCTTGTTTCGAGATGGCTCTCCGGAGACATGCCGTGGGATACTTTCATGGTAAATGTCATCGGGTCGTTGCTCATCGGACTGCTCACGGGCATTGTCGGTCGCGGAATCTTATCTGCCGACATGAAACTGTTGCTCGTTACCGGTTTCTGCGGAGGTTTTACCACTTTCAGCACCTTTGCATACGAGTCGTTCCGCATGATGCGTTCCGGCGAGGCACTGCTTTTCGCCGCGTATGTCGGCATGAGTGTTGCCGCGGGATTGATGGCAGTATATGCCGGACTTAAAATTAGTGAATGATTTTAAATATAAAGAAATAATATAATGATAAGCGAAAAAAGAAGTTCCATGCTTCACGGCGTGCTTTTGATGACGCTGTTTGCATGTGCTGCATTCTACATCGGCGAGATGGATTTTGTAAAGGCCGTCTCTTTCTCTCCGATGATTGTCGGTATTATCCTCGGAATGATTTACGCCAACAGTCTGCGCAACAATCTACCGGATACTTGGGTGCCGGGAATAAAGTTTTGTTCCAAGCGGATATTGCGTACCGGAATCATTCTTTACGGTTTCAAATTGACGTTCCAAGATGTTACGGCAGTTGGATTTTCTGCCATCGTAATTGATGCAGTGGTCGTCACGGCAACCATACTCATAGGCATGCTCGTTGGCAAACTGCTCAAGATGGACCGTTCCATCGCCCTGCTCACATCTACCGGCAGTGCCATCTGCGGTGCCGCGGCGGTTCTCGGTTGCGAGGGAGCGATACACGCCAAACCGTATAAAACGGCCGTAGCCGTATCTACGGTGGTTATATTCGGCACGCTGTCGATGTTCCTTTATCCGATACTTTATCGTGCTGGCATATTCAATCTTCCTCTCGACGAGATGGGTATATTTACCGGCAGCACCGTACACGAGGTGGCACATGTGGTGGGCGCGGGCAATGCAATGGGGCAGGAGATAGCGAGCACTGCCATAATCGTCAAGATGATTCGTGTTATGATGCTCGTTCCGGTACTGCTCGTCATAACTTTTTTCACTGCCCGTTATGTAAAGCGAAACATCGCAGGCGGCAACAAGGACAAAGTAAACATATCGATACCATGGTTCGCCATACTGTTCTTGGCAGTGATAGGATTCAACTCACTGAACCTTCTGCCTGCCTCGTTGGTAGATTTCATTAACATCATCGACACCTTTCTGCTCACAATGGCCATGACGGCACTGGGCGCAGAGACGGGTATCGACAAGTTCAAACAAGCCGGTTTCAAACCGTTTTTGTTGGCGGCAATACTGTATGTCTGGCTTGTCGGAGGCGGATATGCCATGGCAAAGTGGTTTGTTCCCGTTATGAACTATTGAGGATAAATTGTAAAAAAACTTGTTTTTCTTTTCGTTTGTTAGGTAAATTTTGTAAGTTTGCATGTTTAAAGTGATTTTTAATACGTTTTAAATTCAATATAATACTATCAAAACTAACAACATGCTTATGAAAAAAAGTTTACTTACGCTTGTCGCTGTATTTCTTTCTGCGGCAGCATTTGCACAGAACCCGTTTGTCGGGAAGATGTCGCCAATGTCAGATGCTTTGAAAAATTATTCGCGTTCCGGTATGAAGGACGCACGGAATGCAGGAGAAAACACAGACACGGGACAGGCTCCGCGCAAAGTCGCAACTCCGGTAACGCCGCCGGAAGGCATGCAGACCGAGGACTATGTATTCATGGCCACCGATGTTGACGGCAAGACAGAGAGCAGCGTGCTGGCCATAGGTTTCAGCGGGAACGATATATATGTGCAAGGTTTGTGCGTACATATTCCAAACGCATGGATAAAAGGAACTGTCAGCGGCAGCAAGATTACGTTCGCTTCCGGTCAGTTTTTGGGTGTGTCGGGTGGATACATCAACATGTATTTTGCCGGTTATGACCCGTTTGCAAAGACTCTGAAAGACGTTGTGTTCGACTATGATGCAGAAGAAAAAAGCATGTCAACCAAGCAACTTGTTCTAATCAATGACAACGACAATAAATTTTCTCCGTTTTCAATATACACCAGAACTGAGTTTCTCAAGGTTATAGAGCGTGGGGGCACCCCTTTGACGCCGCATGTTAACGAAATATTTATTAGCAAGTCGGGAGCCGCCCCGAGGCTGCTTTTCACCATTCCTCTGGTTGACATGAACGGAAACGCAATGGCGGCATCCAAGGTAAGTTACAAAATTTACTCCGACAATCGCCATGCCATGGCTCCCGTCACTCTGCAAAAGAGCGAATATACAGCCCTGTCGGAAAACATGACGGAGATACCATATCTGTTCTCGGACAATAAAAACATATACACATGCGACATCGATTTGTTGATGGAATACACCGCATGGAACCGAATCGGCGTGAAAGCGATATACAGCGGAGGAGGCGAGATTCACGAGAGCGCGATAGGTTGGTTCAGTTTGTTGGAGGCAGACACGTTGCCCGCAGGGCTTACTCCGCGAGAGTGTGTACTTAACGTGGAAGACGCAAACTATGATAACGACGAAGAGAAGCGCATCGTAAAGGTGGCGGTCGATGGCGAAAACATATACATCAGCGGACTGGCAAGCCGTTTCCCGTATTCTTGGCTCAAGGGAACGATGAAGGACGACGTCGCAACATTCACGGCCGACAAGTACATCGGAGAGTTTATCGTGCCGGGATCGAATGAAGTACAACACTACTATTTCAACCCGGAAGGCAACGTGGAGTTCAAATACAACTCCGAAAACCTTATATACACAGCCGATGCATACCGCATAGACTTTGCCGACGAGACCAGCGATACAGGTTTGTCTAACTATGACAATTATGAAGACGCGGAGATAACGTTCATGGAAGACGTGGCGACAACCCCCGAACTTCCGGACGTTAACACGTTCGAAATGAATGCGATGGGCGAATATTTCGTTACGTTTTATGTCTATGCAAAAGACGATATAGACGAATACATCATGCCGAGCAAACTAAGTTACGAACTGTTTGTTGACAAAGGCGACGACAAAACTACTCCTTATGTGTTCACATCTGCGTATTACTGTCTTGACAGTGACATGACAACAATGCCATACGATTTCAACTCCAATAACAGAACCATATTCAACGAGGGCGACTACCACACCGTATTCATAAATACCAACAACGTTGCGTCATGGAAACGCTTCGGAGTGAAGAGCATATACAATGGAGGAGGCAAGAAAAACGAAACACCCATACGCTGGACTACAATACATCCGGAAGTGACGGGCATAAACGAAACAGGCACTGCCGTTGTCGATGTCGTTTACCATGACATGCAGGGACGCAGGACAAATGCCGCCGCCAAGGGACTTCTCATCAAAAAGACGCGTATGGAAGACGGAACGGTAAAGACCGTCAAAATTATTAATAAATAACAACTTGTCGGGAAGTATCCTGCGGAGAAAGTTCTTTTCCGTGGCATCACACCATCGTTTATAAAGCAAATTCGGCGGAATTGAGTGATAATTTCGCCGAATTTGCTTTTCAATTTCGGCGGTTTTCCCATGCAATACCGGCGGTTTTGCTCATCGCGGTGCTACGACAGCCCTCCGTTCCAACAGTCTGCGGCTTTCCATTATTCACTCCTGTATCCCGCAGGGGTGGTTCCCGTCATTCGTTTGAAAAACTTGCAGAAAAAAGAAGGAGTTGGAAAACGGAGTTCTTCCGATAGTTGCGATACAGATATGTCGGAATGTTTGAGAGCCACTTTTGCATCGGTTATTATGGCTCTATCTATCCACTCTTTCGCCTTTACCCCGCTTACTTTATGTACGAGAGTGCCGAGGTAGCGTTTCGTAACGCATAAACGGTCGGCATAGAAATCGAGTGTGTGATGCCTTGAGCCGTGTTCGTTTACGAGAACGATAAACTTTTTGAACATATCCTGCACCCTTGTCTGTGTTTCCCGGTGACAGTTGCCGTAGCGTTCGTACAAGGAGCAGATATAGTTTATTGCGGCTGCCAGCAACGATGCCACCGATTTGCTGTTGCAGTCGGCATCTTCGAGAATCATTCTCATTGTTACAATCATTCGTTCCACAATTTCCATCTCGTTTTCTTTTACCTTGACATAAAAATTGCGCACACTGCCATTGAGGGCATTTGGCAGATGTCCGTTCATTACAACATTCAGGAAATCTCCTTTCAACACAATTCCCGATACCTCTACCGACGGCGATATGTCCTCAAACTGAACTATTCCGCCGTTGCCCATGAATCCTATTGTGCCACCGGACACTTCAACTTCGAGCAGGTTTGCCACGATCCTGACATTTCCTTGATGAAAAAACAGGAATCTGAAATCATCAACTCTGTATGGTACATTCATCGAAAACATTCCCTTTATTACCTGATTGCTGTTCACTCTGTGAAGCACTGCGAAATTCGGAAATACAAAAGGCTGTATTCCGTCAATCCTTATCCCGCTTTCAAGCAATTCCTGCAAACTCGAAATTGGAATTCTCTGTGGCTGTTGTTTTGACATGACATTTATGACTTTTTCGATGCAAAGATAGCAAACAATGCTTATTCTGCATTATTTTTTACGATATTTCGTACTTAAAGAACATAAAGTGCTAAAATTGGATATTGACAACCCGTATAAATCGGCATAACTTTACACCCAATAAAAAATGTATGAAAAAGAATGATGAAAAATGCTTTAATATTGTTTCTCACGGCTTGCTGTCTCCCCGTATGTGCACAACTGACCATTGACGAAGCATTGGAGCGTGCGCGTGCAAATTATCCTTACATAAAGCAGTATGCGCTGTTGGAGCAGAGTCGCGATTTCACATTGTCGAATGTGGCCAAAGGTTGGTTGCCGCAAGTGTCGGTGTCGGGGCGTGCCACATATCAGAGCGACGTTACGCGACTGCCAATCGATGCCAAAATGTTTGGGGCAGAATATGAAGGACTGTCTCGCTACCAATACGATACGCATATAATGGTAAGTCAGACAATATATGACGGTGGCACGATTGCAACCGGAAAGGGTGTTGGCACGGCATATAACGATGTTTTGCGCGAGCAAATAAATGTCACGATGTACGGCATACGGGAACGCGTGACCCAACTGTTTTTCGGCATTTTGCTCATTGATGTGCAACTTGACCGGAATGAATTGCTGCAAGACGACCTCCGGCTGGGGCTGAAAACGGTTGAGTCAATGTTTGCCGCAGGTATTGCCAACCGAACCGATGTTGATGCGGTGATGGTGGAACAGATACGTGCAAGACAACAGAAAGCAACGCTGCATACGATGCGCCAAACGTACTCGAGAATGCTCTCGACGTTCACCGGCATTCCGATTGATGACTTGGCAAGATTGCAAAAGCCGGACGATACACTCGTGACATTGGGCAACAACCGTCCCGAACTGTTGCTATATGATGCAAAACAGCGATTACTCGATGCCCGCCGGCGGTCGCTCGATGCTTCGTTACGCCCCCGAGTGGGTGTTTTTCTGCAAGGCGGATTCGGCAATCCCGGTCTCAACATGCTCAAAAAGGGTTGGGACGCATATTACAAGGTGGGAGCAACGGTGTCGTGGAACATTGGTGCAATATATACATGGAAGAACAATTGCAGGCTCATAGAAATGGAACGATGGCAGGCAGAGACCGAACGTGCCACCTTTCTTTTCAACCATAGAATGCAAGAACAGCATGCAAACGGACTGATAGAGAACCTGCGTAAACAGATTGTAATGGACGATGAGATAATCCGCCTGCGCGAGAACATACGGAGCAATAGCGAGAAGCGGGTACGGGGCGGCATAGAGACGGTAAACGAGATGTTGCGCGACATAAATGCAGTTAGTGAGGCAAGATTGCAGCGTGACATTCATGAGGTGAAGATGTTGCAAGCAGTCTATGAACTGAAAACGATAAACAACAACTGATATGAGAAAGTTTTTTTTATTATTGACAACCGTAATGGCGGCGGCATGTTCGTCGGGAAATAAAGAATATGATGCAACGGGAACGTTCGAGGCAACGGAAATAATGGTTAGTGCCGAGCAATCGGGACGGTTGATGACATTCGACATTACAGAGGGTGATTTTTTGGAACGAGACCGTCAGGCAGGGGTGATAGACACGGTGCAACTAACACTGAAAGCAAGACAGTTGGGAGCCAACCGAGAGAGCATTGCCAACCAACGTCCCGACATGCGGAAACAGGTCGCAGCCACACGCCGGCAGATTGCAGAGGCGGAGCGGGAAGTGGCGCGGTTCGGACATCTGGTAAAGGACGATGCCGCCAACCGCAAACAACTTGAAGACGCACAGAGCCGGTTGGATGTGTTGCGAAAGCAGTTGGAAGCACAAAAATCGTCACTCGGAAACATCGCGCGGAGCATCGACTCGCAGGTGGGAGCTGCTGAAATACAGCGGTTGCAAGTGCTTGATCAGTTGAGGAAATGTTACATCACGACTCCGATTGCCGGCACTGTACTCGAAAAATATGCCGAGCAAGGAGAATTTGTCACCGTGGGTAAACCGCTCTTCAAAATTGCCGACACGCAAAATATGTATTTGCGTGCATACATAACATCGGTGAAATTGTCGCGAGTGAAGATCGGACAGAATGTAAAGGTTTTCTCCGACTATGGTGGTGGCACAAAGCATGAATATGATGGTGTCGTTACGTGGATTAGCAGCCGATCCGAGTTTACACCCAAGAACATTCTCACAGATGACGAACGTGCCGATCAGGTATATGCCGTTAAGATAAGAGTTAAGAATGACGGGTATGTAAAGATAGGAATGTATGGCGAGGTAAGGTTCTGAACCACTGCCATCTTAATTGTGACGCAAATGGTTGAAATTTACAGAGTATCCAAGTATTACGGCAGTCTGCGAGCATTGCACGACGTGTCGTTGGATATAAGGAGCGGTGAAGTGTTCGGATTGACAGGTCCCGACGGTTCGGGCAAAACCACGCTGTTCCGTATCATTGCCACACTGCTCCTTCCCGACGGAACCGACAAAGGGGCAGTCGTTGAAGGCTCATGCCTTGTTGACGGTTTTTCAACAAAGACGCATACGGCAGAAATACGTCGTCGTGTGGGTTATATGCCGGGCGGTTTTTCGTTATATCAGGATTTGTCTGTTGAGGAAAATCTTGATTTCTTCGCCACCCTTTTCGGTACCACCGTTGAGGCAGGTTATGACAGTATAAAGGATATTTACGGACATATAGAACAGTTCCGAAAGCGACCGGCAGGACAGTTGTCCGGTGGTATGAAACAGAAACTTGCCCTCTGTTGTGCCCTTGTGCATAACCCGAACGTGCTGTTGCTTGACGAACCTACCACGGGTGTCGATCCGGTGAGCCGCGTTGAATTTTGGACAATGATATGCAGATTGAGAGAGCGCGGCATGACTGTTATTGTTTCCACACCATATCTTGATGAGATAAAGCATTGCGACCGTGTGGCATTCCTTTCCGATGGCGAATTGCGCGGCATCGGAACGCCCGGTGAGATACTCACTCGGTTCAAAGAAATTTTCACTCCCGTCACGCCCCGTTATACTTTACCGCGGAGGCAGTCGCCGCAGGAAGATGTAATTATCGTTGAAGATTTGGTGAAGGATTTTGGTAAATTCCGTGCCGTCAACCGCATTTCTTTCCGTGTGAGACGAGGCGAGATATTCGGTTTCCTCGGAGCCAACGGTGCAGGCAAAACCACCGCTATGCGCATATTGTGCGGATTGAGCCGGCCGACATCGGGACATGCCACGGTGGCAGGATTCGACTGTGCCACGGAGCATGAGCTGATAAAGCGCAACATTGGATATATGAGTCAGAAATTCTCGCTGTACGATGACATGACGGTGATTGATAACATACGTCTCTTTGGCGGAATATATGGTATGAAACCGGCACGTATAAAAGAAAAGGGAGAAGCCCTGCTGAATCGACTTGACTTGTCGGGACAAGGAGATTCGCTTGTAGGGTCGCTTCCTCTTGGCCGGAAACAACGACTCGCTTTCTCTGTAAGTATAATACACGAGCCGGAGGTGGTGTTCCTCGACGAACCTACGGGAGGGGTAGATCCGGCAGCGAGGCGGCAGTTCTGGGAACTCATCTATGAGGCGGCAAGTGATGGAATAACGGTGTTTGTGACCACGCACTACATGGACGAGGCAGGATATTGCGACCGCATATCCATAATGGCGGGAGGCGAGATAAAGGCTCTCGGTGCACCGGAGGAACTGTTGAGGAAGTTTGGGCAGCCCGACATGAATCACCTTTTCGTTCGTCTTTCGGGTAACTAAAAGAAACAAATGATGTTATGCGACAGTTTATTTCATTCGTAATAAAGGAAACGAGACACATACTTCGTGACAGGCTGACGCTGACGATATTGTTCGGCATGCCGGTGGTAATGCTTCTACTTTTCGGCTTTGCCATATCCACAGATGTCAGAGACGTGCGCGTGGTTGTTGTGGCTCCATCGGCATGCGGCGGTACACAACAGTTGACAGACAAGATTGATGCCTCGCCGTATTTCAATGTGCTATATATAGTGGAGAATGCGGCAGCGGCAGAACGTCTTATGCGTGACCAACGGGCGGATATGGCTTTGGTGTTTTCGCGCCGGTACTCCGCCAATCCTCAGGAGTGTGTCATTCAGTTGCTTGTTGACGGCACAGATCCGAATACTGCCTTGATGCGCACGGCATACATGCGTCAGGTTATTGTCAATCCGTCGTCGCAACCAGTTGTCTCGCGAATGCTGTATAACCCTCAGATGAAGTCGGCATACAATTTTGTTCCCGGCATAATGGGAGTTCTCCTTATGCTAATCTGCGCGATGATGACCTCTGTCAGCATAGTCAGGGAAAAAGAGCGTGGCACGATGGAGGCGCTCCTTGTTTCTCCCGTGCGACCTGTGCTTATAATCATGGGCAAGGCAGTTCCTTATTTTCTTTTGTCGCTTGTGATACTCGCAACCATACTTCTGCTAAGTCATAATGTTCTCGATGTTCCGCTTTCAGGAAATCTTATGGCGATATTCCTCGTTTCGATGCTCTATATCCTGCTTGCACTCTCGTCAGGAATTCTCATAAGTGTTGCTGCAAAGAGTCAGTTGGTTGCGATGCTTGTCTCGGGCATGTTGCTGCTAATGCCGAGTATTCTGTTCTCGGGTATGATATATCCAACAGAGAGCATGCCGGATATATTGCAGTGGATTTCTTGTGCAATGCCGGCGCGATGGTTCATTTCCGCAATTAAGAAACTAATGATAATGGGTGTGCCGTGGCAGATGGCAATAAAGGAAATATCGATAATGGCAGCTATGACGTTGCTAATACTTGGCACGGCACTCGTCAAGTTCAAGACGAGATTGGAATGATTGATAATGAAAACATGAACCAATGAGATTGAAATATTTGATACGCAAGGAGTTGATACAGATGCGCCACAATGTTTTTCTGCCCCGTATGATAGTGCTTTTCCCTATCGTACTGATATGTGTCGCGCCGTGGATAACGAGCATGGAGATTAAGGACGTAAAAGTTGCCATAGTGGACAACGATCGCAGTCAGACTTCGCTGCGTATAGTCCACCGCATAGAACATTCGGAGTATTTCAAGTTCTGCGGTATGGTGTCGTCGTACGATAATGCCCGTTTGCTGATGGAGAAAGACGAGACAGATGTCATTGTTGTAATACCGCGACATTATGAGCGCGACATGATAAATGGAATGATGCCGCAGGTGTATATCACCGCTAACAGTGTAAACGGCACAAAGGGAATGATGGGTACTGTATATCTGGCTCGGATTACCGGGCGAGAACAGGAAAGTCTAACCCAATTATCAATTATAGACAATATTCTATATAATAAACATCAAGATTACAAACTTTTCATGATACCGGCTCTTACGGCAGTCCTCATAGTAATGATGTGCGGCTTCATGCCTGCACTGAACATCGTGGGCGAAAAGGAGGCCGGAACCATAGAGCAAATTAACGTTACACCGGTGAGGAAGTGGGAGTTTATTCTTGCCAAACTAATCCCATATTGGATTGTCGGACTGTTTGTTGTCAGTGCGTGTTTGTTACTTTCATGGATTATATACGGTTTCACTCCCGCCGGTAACGTTTTGTTCATTTACCTTTTGGTTATGCTTCTCGCACTCGTGTTCAGCGGAATAGGTCTGACAGTCTCCAATTACAGCAATCAAATGCAACAGGCAATGTTTGTAATGTGGTTCATCATGGTGTGCTGCATTCTTCTCAGCGGGCTTTTCACTCCGGTTCAGAGCATGCCGCATTGGGCACAACTATTAACCACGGTCAACCCCATGCGTTATTTCATTGATGCCATGCGCACTGTATTCGTGCGTGGTGGAACGTTTGGCAGCATATTACCCCGGTTATCCGTCCTCGCCGTCATTGCCGTACTGATAAACGTATGGGCTGTGACGAGTTATAGGAAAAATCAATGAAATTTGTTTGAAGATACTGATTGCGTGCTTGTTAATCGGATTTTTTCACTACCTTTGTATCTGACATAGAACAAAGAAGGAAATGGACGTTAAACAGTATGATGAGAAACAGAGGGAGGTTATTGCCGCACAAGAGGGATACCACCTCGTACTCGCTCCGCCCGGATGCGGCAAGACAGAGGTTCTGGCGGAGCGTATCATGCAGGCACACAGGCAGGGAGTGGATTATGGCGACATGCTGTGTCTGACGTTTACAAACCGTGCATCGAGAGGTATGCGTGAGAGAATAGAGCAGATGGCAGGCGGAAGAGTGAATGATTTGTTCGTGGGCAACATACACAAGTTCTGCTCGCAATTCCTTTTTGACAACGAAGTACTGCCGATGGAGACATCAATACTCGACGAGGACGATGGAATCAGTATCATTGCCGATTTCTTGCAACAAGACGAACTGGCTGTTCAGGGAGATGCCAAGATGCGCCACCAATATTCTAAAATAGTGAACATGCAGCATTTCATGCACCAGTATGCCGGCGGATATCCGCGCGAACTTACCGTGCACGGGGAGGACATGAATAGCAAGACATTGAGGCAGATTTGTTCGATAACAAGGAAAGAATTTACTCGCGAGAGTATATCGGAACTCTATCGTAACATAGACGACTACTATATGTTGGCAGAATTGAACCGTAACGGAGAAATACAGAACTTTATATGCATGATGGCTGCCGCACGGCACTATGAGAAATACAAACAACGACATAATCTCGTTGACTTTGCCGACCTGCTGCTGCTTGCTTACGACACACTGAAAGAAGGGAATATTGGAAAACGGTACGGATGGATACAGATTGATGAGGTGCAAGACTTGAGTATGTTGCAACTTGAGATAATAAATCTTGTAACCGATCACCGTTCGCCAACGGTAATGTATCTTGGGGATAGTCAGCAGTCAATCTACTCTTTCATGGGGGCTAAGAGCGAGACTCTCAACATGCTCGCAAGTCAATGTTCCATTCATAACCTATATACCAACTATCGCTCGCCGAAATATCTTCTTGACGTGTTCAACGCTTATGGACATGAGGTTTTGGGCATTGACGAGCGATTGTTGCCGCAAACCGCACACAAGACGGAGGCCGGACGGGACGACTTGCTTATTATATGCTCTGACAACAACATTGACGAGCAACAGGATGCGGCGGAACTTGCGAAACGTTTAAAAGACAAGTATGCCGATGAGACGGTGGCAGTTGTGGTAAGTTACAACAGCGAAGCCGACGACATAAGTGCCAGACTTACAAATATAGGAGTAAACCATTTCAAGGTGTCGGGTCGCGACTTGTTCTCCGAACCTTTGGTTAAACTGTTGCTTGCACACTTTGGCGTGATTACGGGTGACCACGATTTCCTTGCATGGTCGCGCATACTTGCAGGCATAAAGGCGGCTGGGTCGAACTCGTCGGCACGCGATATTGTGCGCAACTTAGCCACGAACGGCATGACCCCTGCCGACCTTATGCGCGATGACGGCATAACGTCATTGCAGGAGTTTCTGCAATCGTACTCGCACGATGACATTGTGGTATTCGACACAGAGACCACGGGGCTCTCCATTGAGGAAGACGATGTGGTGCAGGTTGCCGCAATTAAACTGCATAGAGGAGAATATGTCGAAGGCTCGGATTTTAATATCTTCATACGCACAGACCGCGAAATTCCGCAAATGTTGGGAGATGTGCCCAATCCGTTGGTGGAGGAATACAAACATAGGGAATTGCTCGGCCCCGCCGAAGGACTGCGACGTTTTATTGATTATGCCGATGGTTGCGTACTACTCGGACATAACTCTGCCTACGATTACCATATAATGGATAACAACTTGCGTCGCCGCTGCGGCATCGTCGACTTCAGGGAGCGTTTCCCACGATGTCTCGACACGTTGCACATTTCGCGTATAGTCAGTCCGAGGTTGCGCAGCCACAAACTGAAAGACCTCATAACGGAGTTCGGTATAGAGGGCGAGAACACACATCTTGCCGATGATGACATAATGGCAACATGGCATTTGGCAGAGCATTGTTTTGACGAAGGCAGACAGAAGGCTGAACGACAAGTTGAAATTCCAATCAAGTACGACAAAGCGGTAAAGCGACTTCGCGAGGTATATAAACCGCTTTACGACCATACTCGTTCGCTGTTATACCAAGAATGGAATGGCGGCGAGCCGGCACTGCTTGCCGAATGGTGTCATGCATATAATTATTTACTCCATGTTTGCAAGATGTCTCCACTTGAGAAGATGTCATACGTTGAGCGTTATATCGCCGGTGAAGTGATAGGCGACGATCATCGGCCGTTGCATGTGCAGTTGGAACAATATGCCAATATCCTCAACACATTGAAAGAAGCCGACTTGTGCGGCAGTTGTGCGGTAAACGAGAAAGTTTTTGTCTCTACCGTGCATAAGGCGAAGGGACTGGAGTTTGACAACGTAATAGTGTTCGGGGTAAGCGACGATAACTATCCCGGTTTCTATTCACGCGACGACTTGCAGCGCCAACAGGAAGAGATGCGCCGCTTTTATGTCGCAATGTCACGTGCCAAACGCAGACTTATACTCACTTGGAGCAAGCAGCGCGTAACGCAATGGGGAAGGGTCTTCCGGCAGAAACTCTCTCCGTTTGTGGCATGTATATCACATTTCTTCCGCGAAGTGTGACGAGTAAGTATTCGTTTGGTCATGTGTCATGTCATGGTTCGACAATTTTGTGGCACACTGTTTGCATATATTTATAACATAACATGAATTATGGAATCGATAAAGAAAATATTCAGAATAGGCGCAGGACCTTCGAGCAGTCACACCATGGGACCGCAGAAAGCCGCCATAATATTTGCAGATAGGAATCCTCAAGCAAAGTCGTTCGAGGTTACACTCTATGGAAGTCTTGCCGCTACGGGCAAGGGACACATGACCGACATAGCAATAACCGATGTTCTCGGGAAAGTTGCACCGGTTGAAATATTGTGGAAATCGGACGTGCGGCTTCCTTTCCATACCAACGGAATGCTGTTCGAGGCAAAGGCCGAAGATGGTAGCGTTATAGACAGTTGGACGGTATATAGCGTTGGTGGTGGTGCGTTGTCTGAAGGTAAGGGACACGATGACATGTTTTTTACCAATCCTGTTTATGAACTTTCCACAATGCATGATATTATGAAATGGTGCGAAAAGAACGGTCGCCATTTCTGGGAATACGTTGAGGAATGCGAGGGGGTAGAGATTTGGGATTACCTGTCGGAAGTGTGGGATACGATGCAGAAAGCGGTAGAGCGCGGACTTGAAAACGAGGGAGTGCTTCCCGGTCCGCTCAACTTGTCGCGCAAGGCTGCCACATATTATATAAAGGCTCGCGCGTACAAGCCTTCGTTACAATCGCGCGGAATGGTATATGCCTACGCGCTGGCAGTAAGCGAGGAGAATGCAGGCATGGGGAAAATTGTCACAGCCCCCACATGTGGTTCGTGCGGAGTGGTTCCTGCGGTGTTGTATGCAATGTCGCGCCACCACGAATTTTCTGATACGAGAATTATGCGTGCCCTTGCCACGGCCGGTCTGTTCGGGAATGTGGTAAAGTCGAATGCGTCTATTTCAGGTGCCGAGGTGGGTTGTCAGGGCGAAGTCGGTGTGGCTTGTGCCATGGCCTCTGCCTCAGCGTGCCAGTTGTTCGGAGGAACTCCTTCGCAGGTGGAGTATGCCGCCGAGATGGGACTCGAGCATCATCTCGGAATGACATGCGACCCTGTTTGCGGATTAGTGCAGATTCCTTGCATCGAGCGCAATGCTTTTGCAGCTTGTCGGGCACTCGACGCACAATTGTATGCCTCGTTCAGTGACGGTCGCCATCGCGTATCGTTCGACCGTGTGGTGGAAGTCATGAAGAAGACCGGACACGACATACCTTCGCTCTACAAAGAGACAAGCGAAGGCGGATTGGCACGTGGATTTGAATGGGAATAGAGTAATCTTGTAAAAGACAAACTAAGAACGGCATGTTCATTGTGGGCATGCTGAGGTATAACAAATTATCAAACAAACGAAAAAGTATTATGGCAATTTCAGTAGCAAAGTATTTAGGCAAGGCTCGAGTAGAGTCAACACATGTGGTATCGGGACAGAAGACTGTAACCGATGCAGGTAAGGCATCAGGCGGTTATGGCGAGTATCCGACTCCGGTTGACATACTCGGACAATCGCTTGCAAACTGCGCACTTACCGTTATGGCATTGCGAGCATTAAAAGAAGGCATTGACATAACGGGCAGTTATGCAGAGGTGGGAGAATTCGAAGAGAGCATGGAGACATTCAGCGTGACGAAACTCAATGTGGTATTCCACATCAAGGGCGACTTTGATGAAAAGACACGCAAGAAACTCGAGACTTTCGCCCACAAGGGTTGTTTCGTAGGCAACACTCTCACGGCAGAGAAGAATTTCACGTTCGTTTACGAATAAGGTATTATAAAAATGGAGGTATCAAGAAAAACAACATCCTGGAACCTCCGTTTTTTTATTTGTAGTAATATTTATTTGCGATTTCATACATGGCAAGCGATAAGGATTTTGTACAGTATGTTGCCGACCAGTGCGGCGGTGCCGGCGATATAGTAACGCATAAGATGTTCGGTGATTATGCCATTTATTGTAATGGCAAGATATTCGGCTTGATATGCGATGACCGTTTCTACCTGAAACCTACCGATGTCGGTCGTGAAATGCTCGGCACGGTTGAACTGCATCCGCCTTACAACGGAGCGAAAGACTATTTCTATATTGAAGACATTGACGACCGTGAATTTGTGTCATCGTTAGTACGTGAGACATGCATAGCATTACCGGAACCGAAGATGAAGAAAAAGAAAGGAAAATAAAAAGTAAAAGAGAATGAACAATAGAGGCTCGTTCTCTTTTAATTTTTTAATAATAAAATCATTTTTATGTCATTATAAGGTTAGGAAATAACGGACGAATTCGTCATATAAGTAAATGATAACAAATAACCGAATGCCAAGGAGAGACGAGGTGGAACACCTCTATTGCATTTGCTACGGCAAAATGTGCCGACTGGCAGGCATAATGCTGAACGATGATGACGAAGGTTGCGATGTGGCGAGCGAAGTGTTTGCAAGACTATCGGAAGGTGGATTGCGCCTGCCGGTGGATAAAGAAGAGAATTATCTGCTGTCGTGCGTTCGCAACCGTTGCTTGGACATAATTGCCCGCATGAAAGTAAAGGAGCGTGTTATTAGACATCTTACTCTTGATGTTTCGCCTACGGTGGTACCGGTGGAAGAGCGCGAGCACAAAATAGAACGCATGCTGTGCTACGCAGAGCGAGAACTGACACCGCAGACAATGAGAGTGTTCAAACTTAGGTTTGAAGGGAGAAAATCTTATCGTGAGATTTCCGATATGCTCGGAATAAGCGAAACCTCCGTCTATAAAAATCTTTCAAAGGCATTGGTAAAACTTAAAGAATTTGCCGACAATGATGAATGAGAAAAAAATGGAAATGCTGTTGCGTATTGCGGAAAATCCGGAAATGTTTGACGACAATGAGATAGAACAATTTCTGGATGACGAGGAATGTCGCGAGTATTACGAGTTGACGGTTATGGCCGAAGAGGGTTTCAGACGAAGAAAGAGTGAAGAGAAAATGCTGCCACGGCAGGAAATTACACCGTGTGTTTATACTTCTCCGTGGCGCAAAGCGGCTGTTGCGGCTGTCGGAATTGCGATGGTGGCTGGTGTCACCCTTGCCGCCATTAGATTGACTACCGGCGGCAGTGAAAAATCAAAGGTGGAAAAACAGCAGGCGGAACGGGAAATGTTGAATGCCGTAGACCCTGGAAATGATGCTTCAAAAGAAATTAAAGTGCTTTCTGCCAAGCCGCATGTATTTGAAAATGAAGATTTGGAACAGGTACTTTCGGAAATGTGTGCGTTCTACGATTTCAGTGTGGAATTCAAAAATGACGAAGTGCGCAAACTGCGGTTATTTTTCAAGTGGGATAAAAACAGCAGTGCTGAAGAAGTGGTCGAAGAGTTAAATCATTTCGAGAGTGTTGACATCGTCATCAAAAACCATACCTTTATTGTTGAATGAAATATCTGCAAATGTATATGAGAACAAGATTATTCGTCTTGATACTGATGTTCTGTGGCATTATAAATACGACCCGGGCACAGAAAATAACACGTTCATATCGTAATGTTTCTCTGTCAAAAGCATTGGAAGACCTTGGCAAATCAACACAAAATTACACCATCAATTTCATTTACAACGAACTGGAAGATTTCACCGTCACCGTAGATATTCGCAACAGTACGCTTCCCGATGCCGTGCGTGCAGTATGCGGGATGTACCCCATGAAAATAAAGTTCTACAAAGACCGCATATATGTGGAATGTACGCAGAAAGCCGATCGAAAATATACAGGTAAGGTAGTCGACAGCCGTAATCAGCCCGTGGTATATGCCAATGTCGCATTGTTGTCGCCAAAGGATTCGAGTTTCGTGAACGGCGGAGTCTCTAATGCGAACGGTGACTTTGTCATACCATGTGCCTTGCGAGAAATCTTGGTTAAAGTCTCTTGCATAGGATACCGCACAATATACCGTATGGCAACGGCAGAGAATATCGGAACGTTGAAGTTGGCAGACGAATCATATCGAATTAAAGGAGTTGTGGTAAAGGGTGAACGACCACAATACAAAATGACAGACGGAGGATTGACGGTTGACGTGGAACACTCATTGCTCTCGCAGATGGGAACGGCGTGCGACGTACTGTCGCAGTTGCCGCGTGTAAAGGTAAGCGATGACGGTAATGTGAGTGTGTTTGCAAAAGGTACGCCGATTATATATATCAACAACAAGCCGGTAAGGGACAAAGGAGAACTGCAACGACTGAAATCCACCGACATCAAGTCGGTAGATGTAATTACCAGTCCCGGTGCGCGATATGATGCCGCGGTGGAATCGGTAATTCGCATAAAGACATTGCGAACGCAAGGCGACGGATTCAGTTTCCGAACAAATACCTATGTGAAATATAACAAGAAATGGGCAGGTCACGACGAACTATTGTTGAAATATCGCTCGAAAGGTTGGGAGGCATTTGCCGACTTGTATTATTACAGCATCTCTTGGACTGAAGACAACAATTTGTGGCAGGATATATATGTGGGAAAAAACCATATAAACGTTGACGAGAAGACGCTTACCAAGATGCGCATGAAAGGTGTTAAAGGGAATTTTGGGTTGAGTTATGACATTAACGAGTACAACTCGTTTGGAATGTCATATTCTGTAAACAAGTCGCTTTATGGAAAAGCGATGACTGAAAATGCAGAAATTAATGTCCTTCGCAACGGAAAGCCGGAAAATAAGTTCTCAGTAAACTTTGACCGCAGGAATAGTGAAGGTCCCGGACACGAATTGAACGTTTATTATATTGGCAAGTTGGGAGAGGTGACCCTCGACTTCAATGCCACATACGTTTTTAACAAAAGCATGGTCAAGGTGCATAACGCAGAACGAGGCGAAGATTTTGACAACCGCGACATCTTCTATCGGACAAAGGGGCATAACAAGATGCTTGCGGGTAAGTTTGTTGTAGGATGTCCCGTAGGTAAGGGCACGTTGAGAATGGGTTCGGAAGTTTCGCATACCAATGCAGTCGGTTCTTACGAGATAAACATCGATTATGTGTCGCCTTCGGAAACCGATGTGAGCGAGAACAACATTGCCGGATTTACAGAGATACAGATACCGTTCGGGCGGTTCTCGTTATCCGCAGGGTTGAGATTTGAGCATGTTACTGCCGACTATTACTCGTTCGGCGTATGGCAGGAGGCTCCGAGCAGACGATACAACAACCTGTTTCCAAATCTTTCGGTTTCGTGGAATAAAGGCAAATGGGGGATACAGTTGAATTATGTCAGCAAGACGGCACGGCCGTCGTACAACTCGCTACGCAACGAAAAACAGTATGACAACCAATATATGTACGAAGGCGGCAACCCTTATCTTCGTCCGTGCATCAAACATAATTTCGAGTTTGATGTCACACATTCATGGTTTAACATATCAACGGGATACACATATATCAAAAATGTAATCGAATGGATGTGTATGCTTTATCAAAACAAAGAAATAGCATTCCTGCACAACATGAACTTCAACCATTCGCAGTATTTGTATGCCTCTGTCGGAATCTCTCCCAAATTCGGCAAGTATGAGCCAACACTGGAGTTGGACTATTGGCAACAGATATTCGATGCGAGGAAATATGGCAGCAGTCGAACCATGTATAAACCGGAGTTCGGCTTTGTGTTGCGAAACAGATTTGTGTTCTCTCCCTCTTGCTTTGCAATGTTAAACGTAAGTTATAACACGGAAAACTGTAACGGATTCAGACTTAATCAGAGCGCCGGATCGCTGGATGTCGGACTGGTAAAGTCGTTCCTCAACAAGGCACTCGTATTCAGTATCAATGCCGCCGACTTGCTGAAGACGAGACACGAGCGGTGGATTATGTACGGTCAGAGTGTCGATATAGGTAAAAACTGTTACAACTATGTTCGCAACGTATCGCTTACCGTGACATATAATTTCAATGCTTCACGCAGCAAATACAAAGGAACCGGTGCGGGAAACGAAGAAAAGAAGAGATTGTGACATGGTTTTATGTGTGGGTTTATAAATCAAGACCTCTGCAAAAGTCATTACTCCTGCGGATATTTTTTTAACCCCAATCGGTCATCAGACCGCATTTGCTTAGATTGGCTATTGCCGTTACGCTTCCCGACTGCTTTGGCCCGATTGCTGCCATCTGCGCAGCCATTACATCTCGACGCAGCCCGCTACGCCTTCGATGAAACGGCTGCACATCTGCTCAACAATCGAACAAAATCGGTTGAGGGTTCTAATGACCGATTTGGGTTAAAATAATTCTGCATAGTATTGTTTGTATATGTTTTTTATTGCCATACGTTCTGTTACGAGTTGACAACAAGCATGTTTGTCATTATACAGAGGCTGCTCGGCAATTTCGCCGAAATTGGTAAGCAAAACCGCCGAAATTGGTCGGTAATTTCGCCGAAATTGCATTATGATTAAGCACGAGTGAGATGCAGGTTCGGGGTAAAGAATAGTGTAAATTGTTAGAGACTTGTGTAAAAATAACTAATTTTGCAGAACTGTCAAATTAACTTTGTATTTGTAGAGAGTATGTCTTTGAGAATAAAATGGCGGTTTATACAACCTTATTGTCATACTATACCTCCTCAAGGGCATAATATTGGAAATCGTGGAGTATTGTACGGAGAAACTGTTCGTCGCTCATGCGTCCGTTAGACACTCCGAACACCGTGCGCACTTTCTGTGCAAGTCGCGATATGCGTGTTATGCGCTGCTGATTTTCCGATTGCAGACATCGTTTTATTACATCGGCCTGCTTCAAGGTAAGGTCGGCAGCCTGCGGAAAATAAGGGCGGTAGTTCTTGGATACATATCCGAACTCTGTGAGCGACACGCGGTTGCGTGAATAACTATTCAACTTTATTACCATTGTGCCGGCAGCCATGTCTCCGAGTCGCTGGTTGTTTTTCGATATAATTATGAACAAAACTCCAAGACAGCCCATAATGGGACCGTCTACAATAAAGAGCAACCAACGCATTACATAGTCGCCGAGTGTGGGTACCGAGCCGTCTTTCTTTACCACGCGTATTTTCATCACGCGCTTGCCTATGCTTTGTCCGTTGAAGAAAACCTCGCACAACAGCTGATATGAGATTACCGGAAAGAATATGACTAACAGAAAAACAAACAGGAATAAATCTTTTTCCAAGAATACGTTACGGGCATTTGAAATAATGTATGTCACTCCGGTTGAATATATAGTCAGTATTACTATGTCTATTATCCATGCCGCGATACGCAAAATAATACTTGCCGGCGATTGGCTGATTCGTACATATTGACCTGTTATTATGTTTGTTTGCGACATTTCCTTGTTTTTGTTGCAAAAGTAATTCTTTTTTTCTAACTTTGCAAAGAATTTACTTGGAAGTTGTTTTCGGTTTTTAACATATAGTTTTTCTGAATTGAAAGAAGCATCATTCATAAGGAGCAATATAGAGAAGTGGCAAAGGACGGAGGGCTTGGTTGATGCCTCCGAAAGCATTTCGCCGGACGATATGGCGGAGGCTTATACCGAGATTACCGCCGACCTCGCTTTCGCTCAGACTCATTACCGTAAGTCGAGGATAACGGTCTATCTCAACGACCTTGCCTCGGCGTTGCACAATACCATATATAGGAATAAGAAAGAGAAGTTGACGAGGATTTTCACTTATTGGACTCACGAGGTGCCGCTTACCATGTATGATGCACGCCGCGAGTTGCTCGTATCGTTCCTTGTCTTCGCCTTGTTCATAATGGTAGGTGCATTGTCGCAATTAAACGATCCTGGTTTCTCGCGCCTGATATTAGGCGATTACTATGTGGATATGACTATTGATAATATCAACTATGGCGAGCCTATGGCCGTCTATAACGGCGAAAGCGAGACACCTATGTTTCTTCATATAACGATAAACAACGTTATGGTATCGTTCATGGCATTTGTCCTTGGAATTTTCGCTTGTGTGGGTACCGGTTTCCTGTTGATGCAGAACGGCATAATGCTCGGCGCGTTTCAAACGTTTTTTTTCTCGCACGGTCTTCTCGTCGAGTCTGCACTTGCGATATGGCTTCATGGTACACTCGAAATCTCTGCAATCATAATAAGCAGTGCCGCAGGATTGGCACTCGGGCGCGGTTGGCTGTTCCCCGGCACTTACAAGCGTGGTGTCGCATTTCGCAAAGGCGCGCGCAGGGGATTGAAGATTGTTGTAGGCACAGTACCAATATTCATAATTGCAGGATTCATTGAGGGTTTCGTAACCCGTCATACCGAGATAAACGACATGGTGCGGGCTGGTATAATCTTTTGTTCACTCGCTTTCGTTATATTCTATTTCGTGGTGTGGCCGAGGATTTTGGCAAAGAGGGGAAACGTTGGGCGATGAGTTTTACTTTAAACTTTTAATGTGTTGTTGGAGGATATAGACAAAATACCGTTTTACAAAGAACGGACGATAGGAGAACGAATGACGGCCGCGCTCGATTTTCTGCGCGATAACTGGGTTGTTATGTTCAGGTCGGCAATATATATGTTGCTGCCATTGAGCATCGTACAGTCTGTAGCCATTAATAGTTTCTTCGGAAATTACATTAATCTATTCCTTGTCGGCGTCGATAGCATGGGCGTTGGTAATGAATTGGGCATAATACTGCGCTTGCTGAGAAGTTACGGAATAATAATAGTCTGTTTATTCATCGGCAGCATAATATTGCAGGCATTTGCATTCACCATGGTACAGGAATATAACGAACGTGAGGAAGGAATTGAAGGCGTTACGCTCGGCATGGTATGGAACAGAATGTGGCATAACATGAAGCGAGTGATGAAATCTACCATGCTCATGATGGTGGCTGTGATAATTTTCGGTGCTTTTTCGCTGCTAAACCCAATTGGTTTGATATTGTTCATTCCCGTAATTGTGGCTATGAGTGTATCAATGCAAATGTTTCCATGCATATATTCTTTTGAAGACATAAATATCAAGAATGCTGCACTGCGTTCCATACGACTTGGTTTTGGTACATGGGGGGGGCTTTTCATAATCAACTTGGTTGTTGGCTTTGTTATGAACATAATTGAGCAGGTTGTTGCCGTTCCTTGGAGTATCGCATTGGCTCTTGTATCGATTTTTACATACATTGACGAAACACCGCAGTGGATCATGGTAACAGTTCGTGTGCTCTCTTTCTTGTTCGGTGTGTTGATGATGTTCGTAACATATATTGCGATGATTATTCAACCGTTGGCAACGGCATACCATTATGCACACGCCACTGAACGCAAGGACAGCATAACCGTTGATTCCGATATAGATAACTTTGAGAACCTTGAATAAGAGATGACGGCAGATACTCTGACATATAATGCGCGGCAGATTGCCGAATGGCACGAGAGCGGCGACTATGAATACAACAACGAGTTGGTGGGGTTGCAGCAGAATCTCTTGGAATGGCTGATGAATATAATCAACCGTTTTTTGGACAAATTGTTCTCCGGTGTGTCATACGAAACAAAGGTTGCGCTGTATATAATAGGCAGCGTGGCAATTTTGCTGTTGGTGCTATGGCTGATATATAAGGTTAAGCCAAACCTTTTCCGGCGCGATGAAAAAACAACATTCGACTACAGGGAAGTGGAGGATACCATATACGGAATAGACTTCGCAAAGGATATATCCGCGGCAAAGGAGCGGGGCGATTGGTTCGAAACAGTCAGACTTGTATATCTTGCCACATTGAAAAATCTTTCCGACACGGGGAGAATTGTATGGCAGCCGTGGAAAACACCACTGCAATATACTTATGAGATGAATGATGAGTTTCTCGGAAAGATGACCATGCTGTTTGTTAAAATAAGGTACGGAAAATACGATGCCGGTGAGGACGATGTACGGAACATGGAAAAATGGCAGCAGTTGTTGAAATCCGCAGATACCGGAAAGAAAGGAGGCGGATATGAATAACAGCAAGATATTCGTATTTGTCATAGCGGTACTGCTCGTTGTGGCTGTACTCATAGAACTCTCCGTCCCTAAACGGTTCAATTGGAAAACATCGTTCGACCATGAAAGTGAACAGCCGTTCGGTTGCAAATTGTTCGACAGTCTTGCCGTGAAGAGTATGAAGAATGGGTATTCGGTACGACGTACTACATACTATCAGTTGTTGAAAGACAGTGTCAATACACCACTGAGCGTGATAGACATTCATGATAATTATTATGAAAAGCCTGACTTGGAGATAAAATCCATGCTCGATTTTGTTGCAAGAGGGAACAAGGTTCTTATTGCAACACATAATTTTTCTGATGACTTACTCGATAGCCTGCATTTAGTAATGGATGAAAAATTCTTTTATTCTTATTCGTTCGGTCACGGATTAATATCGAGTCGCGAAACTCTTTTGTGGGATGAAGATTCTATGTACGATGGTAAGTATTATAATGTATATTCAGGTATAGATGGTGCTGCGTTCAAGTTGGGGAAAGACACGATGTTATCATCTTATATAAATGACGACATGTATCCGGACACGATATATGATTATGATGATGAAGAAGAGTCTGCTAAACAATTGGGATATACCGATGTTGTAATAAGAGAGACAAGTGAGGAGTGGGAAACGATGGCATGGAAATCCGTGGAAAATGAAATAATGCCTATTGTTATGAAGCGCAAGTGGGGCAGGGGAGAAATAGTGGTGTGTTCAACACCGCTTATGCTTACCAATTACGGTATAATGGATGGCGAAAACGTGGGTTATGTATATCGGCTTTTGAACAGCATAAGCGATAACCCCGTGATACGTCTTGTCGATACAGAACCGGAGGAGAGCCATGTCAGTCAATCACCAATGCGTTTCTTCCTTGCAAACCCGCCTTTGAGATGGGCAACATACATGGCATTGACAACTCTGTTGTTGTTCATGTTTTTCACTGCCCGTCGTCGCCAGAGAGCCATACCGGTTATAAAAAAAGCGGAGAACAATCAACTTGAGTTCACAAAACTCATCGGCACGTTGTATTATCAGGAGGGTGTTCACGGCGACCTCGTGAGAAAGAAATATATGTTCTTCGCAGAACAACTCAGGCGCGAGATGCAGGTGGATATTGACAATGACGCGGAAGACACCGAGAACTTTAACACAATCGCACGGCACACGGGAATGGAAGTGGCTGATGTCACGGCGCGGATAAAGACAATACGAAATGCATGTCGTGGCAATCTCCCCATGACGGAGGAGGAAATGATGATGTATGTTGACTACATGAACGAGATGTTGTATGGAATTTAACTTTTTACACTTAACTTTTAAATAAATGGTGGAAGAACAAAATAGAATGGATCTGACAGTATTTTCAGAGAAGATACAGCAATTGAGAGAGCAAATAAGAAAGGTAATCATAGGGCAGCATCAGGCGGTTGACCTTATACTTACAGCCGTACTTGCCAATGGGCATGTGCTTATAGAGGGCGTGCCGGGAGTTGCCAAGACGCTTACTGCGCGACTTGTGGCAAGACTCGTTGATGCCGGCTTCAGCCGAATACAGTTCACGCCGGATCTCATGCCGAGTGATGTTCTCGGTACTACGGTGTTCAACATGAAAGACTCGGAGTTTCATTTCCATGAAGGTCCGGTATTCTCCGACATCGTACTTGTTGACGAGATAAACCGTGCACCGGCAAAGACGCAGGCGGCTTTGTTTGAGGTAATGGAGGAAAGGCAGATAAGCATTGACGGCACGACATACAAGATGGACGACCTCTTTACCATAATCGCAACGCAAAACCCGGTGGAGCAGGAGGGGACATATAAACTTCCGGAGGCGCAACTCGACCGTTTCCTAATGAAGATAACCATGAACTATCCTTCGGTTACCGAGGAGGAACAAATACTTCAATTGCATCAGGGCAAGCGAGATTTCGTGAAACTTGCCGACATAGAGCCGGTTATCTCTAAGGAGGAACTGATATTGCTGAGGAATAATATAAATAATGTGTATATCGACCCGGCATTGATTCGCTACATAGTGAACATCGTACAGCATACGCGGACGAGCAAAAGGGTTCTACTCGGGGCTTCACCGCGTGCATCGGTGGCGATGATGCGGTCGGCAAAGGCTTTCGCCGTGTTGAAGGGACGCGATTTTGTTATTCCGGAGGACATAAAGTTCGTGACACCGGGCATATTGCAGCACCGCATGGTTATAACCGCAGAGGCAGAGATGGAAGGTTTCACACCGCTGAAAGTGACTCACCGTTTGATTGACAAGGTGGAAGTGCCCAAATAACTTATAATTGTTTATTGTCTGTTATCCGTTGTCAGTTGCCAATTAAAAGTTTATTATGTTTTTAACTCGAAGGTTTTATATAATAATAACTGTCGTAATCTTCATTGTTGCCGCAGGATATTGGTTTCCGCCGCTCTTTGTGGTGGGCAAAGTTTTGCTTGCACTTTTTCTTGCGGCTGTTATTACGGAGACGGTGCTGCTTTATTGGCGACACGGAATAACGGCGCGACGAACATGCAGAGAACGTTTCTCGAACGGTGATGACAATGTGGTACGGGTGCATGTGGAGAACTCTTTTCCATATAAAGTGAGGATAGAGGTTGTCGATGAAATTCCTTTCGTTTTTCAGAGGAGAGACATTTCGTTCAAAGCGGTTGTCAAAGCCAATAACGGCACCACGATAGAATATTGCCTGCAACCTAAGGAACGCGGAGTATATGGTTTCGGGAGCATCAGGACATTTGCCACCGTGGCCGGCGGACTTGTTTCGCGACGCTTTACCACAAAGGCGGCACAAGACGTTAAGGTTTATCCGTCATATCTTATGCTGCACCGATATGAACTGCTTGCCGTGAGCAACAATTTGCAGGAACTCGGAATAAAGAGAATACGCCGAATTGGACACAACACCGATTTCGAGCATATAAAGGAGTATGTGCAGGGAGATGATTACCGAACGATAAACTGGAAAGCCAGTGCACGCCGCCACGCATTGATGGTAAACGTATATCAGGACGAACGCTCGCAGAACGTATACAACATTATTGACCGTGGGCGTGTCATGCAACAGGCTTTCGACGGAATGACATTGCTTGACTATGCCATAAACGCATCGCTCGTGTTGTCATACATAGCGATAAGGAAAGACGACAAGGCGGGACTGATGACATTCGACGAGAAATTCGACACCTTTGTGCCGGCCTCAAAGCAGACGGGACAGATGGAGATTCTCATGGATTGCCTTTACGGACAGAAAACCTCGTTCGGCGAGACCGACTATTTCTCGTTATGCGTACATACGGACAAGTATATCAACCGTCGCAGCCTGCTCGTGCTGTACACCAATTTCTCGGATATGGTGTCCATGCATCGCCAACTGTCTTACCTGCAACAATTGTCGCGCAAGCATGTGTTGCTCGTGGTGTTCTTCCTCGACAAAGAACAGCAGGAGTTCATAGAGTCTCCGGCACATGGCGTGGAAGACTATTATCGTCATGTCATTGCCGAGAAATTCTCATACGAGAAACGTCTCATTGTGAGTACGCTGCGACAGAACGGCATATACAGTCTGCTTACGGCACCCGACCAACTTTCGGTAAATATCATAAACAAATATCTCGAACTGAAAGCTCGACAGGTCATAATTTGATTACGGTACGGAGACGGTATCTTATGCTAAAGAATGTTTATTAGAAAGAAATGCCCGATTTTTTTATATTTGACTTGGACGGAACACTGCTGTACTCTCTCGGCGACTTGGCTGCGAGTACCAACCACGCATTGCGCACTTGCGGGATGCCGGAACACTCTGTTGATGACATACGCCGATTTGTGGGAAACGGTGTGAAAATGCTTATGGTGCGAGCTGTGCCCGATGGTGAGGCGAATCCATGTTTCGAAGAGGCTTTTTCTGCCTTTCGAAAACATTACATGGAACATTGTTTCGATACGACGAAACCGTATGACGGCATAATGGATATGCTTTACCAACTGAAAGCACGTGGTAAGAGCATGGCGATAGTAAGCAACAAGATGCAGGAGGCTGTCGAGGAATTGCGCCGACGTTTCTTTGCCGAATATATCGATGTTGCAATCGGCGAGAGTCGGAGGATAAGGAAAAAACCTGCTCCGGATGCAGTCTTCGAAGCTTTGCGATTACTTGGTTGCGATGACCGTTCACGCGCACTTTATATTGGCGACAGCGATGTTGACATTGAAACGGCTCGTGCTTCTGGCTTACGGTGTGCAAGCGTACTGTGGGGCTTCCGCGATCGACAATTTCTCATGGAACATGGTGCAGACAGCTTTATAAACCGTCCGGACGAACTCCTTTCGCTTTAAGTTATTCCGTGCTTTTAACCCAAATCTGTCATTAGACCGCATTTGCTTGGATTTGCCATTGCCGTTACGCTTCCCTACTGCTTTAGCCCGCTTGTTGCCATCTGCGCAGCCATTACATCTCGACGCAGCCCGCTACGCCTTCGATGAAACGGCTGCACATCTGCCCAACAATCGAACAAAATCAGTTGAGGGTTCTAATGACCGATTTGGGTTTAATCTATCGCATCGGAAGAACACCAATGAAATTTGAATAATTTATTTTAATGAAAGTTTGCTTGAAAGGCTAAAAGATGATTAGCCAAAGATGTTAAAGATACGATTAGTTTTAGATACATGTTTCAAACATGGTTCTATAAATTACCTCTGTAAAACTTCAACATTGCAATATTAAATATTGTGAGGAACTTGCTTTGCAGTTCGTTTTGCCTTGCAGTGAGCAGTTTGTCTCTGCCGTTCATAAGTTCTACGATGTTCTTGAGTCCGAGCCGGAACTGCTCTTGCAGCAAGTCGAAACTTGCCTTGGCACTCT
Source organism: Prevotella sp. OH937_COT-195 (assembly GCF_003932845.1). Taxonomy (GTDB): domain Bacteria; phylum Bacteroidota; class Bacteroidia; order Bacteroidales; family Bacteroidaceae; genus Prevotella. Next base: position 57,563 of record NZ_RQZH01000001.1, read on the forward strand.
CTGTGCCTGCCTTTGCGGCCTTGAAACGGTTCTGATTCGATTCTGCCTGCAACCAATAGTCCTCTATTGTGCTGTAAAGGTTTGTTGTCTTGTTCTCAAGTTCGAGAATATAGTCTTGCTGTTGCAGAAGGGCTTTGTTTATGGCAGTCCTTGTCTGTCTGTTGTCTGAAATCGGTATGCTTACCGTTACTCCTGCTCCGAGGTTGAAATTGTTCTTCATCTGCATACCCCACCCGTTGTCGCTCATCGACGTGGTGTTTGTAATGAAACTCGCGTTAAGACTTACCGACGGCATTCGTTGTGCTTTTGCGAGACGAATGCTTATGTCGCTGCTGTTTATGCCGAGTATGGCATTCTTTATTTCCGGTCGGCTTGCCAGTGCTTTCTGATATATGTTGTTCAGGGCAGGAATTTCTTCCAATGCCATTTCGTCCGTGGTCTCAGGTATTTCCACATCGAAAGTTGTATCGGTAAGTTGCAGCAGTTGTTTGAGTTGACGTTTGTAGTTTCTTACGTTCGTCTCAGCCTCCACCACGTTATATTCTGCCTGCGCTCGTTGTGCCGTGAGTTGTGCGAGGTCTGCCTTGCTCATTTTTCCCACATCTACCATTGTCTTTCCGCGTTCCTCGTTAGCCCTGCATGTCTCAAGGTTATCTTTGTTCACGCTTATGGCCTCGTTGCTATACACAATCTGCACATACAGTTGTACTATTTGTTCATGAATGTTGTTTGCCGTTATGGCAGAGTCGAGTTCCGCCATCTCCTCGTTTATCTTGTTCTGTTTTATGGTATTGGTATTCCTTTTGCCGTTCCATACTGTCCAATTGGCATTTATGCCGTAAGAGCCGTTGTAGAAAACTTTATCTATTGAGGTTTGTACATACCCGTTGGCAACAGTCGCGCTTCCCGTCTCCGGCCAGGGTCTGTAAGTCATGTTTTGTGAAGTATGTGCGGTGAGCGACGGCAACATTTCTGCTTGCGATTGCAATACGTCTTCGTGCACACTCAGTTTCTTTATCTTGCTTTTCTTTATTTGTATGTTGTTTTGTAAAGCATAGTCAATACATTCCTGCATAGTCCATTTCTTCGTCTCTTGCGCAGATGTTGCAGAGACAATGCCAAAGATAAGCAGTGCAAAAAATGTTAGTCTCATTGATATTTAAATTGATGTATGGGGGAGGTATAAATTGCCATCATAAAAAAGTTTTATCTTGCGAGTAACTTAATTTATAATAACCACCTGTAAAATCCTGAAAACAGAGAGTACTCTCAACCTTCAAGGTTTTTCATTCGTGCAATGTATTTTCCCAGTATGTCGAACTCAATGTTTACCGTCGTTCCCACTCGTATGTCGCAGAAATTGGTGTTTTCCATTGTGTATGGAATTATTGCCACTTGGAATGTGTCTTTTGTCGGGTTGCATACCGTAAGCGATACGCCGTTTACCGTCACGCTGCCTTTATCTACCGTGAAATAGCCTTTGCCCACCATATCTGCAGTACTTTCGTGGCGGAAAGTGAAATAGGTGCTTCCCTGCGCATCCTCAACGGTTATACATTCTGCGGTGGAGTCCACATGTCCCTGTACGATGTGTCCGTCAAGCCTGCCGTTTATCATCATCGAGCGTTCCACATTTACCTTGTCGCCCGGTTTTAGCAGCCCGAGGTTCGAGCGGTCGAGTGTTTCTTTCATTGCCGTAACGACATATTTGTCCTCCTCTATTTTAACTACGGTTAGACAAACCCCGTTGTGAGCCACGCTTTGGTCGATTTTCAACTCATCTGCAAACGGACATGTAAGTGTAAAATGAACGTTTTCTTTCTCTTTCTCTATTGCCACAACGGTGGCGAATGCTTCTATTATACCGCTGAACATAATATATTTACATTGATTGTAATATTGTTGTGCATCGCTCATGGTTCATTTCTCATAAATTAATGCTCAACAAAAAGAAAGGTCGTACCGATGAAGTGATGAAACTCCGAGTTGAAATGATTTGAGAGCTCTCCGTCTTTGTAATCCACCGGCCCTACGGCTTAGGTTCACGAGTGAACTTTATGTGGCCCGCCATTAACAAAAGAAATCTTCTCGGTTTTCTGTATTTATTTGATGAGTATCCCTATCTATACGATACGACCAATCTGTTCTCCTTTACAAATGCAAAATTAGTATATTATCCCATTATTTCCAAATATTTTAAGATTTATTCAAAGAAATATTTCAAGTTATGTTTGTCTTTATGATTACAAAAAAGCAACGGTGCTTTTTATGTGGAATATACGGAAAGCAATTTGTGTGGAATTGCATACCAAAGTATACTTCTTCTGTTACTTCATCTTACATGTTTTTGTCTGTTGTCAGCAGTGTTTCCATGAATTGTTTTGCCGGCATTGTTCCGTATGCGCCGTTCTTTACACTTTCTTCGTCATAGGTTTGCACGCAGTCCGGTTCAATGCCTTTATGATATATGGCAAACGGCACAGGCTCGTTTACATGTATGCGCATTTCTACCGGAGTGAGGTGGTCGGGCAGTATGGTCATTGTCACGTGTTCGTTCCATTGTTCCAGATGTTTGTAAATGGGTGCTATTAGTCGTCGGTCGAGATCGTTTATTGCTTGCAGTTTCATTTTGAGGTTTCCGTTGTGTGAAACCTCATCGGTCGCTTCCACATGTACGAATACCAAGTCACGGTGTTTCAACGCGTTTATTGCGGACTCAGCTTTGCCCTCATAGTTCGTGTCGGCATGTCCCGTTGCTCCTTTAACCTTTACAATGTCGAGTCCGGCATGGCGACCTATTCCCCGCACGAGGTCAACCGCGCTTATAACGCTTCCCGACTTTATCTGCGGATATATGCTTGACAGTGTTGGCATGTTCGGCCGATAGCCTCCGCTCCACGGCCATATTCCGTATTTTTTCTTGCCTCGTGAGAAATTCTTCAGAATGGTCTGCGATTCATATATTATATTGTTCAGCAGTTCGGCAGTCTGCCGTCCCGTCATTCTTTCGTGTTTATTCCCTTTTTCATCGATATAAAAATCATGTCTGTCTGTCCGGCGATCTTCGTCCGTAACGAGGATTTTCTCCAATTTCTCCCCGATGTGTTCGTGCGGTGGGCGGCATGATATGTGTTTGTTTCCGCCCTTTATTATCAACAGATGTCGGTATTGCATTCCCTCAACGAGCCTTACCCTGTCTTCGGCAAGTCGTTCGTTGAGGTGTCGTATAATTTCACTTGCATGTTTTTGGTCGATGTTTTCTCCGTTGTGAGAGGTAATTCTTCCATTGTCAACAGTTATTATGTTGCATCTCAACACCATGTCGGCTGTTGTCATATCGTACCCCGTGCCTGCCGCCTCCAACGGTCCGCGTCCTTCATACACTTCGCGCGGGTCGTATCCCAGTATGGCAGTATTTGCCACCTCGCTTCCCGGCGGTAATCCTTGTGGAACGGTTATCAGTCTCCCCGTGCGTCCCTTCCTTGCTATAATGTCCATGAATGGCTTGTCGGCATATTGCAACGGTGTTTTCCCTCCAAGTCTTTCAACCGGGTGGTCTGCCATTCCGTCGCCTACGATGATGATATATTTCATCTGTGATGTTTGCCGGCTTGCTTCGGTACAAATGTACTATATATTCCCTGCCTTTCTTCTTTCAATCAATTTCTTTATCACGAAATATGCAATGCCGATAATGACAAGTGTCAGAATGCCCCATTTGATATAGTCTCCGTATTCTATGAGTTTGTCATGCAGTTGGTCTTCGGGTACAATGGTGTGCAGGTACCAGCCCAATGCGGCAAGAATGCAGTTCCATATCCCGGCACCTATGGTGGTGTAAAGCAGGAATTTCCAGTAATTCATCTTTGCCAGTCCTGCCGGTATCGATATAAGGTGACGTATTCCGGGTATTAGTCTTCCCGTGATGGTGGCTAACATACCATGGTCATAGAAATATTTCTCGCTCTTTTCCACCTTCTGTTGGTTTAGCAGGCACAGTCGTCCGAGGTGGCTGTTTGCGAACTTGTATATTATTGGTCGTCCGAGATAATATCCGGCGACATAGTTTATCGATGCGCCAAGGTCGGCACCGAGTGTTGAGAACAGTATAACGAGCGTCATGTCAAGTTCGCCTCCCGCAGCATGATATGCCGCCGGCGACACTACCAATTCCGACGGTACGGGTACCACGGTGCTCTCAAGCATCATAAGGAAGAATATGAGTGGGTAGTTCATATTCTCAAGAAATGATGTTATCAATGGTTCTATCCAATCCATGATTAAAGTTTTTTATATTATTCTTTTTCCGGTTTTATATTTCCGAGCAGCATCTCGGCTGTGTGAGGTGTCTTTTCGAAAGCAATTTTTCTGTATTCCATATACTCCTTTTCATTGTCTGTGTAGAGGCAGAACAATGCGTGGTAGGCATACGCTTCGGGCAGTTCGTCGCCACATATATCGAGCAGCGATTTTGTTGTGAGGTATGCCGAGACGTATAGCCGGCTCTCATAGAGTGCCATTCCGATTTTGAGATATGTTTGCGCTGAGTAGCCCGAATCTTTCAGAGCTTTCTCGTAGCATTTCTGTCCTTTCTCGTATTCGCCTTTCGACATTAATACCAGTCCTCGCATTACATCTCTGTCGGTATGACTCCATTCTGCCTTTTCACTTCTGTCGAGATAGGCGAGAGCCTCGTCGTAGTGGCCGAGATGACACAGTGCCACGGTGAGTTCTCTGTATATGTCTCCTACATTTCTTGAGTCGATGGATATTTTCTTTTCCGCTTCTTTAAGATGTTCCACTCCCTCTTGCAGTCTGTTTTGCGCAATCATTGCAATCCCGAGCATCATCTCTCCCCCCTCCTCGTCCGGGCGCAGTGCGGTGAAATGCTTGAAATATCGTATTGCCTCATCATAGTTGCCCAGTTGGTATAGTGCGCTTCCTTTGTTGAGCACGGCCTCATCGTCGTTGGGATTGATTGCGAGACTGTATTCGCTGCTTATTATGGAGTCTTCGATGTTGCCGCTCATCAGTTGTGCCTTGGCAAGCAGGTTCCAGTAGGCTGTCTCATACGGGTCGTTGTCAATCAGTTGGTTGAGTATTTCCTGACTCTCTTCCAGTTTCCCTTTGTTTATGAGAATCATTGCCTTTATTTCCTTTTTCTGGTCGCTTTCCTTGTTTCCGCTCTTTTCGAGCCACGCCTCCGCCATTCCGAGACAGTTGTAGTCGGCGTATATTCTGGCCACTTCTTCGGCAATCTCTTCCTTTTCCTCTTCCTCCCGGCTATATACCTGTTGCAACAATTTTTCCGCCTCGTTGTCTTGTTTGCGTGTAAGCATAATCTCGGCCTTGATGTAAATATAGTCTATGTTATCCTTGTCGGCAACACAATCCATTGTCTTTTCCGCCCCGTCAGGGTCGTGGTCGTAGGTTAGTTGCATGCGTGATTTCATCAGCAGTGCATCGTCTGCGTCGGTAAATGTCTCTATCACGTCATCTACCATAGCCCTTGCCTTTGCCACTTTGCCGTGAATGCAGTAATAGTCTGCAATGTCGAGCAAGTCGTCAGAGTCGAAGAAACGGCTCCTTCCCATCTTCTCCGACTCTTCGTAAGAGTTTAGAATTTCCCTGAACTCCTCGTTGTCGTAATAGTTTTCTGTCATTTGCCGGTCTCTTTTTTATGTCTTGCTCATCTTTGCCCAAGTGTCTTTCAGTCCGACCGTTTTGTTGAATATCGGTTGTTCCGGCTTGGAGTCGATGTCGGCCATGAAATATCCTATTCGTTGGAATTGCAGGTATTCTCCTGCTTTTCGTTCTGCAGCGAACGATTCTACATAACATTCGCTTATTATGCTGAGTGATTTCGGGTTTAGCAGTTCGCGGAAATCGCGTTCGTCGGCACTCGGGTTCTCCACGTTGAAAAGTCTGTCATACTGTCTTACCTCTGCCTTTACGCAGTGGTCGGCACTTACCCAGTGCAGCGTTCCTTTTACTTTTCGGTTTGCCCCATCCATTCCGCTCTTGCTCTGAGGGTCGTACTCTGCATATATCTCGGTAATGTTTCCGTCGTTGTCTTTCTTGCAACCGGTGCATTTCGCTATATATGCGTTCTTTAGTCGCACCTCTTTGCCGGGCGCAAGTCGGAAGAATTTCTTTGGCGCGTCTTCCATGAAGTCCTCACGTTCTATCCACAGGTTACGACTGAAAGTTATTTCGTGTGTACCTTCGGCCTCGTTTTCAGGATTGTTTACGGCTGTCATCTCTTCTGTCATGTCTTCCGGATAGTTCGTTATCACGAGCTTTACGGGATTTATCACCGCACTTACCCTCAGAGCCTTTGCATTTAGGTCTTCGCGTACGGCAGCCTCAAGCAATGCCATGTCGTTAAGTGCGTCGAATTTAGTGTATCCTATCGAGTCAATGAATTTGCGTATGCTCTCCGGAGAGTATCCCCTTCGGCGCATTCCGCACACTGTGGGCATTCGCGGGTCGTCCCATCCCGTAACAAGATGTTCGTCCACGAGAGCCTTCAACTTGCGCTTCGACATCACTGTGTATGTAAGGTTAAGGCGGTTGAACTCAATCTGTCGCGGTCTGTAACCGCGTTGATTCTCCATTGCTTGCAGTTCATCTACGAAATGGTCGTAGAGTGGTCTGTGCGGCACGAATTCGAGTGTGCATATAGAGTGTGTCACCCCCTCGAAATAGTCGCTCTGCCCATGTGCGAAATCGTACATCGGGTATGCGTGCCACTTTGTTCCGGTGCGGTGGTGCGGGGTATGTATTGTGCGGTACATTATCGGGTCTCGGAAGTGCATGTTAGGATTTGTCATGTCAAGTTTCGCCCTAAGTACCATCTTTCCTTCTTCCACCTCCGGGGTGTTCATAAGTTTGAACAATCTCAGATTCTCGTCTGCCGGTCGGTCTCTGTACGGCGAGGGTGTGCCTGCCGTTGTGGGTGTTCCTTTCTGTGCGGCAATCTGTTCGCTCGTCTGTTCGTCAACGTATGCCTTGCCGTTTTCAATCATCCATACGGCAAAGTTCCACAGTTTGTCGAAATAGTCGGAAGCGTAATACAGGTTTCCCCATTTGAATCCGAGCCATTCTATGTCATGCAGTATCGAGTCAACGTATTCCGTATCTTCTTTCGACGGGTTGGTGTCATCGAATCTTAGGTTGCATACACCGTTATATTTTTCTGCCACGCCAAAATCCATACATATCGCCTTTGCGTGCCCTATGTGCAAGTATCCGTTCGGTTCCGGCGGGAAACGTGTCTGTATTCTGCCTCCGTTCTTCCCTTCGGCAAGGTCTTGTTCCACTGATTGTTCCACGAAACTCAGGCTTTTCTTTTCCTCTTTGGAGTTCTCTTGTAGCATTGTCATATATTATATTCTTTTCTATTTCTATTTTTTTGGCGACATAATGCCGCATAAAACGTTGCAAAGTTACACATTTTATTTCTTATAACAGATATAATGATGCAAATAAATTTTTGATGGTTCAGGCTCTGTGTTGATTTGAATGTTTACATTTATATCTGCAATTTCGCCGAAATTGCCAAACAGTTTGTATCTAATGGCAAACATGCTTGTTATCAAAGAGTAACAGAACGAATGTCAATATGAAAAATATATCCGGACAGTATTATGCGGAATTATTTGTTTTTGCATAGGTTTTGGTTATTGAATTTATAAGTGCTTATTAAATAAAAACTTAACACGGTTCCTTATGTCGAACTCTCGTAATGGCTTGTAAAATTGACTAAAATTACATTTTGAAGTTGTTTCCCATAAAAAACAATCGTCTTGTTTCTTTTTTTACGTTTTTATTTCATAATTTTGCATGTATATATGGCAGAACCGTTGGCAGAAAGGATGCGCCCACGCTCGCTCGACGACTACATCGGGCAGAGACATTTGGTGGGAGAGGGGGCTGTCCTGCGTCAGATGATAGATGCGGGACGAATATCTTCTTTTATATTATGGGGACCGCCGGGGGTGGGAAAGACTACCCTCGCACAGATAATAGCCAACAGATTGAAGACGCCTTTTCACACCCTGAGTGCCGTGACAAGCGGAGTGAAAGATGTCAGGGAGATTATAGAAAAGGCAAAGAACGAGCGTTTTTTCAATACTGCAAGTCCAATTCTGTTTATTGATGAGATACACCGTTTCAGCAAAAGTCAGCAGGATTCGCTGCTCGGAGCGGTGGAGAAAGGCGTTGTTACGCTTATTGGCGCGACCACGGAGAATCCTTCGTTCGAGGTGATACGTCCGTTGCTATCACGCTGTCAAATTTATGTACTCAAACCTCTCGACAAAGACGATATGCTGCGTTTGTTGAAACATGCCGTGGAAAACGATGTGGAAATGACGAAACGGAACATCGAATTGCGTGAGACGGGGGCTATGATGCGTTACAGTGGCGGCGATGCGCGTAAACTCCTAAATATTCTCGAACTTGTTGTGGAGGCATCTTCGGATGACGAAGACATTGTAATTACCGATAAGGTGGTGGTTGACCGCCTTCAGCAAAACCCGCTCGCATACGACAAGGAGGGCGAGATGCATTATGACATTGTTTCCGCATTCATCAAAAGTATTCGTGGAAGCGACCCCGATGCCGCATTATATTGGATGGCTCGAATGATAGAAGGCGGAGAGGATCCGCAGTTCATAGCACGACGCATGGTAATAAGCGCGGCAGAAGACATAGGTTTGGCAAATCCCAATGCCCTGCTGCTTGCCAACGCGGCATTCGATACCGTGATGAAAATAGGTTGGCCAGAGGGGAGGATACCGCTTGCCGAGTGTGCCGTATATCTTGCAACATCGCAGAAGAGTAATTCGACATACAGGGCAATAGATAAAGCAATTGATGTGGTTAGGCGGACGGGAAACTTGCCGGTGCCGCTCCACTTGCGCAATGCACCCACCAAACTGATGGAAGAATTGGGATACGGCGACGGATACAAGTATGCCCACGACCATCCGGGAAATTTCGTGGTGCAGCAGTTTATGCCCGATGAAATATGCAACGAACGCTTGTGGTATGCACAACATTCGCCATCGGAGGAAAAGCAATACCAGCGAATGTTGCAATGTTGGGGCGAACGATATAAATCTTAAGGGAGTTGTTTTTGCGAAATGGAAACGTTCATACTGATAATCGAGTTTTTGGGAACATTCGCGGCGGCAATATCCGGAGTGCGACTTGCCGCGGCAAAAGAGTTCGATTGGTTCGGCGGATATGTCGTCGGATTGGCCACTGCCATAGGTGGTGGAACGTTGCGCGATGTTATGATAGATGCCACACCGTTCTGGATGACGAAGAGCATATATATAATATGTACGGGAGTGGCACTCTTGGTGGTACTGACGTTCAAGAAATATCTTGTGCGTCTTAATAATACTTGGTTCATATTCGACACTTTCGGATTGGCATTCTTCACGGTGGCCGGAATACAAAAAACGCTTATGAGCGGTTTTCCTTTCTGGGTTGCCATCATAATGGGTTGCATTACCGGAGCGGCAGGCGGAGTGGTACGCGATGTGTTGATAAACGAGGTACCGCTGATATTCAGAAAAGAGATTTATGCGCTTGCAAGCATTGTTGGCGGGATAATGTTCCAACTGCTGTCGTTTGCCGGGGTGGCAGATGCCGTATGTGCGATAGTGTGCTTCTTGTGTGTAGTAATTATAAGAGTGCTTGCCGTGAAATATCATATAAGCCTTCCGCATCTCAAGGCAGAGGATTTGGAAAGATGAATGTTTTTGCCCGAAACTAAACTTGTAAATGTTTCGTATTTACGCGAATATCTTTATTGTTTCTGTTGTTGTGTGCAAAAATCATTGTCTTTTGTTACCGCACATTCCTTTCTTAAACATTCGGCGGTTGAAGCGGTGCTGCGCCCTCAGTATGTCATAAACCTTGCTTGCCGGTAGCAGTTTCAAGAAACGGTTGTGATACTGCTGTTGCAATTCTTTTATCTGTATTTCGAGCATGTCGCGTTTCCTTACAGCATCCGCACATCCTTGTTCGGTTGCAGGCTTTATTCTGCGAAGTGCAGAAATACGGTCGTACAACATCCTTTCATTACGTATCATCTCATTGAATATGGGAAAAAAAGCAGATGCCTCCTGTGGTGTAAGGCATGCCTCGTTGGTAATGAATTGCTCCATGTCTGCCTTAAATTTGGCAGGGTCGAAGTTTTTTATGTTATTGCATCGCTGTGCGTTTATTGTTTGTAAAGAAACAAACAGCATGAATGATATTATAAGATGTCGTTTCATTTCTTGTGTAAAACTTTTATTCGCTTGTGAGATATGAGTAGAAATCGTCGTTGTTCATCATAACATAGTCAACTGCCTTTTCGATGTTGTAATCATTAGTATTTGCAACTATGTCGGCATTATTGGAGGGCAGTGTAGTGGACGCTCTCGAATCTTTATATATGATGTATCCTGCCAATATGCCGCCGACACATGCCGCCGTCGCAACATATATACGCATACGTTTCCATATATGGAGTTTCTTTGTGCTATTTGTATGCGAAAGTGCCATGTCTGGCAGGCTATCCATGATTCGGTTTTCAAGCAATGTGAAATAATCATCGGGTACTCGGAAAGGATTTTTTCTGCCAAAAGTATTTTCGAGTTTGTCGTCTACAATCATGTTTTATCTTTTTTAGTTTTTAGACGAGAGGTTGTTACGATAGTTTAAAACGTATTGTGATATTTTCTTTACTGCAATATGGTACGAAGCCTTTAAGGCTCCCTCCGATGTGCCGAGAATATCGCTTATGTCGCTGTATTTCATCTCGTCATAGTATCTCATCGTGAACACTGTTCGCTGTACGTCGGGCAGTGTGGCAACAGCCTCCTGCAACAACGCCTCTGCCGCATCGCCGTTGAAATAATCGTCTGCGATTAGTCTGTTTGCAACAGAATTTTCGGCATCGGTACTTATGTTTTTTCTTGAGCGTCGCATGTGGTCGAGAGCCTCATTAATTGCTATGCGGTAAAGCCATGTTGATATTTGTGACGTGCCTTTGAAACTGTCCAACGCCGACCATGCTTTCATAAAAGTGTTCTGAAGTACATCATCGGCATCGTCGTGAGTGAGTACGATGCGCCTTATTTGCCAATATATGCGTTCGCCGTACAGTCTTACCACTGTTGCAAATGCCTCTCTACGCGTGCTTTGCTCGGACAGTTGTGCAATAAGGTCGCTATCTTCACTTGTCATTTTCTGTCCTTGTTATTTGTGCCTAACATATTGTTTCAGTTGCTTTATGATGCGCTTGTCGTATCCATATACGTCGCTATAGGTTGTCAAATTGCCGTTTTTGTCAGGATAAATGGTGTAATATGTAATGAATACCGGTATGTTTGGCACAACCTTTACATTCCTTATTATGCTGTCTTTCTTTACCGCAGAGCCAATATTTTTTCCTTCATTGTCTTTCTGTACTCTGTATGTCATGGAGTATTTAATCTTTTGTGCAAGGTTCATGTCTTTCTCTTTCATTAGGAAAACGGCGAGTTCGTATGGTTTTTCCACACGTACGCAACCATGCGAGATGGCACGGTTTTCGCTATTGAAGACCCACGGGGTCGACGTGTGGTGTAGATATACAGAGAAGTTGTTCTCAAACCTGAAGATGATACGCCCGAGCGAATTGCCCGGTCCTCCCTCTTGTATTATGCGCTGCTGTCCGTTCAGTATCATTTCGTGTGAGGCTTCGCTCACTGGCAATCTTCCCTTTTTTTTGTCGTATATGAACATGTTGTTGCGCTGCATATACTGGTGACTTCCCGCTATTCCTTTTGCTATCGAATAAGGAACGTTCCACATCGGGTTAAGTTCGATTCTCATTATCTCGCTCGTAAGCAGCGGTGTCTTGGTGCTAATTGCTCCGCAGCATACTTTCATTGTGAGTGTGCTGTCTCCATTCACGGCATTAAGCATGAACGAAGGAACATTAACGAGAACATATTTCTCGCAGTCTTCCTCTGTTATTTTCTCGTTCCATCTGCATCGTTCCATGTTGCACATTGTGGTTAACCACTCGTTTTCCGAAAGTTTCTTGTTGTTAAGATATTCCCGCAACTGTTTATAAAGTTTTCTTTTCGGTTGTATTTCACGCAAGAAATTACCCAAGTTTCCGTTGCTTGTCACCTCAATGACTTTCTTGTAGAACGATTCTGTGGGATGTTCAATACGGATGTCGAACTGGTGTTTATACACCATTCGTGTAGAGTTGCTGTCGTTCACCAAATCGCTGTTCAGTATGACCGAAGGGTTTACGAAACCGAAATTCTGCCCCGACGAGTACCTCATTAATGCCCTTGACAAGTTGTATTCCAATCGGGCGAACACCTTGTTTATACTATTTGACGAATTGTCGAAGTCGAGTTCTCTAACTCGTCTTATATCTTCTCTTATCTGTTCTACCCTGAAAAGTTCTTCTTTGAAACCTGTTTCCACAATTTGGGAAATAAAAGACAGCAAAGTGTCTGCACGCGAATCCATGCCGTGACGGTCTATCCATATAAGTTTGTTACCGTCTGAATAATAATTGCGCACATATCTTACAGCGGCCGATGAAGAGTTTTCACTCTTTATCAACCGACCTATTTGCCCACGTATATCATCTGAGTTCAATTCAAACTCCGACACTTTCATTGCAGAAAGTGCCTCGGGTGTAATATCCTGATATGCCTGCCTGTCTCCATCTGTGCATGACAATAATGCCATAAGCATAATGAAACAGACAGTAATCTGTTTTTGCAAAATCTTTGGTTGTTATTAATTTAGTTTGTAAGTCTTATTTTATCGATATTTTCCTTACAGTCTTACCCACTTTGACGATGTAGCAACCTTTGTTAAGGTTCAGTTCATAACGTCTGTCGTTTCCTTCTACCTTTATGCTCTTAACCATTACTCCGGCAACGTTATATATCTGTACTGTCTGTCCGTTTGCACCGGTAATATGCAGTGTCGACTCTTGTACGGAGATTGTAACACTCTGATATTCATTGTCTATAATCTCTATGGCCGTTTCCGCACGACTTATTGCCGGCATTGCAGACATCAATACCGAGGCTATCGAGAAAATTAGTATATTCTTTATCATTTGCGCATCATGTTGATTAATCGTTGCAAATATAGCCTTTTTTTTCGAAATATGCAAATATTTATTGGAAATTAAACATCGAAAATCGCTTTTTCATTTGTCAGAAAGGTTTCGGGGAAAACCTCTTTTGCCTGTTCAAGCAGGATTTCTTCGTTCTCATACCTCGAACTGTAATGCCCAAGTAACAGCCGTTTTACTCCGGCATCACGTGCCACGAGTGCAGCCTGTCGAGCCGTACTGTGGTAATAGGTCTCTGCCATCTTTGCATTGTCGTCACCGTATGTACTCTCATGATATAGCAGGTCTGTGCCTTTCAGACGTTCGTGCAATGTGGGAATATATCTGGTGTCGGAGCAATAAGCATACGACCGTGTCGGATCGGATGGAGACACGAGTCGTTTGTTGGGTACAACCGTACCGTCTTCGCACACCCAGTCGGCTCCCGATTTTATGTTATTTATTTGGCTTATCGGAATATTAAGATAGTCAATCATGTCCCGGCGGATATGCGGCAGTGTCGGTTTCTCGCGGAAGAGGTATCCGCAGCATGGTATGCGGTGTTCCAATGGAATTGTTTCTACCGACAAACTGTTGTCTTCATATACAGTGTTTTGCACGAACGGGTTTACGCCATGGAACAAAACTTCGTAATCAAGATGCGTGCAGAACAGTTTCAGTTGCGATGACAACATCTGCCCAAGTTCCTCGGGGGCGTAAACGTGTAGTGCGGCAGTGCGTCCCTGAAGACCGAACGTGCTGATCATCCCGATAAGTCCGAAGCAATGATCCCCGTGTATGTGAGATATGAAAACGGCTCTTATACTGTTGAAACCTATCCTCAAACGGCGCAACTGCATCTGTGTCCCCTCGCCACAGTCAACCATGAACTTTTTGCCTCGCAGTTCCACGATTTGCGATGAGGCATAATGCCGTGGTGTCGGAAGCGCGCTTCCACACCCGAGTATATATACCTTGAAAGGAGTCATGGTATTATGTTATTTCACTCTTTTATAAGCAAAGATGCCTACTTTGTTCTCAAGGTATAACGAATCGGCACCAAGTTCGTAGATTTTAAAAGTGTCTGTACTCAGAACGAGTTTGCTGTTTACGATTTTCCACGAGGTATAAGGTTTCTGCTCGTTTACGATAGTCTCAACAATTCCCCCTTCTTTTATCTCAAACTTGCGGTCAAGACTCTGCCATGTGCCGAGCAACGTGGTAAGGTTTATAACGCTTTCCGCTATTGCTTGTCCGTATTCGTCTTTTCCGAGTGTCACGGCCACCCTGTCTCCCACGGCAATTCCTCCACGCACCGGCGACACTTCGGCATCCGGGTCATATCCGAGATAGATTGTATCCCCTTTGTCCGATATGAGTTGCAGCGTGTTCATGGCGCAATCCTCTCCGCAACGCCCGTACAACGAACTATCCTGTTCGGCAGTGCTGTCAATCATTAGAGAGTCGCCACTACCGAGAATATTCTTCGTTTTACCGCCGTCGCAACCGGCAATCATCACAACCGCAATGGCGGCAATGCATAATGACAATAATTTTTTCATATTCTTATTTCTCTGTTTTCTTTGCTTCGTTCCAAAGTCTGTCCATTTCTTCCAAGGTCATTTCCGTCAAAGGTTTGCCTTCCTTTATAGAATGTTCTTCAATATAGTTGAACCTCTGTATGAACTTCCGGTTGGTATGCTCCAACGCGTTGTCCGGATTTATATGATAGAGACGTGCAGCATTGATTACCGAGAAAAGGAAATCGCCGAATTCCCGTGTCGCTTTCTCTTCGTCTCCGTTTTTCAATTCCTCTTCCAGTTCTCCCAATTCCTCGCGCACCTTGTTCCATACGTCTTGCCTGTCTTCCCAGTCGAACCCGATGTTGCGTGCCTTGTCTTGTATTCGGTATGCCTTTATAATTGATGGCAAAGCATCGGGAACTCCGGATAGAACGCCCGTATTGCCGTCTTTTTCGCGGAGTTTTATCTGTTCCCAGTTTTCGAGTACCTGTTCGGTGTTCAACTCTTTGCCGTTCTCGGCATGTATCAGAGCCGAGTGTTTCAGCGACTCCGCCTCTCCATATACATGCGGGTGGCGGAATATCAGTTTGTCAGACTCTTTGTTGCACACGTCGGCCATGTCGAACTTTCCCTGCTCTTCTCCGATTTTTGCATAGAACATTACATGCATTATAACATCTCCAAGTTCTTTGCATATATTCTTAGTGTCGTCCTTCAGCAGTGCATCGCACAGTTCGAAAGTCTCTTCTATGGTGTTCGGACGCAGACTTTCGTTAGTCTGCTTGCGATCCCACGGGCAGTCTTTCCTCAGTCTGTCAAGAACATCGAGCAATCTTCCGAAGGCCTCAAGTTTTTCTTCCCTTGTATGCATCTTTACGTTATTTTGATGCAAAAGTAACAAATAAATCTGACATACAACAACTTCACCGATGAAATTTATTCAATTTAATCAGGTGTCCACAAACAATTGCCTGCAACACATCGAGATAATTTGAAGATGAATTTGGTATGCAGATTCAAAAAACATTGCAAAATATTTGGCAGATAAGAAATATATGTATAATATTGCGGACGGAAAAAGAAAGACTTTAAGGAATAAGCCGAACTGTCTTTAAAAACAAATTATTGGGCAAAAATCTTAAATCATAAAATCATGGATGTGAAATTGATCCTTTTTGCATGTTGTACTGTCATGTTGACAGTGGTTTCCTTAATGCTTTAAGTGAAAGTAACGACACCGGATTATGATTCAACAACGAATGCCGTGCAACCAACTCACAATTCTAAAGGATATGTTATGGAACCGGTTTCTGCCGAGTTAAATGTAATGACAATGCGCTGATTGAAAAATAGAGAGAAATAACATTACAATGAAAAATTATTTCGTGCAATCCAAAATTCGTTACACTACGGTTTTTAGATTCTTATCAAGTTTTGTATTTTTTGTCATATCTGTTTTTGCCTTTCCACAGAATGTTAAAACATGGAAAATTCGTGTCACGGACTTAGAGAACCTGTCTGTCATTGGAGTAAGGCTGAAATTGAACATTTGTGAAAGAGAAATTGAAGGCTTCACAGATGAGAATGGCATTCTGAAATATCAATTATCGGAGTGTGACACTTGTACGAGAGCCTTTATTTCTGTCAGGAGTAATATGTATATGCCTTTGGACACCATCGTTGATTTTTCCTCCTCCGTTGATTCCGAGATAACTTTGATGCCAAAAGCCCTTGACGAGGTTGAAGTTGTCGGGTATAAGACAATCTCCAAGGGAAATGCGGAGAAAGTGACTTTCAAGACAGACTTCACAAAGGGATTGCTGAAATCTGCAAAGGCAGACATCGCACTAAGACGAATTCCTAATATTGTTTATTCTGGTGGTTCTTTCATGTTTACGGGAAAACAAAAGAAGGCTAAACTATTTGTGAACGGCATGGAGGTGCCTGATGAAGAATTGTCGAAAATTGATGCGAAAGATATCTATAAGGTGGAACTGCACAGGGTGAGTCTCAACGATGACAAATATTCCGGAGAAATCAATGTTGTGCTTAAAAAGAGTCTCAATGCGCAATACAGCGGAGAGATTGACATGGGGACGAATTTACTGAATACCGGATTTGGAGTCAATCCTTTGTTCAAATATCGTTCCAAAAAGATAGAAGTAACCACATGGGTTTCTTATGTGAATGACCGTCAAAACAGTCAATATAAAAGAAATAGAAATGATGAGGATGTGTTTTTATCCGACAATCATAATCACTTGAAACAATACGGTGGTTTATGCAGATTAAACATGTTCTTTTCTCCGCGCTGGATGTCATCTCTGTCGTATTCAATGTTCGGGTATAAAAGTCCTGCAGACATATCATGGCAATTATATGGTGTCACTCAACCGGAGAAAGAGGTGGAAGAGTCCTATTTCAGCAATTTTGCCAATATGGTGATAAGGCACGACATTAACGCCGGTGAACGGTTTTATATCAAAGCACGGTATTTCAATTATAAAAGCGAAAACAGATCAACCATGCCTGTGACAAGGTATATCGGGCGAATGAACGAATATACAGGTGATTTGATGTATGAGGCAGACAGTGTTTCACTGTTCAACAAGTATCATTCTGTCGCTGCCGGATATAAAAGCATATATAGAAACTCTACGCTCACGTCTTCGGACAAAACGTATATCAGCGATGTGCAACAGTTTTATATAAAGGATAATATCTTGCTCAATGACAAATGGAGCATGTTTGTATTGCTGCGCGGTGACTGGGACGGACATAAGTTTGAAAACGGCAACGCGCAGAGAAAGTTCTCGTTCCTCCCGTCATGCACCGTGAATTACGGAAGTGGAAAGGGCTCTCTCTCCGCAACATACACAAGAAGTATCGAGCGTCCCGGCATAGACTATCTCAATCCTGATGTGTATTACATAAATGATATGACGCGGTTTAAGGGAAACTCAAAACTGAAATCGAAATACACCGACAGGTATTCGGTAAATTATAGCAGACAAATAAAGGATAGTTACCTCACCGCTGTTATGTCATACGAAAACACTGATAATTTTATAGGACAGATTTATCTGGATGACTACAACACGTCAACATATGAGAACACGGGGCATGGACATAATTACAGGATGGATGTTGCATTCAACAAGCCTTTCCTGTCAAACAAACTTAACCTGAACCTGAGTGTGGGGACAATGTACAAGGCATTCAAAATCAAACCGTATTTGAAAGATAAGGCATTGAATGGCGAAAACAAAGGCTGGGCATTCATTTGTTCAGGCAACTTGTCTTACATGATGCCCAAAGAATGGTTTCTGAACCTTTCAATGGATTACACAAGCAGGGACATAACATTCAACACAGTCACTTATGTAAGACCTATGTTAAACATTCTTCTTACGAAGGCTCTTTTTCGGAATCATCTCAACATATCGTTGCAATATATAGACATGTTCGGGCTTGCGAGGAAAAGACGTGTGGAATGTGATTTCAAGGGTATTCGTCAGACTTCGACCTGTCATCTTGCGACGTCGCGGCTGTCTATCTCCGTGGTATATCATTTTGGAAAGCAATTCAGAGGCAGAAGTGTTGGGGAAACCATTGACAATGAGGATATGATAACAAAGTAGGATGTGTCAAGACCTCAGCAAAAGCAATTACTTCTGCAGAGGTCTTTAAAAATAATTATGCATAGTATTTATATATGTATATGTTTTTGTTGACATACGTTATGTTACTTGTTGATAACGAACATGTTTGTCATTAGGTATAAACTGTTTGGCAATTTCGGCGAAATTAGTGAGTAAAACCGCCGAAATTGGTCGGTAATTTAGGCGATATTGCAGAGTCAACCAGCAAGTACAAAGTTAGTAAGTATCATTGTATAAGATCTGTTTTGTTGTTTTAATTTTCAGTTTTTATCTTGGCTTTATGTTCCTTATATGGAGACTTTAATTATTCAAAAGTCTCTTAAGAGGAATACAACTGTGCCCGATAAAAAATGATAGACGAAGTGGTAAGTACGCCATAATACATACTCATTAGTCCAAGAGGCAGCGTTTATGACACTTGACTGTTTTCAATCCGGACAATTATCCGTATATGACTATTGTTATATGGGGGATTCCGACAGGACGAATTGTCTTTGTTGTCCTCATACTGCACAACACTGTCATTATTCGTGAAATTGCAATTGTCGTAGGAACGGATTAATTTCGTACACTTACTTATGTTGCATGTTGCTTTTTTTTTTGTAACTTTGCAGCGTTTTTATACAATAATGAAGATAACGAAATAAAACAATATAACAAATGGAATTAGCAACGAAGTACGATCCGCACGAGGTGGAGTCGAAATGGTATCAATATTGGCTTGACAACAAGCTCTTCTGTTCAAAACCCGACGGGCGCGAACCATACACGGTAGTAATACCGCCGCCGAACGTTACCGGTGTGCTGCACATGGGGCACATGTTGAACAACACGATACAAGACATATTGGTGCGGAGGGCACGAATGGAGGGGAAGAACGCATGCTGGGTGCCGGGAACCGACCATGCCTCGATTGCTACGGAAGCGAAGGTGGTAAAGAGACTTGCCGAACGGGGGATAAAAAAACACGACCTGTCGCGCGACGAGTTTCTAAAGCACGCATGGCATTGGACTAACGAGCATGGAGGGATTATCCTGAAGCAGTTGCGCAGGCTCGGTGCCTCATGCGATTGGGATCGTACGGCGTTTACAATGGACGAGAAACGCTCGGAGAGTGTGACACGCGTATTTATCGATTTGTACGAAAAAGGACTTATATATCGTGGCCTGCGCATGGTAAACTGGGATCCGAAGGCTCTTACCGCGCTCAGTAACGAGGAGGTTATATATAAGGAAGAACAGTCAAAACTGTATCATCTTAAATACTATGTCGATGAAGCGTGCAGCAGAAGCATTGACGAAAATGCCGAGACGGAAGGAAACGTAATATACAAAGACGAACGCGGATACTATGCCGTAGTCGCAACGACGCGCCCCGAAACGATAATGGGAGACACCGCAATGTGTATAAACCCGAAAGACCCGAAGAATCAATGGCTGAAGGGTAAGAAAGTCGTTGTACCGCTCGTGGGCAGAGTAATACCGGTAATAGAAGACAGGTATGTGGATATTGAGTTTGGAACGGGCTGTCTGAAAGTAACACCGGCACACGATGCCAATGACAACATGCTGGGCAAGACGCATAACCTTGAGACTATTGATATATTCAATGCCGACGGCACAATATCAGACCAATCACCGATGTATGTAGGTATGGATCGTTTCGATTGTCGCAAGCAGATTGTTAAGGATATAGAAAATGCCGGGCTTATGGAACGTGTAGAGGAGTACACCAACAAAGTGGGATATTCGGAGCGTAATCCCGACACTGCAATAGAACCGCGCCTGTCGTTGCAGTGGTTTCTCCGCATGCAGCACTTTGCCGACATCGCGTTGCCACCGGTACTCAACGGAGAGATGCACTTTTACCCGTTGAAATATGTCAACACGTACAAAAACTGGCTCGAAAACATACAAGATTGGTGCATATCAAGACAGTTGTGGTGGGGACATCGCATTCCGGCATACTATTACACTGTGTCCGACGACACACATTCCGACAAAAATGATGTGCAGGAAGAGCATTTCGTGGTGGCTGACTCTCCGGAAAAGGCTCTCGAAATGGCACGCAGGGAAAGTGGCAACGAAAACCTGCAACTTGCCGACCTGCATCAAGACGAGGATGCACTCGACACTTGGTTCAGTTCATGGTTATGGCCCATCTCGCTCTTCGACGGAATAAACAACCCCGGAAACGAAGAGATAAAATACTACTATCCGACAAGCGATCTTGTGACGGCTCCCGACATAATATTTTTCTGGGTGGCACGCATGATAATGGCGGGCGAGGAATACATGGGCAAGTTCCCGTTTAAGAACGTGTATTTTACGGGTATAGTACGAGACAAACTTGGACGAAAGATGTCGAAAAGTCTTGGAAACTCCCCCGATCCGATAGAACTGATAGACAAGTACGGAGCCGACGGGGTGCGCATGGGAATGATGCTCTCCGCACCGGCAGGCAACGATATCTTGTTCGATGAAAGTCTGTGCGAGCAGGGACGCAACTTCAACAACAAGATATGGAATGCTTTCCGACTCGTTAGGGGATGGGAAACGGCAGACATTGAGCAACCGGAAGCAAACAAGATTGCCGTGAAATGGTTCGAGGCAATGCTCCGCACTGCAAACGAGGAACTAAACGACCGGTTCTCAAAATACCGCATCTCGGAGGCATTGATGACCGTATACAGACTCTTTTGGGACGAGTTCTCAAGTTGGTATCTTGAAATGGTTAAGCCCGAATATCAGAAACCAATAGACCGTAAGACATTCGAAGCAACACTCGGGTTCTTCGAAACATTGCTAAAGATGTTGCACCCGTTCATGCCGTTCATAACAGAAGAACTATGGCAGCACATATACGAACATGCCGATGGAGACAGCATAATGCGAGAACAACTTGCTGTGGGTAATGTCGCCGATGGAGACAAGTGTCTCGTGGCAGATATGGAGACCGTGAAACAGATAGTGTCGGGGGTGCGTACCGTGCGAAATCAAAAGAATATTCCCAACAAGGAGCAGATGATGTTGCAGACCGTTGGCGGAGACGCTTATGCAGAATATGCTCCCGTGGTGATAAAAATGGCAAATTTGAAAGGCATAGAAGCGGTGGCAGAAAAGCAGGCCGATGCCTCGCAGTTCATGGTGGGAACACACGAATATGCCGTACCGCTGGGAGATATGATAGACGTTGCCGCAGAGATAGAGAAACAGGAAGCGCAACTGAAACATCTCGAAGGCTTCCTTGCAGGAGTGACGAAGAAACTTTCCAACGAGAGATTTGTGGCAAACGCACCGGCGGCAGTAGTGGCATTGGAACGCAAGAAACAGAGCGACTCGGAGGAAAAAATCGCCTCCTTGAAACTTTCAATAGCCGAACTTAAAAAGAAAATTTAAAGGTGGGTTTTATAAAATTGGCGTTGTCAGGTTGAGATTTCTCGACCTGCCAAAACGTTGCTTCACAATATAATTTTATTTTTTACGATGGTAATCCATATCTATGTGTAATATCTTTGTTGTTATGAAAAAAATCATATTGCTGTTATTGCTCATAACAGTCTTTGCTTCTTGTCACGACGATAAGTCAAATGAAGAAACAGAGATTAAAAAAGTACAAACCGTTATAATGTATCTGCCATGGACTGATGACAATATGATTAATGCGTTTCATAATAACATAAAAGGATTGGAACAGGCAATCGTAAACATGAAAGGCACTCAAGGCAGACGAGTATTTGTGTTCATGTCTGAAAACAAACAAGAGGCATCGCTTACAGAAATAACATACAAAAATAAAAAATGCGTGCATGACACGCTGAAAAGGTATTTGTTTTCAGGGAACGAATATGCCACGCCAAATGGTATTGCCGGTATAATATGTGATATAAAGGAATTTGCAAAAACACCGCACTATGCAATGATTATAGGATGTCACGGTATGGCGTGGATACCGAAAGGAACAAAAATCGAACATTTCGCTCCATTCGTAAAACCACGATACGGAATGGTTGTGGACGAATGGAAACAGACGCGTTTCTTCGGACATTCAAGCGACAAAGAGTATCAAACCGACATTGCCGAATTGTCACGGGCTATTGACATGGCAGACGTACATCTCGATTATATTCTTTTTGACGACTGCTACATGGCAAACATAGAGACGGCATACGAATTGAGACGAAACACCGATTTCATAATAGCCTCGCCAACCGAGATTATGTTATACGGAATGCCGTACGACATGATGGGAAAGGCAGTAATGACAATGGATTGGAAAGTGGCATGCAACGAGTTTTTTACTTTTTACAATGGATACAAGTACCCTTGCGGAACAATTTCGGCAATCTGTTGCGAAGAACTCGAAAACATGGCGGCGGTAATGAAAGACATCAACACGACACATTCGTTCGATGAAAGATTGCTTGACAAGATACAGATTTATGACGGACTAAGCAAGCATATATTCTTCGACATGGAACATTATGTCAGGTATCTGTGCAAAGGAGACCAAATGCTGTATTCCCGCTTCACGCAATCGCTTGCAAGGTTGGTGCCTGCGAAAGCCGCAACAAAGACTTTCTATTCCGTATATAACAATGCGGAAACACCGATAACAACATACTCCGGAATTTCAATCAGTGACCCTTCGACAAACAAGGCAGCAGAGTCAAAGACCGTAACGGAATGGTGGAGAGCCACTCATAATTGAGAGAGAAACAGTCGGGCGAAACCTTTCTCCCCGAACAATCAAAGTTCTTAGGAGACAATTGTAGTGTTCAGGGAGTTTAAGATGACTCCGATTAATCAAATGATTCGTAGTGGCAGGATATTTGGCAATCCCCAATTATATATAATAATAAGGAGAACGTTATTAAAAAAAGCTGTTCTCCTTGGTCGAGGTGACAGGACTCGAACCTGCGACAGCCTGGTCCCAAACCAGGAACGCTACCAACTGCGCTACACCTCGTTACTTTTTGCGGGTGCAAAGGTAAGCATTATTTTCTTTAACTCCAAATTTTATTCTCCATTTTTGTTTTTTAGAAGCCAACTTACAAATGTAATTGGTATGTGTTTTTGTAGTATAGTAAATAAGTACTAATTTAATCTTACTTGGAAATTAAGTTTAAAAGAAAGGGTTCCATCATTCTCTTTGATTATAGAGGCATATTCATAACGAGAAGTACTTGAACGCTCCAAATAAGCATTGGAAAAGAGATAATCTTCAAACCTGTTACGATCATAAAAATGATAGCACAAAATCTCACCATTTTTCTTTACTACCAAATAACCTCCATTGGCATCAAATTGCCCATTCCAAACACTGGCAGGCATCATGCCCAATGCAACCGAAGTTAAAAGGTGTTTGATTTTATACATGTAGAATGGCAATCCCTGAGTCATGTCATAATTCAAGGGATTACTTTTGGTAAGTTTTTTTGTTAATTCTTGCAATGTGGAAATGCCGGAATTTAATTGTTCTAAAAGTAAATTGGCAATGATGTCCGGCAAATCTCCGTCAAGCATGATAAGATTGTTGTGAAATATAGGATTATCCAATTTGTCAAACACCAATATTCCACCTTTTCCCTTAATTGCATTGAATCTATCAATTACTTTTTTTCGTGTATGATTAATGGAGTTGATGTCTGCAATTTCTTTATCAGAAAGGGATACACCCTCAATTTTGAAATTAAAGTTGGTTGCTTTGCTTGCATTTAACAGAGTGGAATTTCCTCCAAGTTGTGATTTTATACTGAAACCCATTTCCGAGTTTATTTTAGTCCTACAGTCATGTAAAATAATTTTAATATCGGTTTTATCCGACGATTTGGCTTTCAATGAATGACAATAAATGCTATTCATAAAGATTTCAATTTGAGGTATGGCAAATGCCCCGTGATTTTCATTTATGACTTTTAATAGCTTTTCTGCCTCTGTCAAAAATACTGATGCAGGAATCCTTAATAATTCTTCTCCGTCAAGTGTTTGAATTACAACGTGTTTATCTTGAAGTTCATAGTTGAGACAACCCTCTTTTTCTTGACGAAGAATCATTATGATGGGATAGAACAAATCTTGGATTTTATTTAAGTTTAGTTTGTTATCAAATATTTCTTTAAAATATTCTATCATATTTTTTTAATTTATATTGATTGTAATGAATTTCCAATAATTCTTTTTGAGGGAGAAATTTATTTGGTAATAATATTTTTTTCCGTTAAGTTCTTTCAGATATTTAAAGAAAGTCGTTTCAGTTGCACTTTTGAATAATTCGTCAGATATAATTATGGATAAATCTGGGGTAATAGCCAATAAATATCTATCGTATGCTTTATGAAAAAAAGTATTCATACAAAGACCATTTTTAGGATTTGTTCTATTAAGAATATCCTTAGACCATTCTACAATGTGACATGCTTCTAATAATTCAGGATTATTTATTCCAGAAATACAACATTTGAAATTATAAGAACACACAGATCTAAAAAAAGATTGGTTTACCCGTTGTCTGATGAGTAGTTCACGTTCTTTTCCTTGTGGTAAATCTTCGGTTATAATATCTGTTGTAGTTTCTATGTTTTGCTTGGAAAATTTAGCAATCTATCTCTCACTTTCAAATGCAAGATGTTCCGGATTTCTATAAAACTCTTTCCATACTTCTTTTTCAATATTAGCTCCATGAATTAATCCTGTTATACCTTGTTTCTTTAAGTCAGGATCTAATCTTCCGATATTACCTATTTTCATACACAAAGCACTTGGAGAGCGACCAAGAATATTTGCATATTTAATTATTAGCGGATGTGTTTTGCTACTATTTCTAAAAGGTATTTTACAATATACATTAAATGCTATAATTGTTTCTTCTCGTGTCCAGTTATTCATATAATTTATCATTTGTTTTTGAACAATATTATACTTTATGTTCATTCAATGAATGAGGTTTATACATTTGCATGGGAAAATATTCTCCACTACAACCATTTTTTTGTTGTAATAGATATTTTATTGTCAGATATTGATTTCCTATTCATGTAATTAATATTACCATATCCAAAATACAAAGGTAATCATTTTTATTCAAATATATGTGGTATATTGCCAATAATAATATCAAATGCAACGATTTCTACAAAGTTATAAAAAATCTTCAGTTGACAATTTAAATTCTTTTTCTTGATTTCGCATCGACTTTATATTTTATAAAGAGTCAACCGGAGACTGCGATATGTAATGAATGGTATTTGTAAAGTTTTCGAGTTTTTGAGGGTGAAAAGTTAGATTTGTCTTTTGTTGTTTCGTTTCTTTTAGTCGGTATCGGCTTAACCGTTTTGTTTGTAAAAATGCTTGTAAGGTGGTGTCTGCAATGAACTTTGGACAACGGTTTAATTGTTTTTTTATACTTTTCTCAAAAAAAGTAATGAAATGTTTTGCAGTTTCCGAAAAACATTGTACCTTTGCATTCGCATTTCAGGAATGAGGCTCCGTAGCTCAACTGAATAGAGCATCTGACTACGGATCAGAAGGTTGTGGGTTTGAATCCCGCCGGAGTCACAAAACGAGATTGGCAATGCCGGTCTCGTTTTATTTTTGTAATAAGCGAATGAGGCGTTTCCTTATGATTAAGGGAGAGCCTTTTTATTAGAATCATCATTTTGAAAAGGATGGTTTTGTTTACCAAATTGGGCTGTTTTGCTTGTCAAATTAGGCGGAATTGTTTACCAAATTAGGCAGAATTGGTAAGCATGCAGTGTATAACTCAAATATAAAAAATCCTCTCCCGTCCTGCGATAGTTTGTTTTTCGTCAGGGTGGGAGAGGTTCTTGTTTTTGTTTTTCCGTGTTGCAGGTAAAAACGTTCTTTTCTACTTTATGAGATCAACGCTGCGTTTTAGGAACTTGTCAAGAGCCGCCCCTTTCAGCATACCATTCTGTAATAGCGCGAGGTCTATTAATTGGTGCAGAATATCGTTCCCTTTCGCGTATTCGGCAATGATTTGCTGTTTTTTTGACTGCTGTTCATCTATTTCTTTCTGCGTGTTGTTGACATCGTCTTTCTCTTCCTGCGATATTTCGTCGGATTTCTTTTTGTCCTGTTCTTGTCGCAGTGCCGCGAGGCGTGCTTTCAGTCCCTTTATTTCGCTCAGCACCGGTTTCAGTTCGTCGGCGGTTTTTTCTTTCTCGTCATCGATAACTTTCTTTATCAGCGGGTGGTCGCTGTTCAGCACGAGACTGTATGTGTCTGGCATCTCGGCATAGAACGCCATTCCCTGTTGGTATCGCGAAATGTCTTTCATGCGTCGCATATACTCGCTCTGCGTGATGAGCAGTGGCTGTTCGTTCTCTCCCAGAGCCTGCACTTCTACATAGAATTCCGTCTTGTCAAGTGCCGGCATTTGTGACCGGAAAGCCTGTGACAAATTGTCAGCAGTGTCGTTGTCGAGTGTCTGTTTTGGCGTGTCCTCCTTTACTATGAGTCGGTCAATGATGTCTGAATCCACTCGTGTAAAGCGACTCTTCTCGAATTTCTGCTCGAGCATTGAAACTGCCGGAGTGTCGAGTTGTCCGTCCATCAGTATTATGCTGTAACCTTTCTGTCTTGCCGCCTCGATATATGTATATTGTTCCTCTTTATTGTTTGCATAGAGATACACGAGGTTTCCATCCTTGTCTGTCTGTGTGTCTTTTATCAGCGTGCGGTATTCCTCGAACGTATAGTATTTCCCCTCTACGTCTTTCAGCAGTGCGAAATCTTTTGCGCGGTCGTAGAAATCTTCTTGCGACAGCATTCCGTAGTTGATGAAAATTTTGAGATCGTCCCATTTTTCCTCGTATTCCTTGCGGTCGTTCTTGAATATCGATGCGAGTCGGTCGGCCACTTTCTTTGTGATGTAAGTTGAAATTTTCTTCACGTCGCGGTCGCTTTGCAGATAACTGCGGCTCACGTTTAGCGGAATGTCCGGCGAGTCGATAACTCCGTGCAACAGTGTGAGGAAATCGGGTACGATTCCTTCCACTTGGTCTGTCACGAAAACTTGGTTGCAGTAAAGTTGAATTTTGTTGCGCTGTATTTCGATGTTGCTTTTTATTCGCGGGAAATAAAGTATTCCCGTGAGGTGGAACGGGTAGTCAACATTCAAGTGTATCCAGAACAACGGTTCGTCTTGCATGGGATACAGTGTACGGTAGAAATTCTTGTAGTCTTCGTCTTTCAGCGTACTTGGTGTTTTTGTCCACAGCGGTTCCACATTATTTATTATATGATCCTTGTCTGTGTCCACCTGCTTACCGTCTTTCCACTCCGTCTCTTTGCCAAATGCTATTGTCACGGGCATGAACTTGCAGTATTTCTGCAGCAGTTGTTCGATTTGCTGTTTCTCAAGATATTCCTTGCAGTCGTCGTCAATATGTAGTACTATGTCCGATCCTCTGTCCTCTTTTTCGGTCTCTTCGATTGTAAACTCCGGCGACCCGTCGCACGACCATTTTACCGCTTTTGCTCCTTCTTTGTGGCTCTTCGTTATTATTTCCACCTTTTTGGCCACCATGAATGCCGAGTAGAAACCGAGTCCGAAGTGTCCGATGATGGCATTTGCGGAGTCCTTGTATTTGTCGAGGAAGTCGGTAACGCCCGAGAATGCTATCTGATTGATGTACTTGTCAATCTCATCTTCGGTCATTCCGATCCCCCGGTCGCTTATTGTGAGTGTACCCTTTTCGGCATCGAGTTGCACTTTGACGGCGAGTTCTCCGAGTTTTCCCTTGAAGTCTCCTTTGTCTGCCAATGTCTTCAATTTCTGCGTGGCATCAACTGCGTTGCTTACCATCTCGCGAAGGAATATCTCATGATCTGAATACAAGAACTTTTTTATCACGGGGAAAATGTTCTCTGTAGTAACCCCAATGTTTCCTTTTTGCATTATCTTATACTTTATAAATTGATTTCCACAAGTTCCTTTTGCAAAAGTCGTGCCAAACTGTGGCGTGCCGTCTCACGACTTTTTATGAAAACGAAAGTTCCCTGTCCGAGCACGATTGGTTCAGACAGGGAACTTTTTTGTTGTCAGTTTGTTATGCAGATGTTTTTATTCGGGTATGCTCTTGAGTATTGCGAGCAGATGATCCCACACCATTTGTACGGACGGTATGTGCAGACGTTCGTCGGGCGAGTGTACTCCGCGGAGTGTCGGTCCGAACGAAACCATGTCGAGGTTCGGGTATTTCTCGGAGAACAAACCACATTCCAATCCGGCGTGAATGCCCAGCACTTTCGGTTCTTTTCCGAAGAGTTCCTTGTACTTTTCTACTGCAACGGCGGTAAGTTTGCTGTCCGGATTCATTTTCCATGCCGGATAGCCGTCGCCTTGAACAACCTCTGCGCCCGCGAGTTGGAACAAAGCCTTTATCGTGGCTGATTGATTTTCGAGCGCGCTCATAACGTTGCTTCGCTGCGAAGTCACTATAACCGCGTTTTTGTCGGTTGTCTCTATGCTGGCAACGTTGTTCGATGTCTCCACCATCCATGCGAGAGCCTCGTCCTGACACATTGCGAACACGCCGTTGTCAACAGCCTGCAATGCGCGGATAATACGTGTAGATGTCTCTTCCGGCAGCACTTTCTCGCTCTCTGCACTCTCCAGCAAGAACTGCATCGACTTCTCCGTAACGTGGTATTCCTCTGCCACTTCTGTCGCGAATACGTTCCAATCGGCCTTTACGTTTTCTTTAACGCTTGCCTTTACGCCGAATACTGCCACTCCGTCGCGCGGTATCGCATTGTGCAGTTTGCCTGCGTTGTAACTTGCGAGGTGCAGTCCGTACTTTTCCTGAACGATATACAGGAAACGTGCGATTATCTTAAGAGCATTGGCGCGCTTCTTGTTGATGTCGTCTCCGGAGTGTCCTCCCACCAGTCCTTTTAGCGAAGCCTTGAGGAAGAAAAGACCCTCGGGAGCGTCTTCTTTCTCGAAACGGAATGTTGCTGTGGTGCTTTTTCCTCCTGCGCAGGAAACAAAAATCTGCCCTTCGTCCTCGGAGTCGAGGTTGATGAGCATGTCGCCGGTCATAAAGCCCGGTTTCATACCTTCGGCACCGGTAAGTCCCGTTTCCTCGTCGCGTGTGAAAACGCACTCCAGCGGACCGTGTTCTATGTCGTTGCTGTCGAGTATTGCCATTTCGATGGCGCATCCGATACCGTCGTCGGCACCGAGTGTGGTACCTTTTGCAGCGAGCCATTCGCCGTCGACGTATGTCTGAATTGGGTCGTTGTCGAAGTCGAAGTCAATATCTACAAGTTTCTCGCATACCATGTCCATGTGGCTTTGCAGAATAACAGTCTTCTTCTTCTCGTAGCCGGGTGTTGCACCCTTGCGAATGATTACGTTGCCGGTTTCATCTACTACGGTTTCAAGACCGCGTTCTTCACCGAACTTTTTAAGATACTCAATAATCTTTTCCTCGCGCTTTGAGGGGCGTGGAATCTGATTGATTTTTGCGAATTGCTCGAATACGCAAGCGGGTTTTAACTCACTCTTCTTCATTATTCAATATAAATTTGTGTGTTTTACAAAAAATATCATTATCTTTGCAGCCGCAAACATTAATGTGTGCTTTCATTTGCAAAAGTAATAATAAATGATTGAAACTATCGTATTAACAGTGTTAATAATTGCTATTTGTTTGGCATTATTAAGTGTTAAGGTGCTTTTTAAGAAAAAAGGCAGGTTCGAGTCGCAGCATATTCACGACAATGCGGCAATGCGCAAATTGGGAATACACTGTGTAATTGATCAGGACAGGGAAGCACGCCGTAATTCGGACATTGCAGAAGAAATAAGAAACAGAATAAAAAAATAAGAGAATGAAGAAGACATTTTTTCTTGTCATGGCTGCGGCAGCGGTAATGACATCATGCAACAACGGCGGAAACGGCAGCGAACAGAAAGCCGTTGCGCCGCAGAGTTCGGAATTGAAGATTGCATACGTTGATATAGAGGAACTCGACTCTACATACAATTTCTGCAAGGATTTCAAGGCGGAGTTCGAGAAAAAAAGCAAGAATGCCGACAATACGCTGAACCAGAAAGGGCAGGCTTTGCAGAATCAAGCCGCTCAGTTCCAGCAGAATCTTCAGGCAAACAAATACACACAGCAACAGGCACAGGCTCTGAACGCGAGTCTTCAGAAGCAACAACTTGATCTCCAGCAACTCCAGCAACGTCTTGCCACCGAATTGCAGACGGAGTCTGAGAAATACAGCAAGGCTTTGCGTGACAGCGTTCAACATTTCCTTGCCGAATACAACAAGGATAAGAAATATTCGATTATTCTCAGCAAGGCGGGCGACAACGTGCTTTACAGCGACAAATCGCTCAACATAACAAAAGAGGTTGTTGCCGGACTCAACAAGGCTTACAAGCCCGCCGCGAAACCGTCGGAGGCCGCCAAGGCCGGGGATAAGAAATAATCCCGAACCGCGGGATAATGATTTAGGGGTTAGAAGAATGCTTTCGCATGCTTCGTAACTCCTAATTCGTTTCAATATACGTTTACTCACCGTTCGCCGCTTCGGTCGGATTAGTAAGGATATGCTTTTGGGGCAAAACACTGAAAGTTCCATCGGCTCTTCCTCTTGTCGTTCATTTTTCGTCATTCAATCCTTAATTTGCACTGCTCAACAAAATGAATAGAAAGGCACGTTATGACTTTGTTCTTGAGTATTATTCCAAGAAAATGCCGCACGTTTCCACAGAACTTAATTTCGGAAGCGTGTTCCAATTGCTTGTTTCGACTGTTCTCAGTGCCCAGTGTACCGACAAACGCATCAATCAGGTTACTCCGGAGTTGTTCCGTCGTTACCCCGATGCTGTTACCATGAGTGCGGCAGAGCCGGAAGATGTGTTGGAATTTATTGCCAGCGTGAGTTATCCCAACTCTAAGGCGCAACATCTTGTAGGGTTGTCGCGTATGATAGTGAGCGATTTCGGCGGGGAAGTTCCCGCTGAGATGACAGACCTCGTCAAACTGCCGGGGGTGGGGCGTAAGACCGCCAACGTGGTACAAGCCGTGGGTTTCGGTCGTTCGGCGATTGCCGTTGACACTCATGTGTTCCGCGTGAGCCGCCGTCTCGGACTTGTTCCGGCAAAAGACGACACCCCGTTGAAAGTGGAACTGACGCTTAAGAAAAACATACCTGCCGACGTTCGGGCAGATGCACATCATTGGTTGCTGCTCCATGGCAGATATGTATGCCAAAGCAGAAAGCCGAAATGCGGAGAATGTCCGTTCGACGAGTTCTGTCCCAAAGTGGGGGTATGACATTTACTAACAATAAAATAAACACGATATGCAATCGAGAAGGATACTGCAATATCTCAAAGATATAGCCGAGAACAACAACCGCCCGTGGTTTCAGGAACACCGCGGAGAGTATGATGTCATAAGAGCAGACTTTGAAGAAGGGATTGCCAAGGCTATATTGCGCATCGCAGAGTTTGATGCCACCATAGCACACATAACCGTAAAAGATTCCGTATATCGCTTCTACCGTGACACGCGCTTCTCGCCCGACAAGTCGCCGTACAAGAAACACCTCGGTGCATTTGTCTGTTTGCGAGGCAGAAAGTCGATAAGCGGAGGATATTACATCCATTTGGAGCCGGGCAACTGTCTGCTTGCCTGCGGAAGTTACTGGTTGCCCACAAACGTACTCACCGCCTGTCGCAATGAGATAATGGCAAACATAGACCGTTGGCGGGACATAGTGGAGAGCAGAAAGTTCCTGAACTTCTTCGGAAAACCGGGCGACGGCGAATGGAAAGACGGTGTGGCATCGCCAAAAGGATTCGGACTTACCATGTTGTCAATCGCTCCGAAGGGTTTTCCGCGCGACTATGAGCACATAGAATATCTTAAAATGAAAGACTATTGCTGTTGGAAGCGCGTACCCGACACTTTCTTCGACGGAGACGGTTGGCTCGACGAGATGGCAAAGGTGTTTCAAACGGCAAAACCGATGATGGACTTTACCAATGATGTTATCGGGGATTACGAATAGAATAAGTCAACGTTCTGATGATAAAAAACACTGAAAAGAAAGACGAACATGCAAACTAACAACATTACGGACTACAAAAAAGAACTGCGATACAAGATTTTGCACATGGCAATGTCGATGTTCAAGAAAAAAGGAATAAAGTCTGTGAAGATGGACGACATAGCCAACGCAATGCAAATCTCAAAACGAACGCTGTATGAGATATATGATAACAAGGAAGCACTGCTGTTGGAGTGTGTTCGCGATGACTACTCGCGAGCAAAGGAACACATGCGGGAATACGCCGACCGTGCCGATAACGAGATGGACATAGTCATAGAGTTCTTCAACATGAAGATGAAAGCCCTCGGAGAGATAAACCCAAGTTATTTCTCCGACCTGCACAAATACAAGAAAGTAATTGACTTTCTGCATTCCTCAAGAGAAGAAGAGGCAAAAAATTCCATGGCATTCATAGACAGAGGAGTGGAGCATGGATATTTCGTCAGCGGACTTAACTACGAAATAGTAATAAAACTCGGCGAAGCCTCGATGAACTATATAATGGAGAACAAACTGTATATGCGACACAGCATACAAGAGATATTCCGGAACTTCTGGATTGTGTTGATACGCGGTTTCTGCACCCCCAAGGGCATAGAGCGTGTCAATGAAATTTTCCACGAACCGTAAATGATTCGGCATAGATGCCTTTTTTCATGTTATGCTTTTTGGTTTGAAAAAAAATAACTACCTTTGCAGCGTTTTGAAACGAGAAAATAAAATCTACAGATAATAATGAACATATCTTATAAATGGCTGAAGGAATATGTTGACTTCAGCCTTTCGCCACAAGAGGTCTGTGATGCCCTTACGAGTGAAGGTCTCGAAGTTGACGCACTCGAAGAAGTGCCGTGCATACGGGGCGGACTGAAAGGGTTGTTTGTCGGCAAGGTGCTGACATGCGAGATGCACCCCGACTCCGACCACCTGCATGTCACCACGGTAGACCTCGGACGTGGCGAGGCACAACAGATAGTGTGTGGTGCCCCAAACGTTGCCGCAGGACAGAAAGTTATCGTGGCCGACCTCGGCTGCGTGTTGTATGACGGAGACAAGGAGTTTAAGATAAAGAAATCGAAACTGCGCGGTGTAGAATCGAACGGCATGATATGTGCCGAGGACGAAATAGGTGTGGGCAACAGTCACGACGGCATAATCGTACTCCCCGAAGATGCAAAAGTGGGAATGCCGGCGGCAGAATACTACAATCTTGAGAGCGACTGGCTTATCGAGATTGATATAACAGCCAATCGTGCCGACGCACTGTCGCATTGGGGAGTGGCTCGCGACTTGTATGCGTGGTTGAAGCAGAACGGATACGAAACATCGCTGCACCGCCCCGCGGACGAGAATTTTGTCATTGATGATGAATCGTTGCCGATAGACGTTGAGATACATAACACGGAAGCATGCAAGCGTTATGCCTGTGTCAGCATATCGGACTGCGAGGTAAAGGAAAGTCCCGAATGGCTCAAAACAAGGCTTTCCACGATAGGTGTCAGACCGATAAACAACATCGTTGACATAACCAATTATGTAATGATGGCATACGGTCAGCCGTTGCATTGCTTTGATGCCGACATGGTAACGGGCAGGAAAATCGTGGTGAAATCGATGCCCGAAGGTACACCTTTTGTGACACTCGATGGCGAAGAGAGAATACTCTCGGAGCGCGATCTTGCCATCTGCAACGCAGAAGAGCCTATGTGCATAGCCGGAGTGTTCGGAGGAAAAGGCTCGGGAACGTATGACACTACGCACAGCGTGGTTCTCGAGAGTGCGTATTTCAACCCTACGTGGATACGAAAAAGCGCACGCCGGCACGGATTGAGCACCGATGCGTCGTTCCGATTCGAGCGAGGCATCGACCCGGAAGGAGTAATCTACGCGCTTAAACAGGCTGCAATACTATGCAGGGAACTTGCGGGAGGAAAGGTGACGATGCGGATAAAAGACGTTTACCCGGAGAAAATAGAGAACGCAAAGGTACATTTGGAGTATTCGTATGTCAACCGTCTCGTGGGCAAAGAAATTCCGACAGAGACGATAAAGAGCATTGTAACATCGCTCGAAATGAAAATCCTTGAGAAAAATGCCGACGGGTTGAAACTTGAGATACCGGCATATCGCGTGGATGTTCAACGTGCATGCGATGTGGTTGAGGACATATTGCGAATATATGGATATAACAACGTTGAGATACCGACACAACTCAAGTCCTCGCTTGTCATAAAGGGTGATGAGGACAAAAAGCACATGCTTGCCAATTTGGTGGGAGAACAACTTCTCGGTTGCGGATTCAACGAGATACTCAACAACTCGTTTACCAAGAGCGCGTACTATGACGGTTTGAAGAGTTTCCCTGCAGAAAACCTCGTAAGGATGATGAACCCCCTGAGTTCCGACCTGAACGTGATGCGCCAAACACTGTTGTTCGGCGGATTAGAGAGCATCGAATATAACATCAACCGCAGAAACCCCAACCTTAAATTTTTCGAACGAGGCAACGTATATACATTCTTACCGGAGAAACATAACCCCGACAACCCGCTGGCAGCATATCTCGAGGAAAACATGATTGCTCTCTGGGTGACGGGAAAGCGTGTCAGCGGTTCGTGGGCGCATGCAGACGAGCAGTCAACGTTCTTCGAACTCAAGGCATACGTAATGAATATTCTCACGCGCATCGGCGTACCGTTCGGAATGCTTGTGTTCAAGGAGAGCCGGAACGACATCTTCGCAAAGGCGACCGCCATCGAAAATCGCGGAGGGAAACTCCTCGTTGAGATGGGACTCGTTGACAAGACGCTGCTTAAATCGGTCGGGATAGACCAAGAAGTATATTATGCCGAACTCAACTGGACCGCACTCATGAAGACGATAAGCAAGCATAAGGTGGAGTATCGCGAGATAAGCAAATACCCGGCGGTGAGCCGCGACCTCGCACTGCTAATCGACAACAACGTGGAATTTGTCGAGATAGAGCGTGTGGCATATCAAAGTGAGAGAAAAATACTGCGCAAGGTGGAACTCTTCGATGTATATGAGGGCAAGAATCTGCCGGAAGGCAAGAAGAGTTATGCCGTTAATTTCATATTGCAGGACGAACAAAAAACTCTCAACGACAAACAGATAGACGGAGTGATGAACAAGATTGTGGCCAATCTCAGAAAGCAGATTGGAGCAGAACTGAGATAAATGCAGCATTCTGAAAGTAAATAAATAAAAACATATAATCATGGGAAGAGCATTTGAATACCGTAAGGCAACAAAAATGAAGAGATGGGGGCACATGGCAAAGACGTTTACCAAGATTGGCAAACAGATTTCAATAGCTGTGAAAGCCGGAGGTCCCGATGCCGATAACAATCCCGCATTGCGCGCCATAATAGCCAATGCAAGGCGCGAGAACATGCCGAAAGAAAACGTGGAACGCGCCATAAAAAACGCAATGGGGAAAGACCAAAGCGACTACAAGGAAGTGACATACGAGGGATACGGACCGTACGGAGTGGCGGTTTTCGTTGACACGCTGACCGACAACACCACGCGTACCGTGGGCGACGTGCGCTCGGTGTTCAACAAATTCAGTGGAAACCTTGGCACAACAGGTTCGCTGAGTTTCCTTTTCGACCATAAGAGCGTGTTCACTTTCAAGAAAAAGGAAGGCATAGACATGGACGAATTGATACTCGACCTGATAGACTACGGCGTTGAAGACGAGTTCGACGAGGACGAGGAGGAAGACAGCATAACGATATACGGCGACCCGAAGAGTTTCGGTGATATACAGAAACATCTCGAGGAGAACGGATTTGAGGTGACGGGAGCCGAGTTTACCTATATACCGAACGATTTGAAAGAAGTTACTCCGGAACAACGCGAGACGATAGACAAAATGGTTGAGAAACTTGAGGATTTCGACGATGTTCAGACGGTATATACCAATATGAAACCGGAGTAATGCTCTCGTTTTATAACCCGTGCCTGCTTTAAAGGCAATTTCGGCAGGATTGAAATGCAATTCTGCCGAAATTGGTAGGCAAAACCGCTGAATTTGATTAGCAAATTCGGCGGTTTTGTTCTCCGTTTGATATTCTTTCGGAGAATGTCATGCGGTTTTCCGCATGGTAACTATTCGTAATCTTTTGTCGTAAGTTTCGTCTCGTACAGCACCTTTCCCTTGCGGCTCGCCGAGTAGTAGGTGTAGGCAAAGTTGAATCCCGCATCCTTATATATACGATTGTTGGTGTTGCGCTTAAGTTCGTCGATTAGAGCCGGACGCGCATTGCCATCGTTCAATATTCCCATGCTGTCCGCTTTGGAACGCAATGAGAAATAAGAGTGTACGGTCTTTGTGGCTTTATCGAACGTTATGCTGTCTATTATGGTAAATTCGTCGATTGCCGCGGGGCATTTCTTCTCGGTGTATTCCTTTACCTCGCGTGCCGCTCTGTCCTCGAGGTTCTCGTGGCACGAGGCAAGCAAGATGATTGATGCAAATAACATTAACTTCTTCATAATGGGTACAAAAATAATGAATTTCTTGCGAAATACTTAAAAATAATGAAAATAATAGCAGAAAAAAGTCATTTTTTTGTAACTTTGCGAATAATTTTGGGTAAATACACATGCAACATATAAGAAACTTTTGTATCATAGCACATATAGACCATGGTAAAAGCACCATAGCCGATCGTCTCCTCGAACGTACTAAAACAATACAGATTACCGATGGGCAGATGCTTGACAACATGGATTTGGAGAAGGAGAGGGGCATAACCATCAAGAGTCACGCCATACAGATGGAGTACGAACTTGACGGACAGAAATATGTCCTGAACCTGATTGACACCCCGGGACACGTGGATTTCTCGTACGAGGTAAGTCGCAGTATCGCCGCATGCGAGGGAGCACTGCTCGTGGTAGATGCCACGCAGGGAGTACAGG
The DNA here is from genome assembly GCF_003932845.1 of Prevotella sp. OH937_COT-195. Taxonomy (GTDB): domain Bacteria; phylum Bacteroidota; class Bacteroidia; order Bacteroidales; family Bacteroidaceae; genus Prevotella. The sequence continues at coordinate 94,936 of NZ_RQZH01000001.1, forward strand.
CACAAACCATAAGTAACCTTTACATGGCAATCGACCAAGATTTGGAGATAATCCCCGTGATAAACAAAATCGACATGCCGAGTGCCATGCCGGACGAGGTGGAAGACGAGATAGTGGAACTCATAGGTTGCGACCGTTCGGGAATTATACGTGCGAGCGGAAAGACGGGCAACGGCATAGACGACATACTGCGGGCTGTGGTGGAACGCATTCCACATCCCGTTGGAGAACCGGACGCACCGCTGCAAGCTTTGATATTCGACTCGGTGTTCAACTCGTTCCGCGGCATCATAGCGTATTTCAAGATATTAAACGGCTCGATACACAAGGGCGACAAAGTGAAATTCTTCAACACCGGAATGGAATATGATGCCGACGAGGTGGGAGTGCTTAAGATGGACATGATACCGCGCAACGGACTTAACACGGGCGAGGTGGGGTATATAATAAGCGGAATAAAGGATGCCAAAGAGGTAAAAGTGGGCGATACCATAACACATACGGCACGCCCCTGTGATGCTGCCATTGCCGGATTTCAGGAGGTAAAACCGATGGTGTTTGCCGGTGTATATCCCATAGACCCGTCTGAATACGAAAACCTGCGTGCCTCGCTCGAGAAACTGCAACTCAACGATGCCTCGCTTACGTTCTTCCCGGAGTCGTCGGTTGCGTTGGGATTTGGTTTCCGTTGCGGCTTCCTTGGTCTGCTGCACATGGAGATTGTGCAGGAAAGACTCGACCGAGAGTTTAACATGGACGTGATAACCACCGTGCCGAACGTGTCGTACATGGTATATACAAAACAGGGAGAGGCGACGGAGGTACACAACCCGGGAGGATTGCCGGAACCTACCATGATAGAACATATCGAAGAACCGTATATAAAGGCTTCGATAATAACCGACAGCAACTATATCGGTCCGATAATGAAACTGTGTCTCGACAAACGAGGAGAACTGATAAATCAGGAATATGTGAGCGGCAATCGGGTGGAACTGCATTTCATGCTGCCGCTCGGCGAGATAGTAATCGATTTCTACGACAAGTTGAAAAGTATATCTAAGGGGTATGCCTCGTTCGACTATCACATCGACAGTTTCCGCCCGTCGAGACTGATTAAACTCGACATTCTGCTCAACGGCGAGCCGGTTGACGCACTGTCAACGCTTACCCATCAGGACAATGCCGTGGGATTCGGTCGCCGCATGTGTGAGAAACTGAAAGAACTGATACCGCGACAGCAATTCGACATTGCCATTCAGGCTGCCATCGGGGCAAAGATAATAGCAAGGGAGACTGTGAAGCAGGTGCGTAAAGACGTTACGGCAAAATGTTACGGAGGAGATGTGAGCCGCAAACGAAAATTGCTTGAGAAACAGAAGAAAGGCAAGAAACGCATGAAACAGATAGGAAACGTTGAGGTGCCGCAGAAAGCTTTCCTTGCAGTTCTTAAACTGGATTGAGCGGAGGTGACAGTTTTTACCTACATTCTTTAAAGCAAAGTGATTTATGGCAACCAGGGATTTGACGAACAAAACAAGGGACATTGCGAGGGAACTTGCCCGTAAGTATAGTACCATGACGCACGATGAACTCGATATTTTGCAGAGCGTGTTGGTACCGATGAAGTTTGCCAAGGGCGAGATGATATTGAAAGAGGGCGAAACCTGCACCAATATATATTATATAGAAAAAGGATTGGTGAGGCAGTTCTATTTCAAGAATGGAAAGCAACTTACCGAACACATGGCGGTTGAGGGAAACATCGTGATGTGTATAGAGAGTCTCTTCCGCGAGGAACCAACCAAACTACAGATGGAAGCACTCGAAACGACAATTATATACGCCCTGCCGAAAGCCCGTCTCGAGGAGGTTGCCCTGCATAATGTCAATATGCAGATACTCTATCGTAAGATATTGGAAGAGAGCCTGATACTTTCGCAGATACATGCCGACCTCGTTCGTTTCGAATCTGCACAGGATCGTTATCGCAAGATGTGCAAACTTCAAAATCAAGTTACACTGCGTGCTCCGCTCGTGTATATCGCAAGTTATTTGCAAATGACCCCCGAGACTCTTAGTCGTGTGCGTTCAAGCACGTTGCTTGACTGACATTTACATGAACAAACGGCGAATCGGAGTATCCATTTACCTGTTGACCGTGTGCCTCGCGGCACTTGTTCTTGTGGGTTGTTCGGTGCAAAAGTTTGTGCCGGAGGACGGTTATCTGCTTTCAAAGGTGGAGATAAAGAGCGACAACAAGGACATGGACGTAGAAATGTTGAAGCAGTATGTTCGCCAAAAAGCAAACTCTAAATGGTTCTCGATATTCAAAGTGCCGCTGCACACTTATTCTCTCGCGGGCAGAGACACGACGAAATGGATTAACCGAACGCTGAAAAACATTGGTGAGAAGCCTGTTATATACGACAGCATACAGGCACGGTTGTCGTGTCGCGACCTTGTAACCGCCATGCAAAACATGGGGTATATGAATGCTGCCGTTGTGCTGGAAAAGAAATATAAAGGCAAAAAGGTAAAACTGGAATACAACCTTCTGCCGGGCGAACCTTTCTATATAAGGAACGTGGAGTATGACATAGAAGACCCCGTGGTGGAAAAACTTCTCGGTCTTGAAGACTCCGTAAACCGGGGAATACACCGCGGAATGCAATTTACCGTAGCCAACCTGAACAACGAAAGGAAACGCATTGCGCGAGAGTTGCATAATTCCGGGTTCTATAAATTCAACATAGACTTTATACGTTTTACTGCCGACTCGACTAATAGCACGAGGGAGGTTGACGTGGTTCTTCGTCTGTTGCGATATAAACCGGACAATAATGCAGAAGAAACGCTGCATCCGAGATATTTCATCGGCTCGGTAAGGCATGTAGGTATAGGGGAGGAAGACACGCACTTGCGAAAGAGAGTGCTGGACGACAATACCATTATCAAGAAGGGATGGCCGTATCGTGCCAAGGATTTGCAACGAACTTACAATAATTTTGCCAAACTCGGAGCATTAGGATATACCAATATCCGTTTCACGGAGCGCAGTGATACCTCCTTGCTCGATTGTGTGATACACACAAGTCGCAGAAAAACGAACAGTTTGAGTTTTCAACCGGAGGGAACAAACACGGCTGGCAATCTCGGAGCGGCGGCTTCGGTAACTTGGACTAACAGGAACTTGTTCCGAGGGTCGGAACAATTTAGTGTGGAATTGCGCGGAGCATACGAGGCAATAACAGGTCTTGAAGGATACCAAAACCATAATTACACCGAGTTCGGACTTGAGACGAAACTTGAGTTCCCGCATTTCCTTGCACCGTTTCTTTCGTGGTCGTTCAGAAGAAACTCGCTTGCAAAGAGTGAACTGTCTGTAAGTTTTGACATGCAGAACCGTCCGGAGTTCCACAGACGCGTCTTCTCGGCTGCATGGAGGTATAAATGGAATGACGTGGGGCATCATGCCGCATACCGGTTAGACTTGTTAGACCTTAATTATATATATATGCCGTGGATTTCTTCAACGTTCAAGAGAGAATATCTTGATAACGTCGGGAGTCGCAATGCCATATTAAAGTATAATTACGAAGACATGTTCTTGGCCAAAATAGGTTTCGGGGTTAATTATAACAACGGCATACGGGCGTTCAGGGCGAATTTCGAGACTTCCGGAAACCTGCTGAATGCCGTGTCGCATATTGCAAAAAGTAAGAAGAACGGCAACGGACAATACACTTTGTTCAATATTGCTTATGCGCAGTATGTGAAATTCGACATCGATTATTTACGCATATATCAGTTTGACAAGCATAACACACTCGCACTGCATGCCTCGTTGGGCATTGCATATCCTTACGGGAACAGCAAAGTTCTGCCGTTCGAGAAGAGGTATTTCAGCGGTGGGGCAAACTCTGTACGCGGATGGAATGTGCGTGGTTTGGGACCGGGGAAATTCAAGGGTACGAACGGCTCGATAGATTTCATAAACCAAACAGGAGACATGAAACTCGACTTGAATGCCGAATACCGTACTTTCCTTTTCTGGAAAATAGACGGGGCGGTATTCTTGGACGCAGGGAATATATGGACGTTGCGCAACTATCAGGAGCAACCTGGCGGTATGTTTGTCTTAAAAGATTTCTATAAACAGATTGCAGTGGCATACGGTATCGGACTGCGTCTAAACTTCGGATATTTCATAATGCGTTTCGATTTTGGAATGAAAGCAATCAACCCCGCATACGAAACAAGCAAGGAGCATTATGCCATATTAAATCCGAATCTCAAACGGGATTTTGCTTTTCATTTCGCGGTAGGTTTGCCATTCTGACTTTCCATGCATTGTTTTCCTTTACGAGTTTCAGTCTGAACGTTCCACGAGATGTGAAATGTCCGCATTTTCCGATGGTATCGGTCTCAAAATAGTTGCTCACTGTCACCGTAACGGTGCTCTCGTTGTCGCCACCCTCCACTTTTTCTATTTCGATTTCTGCCTCGTCTGTGGCGGTTTTCAAAATTTCAATGTCTTCGTTGCTTATTTGGCTCGTTGCAAACCTCAACCACGGTTCGCTGTCTTTGGTACAATATTTTGCCGCATTCCGGTATCTTAGGTTGAAGTATTCTTTCGAAAAACTTTCAGCCACACCTTCCGCACTCGATGGATTTATTGCTTGCGCAAAATCGCAGGAAACCATGATGCCTGCCGTTGCCATTGCAATAATAAATTGTATCCATCCTTTCATTGTCATGTTTTATTAGTCTTTTGAAAGTTTAAAAAAAATATTAAAAGATTAAATCACTGCAAAGTTATGGAAAAACTTTTGTAATTTGACTGAATTTAAGTACTTTTGTATCAAAATATACACGTAAATGCTGAAATTTATTTCATTCGGCAGTGGAAGCAGTGGTAATTGTTATTATCTTTTTACCGATACGGATGGTCTCCTGATTGACGCGGGAGTCGGTGTTAGATTATTGAAAAAGAGTTTTGCGAATTTCGGAATTCCCATTTCGAAAATACATAATATACTGATTACGCACGATCATGCCGACCATGTAAAGAGTGTAGGAAGCCTTAGTAATGATTTGAAAGTTCCGGTATATGCAACGCGCGAAGTGCATGCCGGAATTGAGCGTAATTACTGCGTAAGAAATAAAATAAACGGTGCCAATGTGAAATATATCCTTAAAAGGGAACCCGTTTGCATCGGTGATTTTATTGTGACAGCCTTTGGTATTCCGCATGACAGCGCCGATAATGTCGGTTTCATGGTTGAGACCGGGGGAGTTAAGTTTTGTCTTATGACTGATGTCGGCCATGTTACCGACGAGATGAAGGAATATATTTCAAATGCCGATTATCTTGTCATAGAGGCAAACCATGATGAGGAAATGTTGAAAACGGGGTCTTATCCGCAACATTTGAAAGTCAGGGTTGCGGGCGATACCGGGCATCTGTCCAACAAAGCGTGTGCCGAGGCCTTGGCATTATGTTGCACAGAAAGTTTGAAACATGTGTGGCTCTGCCATTTGAGCGAAGAGAACAACCATCCGGAACTCGCACGTAAGACCGTTGATATGATATTGAGAAATTATGGAATAATACCGGAGGTAGACTTCGCACTCGATGTCTTGAAGCGCAAGACACCAAGTGATGTTTGCGAGTTGACTTTATAAAAATTTGATTGAAAAATTGCAAGTTATAAAATATTGTAATATCTTTGTGCTCTAATCTTATTTAACTATTTAAAACCACTTTTTTTACTATTAAACCTTTTTATTATGAAACATTTTTTTACTCTTATTGCCGCTTTGTCAATTTCGGTAATCGCATCGGCAACAATTGTTGACACGATTCCAATTGAACGTGTAAATCATCCTTCACGCAACTTGCTCAGTGTAAACAACCATACTATGGGAAAGAATGGTGATTTTATATTCTGTTCTCCAAAACCACAACCCCGGCAACAAGGGGCGGAGACTGTGAACCTGACAATCAATTATGAAAGCTCCGCTGCCTTTACCCCGATAGGTATATCGGTGTATAATAAGGAAAATGGCATGTTCCACGTTGATTATGACGGTAAGACGAAGACCGTTACACAAGTAGTGCCAAAGGGTACATACGATATGTTTGCAAGTTATATGTCATCATATAGTGAACTTTATTATGTGTTTAAGGAGAATGTTAAAATAGATGCAGATGCCACTTTCACGTTGTCGCAGAGTGAAGCAAAGACGGGAATCTCTTTCCGTACAGTTGACCAAGATGGCAACAGCATGCACATGCCGGTATATAATAATTCTTATCAAATTGTTGAAGAAGGCACAATTGATGACTACTCCTCTTTGTCGTTCTTTATATTGAAAGGATTCGGTAATGTTGCTGCAATTATCGGAGGTGGATATAAGTTTAAGGGACATGAGACAGATTTCTACATCAACCACTTGAGCGAACGCTATAAATTATGCGAGGCGCGTATGGTGTCCAAGGGAGAAGTGTACTGGTTTAACAAGTATGTACTTGAGGATTTTACCAAAGACACGATAATTACCAACAACCCCGCACGATACATTGCATATAATCAAAAATTCGAGACAACACCGGAATGGAAGGAAAAAACGGAGAACCATGTGCCCGGCTACTATTTCTCGGGAGTATATAAAGGTGATGCCATGATTGGACAACAATCATATATCCCGGACATGCCGTCTTCCGACCTAACTACGAAATTCTTCCTTGACCTGCCAAAAGATGATGATAACTCGGAAGACATGTTCAATGTTCTCGTTAAACCACTCATGGGCGACTACATGAAAATTGAGACGTATGGAGATTATGAGTACAAAACGTTCAATTTCATCAGGGGACAGCAAGTAATGGGAGATAGAGACGGATTGTTGTTCGTTAATTCCGGATATGAGGAAAACGGCGGTTATAATGCTCCCGAGAATAATGTCCGCTCACAACTTTATCCCGGTCATCCCAAATTCTCGTTTACAGACAAGACTGCATCCAACGTGGTTTATGGAGCAAGTTGTCCGGTAAATTCACTGCGTATAGTTCCCGATATTATTAATGGAAAAGAATATTTGAATATCATTCCGAGTTATATTGGACGATATGGCGAATTGCGCGATGCCGACCACATGCTTGTTGAACAGAGCGAACAGCAAGTTAGTTCCGATGTATATAAAATAATCATTGAAAACGATAACGTTAACGTAGATGGGCTTGAAGGTAAAAACAAAACCGAACTTGTAATGATGCAAAATGAAAGCGACCATATACCGCCTACAATGCAGATGCTTCAGTTTAAGGATAAAAACGGAAATATTACAGATTGCTTTGCCAATCCGGCAGACGGTGTTGTCGAGATTGCCGGTGGTGATTTCTCTTATAACCCTGTGTCGGATAGTTACTCCGGATATTATACTTGTGGTTCTGCAACCATTAAGGTTACATGTAGTCCTTTTGGGAAGAACAATACACTCGCTATTCCCATGGAAGAGATTCGAGATTTGTATTTCATGCCGGGCTTCGGGCATTTCTTCCGCGGATCACTTGAGAACATTCCTGCAAGCATGGAAAAACAATGGTATGACTTGACGGTAACGTTCACCGACCCGTCCGGCAATAACCAAACGCAGACAATCAGTCCGGCATTTTGCATTGACGGAACTCTTGCCGGTATTGATGAGATGCAATCATTGCAGTCACATGTCAAACTTGTTGGCGATATGGTTGTCGTGAAAGGATTTGAGAACGCAACAATGCAACTCTTGTCGGTCGATGGTCGTTTGGTTTCCACCGGTACCGATGGTGAAATATACATAGGCAGTTTACCTCGTGGTGTGTATGTAGTTAAAGTTTTCACTTCCGGCATTGAGCAAATAACTTCTAAAATATTAATTTAAAACGATACCATGAAAACGATAATTTCTATATTGATTGGGTTAACCCTGCCGATTTGCATGTCGGCACAACTTGTGGTTGATACATCAACAGAATATTCCATTGACAATGGTGGCTGTAAGACGGAATTGTCTTTGCCACAAAACATTGACTATCAGCATTTCAATACATCGGAGGGAGTAATGGTATATTCTCCGTCATACACCCGAAATAATGCCGGAGAACAGACCGTTACGGTTACGTTTGTATATGATTATGATACAAATAAAGTTGCTCCTCTCGGCATAACGGTCTACAACGATACACAAGGAGTGATAGTTGTTGATAAGTCCGGAACAAAATCTACATTCACATGTCAGATGCCAGCCGGAACTTATGATATGCATGCCATGTTCAAAGGTAAGCCCACGGGAACTTATACAGTGTTCAAAGAGAATGTCGAAATTACTGATGGCGTAACGATAACATTTGTAAAAGACGAGGCAAATGTTCCGTTCAATTTTAATTTTTTTGACGAGAATGGCACACCTCTCACTTTAGACCAATACGAGAATGGTACCGTGGCTGTTGCCGGTAATGTCAACAGTTATCGCAGTTACACATTCTTTTCTCTAAAAGGAATGGGAGTTGTTCATACTATAATAGGAGGACCGTATCGAGTGAAAGGTTATGATGTAGATTATTATGTTAATACGGTAAGCGATCGTTTTACTTTGTTACATACAGCCAACATGCGCTCTAAGATCAATAATGCAACCTATTTCTTCAAGTTTGAGACTCCGCTTAATGCTTCTGCCACCATCTCAAGCAAACCGGAAGATTTACAATGCTACAAGCAGAAATTCGTTCCCACTCCGGCAGGAGATGAAAATGCAAATGCACATATATATGGCTGTCGCGTATGGTGTACATACAATGGAAAATGGTTGCTTAGCAGCAAATCGGAGAACAAGAACATGATCTTGCCAAATCACGAAACAGTTTTCTATATAGATCTGCCCGAAAACGAGAATGGCGGATTTAACGTAATGGTCAATCCCATGATGGGTGATATTTATGTTGAGGCAAATAAGCAATACCATCATATTATAGGACTTCCGGTTGCCGGAAATTCTAAAACCGGCTTGCATTTTATTGACTACGGCTACGATATTACCGACGGATTTATTGTACCCGTGGGTGGCGGAACACCGGTTGTTTATCCCGGGAATCCCGCTCTGTCATGGAAACTTTATGGAACGTCAAGTCGGTATATATACGGGAACAGTTGTCCGTTATTATCTGTGAAATCAAAAGATTACAACGGAAAAAGTACCAAACTTCTTACCTATCTCGGACGTTACGGAGAAATATATGAATCCGACCGGAAGACTGTGGTTAAAAGTGAAAATACAGACGGAGATTTTAAAATTCACACCTTTACTCAGGAGAATGTGAAGGTTGATGGCATGACAGGTAAGAATGTCACCGTGCTGCGTCACAAGACAAAAGGTGATGACATAACAGCCCCTTCTATACAGATGTTGCGTTTCATCACATCCGAAGGTCAAATAACCGACCGTATTGACGATGTCGGTAGCGGCATGCTTGAGTTCGTTGCAGGTGACATGCAGTATCATCATGACGACAATTACGCATATATGCGCTACTATGATTGCAAACCAATAAATAATATAGAGGTGTCATATTCGGAGCATGAAGCAGACACTTGGATGACATTGCAAGTCAACGTCGTGCCTGAAAATTTCTTTATGCCGGGTTTCGGATATTTCTATAGAGCATCGTTGGCATCTGTCAATGGCAAAGGAAAATGGTACGACTTGCGCATAAAACTTGATGATGCAGTTGGCAATACCCACACACAGACGCTGATGCCGGCTTTCTTTGTTAAAGGGAACACGAGCGGATTGAACGAAATAGACAAAAGCGAATGTAATGACATCGTATATTTTGATGGTCGCATCATATCCTCACAACCCGTTTCCGTGGCAATATACAGTCTTGACGGAAGATGCGTGAAAACCTCTTATGCAGCCGTTGTAGAAACAGGGGAAATGCCCAGCGGTATTTATATTGTCAAAGCAACAACAGATGACGGACACGTATTTCTAAAGAAAATAACCGTCTGATAAGCATTTTGCCAATTAAGCGAACTCAAAAAAAAACTTAATTACCAATATTAATAAAAGAAATATTTTGTTAATCGGGAAAAAGTTAGTAATTTTGCACCCTGTTTGGAATAAGTATCAAAAATCAAGAAAAGTAGATAGCAATGTCGAAGATTTGTCAAATTACGGGAAAGAAGGCGCAGATTGGCAACAATGTTTCCCACTCAAAGCACCGCACCAAGCGTACCTTTGATGTAAACCTGTTCAGCAAGAAATTCTACTATGTAGAGGAAAACTGCTGGATACGCCTTAAGATAAGTGCGGCAGGTTTGCGCCTTATTAACAAAGTGGGTCTTGACGCAGCTCTTAAAAAGGCCGTTGCCAAGGGATACTGCGACTGGAAAGACATTAAAGTTATAGGAGTATAAGTATCATGGCAAAGAAAGCAAAAGGCAATAGGGTTCAGGTCATACTTGAATGTACAGAGATGAAGAATAGCGGTCTTCCCGGAACGAGTCGCTATGTCACGACCAAAAATCGTAAGAATACGCCGGAGCGTTTGGAGATTAAGAAATACAATCCCCTTCTTAAGCGTATGACCATACATAAGGAAATTAAATAATTAAAATAGAAGCGAAATGGCAAAGAAAACTGTCGCCACCCTCCACGAAGGTTCTAAGGACGGGCGTGCATATTCAAAGGTTATCAAGATGGTAAAAAGCCCGAAAACCGGTGCTTACATCTTTGATGAGCAGATGGTTCCTAACGAGGCTGTCAAAGACTTCTTCAAGAATTAATTTTCTTAATATATACTATTGAAATGAGCCGCAGCATTGTTAATGTTTGCGGCTCGTTTTTTTTGTTTTTTACACAAAAGATTGTCCATATTTGCTCTAATAAAAGATTTTATGTAATTTTGTAGGCAAAAACATACGACATGGGAATTTTCGGTTTATTCAACAAGAAGAAGAAAGAAACACTCGACAAAGGACTCGAGAAGACCAAGGAGAGCGTATTCTCAAAATTGGCAAGAGCTGTTGCGGGCAAGTCAAAGGTTGATGATGACGTATTAGACAACCTTGAAGAGGTACTGATAACGAGTGATGTCGGTGTAGAGACAACATTGAAAGTAATACGGAAGATTGAAGAAAGAGTGTCTCGTGACAAGTATGTATCAACATCCGAACTTAACAATATCCTTCGCGAGGAGATAGCAAACCTTCTTGCTGAAAACAATACCGATGACAACGACAACTGGGATCTACCCTCCGATCATACTCCGTATGTTATTCTCGTTGTTGGTGTGAACGGTGTTGGCAAAACAACGACAATTGGCAAACTTGCACATCAGTTTAAGAGTGCCGGCAAAAAAGTTTATCTTGGTGCCGCCGACACATTCCGTGCCGCAGCCGTCGAGCAGTTATGTATATGGGGCGAACGCGTAGGCTGTACGGTAATAAAGCAGCAAATGGGCAGCGACCCTGCCTCCGTGGCATTTGACACTTTGAGTTCGGCAAAGGCAAACGGAGCCGATGTGGTTCTGATAGACACCGCAGGGCGTCTCCACAACAAAGTGGGACTGATGAACGAATTAAAGAAAATCAAGGAAGTAATGAAAAAAGTGGTGCCAAATGCGCCCGATGAGGTAATGCTTGTGTTGGACGGAAGCACCGGTCAAAACGCTTTCGAGCAAGCAAAGCAGTTTGCTGCCGTTACGCAGATAACGAGTCTCGCCATAACAAAACTTGACGGTACGGCAAAGGGCGGGGTAGTAATCGGTATCAGCGACCAACTGAAAGTGCCGGTGAAATACATCGGACTGGGAGAAGGAATGGAAGACCTGCAGTTGTTTAACAGACGACAATTCGTGGATTCCTTATTTAATTCGAAATGAATATCAAGAAAGGTAAGATACAGTTTTGAAGCAAAATCATGTTGACATAGTAACGCTCGGCTGCTCAAAGAATCTCGTTGACAGCGAAATCCTTATGAAGCAGTTTGAATTGAACGGATATTCCTGCTCGCATGACAGCAAGAGACCATGTGGCGAGATAGCCGTAATAAACACTTGTGGTTTCATAGGCGATGCCAAGGAAGAAAGCATAAATACCATTTTGGAGTATGCCGAACGCAAGAAAAAGGGCAAACTGAACAAACTTTTCGTAATGGGTTGTCTGTCGCAGCGTTATAAGAAAGAACTCGAAGAAGAACTTCCGGAGGTTGATAAGTTTTATGGCAAGTTCGACTACAAGCAATTAATATCCGACCTCGGCATGGTAGAAATCCCCGAACAATATTCAGGGCGCACGCTTACCACACCCGGTCACTACGCTTATGTGAAGATAAGCGAGGGCTGCGACCGCCATTGCGCATACTGTGCGATACCAATAATGACCGGCAGGCACAAGAGCCGTCCGATGCAAGAGATAACAGACGAGATTAAATCGCTTGTCAGTCAGGGAGTCAAGGAGTTCCAAATAATAGCCCAGGAACTTACGTTCTACGGTAAGGATATTGACGGCAAGGCACACATTGCCGAACTCGTAAGCGACATATCAGACATAGACGGTGTTGAATGGATAAGACTTCATTACGCATATCCTGCTCAATTTCCCTACGAGTTGTTAGATGTCATGCGCGAGAAAAAGAATGTTTGCAAATACCTTGACATCGCATTGCAGCACATCTCCGACAACATGCTTACCGCCATGCACCGACATATCACCAAGGAGGAAACATACCGGCTCATAGAAAGGATTCGTAAAGAAGTTCCCGGAATAGCAATCAGAACCACGTTGTTAGTCGGTTTTCCCGGTGAGACAGACGAAGATTTCCGCGAACTCATGGAATTTACGCGCATGGCACGTTTCGAGCGTATGGGGGCTTTTGCCTATTCGGAGGAAGAAGGGACTTATGGAGCAATTCACTACAAAGATGATGTTCCCGATGAAACAAAAGAGAAACGCCTATCCGAACTGATGTTGCTACAGCAATCGATAAGTGCCGAACTCGAAGAGGAGAAGGTTGGCACGGTAATGAAGGTGATAATAGACCGCAAAGAAGGTGATTACTACATCGGGAGGACAGAGTTCAGTTCGCCGGAGGTTGACCCCGAGGTACTCATAAAGGCAGACGAACGCGTGCTTCGTAAAGGAAATTTCTACGATGTTATGATAACCGGTTCCGAGGAATTTGACCTTTATGCCACCACGGTGTTTTGAAATGCCGGACGTATTATTCCTTTGAAAAAAGAAAAACCTTATCTATATGAACAATAAAGACTTCATACAACAACTTGCACAGAGGTTGGGAATGACGCAAGATGAAGCCCAGTCAACCATGAACAAGACAATAGACATCATGGGAGACATATTCCAAGAGGGCGGCTCAGTGCAAATGCCGAACTTCGGAACGTTTGAGGTAAAGAAGCGTATGGAGCGTGTCGTGATAAACCCGGCGACCAAACAGCGTATGCTCGTGCCGCCTAAATTGGTGTTAGGGTTCAAACCCGTTGCTTCGGTGAAGGAGAAACTAAAAAACGGAGGGGCAGCCAATGGCTAAGGTGACATTTCAAGAAATGGCCTCACGGCTCGCCGAGCGTAAAGGTATAAGTATTGACAAGGCGCAAGATTTCTTGTCGGCAGTACTGAACACCGTAAACGACGGGCTGCACAAGGATAAATTGTTGAAAATAAAGGGGCTTGGAACTTTCAAGGTAATAGAGGTAAAGCAACGCAAAAGTGTTGACGTGAACACCGGCGAAGAGATTATCATCGACGGTCGTGAAAAAATCACGTTTACTCCCGACGCAATGATGAAAGACTTGGTAAACAAGCCTTTTTCGCAGTTTGAGACAGTTTCGCTCAACGACGGTGTCGATTTTTCCGATTTTGAGTCCTCATTATCAGACGAAGATGTCACACGCGAAGAAAATGTTGTCAAAGACGAGGTTCCGGATAACGCATTGCAGGAAGAAGTATTTGATGACAAAAAAATGCCGGAAGACAGCGATGAAGCCATTTCTGTGTCTGACGAGTCTTTCAGTGATGCCGTTCCGGTTTGTAACATTATGAACGTAGATGCCGGTAGCGATGAGAGAACGACATCAACGGAAACAGATTGTACCGATGTCGCAGACAAAACCGACATGAAAAGTGAGAACCTCCACAATTTAGACGAAAAAGACACCGAAGATACTACCGTTACCGACGGGCAACCGGTGGAAAACGAGTGTGAAATAACAGAAGAAGAGTCTGATGCAGACTCTATATCCCCTGAAAGACAATATGAAAAACAAGAAAAAGATATGGGAAACTTTTCAAATCACAATGATTACAATGCTTGGAAACGTTGGATTATTGTCATTGTCCTAATTGCGTTGTTTGGTTCTCTTTCGTATTATTTATTTGATTTCTCGAACAAAAGAGAATCTGAGATTCGAGAACAAATGATAGTCAGTCAAGTTATGACCGTTGACTCGCAAACCGTTGATAAGCATGTCGCAGATTCCACTGCAAAGGAAGACACCGTGAAGCAGTCAAAACGTAATAAAGAGATTGAAGACTCGGTGGCGGCATCTGCATTGAAAGAGAAAGAAGAAAAGGCAAGGAAGGCGGCGGAAACAATGCCCAAACCTAAGCCGGAGGCAGAAAAGAAAAAGCCGGAAAAACATGTGGTTGCTCCCAAAGCATCCGAAAAAGCACTCGAATCATCAAGAAGACTCGTGAAGTACGGTGCATACGACATTGTGGGAACAGACAGAGTGATAACCGTGAAAAAAGGACAAACAATGACATCTGTTGCCAAAGTGTGGCTCGGCAAAGACATGGCATGCTACATCGAGGTGCATAACGGAACGACAACACTGACGGAAGGGCAGAAATTGAAGATACCCAAACTGAAATTGAAGAAGAAAACGAGAAAATGAAAAATACGCTCCGAACCTTTGCAGGCAACGGCTTCAAGGGTGCGGAGCGCAGTTTTATAATGACAATAAGCATAAAGTTTCTTAAAAGTAAGTTTTGAGAAACTTTTTTAATACTTTTTAGTCGCGTTTTTTCGACTATGAAAGGCGAATGTATTACTTTTGCGGTTAAATAAAGAAAACAAACAAAAATAGAGAAAAACTATGTCAGAAGCATTTGATATACGCGAACTTAACATCCGTATCGAGCAACAAAGTTCGTTTATTACTTCCCTTACCTCGGGAATGGATCGTGTGATTGTGGGGCAGAAACACTTGATAGACTCCCTGCTGATAGGACTTCTCAGCGACGGTCACATATTGCTTGAAGGTGTACCCGGGCTGGCAAAGACACTTGCAATAAAGACATTGGCACAGTTAATCAATGCCGATTACAGTCGCATACAGTTTACTCCCGACCTGCTTCCGGCAGATGTCGTTGGCACACTCATCTATTCGCAGAAAGACGAGAATTTCCATGTAAAGAAAGGACCGGTGTTTGCCAATTTCGTATTGGCAGACGAGATAAACCGTGCTCCGGCAAAGGTACAGAGCGCATTGCTCGAAGCGATGCAGGAACACATGATAACCATCGGCAGTGATACGTTTGCCCTGCCTGACCCTTTCCTCGTCATGGCAACGCAGAACCCCATAGAGCAGGAAGGGACATATCCGCTGCCCGAGGCACAGGTTGACCGTTTCATGCTGAAAGTGATAATCGACTATCCGACGATCAGCGAAGAGAAACTCATCATTCGCGAAAATCTGCAAGGTGCGTTACCAACGGTAACACCCGTTATTTCCGCCGGCGAGATACTCAATGCCCGCGAAGTGGTAAGAATGGTGTATATCGACGAAAAGATAGAACAGTATATCGCAGACATCGTTTTTGCAACGCGTTATCCTGACAGGTACGGTCTCACGTCGTTGAAAGACATGATAACTTTCGGCGGTTCGCCCCGTGCCTCGATAAACCTTGCCAAGGCCGCCCGCGCCTTTGCTTTCATAAAACGCAGAGGATATGTCGTTCCGGAAGATGTGCGTGCCGTTGCACACGATGTACTCCGACACCGCATCGGACTTAGTTACGAGGCGGAGGCAAGCAATGTTACCGGCGAGGAAATTGTGAGCAGTATCATAAACAAGATTGAAGTGCCGTAGTTCGTAACGTTTCTTACGGGATGATGATAAGTGATTTCGCCGAATTTGCAAACCAATTTCACCGATTTTACTTGGTAATTTCGCCGAATTTGTCGAGCAATCCTGCCGAATTTGAAAAGCAGGTTGTAATGTAATTTATGTTTAATGCAGACAAAACAGATTAAATGGAGACGCAGGACATACTGAAAAGGGTTCGCAAGATAGAAATAAAGACGCGTGGATTGAGCCGCAACATATTTGCGGGTCAGTACCATTCGGCATTCAAAGGGCGCGGCATGGCATTCAGTGAGGTTCGTGAATATCAGTTCGGCGATGATGTGCGCGACATCGACTGGAATGTAACCGCTCGTTTCCATCGTCCGTATGTCAAAGTATATGAGGAAGAACGGGAATTAACCGTTATGCTGTTGATAGACGTTAGCGGCTCGCTCGATTTCGGAACGGATAAATGTATGAAGCGTGACATGGTAACTGAGATTGCCGCCACGCTTGCGTTCAGCGCGATACAGAACAACGACAAGATTGGCGTGGTGTTCTTTTCTGACAAAATAGAAAAGTATATCCCCCCCAAAAAAGGTCGCAAGCACATATTGTATATTATCCGTGAGTTGCTTGATTTCAAAGCATCAAGCAAGAAAACAAACCTTAAGAATGCCGTGGAGTTTCTCACGAGTGTAACGAAACGCCGCTGTACCGCATTCCTCATGAGCGATTTCTACGACCGTAGCGATTTCGGAAATGCCCTAACCATTTGCAACCGCAAGCACGACGTTGTTGCCATTCAGGTGTATGACCGGCGGGCAAGGGAACTCCCCGACGTAGGCATTATGAAAGTACTCGATGCCGAGACTGGGCACGAGATGTATATAGACACCGGCAGCAAGAAACTGCGGGCTGCCCATCATGCCTATTGGTTGAAGCGACAGCGCAAACTGAACGAGACATTTGTCAAGAGCAGAGTGGATAACGTGTCTGTCTCAACGACCGATGATTATGTTAAATCTCTCATGCAACTGTTTGCCATGCGAGGGTAGATGTATAATGAATTATAGAATTGGCTTTGATATATAAAGTGTTAACAGTGACAGGAAAGATATTTGCAGTAATCGTATTGATGATTAGTGCTTTGCCCGTGTTTGCTCAAGTTGAGGTTAAATCGAGTATAGACTCTGCTTCGATATATATCGGGCAGCAGGCACATATTACCCTCGACGTTACGATAAGACAGGGAATGAAACTCGTACTTCCCGAATTCAAGCCGCAGCAACACATCACACCGGGCGTGGAAGTCCTTGAACAGAGCGTTGCAGACACATTGAGGTTTGGGGACGGCATGCTGAAAGTGTCAAGGATATATACCCTGACGTCTTTTGACGAGAACATATATTATCTTCCGCCGATGAACGTAAATGTTGACGGCAAAGATTACAAAAGTCGCGAACTTGCCTTGAAAGTGTTTACGGTAGAGGTAGACACACTGCATCCGGAAAACTTCTATCCGCCCAAAGATGTGCAGAACAACCCTTTCAAATGGGAAGATTGGAGTATGCTTTTCTGGTTGGGCGTGCTGCTTTCCGTGCTTACCGTAGTGCTGTATTATCTGTACACCCGGCTCAGGGAGAATAAGCCCGTCATGGCAAAAGTAAGATTCGTAAAACGCATACCGCCTCATAAGAAGGCCATGAGCGAGATTGAACGCATCAAGGCAGACAACCTTGCATCCTCGGAAAACCAGAAAGAATACTACACCAAACTTACGGAAACACTCCGTAAGTATATAGAAGAGAGGTTCGGATTCTGTGCAATGGAGATGACCAGTTCCGAAATTATATCGGGACTGGAGGCCAACGGCGACAGCGAAATGATAAAAGAACTGGGCGAACTGTTCGATACCGCAGACCTCGTCAAGTTTGCCAAGCATTCTACTCTTGCCAACGAGAACGACGAAAATCTCGTGAATGCCATACATTTCATAAACACTACCAAGAAAGAAGACCAACCGCAAGTGGAACGCGTTGAGCCGAAACTCACAACCGAGGAGGTGCATGGCATGCGCAGGCGGCGGGTGCTGAAATGGTCGATAGGCATTCTTGCCGGTGTGTGCGTTGGGATATTGGTGTATATAATATATAACGCGGCAGTATTGTTGTCGTATGAAATTGAGATATGGAGTTTCTAAATAAAGAGTGCTTCTTGCTGTTGCTGCTGCTCGTGCCATATTTCCTGTGGTATGTGCTTTACCGCAAGAAGAGCGAGCCGACAATTAAGATGAGCGACACAAATGCCTATCGGTATGCCGCAAAGAGCATAAAGATGAGGCTGATGTGGCTGCCCGATGCGTTGCGCGTGCTCACTTTCGTATTGGTTGTAATAATACTTGCCCGTCCGCAGACAAATACATCGTGGGGAAGCCGTACGGTGGAGGGTATTGACATAATGCTTGCGATGGACGTTTCGACGAGTATGCTCGCAGAAGACCTCAAACCTAACCGCATCGAAGCAGCAAAAGAAGTGGCCACGGAATTTATTTCCGATCGACCCGATGATAATATCGGACTTACGGTTTTTGCCGGAGAGGCTTTCACGCAGTGCCCTATGACGACCGACCACACATCGCTTCTGAACTTGCTGCAAAACGTAAGGACGGACATTGCGGCGCGTGGGCTGATTGCAGACGGTACTGCAATAGGAATGGGACTTGCCAATGCCGTGGGCAGGTTGAAAGAGAGCAAGACCAAGAGCAAGGTCGTTATCTTGCTTACCGACGGCAGCAACAACATGGGCGACATCTCTCCGTTGACGGCGGCGAATATCGCCAGAAGTCTCGGCATTCGTGTATATACGGTTGCCGTGGGTGCAAAGACTGTTGCTCCGTATCCTGTACAGGTGGGAGGTATAACCAAGTATGTCAACGCCAAGGCAGACATTGACACCAATACGCTTAGTAAAATAGCCGCCACCGCGAACGGGCATTTCTATCGTGCCACGAATAACACCGAGTTGAAACAGATTTATAAGGATATAGACAAATTGGAAAAGACGCGCATGGACGTGAAGAAATTCTCGCGACACTACGACATGTACCAGCCGTTCGCATTGGCTGCACTGTTGGCATTGTTGCTCGAGATGCTTTTCCGACTTACGATATTCCGCCGCATTCCGTAAAAATAAAACAGATGTTCAGATTCGAAGCCCCCATATATTTATACCTTTTGGTTATCGTTCCGATAATGGCTGCCGTCAGATGGTTTATGATGCGGAGCAGAAAGAAGAAACTTGCAAAGTTCGGCGATGCAGTTCTTCTTGCTCAACTCATGCCCAACGTATCCAAGATAAGGCGCACGGTAAAGTTTTGGATATTGCAGACGGCATTGGCAATGATTATAATCATGCTTGCACGACCGCAGTTGGGGGCAAAGATAAGCAACGATAAACGTAACGGAATAGAGGCGGTGATAGCCCTCGACATTAGCAACTCAATGCGGGCGAAGGACGTGATGCCATCGCGACTCGAAAAGAGTAAGATGCTGATAGAGAACATGGTGGATAACTTCACTAACGATAAAGTGGGATTGGTGGTGTTTGCCGGAGATGCCTTTATCCAACTGCCGATAACGAGCGACTATGTTTCGGCAAAGATGTTCATGCAGAATACCGAACCGAACCTTATCGCATCGCAGGGTACCAACATCGGTGAGGCATTAAGGATAGCGTCGAGCAGTTTTACCAAAGCAGAGAATATCGGTCGTGCAATAATAATTATTACCGACGGAGAGGACCATGAGGGCGGTGCGGAAGAGGCTGCCGCGGCTGCCAAGAAGAAAGGAATGAATGTTTTTGTGCTTGGCGTGGGGTCTTCGAAAGGTTCACTTATACCCGACGATCAAGGCGGATATGTCAAAGACGATACCGGCTCCGATGTAATTTCAGCACTCAACGAGGATATGTGCAGGCGTATAGCCGAAGCAGGCGGGGGAGGATATATTCATGTGGATAACACCAATGTGGCACAAGAGAAACTCAATGCTGCACTGGCAAAACTACAGAAAGGAGAGTTTGACAGTGTTATTTACAGTGAGTATGACGAACAGTTCCGTGCCGTCGCCATAATAGTTCTGCTGCTTTTGATAGCAGAGGTGTGCATCATGGAAAGTCGAAATCCGATGCTTAGAAACATAAGGCTGTTTAAGAGAAAAACGAATTTAGGGAACAACAGATGATGAGAAAGATATTCATTTTAATGCTATTGGCAGCCGCTTCGGTTTCTTTTGCGCAGAACGATCGCGACTATATAAGAAGCGGAAACCGTCTTTATCGGGCAAAGAAATTCGACAAGGCAGAGGTGGAGTATCGCAAGGCCGTTGCGGCGAATGCCGAGAACCCGCAGGCAGTGTACAATCTTGGCTGTGCAATGATGATGCTTCAGAAAGATTCTGTTGCCGTGTTGCAATTTGAACGGGCATCACAACTTGAGACAAATAAATTGCGATGTGCCAAATCGAACCACAATATAGGTGTCATATTGCAAAATCATAAGATGTACGACAAGGCCGTAGAGGCATACAAAAAGGCTTTGCGTGACAATCCCAATGACGATGAAACGAGGTATAACCTTGCCTTGTGCAAGAAACTTATGAAGAACAAGCCGGAAAATAAAGACAAGAATAAAGACGACAAGGATAAGGAAAAGAAACAGAACAAAGATAATCAGAATAAAGAAAAAGAGAAGAACGAAGACAAGAAAGACGACAAGCAAAAGCAGAAAGAGCAGCCGGAGAAAGACAGAATGAGCAAAGATAATGCCGAACAGTTGCTCAACGCTGCCATGCAGGAAGAGAAACAGACGCAGCAACGGTTGCAGAAAGCAATGCAACAGCCGCGCAGAAATCGCAGTCGTAAGAATTGGTAAACGATAAAAGAAAGAGCATTTATGAAGAAATATTTTACCATATTGGTTTGTCTTGCAATGTTTTTGGCGGTAAAGTCGCAGACTCTGACCGTCAATGCACCGTCGCATGTGACGACAGGCGACAATTTCCGCCTGTCATATACGGTAAATACACAGAGTGCAGGCGACCTGCGCATAGGCAAACTTCCTGAAGGACTCGAACTTATTGCAGGGCCGTACAGGTCGGAACAGTCGAGTTACCTAATGAACAACGGGCATACGAGCAGCAGCAGTTCGGTAACGTTCACGTTCATAGTGAGTGCCGCCAAGGCCGGCAACTACACCATTCCGGCGGCTCGGTTGGCTATAGGAGGCAAGACAATTGCATCGTCTGTGGTAAAGATAAACGTATCGGGTACGGCGGCAAACACCGGTGGAGCACCTCGAATGCACAATGACAACGAGCAATCGGGCAGATCAGGTAATTCGAGGGGAGCCATATCGGGCAGCGACTTGTTCATAAAGGTAAGTGCAAACAAGACTCGTGTATATGAGCAAGAGCCGGTGTTGCTTATATATAAGGTATATACACTTGTGGATTTGAGTCAACTCGAGGGCAAAATGCCGGATTTGAACGGTTTTCATACGCAAGAGGTAAAACTACCGCAGCAGAAGTCTTTCCATATAGAAAAGGTTAACGGCCGCAATTATCGTTGTGTGACATGGAGTCAGTATATCATGTATCCGCAGATGACCGGCAAACTTGAGATACCGAGCATCACGTTCAACGGCATCGTGGTGCAGCAGAACAGAAACGTAGATCCGTTTGAGGCATTCCTTAACGGAGGTTCGGGGTATATCGAGATAAAGCGTAGCATTAATGCCCCGGGCATGACTATAAACGTGGAACCGCTGCCGACAAAGCCTGACAATTTCTCCGGAGGAGTGGGAAAATTCAATATCTCGGCACAGTTGGACAACAAAGTGGTTAAAGCGGGGACACCGTTGTCACTGCGCATAACGGTTGGCGGAAACGGTAATCTCAAACTAATAAAGCAGCCTGTGGTGCTTTTCCCGAAAGATTTTGACAAGTACGACCCGAAAATAACGGACAAGACAATGCTCACAAGCGGCGGTCTCGAAGGCAACATGATATACGAATTCCTTGCCGTTCCGCGCAACAAAGGCAAATACACAATACCTGCGGTGGAGTTTATCTATTTCGATACAGATTCAAAGGCATACAAGACAATAAAGACACAACCGTTCGAAATTACGGTGGAAGAGGGCAACGGCACAGCCGAATCCGATGATTTCATGGATTTGAAGAACCAAGACATAAGACAGATAAAGACCGGCGATGTTGATGTAAAGTCGGTTGATTCTTTCTTTTTCGGGTCTGTTGCCTATTTGTTGATAATCGGTGCGTTGCTTGTCGTGTTCGTTACGTTGATGTTTATGTTCAGGAAAAGAGCGATATACAATTCCGACTTGGTTATGGTAAGAGGCAAGAAAGCCAACAAAGTGGCAACCAAACGTTTGCAAGTTGCAAAGTCGTTGATGTTCGACAATCGTCCGTCAGAGTTCTACGATGAAGTGTTGCGTGCCTTGTGGGGATATGTAAGCGACAAGTTTAACGTTCCTGCCGAGTATCTTTCGCGCGAGAACATCAATGAAATACTTACAGAAAAAGGTGTCGTAGAAGGGACAATCAGTCAGTTGGTGGGAGCAATCGACGAATGCGAATACCAACGCTATGCTCCCGGAGACGCAAAAGGAAACATGAGTAAGACATTCGAGTCGGCAATGACCGCAATAATGAGGATAGAGGAGACCATGAAGAAAACCGGTAGTTCGGTCACCGTCTTAGTCGCAGTATTGATTATGCTTGTGCCGGTTTCGGTGTTCGCCGAAAACTCGTTGAAATCTTCTGCCGATAACGCATACCACAACGGAAACTACCAGCAGGCCGTAAATGGTTATGAACAATTGCTCAAGAAAGGTGTCAGTCCCGAAATTTACTACAATCTCGGCAACGCATATTACCGCTCTGAAAATATTACCAAGGCGATAATAAACTACGAACGTGCCCTGCTGTTGTCTCCCGGCGACGATGACATACGTTTTAATCTGCAACTTGCACGGTCGAAAACGATAGACAAAATAACGCCCGAGAGTGAGATGTTCTTCGTTACATGGTATCGTTCTTTTGTAAGTTTGACCAACGTTGACGGTTGGGCATACGTTGCACTTGCAAGTCTGTTAGTGTCGTTGTGCCTTGCTCTCGTGTATCTTTTCTCCACAAGAATATGGTTGCGCAAGGTGGGATTTTTTGTGGGTTTGACAATGTTGCTGCTCTTTGTCGTGTCCAATATATGTGCTTTCCGACAGCGTCATATACTCGACGAACGCACTGGAGCGGTAATAGTGTCGCCCTCTGTAAACGTGAAGAGCAGTCCGGAGGCAAATGCCACCGATGTCTTCCTTATCCATGAAGGAACGAAAGTGGATATAACAGACGACTCCATCAACGAATGGAAGTACATACACCTTGCCGACGGAAGGGAAGGCTGGATATCGGTAAAGGCACTTGAAAGGATATAGAATTATGGAAGAACTTATTGCACTCGACCAAACCATACTTGGGTTCTTCAATGGCAGCGACTCGCTTTATGTTGACGGGCTGATGCTTGTGCTTACCAATGCTCTGACATGGGTGCCGTTGTATATTGCGTTGATTGTTGTAATAATAAAGAACAACGAGACGATGCCGCAGATATTGTTGACAATCGGATTTGCGGTATTGTGTGTGTTGATTACCAGTGTATTGTCAGAGAATGTCGTAAAACCATATTTCGGACGTTTTAGACCCACCAACGACCCTTTCATAAAATACAGCATTGATGTCGTAAACGGCATAAGGGAGACAAAGTTCGGTTTCTTTTCTTCCCACGCAGCCAACACAATGGGCATTGCGACGTTCGTTTCACTGCTGCTGAGAAGTCGAAAACTTACATGGCTAATGATGCTTTGGTCGCTTGTCAACTGCTATACGCGTTTATATCTCGGCGTGCATTATCCCGGCGACATCCTTGCCGGACTGCTCTTTGGGGCTGCAACGGGCTTCGGTGTATATATTATATATAATAAAGTATATCGGCGAATATCCCTCAACATTAAATTCATCTCAACACAATACACGTCAACAGGGTATTGTAATGACGACATAAATATTGTCTTCGGTGTAATGATGTTTACGTTGCTTGTCGCTTCCGTGGCTGCAATATTCGTATGATAAACTTAAAAGAACGATGAGTACAAAAGAAATAAGGATAGAAAACTACGATTACGAACTGCCGGACAGCAGAATAGCGAAGTTCCCGCTGGCACAGCGAGACCACAGTAAACTACTGTTGTACGACAAGGAAACGTTGGGTGAAGACTCTTTTTTCAATCTTCCGAAACATATTCCCGGTGGTTCGCTGATGATTTTCAACAATACAAAGGTAATACAGGCACGTCTCCATTTTCGTAAAACTACGGGTGCGTTGATAGAGGTTTTCCTTTTGGAACCATACCTCCCTGCCGACTACGAGCGCATTTTCCAGCAGCAAGAGTCTTGTTCTTGGCTTTGCATGATAGGCAACTTGAAGAAATGGAAGGGCGAGACACTCGTCCGCGAGATAAACATTGCCGGCAAGACCGTCACCTTGAGAGCCGAGAAGAAAGAAAAACCGGCATCGTCACAGTATGAAAATGTTTGTTTCTCATGGGATGGTGGCGGACTGTCGTTCAGCGAACTGCTTGAGGCAGTGGGCGAACTGCCGATACCGCCATATCTGAATCGTGATACGGAAGAAAGCGATAAAACTACATATCAGACCGTATATAGTAAGATAAAGGGAAGTGTCGCGGCGCCGACGGCAGGACTTCATTTCAGCTATGACGTGCTGAAAGCACTCGATGACAACGGGGTTGAGCGTCAGGAGGTAACGTTGCATGTCGGAGCTGGTACGTTCAAACCCGTGAAATCTGACGAGATAGGCTCCCACGAAATGCACACGGAGTATATTTGCGTAAGGCGCGAGGTGCTGGAAAGCATCATCGAGCACGATGCAGAGGTCGTTACGGTAGGCACTACGAGCGTAAGAACCATTGAGAGTTTGTATTTCATAGGATGCAAGATTGCCGAATGCAAAGAGATTGCAGAAGAAAAACTGCATGTAAATCAATGGGAACCGTACGAGAACGAATGCGTACTGACGCCGAAAGATGCCTTGCAGGAAATAATAGACTACCTCGACCGTAATCACCTTGTCTCACTACATACGAGTACGCAGATTATCATCGCTCCGGGATATGAATATAAGTATGTTAAGAAACTGATAACAAATTTTCATCAGCCGAAAAGCACCCTGCTCCTGCTCGTAAGTGCATTCCTCAAAGGACATTGGCGCGAGGTTTATGACTATGCCCTCGACCGTGATTTCCGTTTCCTGAGTTACGGCGACAGCAGTCTGCTTACAGCCCCCGAAAACAAAATATAATAACGCAAGCCAATGAAATACGGATTTATTACAGTGGCATCGGCAATACCATCGGTAAAGGTTGCCGACACGGAATACAACACAGACGAGACGATAAGGATAATCGACGAGGCCGAAGATAAAGGAGTAGAGATAGTTGTTTTCCCGGAGTTGGGCATAACGGCATACTCTTGTCAGGATCTTTTCCAACAGCAAGTGTTGCTCGACGAGACGGAACGTGCTGTATGCAGGATTTTGGAACACAGCACGACATTGGACATTATTGCAATAGTCGGCATCCCCGTGGCGGTAGATTCGATGCTGTTAAACTGCGCCGTCGTCATTCAGCAAGGGCATATTCTGGG
Organism: Prevotella sp. OH937_COT-195; assembly: GCF_003932845.1. GTDB lineage: Bacteria > Bacteroidota > Bacteroidia > Bacteroidales > Bacteroidaceae > Prevotella. The sequence continues at coordinate 120,874 of NZ_RQZH01000001.1, forward strand.
CGTCGTTCCTAAGACGTTCCTGCCTAACGATTCCGAGTTTTCCGAAAAACGATGGTTCGTTTCCGCCGGAGACATACCTTATGACACTGTGATTAAATATGCAGGACATACTGTCGAAATTTCTCCACGTCCCGTATTATTCCGTACAAGCGACGGCGTGACGTTCGGAATAGAGATTGGCGAAGACCTGTGGGCTCCGATACCGCCAAGCAACAATTTGGCAGTTTCCGGTGCAGACATTATCTTCAATCTTTCGGCATCAGACGAATTGACAGGCAGACACGAGTATCTGTTCAATCTCGTATCGCAGCAGAGCGCACGCAATATATGCGGGTATGTATATAGTTCGTGCGGTTTCGGAGAGAGTACGCAAGATGTCGTATTTGCCGGCAATGCATTGGTCTTTGAGAATGGCAACATGCTTGCCGCCGGCAAACGTTTCTCCATGGAGAGACAAATAGTTGTTGCACAGATAGACGTGGAGCGTTTGCGCTCCGAAAGGCGGCACAACAGCACATTCGTCACGGCAGAAACACTCGTTAAAGAGAGACCGAGAGTGGCAGACTGCATGGAAACGCTTTGTTCGCATGACAAATTCCGTCTTGTCCGCGACATAAGTCAGACACCTTTCGTGCCGTCTGCCGAAATACTGCAAGACAGGTGCGACGAGATATTCGGCATACAGGTTATGGGACTTGCCAAACGACTTGTTCATACAAAATGCAAGCGTGTGGTACTCGGCATCAGCGGAGGGCTCGACAGTACGCTTGCACTGCTCGTATGCGTAAAGACGTTCGACAAACTGGGAATGTCGCGAAAGAATATTCTCGGGGTTACCATGCCGGGATTCGGTACTACCGACCGCACTTACCGTAACGCCGTATCGCTGATGAAATCGCTTGGCATAGATATGCGCGAGATAAGTATTGCCGATGCCGTCATTCAACATTTTAATGATATTGGGCATAACATTGACAATCACGATGTTACTTACGAAAACTCACAGGCACGCGAACGCACACAGATATTGATGGATTTGAGCAACAAGGAGGGCGCATTGGTTGTCGGCACGGGCGACCTTTCGGAACTGGCACTCGGCTGGGCAACCTACAACGGCGACCATATATCCATGTACGGAGTCAATGCAGGCATACCTAAGACACTTATACGTCACCTCGTGAAAAGTGTGGCGGAGAGTGCCGATATTGATGAAAAATCACGCACCACCTTGCTTGATGTCATTGACACGCCGATAAGTCCCGAACTTAAACCTGCCGACGACGAAGGCAACATAAGCCAGAAGACTGAGCAACTCGTGGGACCTTACGAGTTGCACGACTTTTTCCTGTATCACATGTTGCGCTGCGGATTTACGCCAGAAAAGATACTTTTCCTCGCGAAGCATGCCTTCAAAACCGGTACAGAAGAAGAGAAATACGACGAAGAAACCATAAGACACTGGCTCGGGGTGTTCATGCGAAGATTCTTCTCGCAGCAGTTCAAACGCTCGTGTCTCCCCGACGGACCGAAAGTGGGTAGCGTAAGTCTCAGCCCGCGAGGCGATTGGCGAATGCCGTCGGATGCTTCCTGCAACGTGTGGAGTGTCTGATGGCATTGCTACATAATAACTCTTTACATGCAAAACAGGCGAATTTGCAAATCAAAACAGGCGGTTTTGCCTTTCAATTTAGGCGGTTTTGTTTTCCAATTCCGATGAAATTGCAATGATAAAACTCATTAAACTTTAAATATCTGTCAATTAAATATTAAGCCTATGCGTATAATTTATGTAATGTTAATTGTTTTGGCAAGTGCCCTTAATTGCAGTGCGCAAGGCACGGGACTTAACTCTGCATACCTGAAATACATCAAGCAGTATTCCGGTTTGGCGGTTGAGCAGATGAAGTTGTACAGGATACCGGCGAGCATAACTCTTGCCCAAGGACTGATAGAGAGTGGGGCGGGGCAGAGCGAGTTGGCACGAAACGGCAATAATCATTTCGGTATTAAATGTCACGACTGGCAGGGAAGAAAAGTATACCACGATGACGACCTCGTCGGTGAGTGCTTCCGGGCATACGACAATGTACGCCAAAGTTACGAAGACCATAGTCTTTTCCTCGTAAAAGGTCGTAGGTACAGAAGCCTTTTCTCACTGTCAATTAACGACTATCGCGGTTGGGCAAGAGGACTTAAAGCCGCCGGATATGCCACCAACCCGTCTTATGCCGAAATATTGATAAGAATTATAGAGCAGTATCGACTGCATGATTTCGACAAAGGTAAGGTACATCATAGACGACCGATAGGAACAGATGAAGAAGATTTTAATGTATTGGTGTGCAACGGTACCCCCTATGTCGTGGTGAGAAGCGGAGATACGTTCCGTACCATCAGCGACATGACCGGAGTCTCTGTCAGACGGCTGGCAAAATATAATGAAATGCCTAAGAATTCGGTTCTGAAGCAAGGCACGCCGATATATCTCCAAAAGAAACCCAAACGTGCATCAAAGGCATATCGGGGCAAGTATCACGAGGTACGGGTTGGCGAGAGCATGCATTCCATTGCACAATTGTATGCAATGCGCGTGGAGACTTTGTACAAGATAAACTGTCTTTCGCCGGACTACGGTATAAAAGCAGGCGACAAACTGCGCATCCGATGACTCGCCAAAACTGTTCGGAATAATGCTGCGGCATGTTAATCCTTTTTCTCGCAAATGCGTAAATTTAGTGTTAAATGTTTTCGTGTTTGTGGAAAAAGTATTAACTTTGCCATGTTTTAAAGGCTTGGAAAACGTTCAGGGGGCATTTAAACGGCCTCTAAAAGCATTTTTAAAGAAATTAACAATATAATATAAGATGGACGAAAATCAGGTATTTGATCAGGACAGGATTATAAAAATCAATATTGAGGAGGAGATGAAAGCCTCCTATATCGACTATTCTATGTCGGTAATCGTAGCGCGCGCCCTTCCGGACGTGCGTGACGGGTTCAAGCCGGTACACCGGCGCATACTGTACGGAATGAAAGGAATAAACAATGTCAGTTCCCAACCATACAAGAAATGCGCACGCGTGGTAGGCGAGGTTCTCGGAAAGTATCACCCGCACGGTGACAGTTCGGTGTATGGGGCATTGGTTCGCATGGGACAAGAGTGGAACATGCGATATACGCTCGTTGACGGACAAGGCAATTTCGGTTCGGTAGATGGCGACTCGCCTGCTGCCATGCGATACACGGAGTGCCGCCTCTCGAAGATGGGCGAACAGATAATGGACGACATTGAGAAAGACACCGTCGATATGGTTAACAACTTCGACGACTCGCTCACAGAACCGAGCGTTATGCCGACGAAGGTGCCCAACCTGTTGGTCAACGGCGGCAACGGTATTGCCGTGGGTATGGCGACAAACATGCCTACACACAACCTCGGCGAGGTAATCGACGGTTGCTGCGCATTTATAGACAACCCCGAGATTGATACGGACGGACTGATGAAATATATCCCGGCTCCCGATTTTCCGACAGGGGCATACATATACGGCTTGCAGGGCGTGAAAGAGGCTTACGAGACCGGCCGCGGGCGGATAATGATGCGTGCAAAGGCAGAGATAGAGAGCGATGAGAACCACGACAAGATTGTCATTACAGAGATACCGTACGGTGTAAATAAAGCACAACTGATAGAATATATCGCCGACCTCGTGAAAGAGGGAAGACTCGAAGGTATTTCCAATGCCAACGATGAAACCGGTCGTCAGGGCATGCGCATAGTTATCGACATAAAGAGAGACGCAAATGCAAATGTCATACTTAACAAATTGTTCAAGATGACCGCGTTACAAAGTTCGTTCTCCGTTAACAACATCGCATTGGTACCAAGCCGCAACGACCATTCAAAGTTGTATCCCAAACTGCTCACGCTGCGTGAATGTATAGGATACTTTGTCGAACACAGACACGAGGTAACAATACGCCGTACCAAGTTCGATCTCAAAAAGGCTCGCGAACGTGCACATATACTCGAAGGATTGATAATAGCATGCGACAACATTGATGAGGTGGTACACATCATACGCGGCTCCAAGACACCTTCAGACGCTCAGCGCAATCTTGAGAAACGTTTCGAACTCGATGAATTGCAGTCGAAAGCCATAGTGGATATGCGATTGTCGCAGTTGACCGGGCTTCGAATGGATCAGTTGCATGCCGAGTATGACGAACTGATGAAGCAAATTGACTACCTTCAGAGCATACTTGACGACCCGGAACTCTGCAAGAAAGTGATGAAAGACGAACTTCTGGAGATAAAAGAAAAGTATGGCGACGAGCGTCGTACGCAGATAGTACCGGACGAACACGAGTTCAATGCAGAGGATTTCTATCCCAATGACCCCGTGGTAATTACCGTGAGCCATCTCGGATACATCAAACGCACTCCGCTGTCGGATTTCCGAGAGCAGACAAGAGGCGGAATAGGTAGCAAGGGAGCAAAGAGTCGCGATCAGGACTTTACCGAATATATATACCCCGCAACAATGCACCAGACGATGATGTTCTTCACAAAGAAAGGACGTTGCTATTGGCTGAAATGCTATGAAATACCGGAAGGAGACAAGAACTCGAAAGGAAGAGCCATTCAGAATATGCTAAACATCGAACCTGACGATCAGGTTACGGCATTCATGCGGTTGCGCAACAAGGGTCTTAACGACGAGGATTTCGTAAATTCACATTATGTGGTATTTGCCACAAGGAATGGTCTCGTGAAGAAGACACTGCTTGAGGCTTACTCGCGTCCGCGTGCCAATGGTGTCATTGCAATAAATATAACGGAAGGCGATGAGGTTGTTGACGTAAGACTTACGAACGGACAGAACGAACTTATCATTGCCAATCGCAACGGAAGGGCAGTTAGATTCAATGAGAATGCCGTCCGAGTGATGGGACGCGTGGCAACCGGAGTGAGAGGAATGCGCCTTGACGATGGTGACGATGCCGTTGTTGGCATGGTGGTAGTCAACAAACCGGACGAGGAAACGATAATGGTGGTCAGCGAGAACGGTTACGGCAAGCGTTCGCAAGTGGAGGAGTACCGTGTGACAAATCGTGGAACGAAAGGCGTTAAGACTCTGAATATCACAGAGAAGACGGGACGGCTCGTTGCAATAAAAAATGTCAACGATGACAACGACTTAATGATAATCAACAGGAGCGGCATAACGATAAGACTGTCTGTTGGAGAGTGCAGAGTCATGGGCAGGAACACACAAGGCGTAAGACTTATAAACCTTACAAAGAAAAATGATGTAATAGCAAGCGTATGCAAGGTTATGAGTTCCGAAGTGGAGGCTCTTGCCGAGCAGAAGAGTCGCGAGGCTTTTGCCCAAACCAACGAGGCATTCAGGAATGATGCGGGACAGTCTGAAATGTCTGTCGGCAATATTGATACAGAGGATAATGAAAATGTTACTTTGGTTGACTTTGAAGAAAACGAAGAGAATAATCAATAAAGAAATAATATCAACCTTTTAAAATTAATTATTATGAAGAAAATAATGATGATGGCGGTTGCTGCCTTGTTTGCTGCATCAGCCAATGCACAGACAGACATCGTCAAGATGGTAAAAAAAGCCAAGACGTATGATGATGCCATGCAACTCGTTAATCAAGGAGTCACAACCTTGAGTAACGAAGATAAAGGTAAGGTGTTCACGAAAGTGTGCGACCTTGCAGCAAAAGAATTTTCAAGCGAGGGAGACAAATACATAAAGAAAGACATTAATCCGGAAGGGTTTGATGCCAACAAGGTTTACTCGGCTGCTCGAAACTTTATCAATTCTGCCATAACACTGCGCCACATAGACTCTAAGGCAACAGTAAAGTATATAGATCAAATAAACAAAGCACGCGCAATTCTGCTTGATGCCGGTCAGGAAGGTCTTGACACAAAAGATTACGAAAAAGTGCTTTCCAATCTCGGACTTTATGTGGATGGTGCAGAAATAGTTTATGACGGCAAGGTGGAGATGGATCCCAATGCGGCACAGATTGCATATTTCGCAACTTATGGTGCATCCGAAATGAACGATTTTAAGAATGTACAGAAATATTCCATGTATGCACTCAACGACTCTGTATATGGTGCAACATCAATGCACCTTCTATTGACAGCCATGGAGAAGCAGGTGAAGACAAATGAAGACTCTGTGAAATTCGTGCAGACAATAAAGGGATACGTAGGCAAATATCCCGGCGGTAAGGCAGACGATGCCGTGCTTGGCAAGATTGTTATGTTCTATTCCAAACCGCAACATGCCGGAGAGGTTGAGAAAATACTTAACGATGCCATTGCCGCCAACCCCAATAACAAGATGGCATGGGCATTGAAAGGTCAGACCGAACTCTACAACATGAACTACGATGCAGCCATTGCCGCAAACAAGAAAGCACTTGAGATTGATGCAAAATACACACAGGTGCGTTTCAATCTCGCTGCAAGTCAGAAGGAAAAGGCCATGTCCATAATTGACAAGGCAGGCGGAAACATGACAGAAAAGGCAAAAGCATTGATTAACGAAGCCCTTGCAAACTTTAACATTATACGTGAGCAAGACCCGAACCATGAACTCGTACAGTGGAAATACCCGTTGGCTCAGTGCTATTATATTCTCGGAGACAATGCTAAGTATGAAGAAATTCAGGCTCTGCCGTAATGTCGGATAATAAAGAAAGACTTAAAGAAGAATGGTAATTAGGAAGTATTTGTTTCTTACAATGCTTCTCTTGATGACATTAAGTCCGTGCATGAACGCTCAGAAGAAAGAGATCGCTCAGGCACGGACTTATATAAAGAGTGGCAAAAACCTTGACAAGGCAGAGGCGTCGATGAGAAAACTGCTCGCCGACAGCACCAATGTTGATAATGTCAAGATATATACGACACTTGCAGAGGTTGTGAGAAAGCAGTATGAAGGGATAAACGAAAAAGTTTATCTGCGACAGCCGTACGACACAGCGGCGTTTTTCAATACTGCCAAAAAGATGTTTGTCGCATACGAGAAATTAGACAGTGCCATTGTGAAATATGGAAAGAAGAATGACGCTGCAGAGAAAACGCGTGTCAAGAATGCAGAATATCTGAATGCATACAGAGCCAATCTGTATAACGGGGGTACTTACTTTCTTAAGAATAACGATTTCGGCAAAGCTTTCGAAATGTTCGATACATATCTGGATTGCCGTTCTCAGCCTCTGTTCGGCGGCATCGGACTCGACTCAAACGACAATCTTGCTCCGATGGCGGCATCACGTGCATTGTATTGCGGGTACAAGATGCAGGACAACGGCATAGTTATTCGCTGTAAGGCTCTCGCCTTGAAGGATACGCTGATGCTTGAACGTACGTTGCAATACCTTTCGGAAACATATTCTTTTATGAATGATACAACAGAATATGTCACAATGCTCCACGAAGGTTTCAATCGTTTTCCTCGCTCGAACTATTTTTTTACACATCTGATGGACTTTTACTGTACAATATTCGATTATGAGAATGCATTAAGTATTGCCGACAAGGCTCTCGCAAACGACAGCACCGAGATATTGTATCTGTATGCAAAGAGCAATATCATGCTCAATATTCGGAAATACGAAGATTGCATATTGTTGTGCGACAAGATTATTTCAATCAATGACTCTATGCCGGAGGCGTATTATAATGCCGGAATTGCTTATCTCGACAGTGCTTTGTCAATGGAGGAAGGGCGTGTGAGCAATAAAAAAAGACAACGGATAAAGGAATTATATTCTCGCTCGTTGTCTTATATGGAAAAGTATAGAATGCTGCGGCCGAATGATAAGCGCAAATGGGTTTTCGCCTTATATGATATTTATCTGAATCTTAATATGGGCAGGGAGTTCGAGGAGATTAACGCTTTGTTGAGAGAGAAATAGGGCTTTTTATTTGAACTTTATGTTTTGAAACCCTACGAGTCTGTCGCAGCGTTCTCCCGTTCCTCTGTAATAAACGTATGCTTGATAGGAGTTCTCTGTCTGATGAAAATTCCCTTCGGTAGGCATTGTTTGCGACACTCCCGACGAATCAACCATTACATATTGATAATTGTAATAACCTTGTTTCTGTAATACGGTGGCTTCATAGCATGAGGTGTTGTCGTTGTAAATCATTTCATACTTGGGAATAAACCGGTTGTTTGTCCAAATACCGTTTATATATACTCTGCCGTTTACCTTTTTAGGGCAGTGTAATCGGTAGTGTACAAGTACGTATTCGGATGTTCTGTCATTCTCGATGTTGTCGCTGTTGCGTATGTAGAACGCTCCGTTGGCATCTTCATCGTACAGATAATTTATCCTCTCTTCTGTGGCGAAAGGATAAATGTTATAATTTTTACCGTCCCATTCAAGGTAATCTATTCCCATGGTTGGGTGGTGTATGTCTAATATCTCATATTTGTGGAACTCGTTTCCTGCCTCGAATATAAGGTCTTTGCAGTGTTCCCATCGCAGTCCGTCTGTCATCATGTATTGCGGTTGGGCATTAATCTTTGCATTGTCCCATCTTTGGTTCTGTGTTACCGCTGTCTTTATCTGTGTTTTGTGATTGCTTACCGACATGCCGCCGTAGTTGACAACCATTGACACCTGCTGGTGGCGGTTGTTTATGTCTATGTCTGTGTTGGATGACACATCAATCGAAACGCCCATCTGTGGGTCGAGAACCATGAAGCAGGCTGTGAACACCGGTTCGTTCCCGGCATTCTCGTCATATACCGTTATTTTGTAGTTGCCGCTCAGTTTCAGTTTGCAATAATCGTTGGGGATTGTAAACGAGTAATGGTTGTACAAGATGTTGGTGTTCATTGACTCCACAACATCGTCTATCGTGTTGCCTTCGGCAAATCCGTCAATATAGTCGCTTGCAAAAAGTTCGTCCGAGACGGTCCAATCTGCCTCGCAATGCTCAATTTTGTAAGTATATCTTTGGTAAGTATGCGTCAAGTCGTCGAATGATATATGTATGTAGTTTGCATGGCTTGTACCATTCAGTCTTATCAACGGAGGCGACATCCAATTTTCGCCTGCCACCACTTTCAGTGTGGCTATGCGCTCATTGTATATTTCGTTTCTCTGCGCTGCCGCGCCATACGGGAACAACATGGCAGCCAGTATGACGTAAACAATCTTATACATAATATTTTTCTTTATATAACGCAGAGATATGGAATTTTATTGTAACTTTGCACTTGAAATATAAAATGTTGATATGATACAGGTGGAAGTAAGCGATGAAACCCTCCGTCAGGCAGCCGGCAGGGGTATGGACGAGTTCGTGCAGGTTTTCGTCGACGGCATCTATAATGCCATCGGTGGAAGATTGACTCACGAAACGATGCAGGAATTAAACTCCGACCAAATTACCTTGCTTGCATATATAATGTTGCGTGATGAGGTGATGAACGGTGGTTTCGTACAACTCATCCACAACGGATACGGTGAGTTTATCTTCAAAAACCCGTTTGCAAAGGCTGTCAAGGTATGGGGAATGAAAGACTTGTGCCGTATGGTATATGATGTACACACCTTGTATGTGAAATATGGTGAGGATATAATGAAAGAATGTACAGACGACGAGTTCATGGCATTGTTCGAACAATATCCCGAATTTGACGAGTATGATGACAGGTTCGTTGAAAATGAAGAGCAATGGACAGAGAAAGTCGCTTGTTATATAGACTCTAACATCGAGAATTTTGCCAAGATAGTTTAATATGGGCTTGTATAAATTGGCATTGTCGGATTGATTGGTCGTTTTCGAGTATGGAATGGTGGTTAACCAAAGAGTGTGACCGGCATCATAAGTTAACGAATTAATGCTTTGGAGTTGAAATAAGACTATTAATGACAAAACGTCACTTACGAGACAAAGTTATTTTTTAAGGTGTTAAGTTATAGAACCCGCCTTAACGGAATCATTTAAGAAAAGATGAACAAGGAAGAAGAATTGCTCAGGAAGAAGAGTCCTGTAAACATAAGAAACAAGAAAGCATCGTTCGAATATTATTTCGTTGATGTGCTGACGGCAGGTATAGTACTTACCGGAACGGAGATAAAATCTATCCGGATGGGGAAAGCATCGCTTGTTGATTCGTATTGCTATATACACAACGGCGAGATATGGGTAAAGGGAATGAACGTCTCTCCGTATATCTATGGCTCATATAGTAATCATGATAGTAAGCGCGAGCGCAAGTTGCTTCTTACCAAGAGAGAAATACATAAATTGGAAGAGGCTTCCAAACTTCCCGGATATACCATTGTGCCTATACTGCTTTTCATTAATGACAAGGGTATGGCAAAGGTGGATATAGCCTTGGCACGCGGCAAGAAAATGTATGACAAGAGGCAGACCATCAAGGAAAAAGAAGACCGACGCGAGATGGACAGAGCCGTGAAAAGATTTTGATGCCTTGAAGGGATATTCTTTTTCGCGTGGTAACAAAGATAATAAACAAGCATAGCATGCGTATATATAAGTAAGAGTGATGAATTGAAACCATGTGTAATTTATAAAATATTGTTATGAAAAGATTGTTTTTTGCCATTATTACGGCATTATTCATAGTTGCTGTCGGATTTGCAAAGACACGCTACAAGATTGTTTATAGTGCGGAGAAGAACGAACAGAACCGTGTATATATAAATCCGTTGCACGAGGTAAATATGATTATTGAGCGTGACGGAGACAAATCTATGACCATCGACGGGAAAAAGTTTGTACTTTTCAACAAGATTGTGAAAGAAAACCGGTATTATTCATCGGTGCAGTATGATGCCGCCGACCTTTCGGGCAGAATCTACGTTGTTAGTTTCAAGCATTGGAAAGATGTTGATCCGGCATTGGAATATCAAGTGGTTATATTCTCAACGACAGACATATACAACTGGACATACTATCTCTCCGAGAGACCGGTGGAGACTGAATGATAAATTTAATTCGTTTATGAGGAGTAAAAGATGGCACTTGCTGCCCGGTCGGGAAATTACCGAACTCGACAAGCGAGTGATGTATTGGGAAGGAAAAGGGAAAGAAGTACCCACGAGGGATTTGATAAAGACACCCGAGCAGATAGAAGGAATAAGAACGGCGGGCAAACTCAACACGGCCGTTTTGGACGAGGTGGCCAAGAACATACATGAGGGTATGTCAACTCTCGAAATCGATAAAATTGTATATGACTATACCACGCAGCACGGTGGAACTCCGGCTCCTTTAAATTATGAGGGCTTTCCGAAAAGTGTGTGTACCAGTATAAACGAGGTGGTGTGCCACGGCATACCGAAGGAAGAGGACATACTTCAGGAAGGAGACATCATAAACGTTGACTGCACGACAATCCTCAACGGATATTTTGCCGATGCATCGCGAATGTTCATCATCGGAAAGACAACACCGGAGAAAGAAAAATTGGTGCGTGTGGCAAAAGAATGTCTTGAGATAGGAATGCAAGCCGCAAAACCGTACTGCTTTGTGGGAGATATAGGCAATGCCATACAGAAGCATGCCAAAAGGTACAATTACGGTATTGTGCGCGACCTCTGTGGTCATGGTGTGGGTAATGCGTTTCATGAAGAACCCGATGTGGCACATTATGGACGTAAAGGCACCGGCATGCTGCTTGTTCCCGGTATGGTGTTTACCATAGAACCAATGGTAAACATGGGTACATGGAAAGTTTTCATAGATGGTAACGACCCTTATAGTTGGGAGGTAATATCAGAAGACGAGATGCCGAGTGCGCAATGGGAACATACTTTCCTTATGACAGAGGAGGGAGTGGAAATACTCACTTATTGAAATAAAAATGAATGCTATATATATATTAGGTATAGAAAGCAGTTGTGACGACACTTCGGCAGCAGTCTTGCGCAACGGGGTGTTGCTCAGCAATGTAACCGCATCGCAAGACGTACATAAAGCATACGGCGGCGTAGTGCCGGAACTTGCATCGCGTGCCCATCAGCAAAACATCGTTCCGGTAGTTGATCAGGCTCTGAAACGAGCCGGCATAACAAAAGAGCAATTGGCGGCGATAGCATTTACCCGCGGACCGGGTCTAATGGGGTCTCTGCTTGTTGGAGTGAGTTTCGCAAAAGGTATGGCACGTTCACTCGAAATACCACTTATAGACGTGAACCACCTACAAGGACATGTAATGGCACATTTCATAAAAGAGAGTGACGAAGATTGTACCGCTCCGCCACTGCCCTTTATATGTTTGTTGGTAAGCGGAGGAAACTCGCAGATTGTGAAAGTTAATGCGTACAACGACATGGAGATACTCGGACAGACAATAGACGATGCTGCAGGCGAGGCTATAGATAAATGTTCGAAGGTAATGGGACTTGGATATCCGGGAGGACCGATAATAGACAAGTTGGCACGTCAGGGCAATCCGCAGGCTTACAAGTTCAGCGAACCGAACATTCCAGGATTTGACTATAGTTTCAGCGGACTGAAAACCTCGTTCCTTTACAGTCTGCGAGATTGGGTTAAAGAAGATCCCGATTTCGTGGAGCATAACAAGGAAGATCTTGCGGCATCGCTTGAGCATACTGTCGTAAGCATATTGATGAAGAAATTGCGCCTTGCCGTAAAGCAGACCGGAATAAAACATGTTGCACTGGCAGGAGGAGTGAGTGCCAACAACGGGTTGCGCAATGCTTTCCGCGACTATGCCGAACGATACGGATGGACTATCTATATACCCAAATTCAGTTATACAACGGATAATGCGGCAATGATAGGCATAACGGGATATTACAAATATCTTGACCATGATTTCTGTACAATCGACAAACCGGCATTCTCGAAAGTGACTTTCAAATAAAATAAATATAGTATGGAATTAGAAAACAGAATACTAAGCAGGGAAATACATCAATTGTTGTATGAAAAAGATTTCTCACTCGGCACGGCAGAAAGTTGTACGGGAGGTAAGATTGCCGAAGCCATAATAGCCGCACCGGGAGCCTCGCATTATTTCAAGGGGAGCATAGTATCGTATGCTGACGAGGTGAAAGTAAGGCTTCTTAATGTTGCCCCCCAACTGATAGAGGAGAAAAATGCAGTGAGTGAGGAAGTGGCAAAGGCAATGGTGGAAGGTGCTTGCGACACACTCAATGTTGACTATGCCGTTGCCGCAACCGGATTTGCAGGTCCCGGTGGAGGTACGAATGAAATTCCGGTTGGTACGATATACGTTGCGTGCGGAACAAAAGGAGATGTGGTTACGATGAAGATAACCGGTGACGAGGGGCGAGACCCAAACATATCCAACGCCACGAACCAAGCACTGCAACTACTATTGAAATATCTTGCCGAAAAGGCATGAAACGAATATAAGCGAGGGCATGACGTAATTGACATGCTCTCGTTCTTTATTTATACTCAAACCATGTCTTTCATGGTATTTGTACCATGTATTTTAACATTCTCAACTCTTTTTTACTTTTTCTTTTTTTCAACATCAATACGTTGATAGCAAAATGCCGTTAAACCGATGTTTTTATTGTTAAAAGAGGACAAAATATGCGACAAATTGGCATGTGACACATTTTTTGCATATATATTTGCAGCAACAAATAAGCATATTATTAAAATTATTATAAAATTAAAATGACAATGAAAAGGTTTAAAAGCATTCTTCTCTACTCTGCAGTAGTCCTTTCTCTGGCATTCTCAGCCGGAGCGTTCATCAAGGTCGAGGCCGCATCGTCTGCAATACAGGCACCGCCGGCAGTCGGACAGCCCGTAGATTTGACATACGCGGCAGACAGGGCATTGCCGGCCGTGGTACACATAAGATACTTACAGAACAGCAAAGTGCAGGAGGTGCAGGTTGATGTAAATCCTTTCGGTGATTTCTTCGATCCGTTCGGGTTCTTCGGAATTCCCGAAGGACAAGGTGGAAAGCAGCGTCGTCAGGTGCAGACACCAAAGCGTGAAGCCACCGGTTCGGGTGTAATTATTTCTGCCGATGGTTATATTGTTACAAATAACCATGTGGTAAATGGTGCAGACGAACTGACGGTAACTCTGAATGACAACCGCGAATTTTCTGCGCGCATCATAGGAACAGACGAAACGACCGACCTCGCACTGATAAAGATTGATGGTAAAAATCTGCCCACGTTGCCGGTTGGCGACTCAGACAAACTGCGAGTGGGCGAGTGGGTAATAGCCGTGGGAAATCCTTTCAGTCTGACATCAACCGTCACGGCAGGCATAGTCAGTGCAAAAGCCCGTTCATTGGGTGCCAACGGTGTGGAGAGTTTCATTCAGACCGATGCTGCCATCAATGCAGGAAACTCCGGTGGAGCTCTTGTAAATACAAGCGGCGAACTCGTAGGTATAAACGCTATGCTGTATTCGAAGACCGGAAATTACAGCGGTTACGGTTTTGCCATACCAACCACCATTATGAACAAAGTTGTCGACGACCTGAAGAAATATGGTACTGTGCAACGTGCAATAATAGGTATAAGCGGAATTGACGCACGCAACTACATCGATGATCAGAAACGTAAGAATAATGAAATAGACCTCGGAACAAACGATGGTATTTATATCTCCGAGGTTCAAGACGGTGGAGCAGGCGAGGAAGCCGGTTTGCAAAAGGGTGACGTAATTATTGCCATTGACGGAAGAAAGGTATCAAAGATGGCAGAACTTCAGGAATACCTTGCCAATAAACGTCCGGGCGATGATGTGAAAATAACATTATTGCGTAAAAAGAATCGGAAGAATATCAATGTCGCACTGAAAAACCCGCAAGGCAATACGAGGATAATGAAAGAAGCTGACATGGATGTACTCGGCGCAACTTTCCGTGAAGTAAACGATCAGGAGAAAAGAGAACTCGAGATTTCTTATGGATTGAAAGTGACCAATGTTACGGGAGGTATGATGAAAGGACGCGTAAACAAGGGATTCATCATTCTCAACGTCAACAAGAAACCGATGAAGAGCCTGAGAGATTTACAGATGGAAGTAAAGGCAGTGTCAAAGAGCGACGAGCCGGTACTTCATATAAAGGGTATCCAGCCGTCGGGAAGGATAGATTATATCTCTGTTCCAATAAATAATGAATAACATTCCTATAATCTGAAAATAAAAATTGGCTGCATATCCGTAATGGTGTGCAGCCAATATCATTTAACCCAAATCGGTCATTAGAACCCTCAACCGATTTTGTTCGATTGTTGAGCAGATGTGCAGCCGTTTAATCGAAGTCGTAGCGAGCTGTGTCGAGATGAAATGGCTGCGCAGATGTCAGCAAGCGGGCTAAAGCAGTTGGGAAGCGTAACGGCAATGGCAAATCTAAGCAAATGCGGTCTAATGACCGATTTGGGTTTAAGTAGGCATTCATAATTAATCGCCGGTATATATAAGACTGCTTTTAAGTACCTGCTTGCATTTTAACAACCGATAAAAAGCGGTAAATATCATTGAAATGTTTCAAAACGCATCCTTTCGCCTAATGAATTGCAAATCTGTTTTGTTTTTTTTGCAAGATAGAAATAATTGAACTAAATTTGCAGAAAATTATATCGCAAACGTTGACTTACCTTGAAATACTATGAATAAAGTCCTTATTATCTATACCGGCGGTACAATAGGCATGGATTGCAATACCAAGACAGGTGCGCTTGAACCGTTACAATTTGACAAACTATCTGCAAAGATGCCCGAGTTGGCACAGATGCCGACAGCAATAGAGGTGTATCAGTTTGCCCCTCCAATAGATTCGTCGGACATTACGCCGTCGCAGTGGTCGCAGTTGGTAAGGGTTATAACAGATAACTACGACGGTTACGACGGTTTTGTCGTCCTGCATGGAACGGATACTATGGCATTTACTGCATCTGCATTGTCGTTTATGCTCGAAAATCTTACGAAACCTGTTGTGCTTACGGGTAGTCAGGTTCCGATAGGACATTTGCGCACCGATGGTAAGGAGAACCTCATTACGAGTATAGAGATTGCCTTGGCAAAGCATGCAGACGGATTACCAATGGTTCCGGAAGTATGTATATATTTCAATGGCAGGTTGCTTCGCGGCAACCGTTCGACAAAAGTAAATGCCGATGGCTTCAATGCTTTCGATTCTTTCAATTATCCGCACCTTGCGGATGCCGGCATAAACATTGTTTATCACGAGGAATACATAATGAGACCGGACTATGGCAAGCCCATGACACCTCATTTCGACCTTGATCCTAACGTGGTAATATTCACATTATTCCCCGGAATACAAGACAATGTGGTACGTCACGCACTCGATGTTCCGGAGTTGCGGTCTATCGTGATGAGGTCGTATGGCAGCGGCAATGCCCCGCAGCGTCCTTGTCTTATGGATATGTTGTGCGATGCGTCGAGCCGCGGCATAAACATTGTCAATATAAGCCAATGTGCCGAAGGTACAGTGGAAATGGAACGCTACGACACCGGTTATCAACTGAAAAATGCCCGCGTAATATCAGGTTACGACAGTACTGTGGAAAGTGCTGTGACAAAACTTATGTATCTCCAAGGCAAATATAGTGACCCGGAGGTTGTGAGGGAGAAGATGAGCCAAAACCTGCGAGGGGAAATCTCGTTGTAGGAAATAAAGGTTGGCTTTATCTGACAAAGATAATTTATATCCTCCACTTGACTTTCTCACTGTATATTTAAAACTTGAGGTCTCGGTAAAAGTAACTAATTTTACAGAGTTCTCGAAACATTTGAGCCACTTATCACCCCGAACCGGCATTTCATTTGTGCTTAATCGTAATGCAATATCGCCGAAATTACTTACCAATTTCGGCGGTTTTACTCATCAATTTCGGCTAAATTGCCAAACATTTCCAATCTAATGAAAAGCATGCTTATCATCAACTCGTAACAAAAAGTATGTCAATAAAATACATACGGATAGTATTATGCAGAATTATTTTTAAACCCAAATCGGTCATTAGAACCCTCAACCGATCTTGTTCGATTGTTGAGCAGATGTGCGGCCGTTTCATCGAAGGCGTAGCGGGCTACGTCGGGATGTAATGGCTGTGCAGATGTCAGCAAGCGGGCTTAAAGCAGTTGGGAAGCGTAACGGCAATGGCAAATCTAAGCAAACGCGGTCTAATGACAGATTTGGGTTAAAGATTTCTGCAGAAAGTAACTATTTTTGCAGAGGTATTGATTTGGTTCAAATTTGGCATGAATAACGTTTCAAAATGTCTCTTTATATCTACTTTGGGAGATTTGCAAACAAAGAGGATAGTTTCTGTGTGTAATTAAAAAAATGATAGTCAGTTTGTTATGTGTGTATTTTACATTTCCAAACTGACTATCAATGTGATTCCGTTGGGGTTCGAACCCAAGACCCACAGCTTAGAAGGCTGTTGCTCTAATCCAACTGAGCTACGGAACCATGTTTCGTATTATCAATCAATGCTTTGTTAATTCGGGTGCAAAGGTAGGTGTTTTTATGCGCAAATCCAAATTTTTAATATAAAAAACTTAATAATTAGGAAAAGAAACGGTAACTTTGCAACATGAAACAAATCAGATGGGGGTTTATTGGTTGCGGCGAAGTTACTGAAAAGAAATCCGGTCCTGCGTTCAGAGAGGTTGAAGGCTCTGACGTTGTTGCCGTGATGGGACGCAATCCTCGCAAGACGCGTTTGTATGCAGAAAGGCATCATATACCGAAATGGTACACTGATGCTTCGGAGTTGATTGATGACCCCGACGTGAATGCCATATATATAGCCACACCGCCGTCGAGCCATGCCACGTTTGCCATTATGGCAATGAAGGCGGGCAAACCTGTATATGTAGAGAAGCCTCTGGCATCAAGTTATGACGATTGCGTCAGAGTGAACAGGGTAAGCGAACAGACGGGTATTCCATGCTTTGTTGCATATTACAGAAGGTATCTTCCATATTTCGTAAAGGTGAAGAATCTTGTAAACTCAGGCGCGATAGGAAAGATTATGAACGTTCAGTTGCGTTTCTCATGTCCTCCGCGTGAGATAGACCATTCCATACCATCCGAACTCCCTTGGCGTCTTCAACCGGATATTTCGGGCGGCGGATATTTCTATGACTTGGCTCCCCATCAGTTTGATTTGCTTCAATATATGTTTGGCATTATTATAAAGACGGAGGGTATCTGCATTAATCGCGGAGGGTTTTATAAAGCAGAAGATACCATTAGTGCCTGCTTTCAGTTTGAGTCGGGAGTTCCCGGCAGTGGTTCATGGTGTTTTGTGGGGCACGAATCATCTCGTGATGACAGGATTGAGGTTATAGGCGATGCCGGTATGCTGTCATTTTCTGTATTCAGTTATGCACCAATAGAACTAATCACAAGTGAAGGACAGACGAGCATTACCGTGCCCAATCCGCCGTATGTTCAGTTGCCGATAATAAAAAGTGTTATTGAACATCTTCAGGGGAGTAATGTCTGTGTGTGTACGAGTGTGTCCGCAACCCCCGTGAATTGGGTCATGGACAGAATCTTGGGAAAATTTTGATAAATGTATTTGTTCAAGGCATACAAATATCTCAGGCTTTATGTAACATACGTTTTGTGCTTTGCTTCGCAGTGCCTCATGGCATACGACGGTGCATTGATGCAAGATAGTATCGCTACGGCTCAGACAGACAACATTGAGAAAAAGGGGGGCATATCTGCTTTACTAAAATCTTTCAACGAGATTGATACTACCTATATCGAGCCGCAACATTACAACTATACAGTTATGCTGCAGAATACTACTACATACGAGATGTATCATCTGCGTAGCAAGGAAGGTATGGCTGTTACCTTTGCCCCGAAGCCTACCGTGAAAGTTGGTCCTTATATAGGTTGGCGGTGGGTATTCCTCGGATATACGTTCGACATAAGCCGTCTGTCAAGCGGAAAGAATAAGAAAGAATTAGACTTCAGTATATATAGTTCACATGTTGGTATCGACCTATATTATCGCAAAACGGGCGACGATTATCTTATAAGATATATAAAAGACGGTAATTGGCGCATAAGACCAAAAAATCTTGCATTCGATGGTATAGAGGTAGCAATAAAAGGTTTTAATGTTTACTATATTTTCAATCACAAGAAATTTTCTTATCCAGCCGCTTTCAGTCAGAGTACCATTCAGAAGAAGAGTTGCGGTTCGCCACTTGTAGGTATTGGATACGCCAACCATTCGCTTTCTCTCGACTACAATAAACTACATGATATTATTGCAGACATTGCTGAAAAGAATAAGGTGACAATTGATACCGGATTGATGTTCAATCATGTTAAATATGTTGATTACTCGCTGTCCGGCGGGTATGCATACAATTATGTGTTTGCCCGTAACTGCCTTCTTTCTGCCTCCATGTCTTTGGCCATAGCCTATAAAAGAGCTTTAGGCGAGAGACCGGAAAATGATTCTCAATTACTCGATTTCAAATTCTCTAATTTCAACTTGGATGCCATTGGGCGTTTCGGGTTTGTGTATAACAACATGAATTGGTATTGTGGTGCAAGTGCCATAATCAAGGCATATAATTATAACAAGCCACAATTCTCGACTAATAACATTTTTGGTTATTTGAACATTTATATTGGTGTAAACTTTGGGAAAATGCGAAAATACAAGAAGAAAAATAAATAAATGGAATGATTAGGAGTTTTCTTATTGTCATAATGTTTTTTGTGGCATCGTTTGCAAGTGCTTCAAACGGGGTGACATATTCTCGTGAAGACAGTTTGATGTTGGTTAGACTTTTGTCAGAAGGAAAGTTGCGACCAAAAGGTACTAATCTCGTGTTGTTCTTTGCAAGAAAGTTTATGGGACGACCGTATGTTGCACATACGTTGGAAGTGAACAAGAAGGAGCGGCTTGTCGTCAACCTTCGTGAACTTGATTGTACTACATATATAGAGACAGTGCTCGCATTGACAATGACGGTGGACAAGGGCGGTGTTACTTTTAAAGATTATTGCAACAATCTTACCATGCTTAGGTACAAGAATGGTATGCTGAATGATTATTCCTCACGCTTGCATTATTTTACCGAATGGATAAATGATAATGTCAAGAAAGGAATTGTCAAAGAAGTTATGGGAAGCAAAGAGTTGTTCTGTGGTGTTCAGACGGTAGATGCCACCTACATGACTTCACACAGTGACAGTTACAAAATGCTTGCAGGAGACACTGCGATGATTAGGAAAATAGGCATTATGGAGAAAGAAATTAGCGGACAGCGACATCGGTATATCCCTAATGTTAAAATAGACGATACTTGTGAATTACGCAAAACAATACATGACGGCGATGTAATTGCCATTGTAACTAACAAGAAAGGACTCGAAATATCCCATCTTGGTTTTGCTGTGTGGCGACGCGACGGATTGCATCTTCTCAATGCCTCGTCCGTAAGGCGCAGGGTGGTAGAGGAGAATGCCACTTTAAGTAAATACCTTGTCAGAAGAAAAACAGCACTCGGGATACGAGTGCTGCGTTTGAGGTAAATTCTGTCTGCCGGATATATATGGAGTCTATATTGTTGAAATAACGGCATTATTTACTCCTTATATTTTGGCAGGGCTATGTTTCATTCTTCCCGACGTGTAATCTTAGACATGTTCATCTCCGAGACCTTTCCGTCAGGATTAACCCTTGCAGATATGTTGTAGGTGTTTTTGTCGCTTCCGGACTCTCCGCGTATGATGTCTTGATCGGCAGTGAACCGCACGACATATTCAAACTTTCCATCTCCTATTTCACGTTTCGTTATCTTATAGTCATTACGCAACCTCCAAATGATATTCGTTACTCCTTCTTTGTACGAGCGGTTCATGTAATCTATGACATCTCCTTTCGATGCATTCTCACGTCCGAGGAACGATGACATTACCTCTGCCACTGATGATGTGAGTTCGCCTTCGTTCCTTGAGTTTATACTCACGAAGAACTTATGGAATACCTCACTTATCATCTGCCTGTCTTCTTGGTTCAACTCTTTTGCCTTCAGTTTGTTCAGTGTCGCAAGTGCCTCGTCGTAGTGTTCCCCTGTGGCATGCTTGTCTATATACCTTTGGTATGCTTCCTGTGTATTCTCTTCTGATGCCTTTGCCCAATCAATAATGTCTATCTTGTGTATCAATTCTGTTTTGTGTGGCGAGTCCGGGTTTTCGTTGAGATACCTGATTATTTCTTCTTTATTGTTGCTTTTTGCAATGATGTTCCACGCGTCGTCAGCTTTCTTCAGTTTGTCCAAATGTGCCGTTATGCTGTCTCTATGTTCTTGGGGCGCATCAATAAAGTTGTCAAGATACTGTTGAAGCACGGTAGGGTCGTTGCTTTTCATCGCAAACTCATATTCTTCTTTTTCTGTGCGTGCTTTGGCATTGCTGTATGAATATATCAGCACTCCACATGCGAGCAGTGCTATAATGAATGATACTGTTATTGCCGTGAAATTTCTTTTTTTCTTTTTTTCTTGCCGGTTGTCGTCTCTTTCTTGTTGTGTATCTGTCATATTTACCGTATGTTCTCGTACCGGTATTGATTGTACAGTGTTCTGTGGTTGCACCGTTGGTTGTTGTGGCGAGTTTGTTCCCTGTGCTATTTCTACGGCTTGGTTGTTTACCGGTTGATGACAGTTTGGACAAAAGTGTTCGTCACGGAAGTATATTTCGCCACACCTTGTGCATCTGTTTGTTTTCCCTGCGATTTCCACACCGCAACTTGGGCATATCGGAGCTTTATCGCTTACTTGATGTCCGCATTCGGGACATTTTATTATAGCCATTGTTGTTTTTTGAATATTAGTGTTCTACTTTGATTTTGTTCAGTCTTTAAGTAAAAGACTATCTTCTGCGGAATCTTATTTCCCTCATACTGTGCATACCCATGAAACGGTTTTTGTCAACATATCCGTTAACTCCGTTTATGTGTCCCTTTCCTGTGTATTGCCAAAGCAGATAGTCTCGGTTGTCGGCAAGTACCGGTGGGCGACTGGAATACTGTGCAATCCATAGTTTGTAGTCATTGAGTTGTCCCACGAGATACTTGTTGTAGAAATTGGTATATGTATATACTATGGGTTTTTGTCGGTATGCCTTCTCCACGAGTTTTAAGAATTTCAGCAGTGAGTCGCATAATTCTTCAGAGTCCATGCCGGCATTCCGCTCCACGTCAATCATAGGTATGAGGTCTTGGTCGGCGGGTCGGCACTGTGCCATGAAGTTTGCAAGTTGCTCTGCCTGTACCGCTCTTGGTCTGTAGAAATGATATGAACCCACTTTAAGTCCGTATCGGTGTGCAAGGTCTATGTTCTCTTTGTATCTATGGTCAATTCTTGCTTCTCCCTCTGTCGCCTTGATATATACGAATGCCATCTTGCTGTTCTCTCCCACAGACTCCCAGAATACATCTCCCTGGTAGTGGCTGATGTCTATGCCGTGTATGTGAGAGCATGTATCCTCGCACATCATTTCACCATAATATTGTGCATGTGTGTTTGTTGCGAAAAACACAAAGAATATTATTACAGGAATTAAATATCTTGAAAAATCACATTGTTTCATAAGTGCAAAGATACTGCAAGTTAAGCAGAAATCAAAATAAACACATTCTTTTTTAGTTTTATTACGATACGTTTCGCCGGTCTTGCGTATTTATTTGCGACACGATGTTTACAAGTCTCATATTTGCGAACGTTGATAGAAATCGACATTCTCTTTCGTAAGCAATTCTATCGGCATGTAGTTTATTGGTGTTACCGATTGTTTAAGCACTATTGCACGGAACAATGTGTCAAGACTGCTATACCCCTGTACATACGCATGTTGTGCTATAAGAAATGATATGCTGCCCTCTTTCAGACATTCTGCGTTCTTCTCCACCATGTCATATCCCATTATTTGTACGTTCCGTCTGCCGCTATTTATAAGATAATCTCCTACGATGTGTGCTTTGGAACACATTGTTATGCAGTGGTGTATATCATTGTTCTCATTGAAAAAAACATCGAGGATTTTTTCGTATGTTTGTTTGTCGGATGCCATCGGCATTTCCAAATCAACTATTTCTATATGTGGAAAATTCTCCTCCATGTATCGACGGAATCCCACCTCGCGATTCTCTTGCTGTTTGCTTGTAACCTTTCCGTTTCTTGTCAATTTCATCAGCATTATTCTTTTCTCGTCCCTCGCTATCAGCATGAACATTCTTGCGGCGAAATAACCACTTTTTATAGAATCTTGCCCGAAAAAACATAGCGGTTCAAGGCTTGGCATGTAAGAATCGAGCAGTACGAAAGGAATGTTGCGTTCGTGTAGTATGTCAGTATATCGCTTTGTTGTTTCCAAGTCGCCCGGTACCACTATTACTCCATTTGGGTCATTCTTTATGACAGTCTCGAATGCCAAAGAGAAAGAAGTTTCGTCAGAACGTTCATAGAATGTAAACCTTACCTCGATATGAAAGTCGCGTCTTGCCTCGCAGGCAGCTCTTGCTCCTTCCTCTATTTCCTGCCAATAAGCTTCACTTTCATGCTTCGGCATCAATACATGGAATGTATATGACTTGTTATATGCCAGTGCGCTTGCATACATGTTCGGCTGATAGTTAATCTCTTCCAGCACTTTCTCAACCTTTGCCCTTGCTGTCGGCGATACGTTCGGACGTTTGTGTAATATCCTGTCAACCGTTCCGACAGATACTCCGGCTCTCTCTGCAATGTCTTTTATCCTTATTTTGTGAGACATCGGTATTATATTATTTACGTTTTGATTAAAACAACAATTAATGTATTGTCTATATAAAAATGCTTTTAATTACCAAATTTGTCTGTAAACCTGATATTCTTGTTCTGTTGCAAAATTAATAATAAAAACTTAATTGTGCGAATACACAGTCGTTTTTTTGTTATTTTATTATTTTTTCTTTTGTTTATTTGCTAATTTGCATGTAAAAAACTAATTTTGTACTCGTATAGTAACAACAGCCTTTAAACCAAAGACCGGCTTGAAATCATATTCGAATAGGTATTTTAACCGTAAATCGGAAGCAAAGACATTGGCATGGGTTATCGCCATGTTAAGTCTTTTGTGCGTGACGGCTTGTAAAGAAATCCCGAATAAAGCGGAGGTTGATAAATTGAACGACATATCGTATGCCTATCATTACAAGAACATCGATTCCACGTATCATTATGCCAAGGCTGCATACGAAATGTCAGGCGATTACGATGACGGAAAAGCCGAGGCTCTTAATAACATTGCCTTTGCAAGCATATCAAGAATGGACTATGCAGATGCTGCAAAGCATCTTGACAACATCTTGGGACTTACAAGCAATCAGTTGGAACTTCTTGTTTCGTATATACAACACATGCGTTTGTGTCAGCGTGAGTCCCGTAACAAAGATTTTTATGACTATCAGGAGAAGGCTACGAAATGTCTCAAAAGGATAAACGAGTCGCGCGACATGCTTACAGAAAGGCAACGCAGGCGCATGGTATATGCCGAAAGCGAGTTTGCCATTGTTACTTCTACATATTATTATTATATAGGACTCGAAGGGCTTTCGAAAGAGGCATTACTCGGGATAGATGCCGACGGAGAGATACAGAAAGATTCCGCACAACTAATGAACTATCTGTACCAGTTGGGAGCCGGAGGAGTGGTTACGGAAGGAACACAGGCAGAAATAAACCAAAGGGAATGGAACTGTTTGATACGTTGCTACATGCTTGCCATTCAGAGCGGAAATGTGTATTGGGAAGCCAATTCGTTACAAGCGATGAGCGAACATTTGTCCGACAAGAGTCTAAGGGAAAAATTGATTTCCGAAAACCTACAGTCTGTAAGGTATGTCAACATAGACAACATGCCCGACAGTCTGCTTGCAGGTTACCTTGCACAAAGGTCATTGATACTGTTTCAAAAATTTGGCGATGTTTACCAGACGGCAGGCTCGTACCGTACTCTCGCCTCATGCTTTTGGGGACTCGGCGACTATCGTTCGGCAATGATATGTCTTGAAGACGCACTCAACAAAGATACTCGTATTGAGCAGGCACCTGACTTGGTGGCAAGTATCCGCGAACAACTATCTCTTGTATATTCCGCAATGGACGATAAACCGAACAGTGACTACAATCGCAACATATACCTTGACTTGCAGGATATGACACGTCAAGACAGACATCTTGAGGCTCGTGCGGAGCAACTTGATCAATCCGCACAGCAACTGAACTTGATGATAGGGGCAGTACTCGTGATGATTATCATTGCCATTGCAATGATGATGATATTTTATAAATTGCGCAGGAAGAAACAAAAAAACAATTCGCTTGACACACTGCTCGAACCATTGGAACAATGGAGAAAAGACAATCTGATGGCAAACAACGCTTTGGACGAGAGATATGAAGAAATAAACGAGACGTATGCACTTAATGTATCGCATATCGCAAGAAACAAGATACGAAACCTCGAGAACAGAGCAAAAGTTTTCCTTGTAAACAGTATAACACCACTTATAGACAGAATAATAAATGAAGTGGGCAGACTGAACAATGGCAATGAAAGTAGTGCAGTCAGAGCAGAAAGGTATTGCTATGTCGCCGAACTAACCGATAAGATTAACGACTACAACAACGTTCTCACGCAATGGATACAACTGAGGCAAGGCGAATTGAGCATGCGCGTAGAGAGTTTCCCACTCGAAGAGTCATTCAGTGTGGTCAGAAGAAGCAGAATGTCATTCCAACTTAAAGGCATAGAATTGATTGTGGAACCAACCGTATTAAGTGTGAAAGCAGACCGTGTGCTCACACTTTTCATGCTGAACACACTTGCAGATAATGCGAGGAAATTCACACCAACGGGAGGCACGGTAAAGATTTCCTCGTCTTCGACAGACGATTACGTTGAGATTTCGGTGGAAGATACGGGCAGAGGAATGTCGGCAGAGGAATTGTCGGGTATATTCGACCATAAAATATACAATGGTCACGGTTTCGGATTGATGAACTGCAAGGGTATAATAGACAAATATCACAAGATAAGCAAAATATTCAGTGTGTGTAAGTTGTCTGCGGAAAGCAAACAAGGCGCAGGAAGCCGTTTCTTTTTCAGATTGCCTCACGGAATCGTGCGCGTTACGGGTGCCGTATTGCTTGCATTGTCTTCACACTGGGGTGTTGAAGCAAAAATCACTGAACAGAAAATGGCAGCCGACTATGCCGACAGCGCATATTTCAGTAATGTAGGAGGAAGATACAAATGTACTTTGCAGTTTGCCGACAGCGTAAGGAAATATCTTAACATGAGGTACAAGACGCTTCGTCCGTCAGGCAATGCACTTATGGTAAAGAATGGAAACATCAAAGCAGAGCCTGCCGAGATAAAATGGTTTCATGACGGTCTTGACATCGATTACAATATTATACTCGACGTTCGCAACGAGAGTGCGGTGGCAGCATTGGCATTACATGACTGGGAACTTTACAGATACAACAACCGAGCATACACGCTCTTGTTCAGAGAGAAATCGGCAGACAAGAATCTTGCGGAATATTGTCGTACTATGCAGACCTCGGAAACCAACAAGATTATTGCCGTGGCACTCCTTGTCGTACTATTCGTAATAATAGTATTGGCATATTATTTCCTTTATTACCGGCATTGCATAAACGATGATTATTGCATCGAACAGGTAGGACATATAAATGATATTCTGCTAAGCAATCGAACCGATGATGAGAAACTGGCACTGATAATGCCAATATCTACGGATAAATATCCTGAACCACTGCGGAATATCGTGACAAAGGTAAAAGAAGCACTTGCCGCATCAGTAAAAAGTGCAGGAGAAAAACATAATGTCATCGAACTTGCCGAAGACGAGAGCAGGAGAGCAAAGTTCGAAGACGACAAGCTGCACGTCAGCAACAACGTACTTGACAACTGTCTCAGTACTCTGAAGCACGAGACAATGTATTATCCGGCGCGCATAAGGCAGATAGTAGAGGAGGCAAACAACGGGGACACACAGGAGGAACCACGGAGACTGCGAGCCATAGGCGAACTTGTGTCATATTACAAAGAACTATACTCAATATTGAGCGCCCAGGCAATGAGACAGGTAAACGTGGTAAAGAATAAATGCCTGAATATACCGGTAAAGAAAATAATCGATGTCGAAACAGAAGGCATGGCGGTAAAGGGAGACGAACTGATGCTAAAACATCTTTTCGCAATTCTTCGGAAACAAAACAATGGTACTTTTGCCAATGTACGCGTTATGGAGAAAGACAACAACTATGTGCTTTTCGAGATAGAAATGGACAAACTGCCGTTCAGAGAACTTTTCACACCGTTGATGGATAACATTCCTTTCATGATATGCAGACAGATTGTAAGGGAACACAGCGAGAGCGCAAACATGCACGGATGCGGAATAACTGCGCAACCATCTGCCGCACAAGGAACTACCGTTACTATTACACTGCCATCGGCAGGGACAGATAAAAAAACATATAAAGAATAAGACATGGATAAATTCAAGGTTGTTATAGTGGAAGACGTGCCACTCGAACTGAAAGGTACAGAAGGTATATTTCGTAATGATATTCCGGAGGCGGAAATCATTGGAACGGCTGCAAGCGAAACGGAATATTGGAGACTCATAAAGCAACAAAAGCCGGATTTGTTGCTGCTCGATCTCGGTCTCGGAGGCTCTACCACGGTGGGTGTGGAGATATGCCGGCAGACAAAAGAGATGTATCCCGAGATAAAAATACTTATTTTTACGGGAGAGATACTCAACGAAAAATTGTGGGTAGATGTTCTCGACGCAGGCTGCGACGGCATCTGTCTTAAAAGTGGTGAACTGCTCACGCGTGGAGATGTCGTAAGTGTCATGGCGGGAAAGAAAATGGTTTTCAATCAGCCGATACTCGAAAAGATACTTGAGAGGTTCAAACATGTGGTAGGCAGTCAATTGATGCGTCAGGAAGCACTCGTAAACTACGAGATTGACGAGTATGACGAAAGATTCCTGCGGCATCTCGCGCTCGGATATACCAAGGAGCAAATAACAAACCTTCGAGGTATGCCGTTCGGGGTAAAGAGCCTTGAGAAGAGGCAGAACGAACTTGTGCAAAAATTGTTCCCCAATGGAAACGGAGGGATAGGTATAAATGCAACGCGTTTGGTGGTAAGAGCACTCGAATTGAGAATAATAAATCTCGATAATTTGCAGGCTGACGAAGAATAAAACATACAAGGCAAATATGAGTAGAGTGTCTTCAATATCTGCATTGGCATGCGTAGTGATGCTTTCTGCAAACGTCCTGCTTGTCTTGATGTCATGGATTTTGAGTGCCGTGGGAACAGATGATGTCAGATCCATGATAAGCGGAGAGGGGGTTAGATGGTTCTTCGGACATTATGTTGACATCATCACCTCCCCGGTACTCGTGTGGCTGCTGCTGTTGTCCGTGTCTTACAGTTGTTTTTGCGGCAGCGGACTAAGTGAGGGCTTTCTTATCCTGATAAAGAGAGAGAAACTGGTATTCAAACAGCGTCTCGGATTTCGCGTGATATTAATTCTGTTACTAATTCAAATATCAATAACGGCATGGCTCGTGTCGGCACCTCATGCCGTGTTGGCAAGTCCTGTTGGCAGTATATTCCCTTCACCATTCAGCACCGGCATCATACCCGCTTTCGCAGGAACGGTTACGCTGTTGTCGTTTGTATACGGACTTGTCAACGGTACAATACAAAATGTTGATGCCGCGTTCAAATGTCTGTATTTCAAGATGCCGGTACTCGCTCCGTTGTTCATTGTATATATCTTCGCTTCGCAATTATTTGCATGTATAAGTTTCGTATTTCCCACGTTTGGCATTTTTATTTCATGAATGCAATGAATAGATTTTCGTATTTGTATTTACGTTTGTTCTCGAATGTCCGATTGATACGACAATATGATGTTTCAATGGTATATGATTGCCTGTAATAACTCAAGTGATGAAAAAAATATTCAAGAAAATAAAGACAATGCTCGCATCATTGTCATTCCGTACGGGAGTAATTGTGCTTGTCATGTGCATACCTTGTTATGTCATATCTTTCGCGCAAGCGGCACTTGATACGTCGGTGGAGACAAAGGCTGTGCTGTGGACAGTATTCTTCGGACTAGCAAAGATTTTCCAATACGGAGGACTTACAATACTCGGAGCAGAGGGAGCAAAGAGAGTTAAGCGATACCTTAAATGCAAATGTTATTCCGGTTTGAGGTAATCAATTGGAAAAGACATGGTCGTTTTATCTGTTTTATGAATTGTTGACGCCATTATTTATCATGAGTCGGTGTTACATATCTGACAACAATGCAATTCTGCCGATTTTGCAATGCAATTTCGCCTATATTGTTTTACAAAATCGGTGAAATTGTGACGCGAAAAAATATCAAATGCAAACAGGTTGAAATTTAAACGGAGTACGAAAAGATATTAATCTATATTGGTATTGTATAAAAAACTTTGATGCGTGCCAAAATATTATTGTCATGCTTTAATTCATCATAAAAAGATTAATCTTGAGGCAAGCCTGCGGTAAATGTACCATCGTGAACAGAATTTACGGCGTATTTTTCCTTATAGTATTATCCCGAACCATGGAAAATGTGGTGTAAAGTGATTCTTGTTTTTACTATACGGACTCTTTAAAATAATTCCAATTATATTTAATTTCTTTCAGTCCATGGTCGTTTTCTTTGGAGTTTTATCAATAAATGAGTAATTTTGCCGACAGAAACATATTAATATAATTAATATAGTAATGATAACTTCTGAAGAGTATGCCCGTATGAAAACTTGCTCGCGCACTGATGGCGCACTTGTCGGCGTGATGTGGGCGGTAAGTTTTATATGTATGATAGCCGGTTTCAGAAATCCGTCGTGGTCTTTAGCCTCAATGCTTGTCGGTGTTGTCTCGCCGTTCTACGGCTTCTCGCTAATGAGAAAGTTTTGCAGGAATGTGCTTGGTGACAACATGGGAATCGGTATTGCACTCGGATACGCGATAATGATGCTGCTCTGTGCCACACTTATACTCGCCGGCATACAGTTGATATATTTCCAATTTATCGACCATGGTTATTTCATTGAATGTTACGGTTCGATACTACGTTCCCCCGAGATGGCGAAAACGTTGGAAAGTTACGGCTTGTCGGCACAGGACATAGATTCCACGATAACTGTTATTTCCGAGATGCGTCCTATCGAAGTGGTGATACAATTCCTTGCCGGCAATGTGATACTAAGCGTAATACTCAGTATTCCGTTGGCGATGTTTGCAAAAAAGAATGGCGGACAAAACATCCACGACAGCAAAGGAGTGGAAGGCTTTTAATAAATTAGAATAGACAAGACATGGATATTTCTGTTGTAATACCTTTATATAATGAAGAGGAGTCGATTCCGGAACTCTTCTCATGGATAGACCGTGTGATGCGCGATAACGATTTCTCTTACGAGGTGATTTTTGTTAACGACGGTTCTCGAGACCACTCGTGGGACGTTATATGCGACTTGAAATCCAAGTATGCGCAGATAAAGGGTATAAAGTTCCGTCGTAACTATGGAAAAAGTCCGGCATTATACTGTGGTTTCGAGGAGGCCGTTGGTGATGTGGTAATAACTATGGATGCCGATCTTCAAGACTCGCCAGACGAGATACCGGAATTGTATCGTATGATTACCGATGACGGTTACGACCTTGTTTCCGGTTATAAGCAGAAACGTTACGACCCGCTTTCAAAAACCCTTCCCACAAAACTGTTCAACGCTACGGCACGCAAGATAAGCGGGATAAAAAACTTGCACGATTTCAATTGCGGATTGAAAGCATATCGCCGCGATGTGGTAAAGAATATCGAGGTGTATGGAGAGATGCACCGCTACATTCCTTACCTTGCAAAAAATGCAGGATTCACAAAGATAGGCGAGAAAGTGGTGCGGCATCAGGCACGTAAATACGGCACTACGAAGTTTGGACTGAACCGCTTTTTCAATGGTTATCTCGACCTAATAACACTTTGGTTTCTCAGCAGTTTCGGTCGTAAGCCCATGCATGTGTTCGGATTTTTGGGAACATTGGTGTTCATTGTGGGATTTCTCTCGGCGGCATTCATAGGAGCCGACAAACTTTGGTGCCTCGCTCATGGCATTAGACAGCGGCTTGTTACCGATTCTCCGTTCTTCTATATTTCGTTGACCATGATGATGATAGGAACGCAATTGTTTTTAACGGGCTTTCTCGGTGACTTGATAAGCCGGTCGTCGCAGGGCAGGAATGAATATCAGATTGCGGATAAAATCTGACTGCTATGTAGCAAAGAAGGAGGGAATAGATATGTATGGCATCATATATTATATGCAGGTATGAGGAAATTGTTAAGTATTATTGTCGCAGCAGTGCTGTTCACTGCCTGCACCACGATAGATTGTCCGCAGAACAATGCCGTATATGTCACTTGCAACCTGTATGGTACAGATGGTAAGGCATATACATTGGACGATACACTTACGATTCGCACTAAACGAACTGATGGCAAAGATACAATATTGCTTAATCGCCAGACGGGGACAAAGAAATTCAGTCTGCCGGTTAGTTATGCCGGCGATGTAGATTGTTTTGTGCTTGAGATGTGCGACTCGCTTAACAACATCGTGCGTGACACCATAATGGTAAGTAAGACAAATATCCCGCATTTCGAGTCGGTAGACTGCGGTCCGTCATTTTTCCATACAATAAAAGGAGTGGCCACTACATACAACAAGATAGAATCGGTTAAGATAAACCATAGCGAAGTGAACTATGATGCCACGAAAGAGCATATACGCATATATTTTAAGTCTGACAATTAGTCTGCTATCTGTGTCGCAGAATGCTGTGGCACAATACCGTAAGGTGATAGAAGTACCGGACACTTTGCCATTCTGCCGTGGTATTGCCGTATCGGCCGACCTTGTGGGGGCGGGCATGGCTGTACTCGGTAATTACGGACAATATGAAGGTGCGGTGCGGGTAAACCTGCGCGATAGGTATTTCCCCATAGTTGAGGTGGGTTTCGGTAAGACCGACTATACCGACGATGTGACCGGCATGAGGTACAAAACAAGAGCACCGTATGGCAGGTTGGGAATCGACTTCAATCTTATGAAGAACAAGCACGACATTTACCGTCTTTATGGTGGTATGCGGTATGCTTATACTTCATGGAAATTCGATTTGGAACATTCCGGTGTCACAGACCCGGTATGGGGTGAAACGGCAGAATATGGCGGTAAAGACATCAAGTGTCACTACCATTGGGTAGAAGCAGTATTCGGCGTAGATGCCACGATATGGGGACCATTGCATCTCGGATGGAGCGTACGCTACCGCCAGCGTATAAGTTTCGATAACGGAGAATTGGGTAACTCTTGGTATGTACCGGGATACGGTAAAAACGGCAATTCGTGTCTTGGTGGAACATTTAACATAATATTGGAGATTTAAATATGAAACGTTTTTTTCAAATTCTATTCCTCGTAGTACTCGTTGTTGGTACAATATTGATAATCAAACAACAACAGACAATGCCATATCAGCATGATACCGGCGAGGTGTTTGGTACGTTCTACAACATAACTTACCAATCTGACAAGAACTTGAAGAGCGAGATAGAGGCTGTTCTAAAAACCGTTGACGACGAGTTCTCGATGTATAACCGGAATTCTACGGTATCGAAAATAAACCGTGGAGAAAAAACCGTGCTCGGCGAAATGTTTATGGAGGTGTACGAACTTGCACAGACAGTAAACAAAGAAAGCAACGGGGCATTCGACATAACAGTCGCACCGTTGGTAAATGCTTGGGGCTTCGGTTTCAAGACCAAACAAATGCCGACCGGACATCAGGTAGATAGTATATTGGCTTTTGTTGGCAACGATAAGTTTAGAGTAGTGAATGAGGGCAAGGCATTCGTGCCGAAGAAAACAGACCCGCGCACGATGCTCGATTTCAGTGCAATAGCAAAGGGTTACGGCAGCGATGTGGTTGCACGGTTGTTGCGCAGTAACGATGTGAAGAACTTTATGGTAGAGATAGGAGGAGAAATTGTGACGAGCGGCAACAGCGAGAAAAGACTGCCTTGGAAAATAGGTGTAACGAAGCCGGTTGAAGACTCACTGAGCATCGACGGGGAGTTGCAGACAGTCCTCAATCTTACTGACAAGGCAATGGCTACGAGCGGAAATTATCGTAAGTTCTACTACAAAGACGGTAAGAAATATGCACACACCATCAACCCTAAGACAGGAAAACCGGTGCAACACAACATTCTCTCTGCAACGGTTATTACTAAAGACTGTGCCACTGCCGATGCGTACGCCACGGCATTCATGGTGCTCGGCATGGAAGGAACGAAGCGTGTGCTTGAGAAACATCCTGATTTAATGGTATATCTAATTTATGCCGGCGAGGGCGGGAAAAACGAAGTGTGGTTTTCTCCGTCGCTCGAAGGGAAGATTGGCAACTGAAACAATAAATATAAATTGCGCCTGCACGACCAACTTTTGATGCTCCCTTTGTTTCAGGGAATGAGCCGTAACGATATTGAAAATGTCGTTGCACATACTCGGTTGGGATTCTCGAAACATGGAAAGAACAAGGTGGTGATTAATGAAGGAAAAAAATGCGTCAACCTATGTTTCCTTATGCAAGGCGAGATGGAGGCTGTTACGAATGCTTATGATGGAAGTTACAGCATAGGCGAGACATTCGGAGCACCGGCAATGATACAGCCGGAATGTCTTTTCGGACTGAAACAGATATACACCAAGACATTCATCGCAACGACAGAATGCAGAATGGTGTATATAGGAAAGAACGAGGTGACAAAACTTATGGCAGAGTTTGACATTTTCAGAATAAACATGCTCAACATTTTATGCACAAAAGTACAGAGATTGTCGCACATGCAATGGCAGAAACCACCACAAGATATACGTAGGAAAATATTTGCTTTCGTTGAAAAGAGATGTCAGACAGCGGTCGGACACAAAACGATGAAGATAAAGATGGAAGTGTTGGCCGAACAGATAGGCGAAAGCCGGATAAACGTATCGAGTTGTCTTGCCGCACTCGAAAACGAAGGTCTTCTCAAACACAGCCGTGCAACGATGGACATTCCTGCACTTGAGCGTCTGAATGAGTGAAATATTAGTTAAATTTTCAGACGTTAAGCATCAACACGGAATTATTTTATTAACTTTGCACATTAAAGAAAATACATGAGAGAAAGTTGATAAACATTATTATGGACAATGTAAGCAAAGATAAGACTGAACACCGAAATCCGTTCTTTCTGAAATATAATACACCGCACGAGACGGTGCCTTTCAACGAGATAAGGCTCGAAGACTATGAAGAAGCATTCGCTGAAGGCATCAGACGGGATAACGAACAACTTGACAAAATAATCAACAACCCCGAAAAACCTACTTTCGACAACACTCTCGTAACCAAAGAAGACGATGATGGATATTACGGTCTGCTCGGCAAGGTAAGTACCGTATTCTTCAACCTGCTTAGTGCCGAGACAAACGACGAGATGGATGCGCTGGCACAGAAAATTCAACCGATGCTGACAAAACATGCCAACGATATGATGCTCAACGAGAAACTCTTCGAAAGAGTGAAGTATGTACACAGGTATCACCGAAAACTTACATCGGAAGAAAAACAACTGCTTGAGAATAGTTATCAGAGTTTTGTGCGTTCGGGTGCATTGCTTGATGAGGCAGGGAAGGAACGACTCCGCAAACTGACGGAGGAAGCCTCTATGCTGTCGCTGCAATTTTCGCAAAATCTGTTGAAGGAAAATAAGGCTTTCATACTACATCTCACAGACGAGAAAGAACTTGACGGACTGCCGGAGACGGCACGCGAGGCGGCGGCAATGGCAGCCAAAGAACGAGGAAAAGAGGGATGGGTGGTAACATTAGACTACCCGAGTTTCGGTCCTTTTATGACATACAGCACACGACGTGACCTGCGCGAGAAACTGTATATGGCACGGAACTCTGTATGCATACACGACAACGATGAGAACAATATAGAGGTATGTAAGCGTCTTGTGAACCTTAGACGCGAGGTGGCTCAACTGCTTGGCTACAATACTTACGCAGACTATGTGCTGAAACGCCGCATGGCGGGAAACACGCGCAATGTGTATCGACTGTTGAACCAACTCATAGATGCTTACAAACCTGCTGCAGAGAAAGAACACGACGAACTGGAAAGGCTCGCAAGGCGTACCGAAGGGAAAAACTTTGAGATGATGCCGTGGGACAAAGGCTTTTATTCGCATAAGTTGCAGATGAAGAAAT
The DNA here is from genome assembly GCF_003932845.1 of Prevotella sp. OH937_COT-195. Classification (GTDB taxonomy): domain Bacteria; phylum Bacteroidota; class Bacteroidia; order Bacteroidales; family Bacteroidaceae; genus Prevotella. The sequence goes on from NZ_RQZH01000001.1 coordinate 156,410, forward strand.
ACAATCTCGATAGTGAGATGTTGAGACCGTATTTCGAGTTGTCACGCGTTATAGAAGGTGTGTTCGGGCTTGCCAACAAATTGTATGGAATAACTTTCAGGGAGAAAAACGATATACCGGTATATCATCCCGATGTGAAGGCTTATGAGGTGTTCGACCGGGACGGTTCGTTCCTCGCCGTGTTTTATGCCGATTTTCATCCGCGTAAAGGAAAACAGGGGGGGGCTTGGATGACGGAATACCAAGGGCAGTTCATCGATCGGAAAGGCGAAAATATACGACCGCATGTAAGTGTGGTAATGAATTTGACGAAACCTACCGATGAGAAACCGGCATTGTTAACGCTTGATGAGGTGGAGACTTTCTTGCACGAGTTTGGGCATTCGCTGCACGGAATATTTGCTAACAGCAGATTCGAGAGCCTCTCGGGAACAAATGTGTTATGGGATTTCGTGGAACTTCCTTCGCAGTTTATGGAGAATTTTTCCGTGGAGAAAGAGTTTCTTAGCACTTTCGCATTTCATTATAAGACAGGTGAGGCCATACCGGATGAACTGATAGACCGAATTGTCAAAAGCCGGAACTTTATGGCAGCAATGGCATGTATGAGGCAAGTCAGTCTCGGATTGCTCGACATGGCATATTACACCAAGCGCGATGAGTTCGACGAAGATATAATACAGTTCGAACGCAAGGCATGGGCAAAGGCTGTTGTGTCGAAAAAACGACACAAATTGGAAACATGCATGACGGTGCAGTTCTCACATATCATGGCCGGCGGATATGCCGCAGGATATTATAGTTACAAATGGGCAGAAGTGCTTGATGCAGATGCTTTCAATGTGTTTAAGAAGCACGGAATATTCAACCGAGAGACGGCACAGAGTTTCAGAGACAACATTCTGTCGCGCGGAGGTACGGAACATCCAATGACACTCTACAAACGCTTCCGAGGAGGAGAACCAACCATTGATGCCCTTCTTCGGAGAAACGGCATCAAGACAAGTAGGGTAGGGAGACGAAACAAGAAATAATACATATATACCACTATGGACGAGAAACAAAAAAGACTTGACTCGCGATACTTGCGAATGGCTCGTATATGGGCAGAGAATAGTTACTGCCAACGGCGAAAAGTCGGGGCTCTCGTGGTGAAGGACAAGATGATAATCAGTGACGGATACAACGGAACACCGAGTGGTTTTGAGAACGTATGCGAAGATGACAACAACGTTACAAAGCCGTATGTCCTGCATGCCGAGGCCAACGCTATTACGAAACTGGCGAGAAGTTCGAACAACAGCGACGGCTCGACATTATACGTTACGGCATCGCCATGTATAGAATGCTCGAAACTGATAATACAAGCGGGTATAAAACGTGTGGTGTATGGAGAGAAATACAGACTTGAAGAAGGTGTCAACTTGCTCAAACGTGCCGGAATAGAGGTAGTGCTGCACGAATTGGACTCATAATGACTATTGGATATAAGGAACAATAAATTACTCATAGCAATAAAATATGAAACAAAATAAGAATAACCGGTACATGCCTCTGCTGATGGCGGTCTGCGTAATGGCGGGAATATTAATCGGTACGTTCTTTACCAGCAGGTTTTCCGGCAACAGACTGAACATAATTAACAACGGAAGTAACAGACTGAACAACTTGTTACACATAATCAACGACCAATATGTTGACAAAGTAAACATTGACTCGCTCGTAGAAAAGGCAATGCCGCAGATACTCGCCGAACTTGACCCTCATTCGGTATATATTAGTGCGAAAGAGGTGCAAATGGCAACGGAAGACTTGAAAGGCTCGTTCTTTGGAGTTGGAATAGAGTTTGTTATACGCAATGACACGCTACATGTACAGAGAGTTATCGAAAACGGACCGGCTGAGAAAGCCGGAGTAATCGCCGGTGACAAGATTGTCAGCATCAATGATAAACCTTTCGTGGGCAAGGCGGCGAATAACGGGGAGGCAATCAGGCGGCTGAAAGGACAGAAAGACACCAAGGTAAAAATCGGAGTGGTGAGATATGGAGAGAAGAAACCTAAATATTTTACCATCACAAGGGGAGAAATACCCATGAAGAGTATTACCGCAGCATATATGATTGACAATGAGACTGGATATATAAAGGTAAAGAATTTCGGCGAACATACATACGACGAGATGACGATAGCATTGGCAAAACTCACGAACGAAGGCATGTCGAACATCATTCTCGACCTGCGCGACAATACCGGAGGACTGCTCAAATCGGCAGTACTTATGGCACAGGAGTTCCTTCCCGCAAATCAACTTGTAGTATATACCGAAGGTCGCAGGTCTCCGAGACAGGATTATAAGAGTGATGGGCGCGGTGCGTTCCAGAAGATGCCATTGGTTGTGTTGATTAACGAGTCATCGGCATCGGCATCGGAAATTCTTGCCGGAGCAATACAGGACAACGACCGTGGTACTATAATAGGAAGGAGGTCATTCGGAAAAGGACTTGTACAGGAGCAAATTCCGTTCAACGACGGTTCCATGATACGCCTTACCATAGCCAGATACTACACACCCTCGGGTAGATGTATCCAAAAACCTTACAGTATAGGTGATGGTGCAGGATACGAACAAGACCTTATAAACAGATACGAACACGGCGAATTTTTCTCGCAAGACAGCATAAAGCATGTTGGTAAGCCATACAAAACACGCATAGGAAGATATGTGTATGGAGGTGGTGGAATCACACCAGACATATTTGTGCCGGAAGATACTCTCGGTATTACTTCTTACTATAAGGAAGCTGCGATGAGGGGATTGATACTTCAGTTCGCATTTACATACACAGATGACAACCGTTTGAAACTGAATAATTTCAAGGAAATGATGGAATTGTCTGATTATCTGAGAAGACAGAACCTCGTGGAACGTTTCGCAAGTTATGCATCGAGCCACGGATTGCAGCGGAGAAACCTTATGATACGAAAGAGTCATAATCTGCTTGACCGGTATATCAACAGTCGCATAATATATAATATTTTAAATGAGCAGGCTTGGACGCAATACATTAACCAAGATGACCCTGTAATAAGGAAAGCACTTGATGTGTTTAAAAAAGGCGAGGCTTTCCCGGGAAAACCTGCAACGAAGAAAAACTTGAATTGAAAGAAAACATTGCCGGTGCAACGACGCGTGGCTGATTGTTGCGAGTAAACGATGGCATGAATACCATTGATAAGTGTTTAAGATGGAAAAGAAAGATTTAAGAAAATTCATAAGGATGCAAAAGGGACGGTTCACTTCGCAGCAACTGTCGGAAATGTCGATTTCTGTCATCAAAAGACTTATGGCAAGTCCTAAGATGAAATCAGCAAATACAGTGTTGATGTACTATTCGCTCAACGACGAAGTGGATACACACGATGCGGTTGACCGTGTTTTAGAACAAGGAAAGATAGTACTGTTACCCAAAGTCATAAGTGATACAGAGATGGAACTGCGCCGATATACAGGTCCGGAAGATCTGCAAGATGGTTTCTTTAACATCATGGAACCATCGGGCGAACTGTTTGAAGACTATGCCGGCATAGACCTTGCCGTAATACCCGGTATGGCTTTCGACAGTCGCAACAATCGTCTTGGTAGGGGAAAAGGATATTATGACCGCATGTTGCCAAAACTTGTCAATGCCTATAAGATGGGTGTCTGTTTCGATTTCCAACGCTTGCCCGGCATTCCTGCCAACGAGAACGATATTAAGATGGACGAGATAGTATAAGTGTTCATAACCCGTTTAAACCGTTTGGGCATATCATAATATCAGTAAATACGTATGTCTGTTATAAGTCGTACTCCGACACATTTGTTGAGACGTGCCACGAGTTGAGTGCGCATCATGTTAAGATCGGCACGCAATGCGGGATTGGTTATTTTTACGAATAACATCTGATTGCGTATGAATTTGTCAGAGGTATATAGCGATGCGGTATGCCCTACCACTGTTTCCCAAGAATCGATAAGGCGTTTTTGCAGAATGGGAGTTTCCATTCCGTTTTGTCGCAATGTCTTGTTCAATACCTCCGATAATGCCAATACTTTCCGTCTAAACATAACAATAACAAATTAAAAACAATTTTCTGACAGCCACTTTCCCGCTTTCCTCATTTTCAATTATAATTTCCCATTTGTCAGTTCTCAATCTTTCCGTTTTCAACTTTGAACAGACAATAGTCAGTACCACTGCTTTCAAGGATTTTGTCGATGTGACTGCGGTTGGTGTCAGTAATGAAAATCTGTCCGAAATCTTCCGTTCCCACGAGCCGTATTATCTGTTCCACGCGTCCGGCATCAAGTTTGTCGAAGATGTCGTCAAGCAAAAGCATGGGTGCCGTTCCTACTTTATTTTTTAAAAAAAGCAACTGTGCAAGTTTCAGGGCAGTGACAAAAGTCTTGCTCTGTCCTTGGCTTCCTTCGCGCTTAATCAGGTAATCTCCAATCATCATTTCAATATCGTCGCGGTGGACTCCATGCAGCGAATAACCCATAATGCGGTCTTTCTGACGGTCGCGGCGTATTACGTCAATTAACGAACCTCGTTGACAGTGAGATACATAGTGTAAACTTACCTGCTCTTTGCCCTCCGATATACGTTGATATATATGCCGGAAAACAGGTGACATCGACTCTATGAAATCCTTTCTCTTGTCATATAGCAACTCTCCTTCGCGTGCCATTTGTTCTTCCCAAATGTCAAGCAGCGCGGCATCCGGTTCCACTTCAAGTTTCAGCAGAGAATTGCGTTGCATCAACGCCTTACCGTATCGGTTGAGCGACTCAAGATAATTACTGTCATATTGTGATATTACAACATCCATAAGTCGGCGCCGCTCCTCGCTACCACCATCAATAAGTATCGTGTCCGACGGTGAAATCATAATCAGTGGCAGCAGCCCGATGTGTTCGGATAACTTCCTATACTCCTTTTTGTTGCGTTTAAAATGTTTTTTGGTACCACGCTTCATTCCGCAATATACTTGTTCTTCGTTGCCGTTCTCTCTTTCATAGATACCTTGAAGCATGAAAAAGTCTTCACCGTGGCGTATCACATGCGAATCGATGTTGGTACCGGCACTACGGCAGAATGACAAGTAATATACTGCGTCGAGCAGATTGGTTTTCCCCTCCCCGTTGTTGCCAACAAGACAGTTCATCTTCGGTGACAGTTCCAATTCTGCCTCGGCAATGTTCTTGTAATTGAGTATTGAGAGTTTCTTTAATATCATCAGCGTAATGGTTCTGTTTGCAAATTTCGGAATTATTTCGGAGATGGGGAAAAAAAAACATTAAAAGTTTCAGTATGTTAGATAAAATCACTAATTTTGCAACCCAAACAACGTAAGATTAAACAAAACAAGATTATAATGGCAAAAAAAGATGTTACGAGGAACGTCGAAGCAAATGACGCTCTAAACAAGAAGGAGGCTTTGTTCATTCAGTATCGCAAGCCTATCTTAATCGCTGTCGCAGCCTTAGTAGTGGTTGTGCTGGGTTTCTTTATTTTCAAGAATTTTTATCTCGAACCTCGTGCAAACAAAGCAAGCACCGAGTTGGCAAAGGGGCAGCAGTACCTTGAAACAGAGCAGTATGACAAGGCTCTCAATGGCGACAAGGTTTCGTATGCCGGTTTCTTGAAGATTGCAGAAGAGTATGGCAACACAGATGCCGGCAACTTGGCAAACCTATATGCAGGTATATGTTTTGCAAAGCAGAATAAATGGAATGAGGCACTGAAGAGTTTTGAGACTTATTCCACCACAGACGATGCTCTCGTGGCACCGGCAGCAGTGAATGCCATGGCTGCGGCGTATGCCAACACCAACCAGTTGGATAAGGCCGTGGATACATACAAAAAAGCAGCAGAGATGGCAGACAGTCGTGCTGAAGACGGAGTGAACAACTCTATCTCACCGCAATTTTTGCTATATGCCGGAGACATACTTATACAGCAGGGCAAGAAAGACGAGGCTCTCAAGATTTATCAAGACATAAAAAAGAAGTATATCAACTCAATGGTTTATCAAGAGATAGACAAGTACATTGAGCGTGCTTCAGTAAAATAGAATGGCAACAGCACTTCACAATCTCTCGAGTTACGATCCGGACAAAGTGCCTGATGCGTCTAACATGTGTTTCGGCATTGTTGTTTCAGAGTGGAATCCGGAGATAACCGGAGCACTTCTTGACGGTGCAGTAAGTACGTTGGAGAAACACGGAGCACTACCGGAGAACATCCACATAAAAACAGTTCCGGGCAGTTTTGAACTTGTATATGGAGCACATCAGATGACATTGAACGATGGTTACGATGCGGTAATAATCCTTGGAAGCGTCATTCGGGGAGAAACACCACATTTCGACTATATTTGTCAGGGCGTGACACAAGGCATAGCAGAACTCAACGCGACAAGTCAGACACCGGTAATCTACGGTCTGCTTACCACAAACGACCTACCGCAGGCACAAGAGCGTGCCGGAGGAAGACTCGGGAACAAAGGGAACGAGTGTGCCGTGGTAGCCATAAAAATGGCCAAGTTCTGAAAAAATAATCAATTCATGGTAGCGGCAAAACCGGAAATTACGGTTTTACCGCTATTATTTTAATATGATTTCTATAAAATTCTCATAGTGAGAAAATTTTATATTTTGCTTCATACATTGTCATTTTTTACCTCATTCGACCTTTTTCGGCTCAAATTATAACATCTGCCGGTTATAATGCAGGATTCATTTCTTCGCTTGCTGATAATTTGACCTCGAAAATCATTCTTATAATTCGGCAATCAAAATTTAATATATCTCACTCTATAAATGATGTTGTTATAATGTTATAAAGCAATAGTATGTTAAACGTTCTAAACAAAAAGAACAACCAATGCAGTTTAGGACTATATTTGTATTTAATTTAATTATTTCTAAACAATAAAACAAACAATGTTATGAAAAAAATAATGTTTATGGCAGTTGTTGCCGCCGCAATCTCATTTACAAATTGCACATCCAACACAAGCAAGGGGACTGTCGAAGAAGCAGACTCTGTAAGCACTCCTGTCGTGGAGACGCATGAAGAAAAAGACATGATGGAAGAACTTGGAGCTAAACTCGACTCCAAAGATACCGCAGGAATGCAGAGCGTACTTACGACGATGAACGAGAAAATAAAGACTCTTACAGAGCAAGGAAAACTTGAGGAAGCAAAGACTCTCGTAAAACAAGTGCAGGATTTTCTCGCCAATAATTCAGAGAAAGTGAAGGATGTAATAGGTGATAACGAATCACTAAACAACCTTGTTGACGCTGTAAAGGCTATCCCCGTTGATGCATTGGGAGCAGGGAAAGAGGCTGCGGAAAATGTCAAGGAGGATATTAAGAACGTGACAAACGTTGCAGGTAAGAAAGTAGGCGAAACAACAGAGCAGACAAAAAAGGAAGTAAAAGGAGAAGACAAACGAAACTCTTGATAAAGCAGCCAAAGGTCTCGGGTTGTAACGAGGGAATTTCTTTGAATATAAAAACGAAATCGGTCATTGTTATTTTCCACTTACTTGAAGAAAGAAAAATAACAATGACCGATTTTTATATTGAGTACAAAACTTATCGTATTCTGTCTGCTGCACGAACCATAGCCTCATCGGCAAGAATACCACGACGTGCAAAGAACAAAAGTATCATGTTTACCAATGGTAATGCAGTTGCAATCGACGGGGTAAACGATGCTCCGCCAACACATGGAACGACAAATCCAAACATTGCGTATGCGGCATACCATGCAAGCATGAGCAGCATTGAAATCACGCACATTCGGCTTTGGAACATCCGGTTCTTATATGTCAATATGGCAGTTACCATTATCGGGCAAGAGAGTAATAGCAGGGCGAACATTGGCCAAACCGAGTAGTCGTGAGAACCATCGGGCATTTTAACCCACAAGTTTAGCATCAGTGACGATGGCTGCATACCCTCTTGATAGAATAATCCCACGGGGAGGCACAAGCATATCATGGTAAGTACGAGTGCCAGTAAAAGGAAAACGGTCTGTTTGCGCTGAAGCATTATTCCACTTCGTTTTGCGGTTCCTTATTAAGGTCGCGCCATACAACATTACCGTCAACGAATTCTTGTGTTGCAAGCAACGTGGCTTTCGGCAGTTTCTCGTAATAGCGAGAAATCTCTATCTGTTCGCGATTTTCAAACACTTCCTCCAAACTATCGTTATAAGAGGCAAATTCTGCCAATTTTTTGCTGAGGTCTTGCTTTATCTCTGCCGAAATCTGGTTTGCCCTTTTTGATATTACCGACACGCTTTCATAGATGTTCCCCGTACCTTCACAAAGATCCATAATGTTGCGTGTAACAGTGTTTACCGGTGCTTTTGACTTTCTGTAATCCATTTCTTTATATTGATTTATTGTTTCCTTATTCTTTTGTTGCAATCTCTTCCGAGTTTTTCCCCGAGCCTATGAATTTCTTGCATCTCTCTATGTATTTTTCTGCCGTTGTACGTTCTTTCGAGTCAGGATATTCGTTTATAAATCCGTAGCATTCGTCCTCGGCATCTCGAAAACGTTCAAGTTTTTTCGATTCCACACTTTGCTCGGCAAGTTCGTACTTGCTTTTCATTATTAGTGTTGCGAATTTTTCACGTTCTTTGCAGAAAGGATAATCTTTCAGCGCATTTTCTGCTGTTATCACACAGGCTTCATAGTTGCTTCCTCCGCTGAGACAGTTACCGAAATAAGAACCAAGATTGTAGTACAACTCCGATGTGGCAAGTTCTTTCTGCACAAGTTTGTCTTGTAGTTCCATGAGTTTCTTCTGAGCCTCATATTTCTTGGCGGCATTTGGGAAAATGTCGAGATATTCCTGATAAGCCGTAATGGCTGTGTATGTGGGTGTCTGATCGAGTCGCGGTTCAGGTGCACTCATGTACAGACTTTCGCCAATGTAAAAAGCGGCCATTTCCGCATAAGTTCCTTTTGGGTATGCTTGGAAATACTTCTTGAAATATTCGGCTGCTGTTTGGTAGTCTTTCGAAAGATATTCTGCCATCGCCAACATATACAGGCATTCCTCACCGTTATCCGTTCCTTTTTCAATAGTGACAAGTTCTTGAAGCAGGGTCACGGCGCGGATATATTTACCCATCGCGAAACACTCTTTCGCATATTCATATTTATACTCTGCATTGCCTGACTTATAAACCTTGTTAAATTCTGCGGCACAACCGCTTAGCAACAAGACTGTGACAAAAGCCGATAGAACAATCTTTTTCATTATGTGGAAATTTAGGTGCAAAATTACACATATTTCTATTAACTGCAAAGCACACAATGCTTTTTTTAGTTAAAAGTGGGGATGTTCCGAGTTCTTTTTGGAATAAAAAGCAAAACCTACGGGACATAAAGATGCTGTTTCTCGGGTATTGAGATATGTGTCGGTATTGCCAATGTACTATTTGTTGCCAAAAAAACGTGAATGAACATACAAATCATTGGTATAATCAGAGTAACGATATAATTATCAAGATAAATATCGGTGAGGTAGCAATTTCGGCGGTTTTGCAGTTCAATTTCGGCGAATTTGCTTTGCAAAACCGCTGAAATTGCTTGTCGTAATGCCACAAAACGGGAACGGAATACACAAAGTTGTGAAAAGTAATGGAATTATTACTGTTGAAAGATGCCGGCATGCGCACCGTTGTGCATTACATAAAAATGACTTTTATAAATTTACTTTGTTTGGTTTAGTGTGTGAAACTATTGTTTCGATATAGTGAGCATTGACTACAGAATATTGTGTAATCTGTAGTCAATGAAAGCGTTGTGTTATTTGGCAAGATTATATATTTCAATCATTTCTTTCTTTCCGAGACGCTCAAGCGAACCTATTGTTATTGTGCCTCCGCGGCTGCATTTTTCGGAAAGAAGTTCTATCTCGTCATCGGTAATTTCGCGTCCCAGCATCTCACTGATGGTAATGGGCATGCCTATATCGTGCAGGAAGTGTTCGAATGCCGTAATACCTTTTTCTGCCGTCTGTATCGGCGAAGAGAAATCATTTGTCACTCCCATTACGTTCACGGCGAATTGTACGAAGCGCGAGGTGTGGCGCGGCATCATGTATCGTGCCCAACCGGGCCATGTCGCAGCGAGACCTGCACCGTGTGTTACGCCGAAAAGTGCGCTTAGCTCGTGTTCGAGGCGATGTGTGGCGAAGTCCTTTTCGAGTCCGCACTCTGTAAGATTGTTGTGGCTCAGACTGCCTGCCCACATTATTTGCGCTCTTGCACGGTAGTCTTCGGGGTTGCGCATAACGTCGAGTGTGCAATCTCTCACCGTTCGCAGCAGAGCCTCGGCAATGGAGTCGGTCAGTGTCATGTCTTGATGACGGCAGAAATAACGCTCCATCGTGTGCATCATAATGTCCGTGGCTCCCGCAGCCGTCTGGTATGGAGGCAGGGTAAATGTTCGTTCCGGATTCATTATGGCGAATCGGCATCGGCATAAATCGCTGTTGAAACCACGCTTGAGCAGTCCCTTGTCTTTTGTTATCACGCAACTGTCACTCATCTCGCTGCCTGCTGCGGGGATGGTAAGCACCGCCCCTATGGGTAAGGCTGCTTTTGGAGTTGCTTTTCCATCCCAAAAATCCCACACGTCGCCGTCGTAGCATGTTCCATAGGCTATTGCCTTGGAAGAGTCGATTACGCTGCCGCCACCTACTGCGAGTATAAAATCGACATTCTCTTTGCGACAAATGTCAATACCTTCATACACCATTGACAGCAAAGGATTGGGGACAACACCTCCAAATTCTATGTGGCTGATACCTTTTTCATCGAGAAGTCGTAGCATTTTATCGAGCAATCCGCTTTTCTTGGCACTGCCGCCCCCGTAGTGTACTAATACTTTCGTACCGCCATGTTTTTTTACCAAGTCAGCCGCTTTGTCTTCCGATTGGCTGCCAAACACCACTTGGGTGGGTGAATAATAATTGAAGTCTTTCATAGTTGTCAAAAATATTATGATATGCAAAAGTAGGAAAAATAATTGGGAATACATTGGTTTTGTGAAGAAAAATAAGTTTCTGTTTTTGGTATGTCAATTTTTGTTTCTTGAAAAAATAATGTTAACTTTGCAATCACATAGAAATAGAAGTATGTCACGATTGCTGTTTGTAATATCATTGTTCATTTGCATTTCTTGTGCCATGGGAGATGCAAAGAATGACGGCATGGCCGCCGAAGGTGTTGATGTTAAAGTAGAGTTGCTGTCGGTAATCGACACAACAAAATATTATCCCGTGCATTTGGTATGTTCAAATCCCGGCAATTATCCTGATAATGTTATTGTTACCGATATTTGTCTCGGCAAGGTTAGCGGCAATACTCTTATCGGATTGCCGGAGAGCGATATCCGCCTTCTGGGCGATTCGATTTTCGTAATGCGCAACGTGCCGGGTGTTGACGATGTACTTATATTATGTAAAGGAAATACGGATGCGATGTATAGTGCCAAGACAGATTTTTTTGACAGTCTCATGCTCGATGCGCATGGTATGTTGCCTATATATGCAGACGGAGCTTTGAGTGCCGATGTAAATTCTTATAAATGGAAGAGCAGTGCGGCACAGGTTTATTTTTCTTATCAGAATCATGACATATATCAGTTGAATGCCGCAGTATCATCATCCGGAATGTTCGTATGTAAAGACAAGGAGGTTTCCGTAATGGGGCATGCCATTGCTTTCCGCGACTTGAAAAACTTTGCAAAAGTAAACTCTTTCATGGCACAGATAGAGGCAGATATAAGCAAGATTATGCAGTTGAAACATTAAAATATCAATGTCTTTTAACTCGTTTGGAAATAAAAGGCAAATGCAAGGTATATTTTTCTCTTTTTAACTCTTTCGTTTATAAATTAATTATTACCTTTGCAGCCGATTGAGAAATCAAAAAAAATAATATATTCTAAATCTTTATGAATTTTACTTTGTTGATTACCGTCTTCCTGACGGCTATCGTATTGGTGGCAGGGGCATACGTCATAGCGAAACTTATCGGTCCCCGTTCCTACAACAAGGTGAAGGGCGAACCTTTTGAGTGTGGTATTCCTACGCGTGGTTCGTCATGGATGCCTATGTCTGTTGGTTACTACTTATTTGCAATCCTGTTTCTCATGTTCGATGTGGAAACTCTTTTCCTCTATCCTTGGGCTGTGGTTGTTAAGCAGTATGGTCCGATGGCTCTTGTCAGCATCGGATTCTTTCTGTTAGTACTTGTGTTTGGCCTTGCATACGCTTGGCGGAAAGGAGCGTTGGAATGGAAGTGAGAAAACCTAAAATCAAGAGCATTCCTTACGCAGAGTTTAAGGACAACGAGGGGCTTGAGAAGATTGTGGACGAACTCCACGAAGGAGGAGTTAATGTCGTTACCGGCAATCTTGATCAACTTGTTAACTGGGGACGTTCCAACTCTTTGTGGTCGCTGACATTTGCCACGAGTTGCTGCGGAATCGAGTTTATGGCCGTTGGCTGTTCCCGCTACGACTTTGCGCGTTTCGGATTTGAGGTGACGCGCAACTCGCCGCGTCAGGCCGACCTCATCATGTGTGCAGGTACGATAACCCACAAAATGGCTCCCGTGTTGAAACGTCTTTATGACGAGATGGCAGAGCCAAAGTATGTAATAGCCGTGGGAGGTTGCGCCATCAGCGGCGGACCGTTCAAGTCGAGTTACCATGTGGTAAAAGGCATTGAGGAAATAGTTCCGGTAGATGTGTTCATACCCGGTTGTCCGCCACGTCCGGAGGCAATTATGTACGGCATGATGCAACTACAACGCAAGGTGAAGATTGAGAATTTCTTCGGCGGAGTAAACCATAAACAAAACAAAGAAGAACGCGAACTTGGGCTTAGCAACGGAGCACTGGCAAACGAAAAGAAAAAAATCGTGGTGACAGATGTGCCGGAAGATTTCAAGATGGAACGAGAAACTGTTGACGGAAAAGCCGATGCAGTAAAAGAAGCAACACCCGATGTTAAACAAAAAACAGAGGAGGCAACGAAATGAAATTAGATAACATTATATTCGATTTCGAAAAGTTTGCCTCGGAAATGGCAAACCTTAAAGAGAAAAAACACTTCGATTACCTTGTTACAATCGTGGGGGAAGATTTCGGAGAAGAAGGATTGGGATGTATCTATATCCTTGAGAATACCGATACAAACGAGCGTATCAGCGTTAAGATGATTGCAAAGCAGGCGGGCGAGGATTATGTCATACCTACTACATATTATATATGGAAATGCGCCGACTTGCTGGAACGCGAGGTATATGATTTCTTCGGAATAAAATTCCTCGGACATCCGGACATGCGTAGACTGTACTTGAGAAGCGACTTTGAGGGATACCCGTTCCGAAAAAACTACAAGGCAAAAGAAGGGTACTCGCTTGAAGACGACCAAGAACCGGAGTACGGTATGGAATATTCGCTCACGGAAGACGGAAAACTGACCGCTAAGCAAAATAAACTGTTCACCGATGACGATTATGTGGTAAACATAGGACCGCAGCACCCGTCAACACATGGTGTGTTGCGATTGCAAACTGTTATAGACGGTGAGACGATAAAGAAGATTTATCCGCACATGGGATACATACACCGCGGCATAGAAAAGATGTGTGAGGAATATACTTATCCTCAGACTCTTGCACTCACGGATCGTCTCAACTATTTATCGGCAATGATGCACCGACATGCACTCGTGGGGGTGATAGAGGAAGCAATGGGTATAGAACTTAGCGACCGCATTAAGTATATAAGAACGATAATGGACGAACTGCAACGTATAGACGGACACCTGCTGTATCTCGGATGTTGTGCTCAGGATCTTGGAGCACTTACCGCGTTCCTTTATTGTATGCGCGATCGCGAGCATGTACTCAACGTGATGGAAGAAACCACCGGAGGACGGCTTATACAAAACTACTACCGCATTGGCGGACTACAAGATGACATAGACCCGAATTTCGTGGAGAACGTGAAGAAACTCTGCGAATATCTTAAACCTATGATAAAGGAATACATGGACGTGTTTGGCGATAACGTAATAACACACCAACGTTTCGAGAACGTAGGTAAGATGGATAAAGAAAATATCATCAGTCATGGAGTGTCCGGCGCGTCGGGACGTGCAAGCAACTGGAAGAACGATGTGCGCAAGAACCACCCATACGCCATGTACGACAAGGTGGAATGGGAGCAGGTAACATGGGATACTTGCGATTCTATGGGACGTTACATGATTCGTATAAACGAACTTAAACAGAGCATACGAATTATCGAACAGCTTATAGATAATATTCCGGAGGGAGAATACTACATCAAGCAGAAGCCAATAATAAAGGTGCCTGAAGGACAATGGTATTTCTCCGTGGAAGGAACGAGCGGTGAAATTGGTGTATATCTCGACTCACGAGGAGATAAGAGTCCGTACCGACTGAAACTGCGTCCCATGGGACTGACACTGATTGGTGCCATGGACGATATGCTGCGGGGAGGGAAAATTGCCGACCTTATAACAACCGGGGCAGCATTGGATTTTGTGATTCCGGATATTGACCGCTAATAGAAAACAGATAATAGAAAACAGATAATCATTATGTTCGACTTTAGTATAGTTACACAATGGTTCGACGGGTTGCTGCGCCAGACACTCGGGCTTGGCGACTTTTGGTCGATCTTTATCGAGTGCGTAGTGGTGGGGCTGCTCATTCTTACCGCATACTCACTCATCGCTATGGTGCTGATATTCATGGAACGTAAGGTGTGTGCCTACTTTCAATGCCGTCTCGGCCCGATGCGTGTAGGTCCATGGGGATTGTTGCAGGTGATTGCCGATGTATTGAAGATGCTCATTAAAGAGATTTTCTTTGTAGATAAGGCGGACAAGTTCCTGTATATCATCGCTCCGATTTTCGTTATCGTGGCTTCCGTGGGTACGTTTTCGTTCCTTCCTTGGAACAAAGGTGCCGTAATACTTGACTTTAACGTCGGTCTGTTCCTCCTCACCGCTGTTTCTTCAATAGGTGTGGTGGGAATGTTCATGGCCGGATGGGGATCTAACAACAAGTATTCTGTGGTAAGTGCCATGCGTGGTGCGGTGCAGATGATTTCTTACGAGATGTCGCTTTGTCTATGTCTCATCTCTGCCGTTATACTTACGGGTACCATGCAGATGAGCGAAATTGTAGAAGCACAGACCGGTCCGTGGCAATGGCTTGTCTTCAAAGGACATATTCCTGCCATAATTGCTTTCCTCGTGTTCCTCGTTGCCGGTAATGCCGAGGCCAACCGCGGTCCTTTTGACCTTGCAGAGGCTGAGAGCGAACTTACCGCGGGTTACCATACGGAGTATTCCGGAATGGGATTTGGTTTCTACTATCTTGCCGAGTATCTCAACCTTTTTGTCATCTCAGGCATAGCCGCAACGGTATTCCTCGGCGGCTGGGCACCTATAAATATTGGTGTTGCGGCATTTGACAGACTGATGGACATGATTCCCGGGTTCGTATGGTTCTTCGGCAAGGCATTTCTTGTGGTTTGGCTCTTGATGTGGGTGCGTTGGACTTTCCCGCGCCTGCGTATAGACCAAATACTTAAGTTAGAGTGGAAATATCTTATGCCACTTTCTCTCATCAACATCGTACTGATGACTGTCATCGTGGCTTTGGGTATATATATTAAATAAGGTGTAGAATATGGAAAACAACAAATCATATTTCGGAGAAATCGGCAGTGCCGTGAAAACTCTTTGTGTCGGAATGAAGACGACACTGAAAGAGTATTTCACGCCGAAATCAACCGAACAATACCCCGAAAACCGCAAGACGATGCTGCATGTGTCGCAAAGACATCGTGGGCGACTCGTATTTAAGCGCAACGAGGACGGCACCTACAAGTGTACCGCATGCACGATGTGTGAGAAGGTATGCCCCAACGGTACGATAAAGATTGTATCGGAGATGGTTACAAACGAAGAGACGGGAAAGAAGAAACGCGAATTGCGCGACTACCGTTACGACCTTGGCGACTGCATGTTCTGCCAGTTGTGTACCAATGCCTGCAATTTTGATGCCATCGAGTTTACGAACGATTTCGAGAATGCTACGTTCGGTCGCGATGCTCTCGTGCTACATCTTGACAAGGAGGTTTATAACGGAGGTTCTCTTCCCAATCTCATTGATGGTGGCGCACCGATGGAAATAGGCAAGTTTAATACTAAAAAGAAATAAAGAGAAATGGCTAATATAATAGTATTTGCAATTCTCGCTGTGGTAATCCTCGGTTCTGCCGTACTATGCGTTACCACTAAGCGTATAATGAGGGCGGCTACGTTTCTGCTGTTCGTGCTCTTCGGTGTGGCAGGTCTGTATTTCCTGCTTGATTACACCTATCTCGGAGCCGCACAGATTTCTGTATATGCCGGTGGCGTGACAATGATTTACATCTTTGCCATACAACTGGTAAGCAAACGTACGCTGCAAGGTCTTGTCGAGCGCGTTAAAGGAAGCCGGGTGGTTTTCGGTGCTCTTGTTACACTCGTGGGATTTGCCACAGTCGTGGCTGTATTCCTTAAGAATCAGTTCATCAATAATTTCGCAAAACTTCCCGATGCAGAAATCAGTGTAGAGACAATCGGAAACCAACTCGTAGGAGCCGACAAATTCGGTTATGTGCTTCCGTTCGAGTTTATCTCGGTGTTTCTTTTGGCATGTATCATCGGTGGTATTGTAATTTCAAGAAAGGGTTAAGCAATGATGATACCAGTAGAATATTATTTTGTGTTATCGGCACTGTTGTTCTTCATCGGTGTGTTCGGCTTCATCTCTCGCCGCAACCTGATTGCAATGCTCATTTCTGTTGAGTTGATACTTAACTCTGTGGATATAAACTTTGCCGCATTCAACCGCATTCTATATCCGGGAATGCTTGACGGTTTCTTCTTCACTCTCTTCTCAATAGGCGTGAGTGCTGCAGAAACGGCAGTGGCAATCGCTATAATTATCAATGTCTTCCGCAATTTCAGAAACGACTCGGTTGACAGCATCAAAGAACTTAGAAATTAATATCATTAAGAATTCAGAACATCATTATGGATTACAGTTATTCTTTCTTGATACTGCTTTTGCCGCTGCTATCGTTCATTATACTTGGACTTGCGGGCATGAAGATGTCTCATAAAGTGGCAGGACTCATCGGGACAACGTCTCTCGGTGCGGTTACGGCACTGTCATATTACACGGTATTTGTATATTTTACGGCCGACAGGGTTAATGATGTCTTCCAGACAATCGTTCCCTATAATTTTACATGGCTGCCTCTGGGTGCACTTCATTTCGACCTCGGTATTCTTCTCGACCCGATTTCGGTAATGATGCTCATTCTCATCTCCACGGTAAGTTTCATGGTTCACATCTATTCGTTCGGATATATGCACGGTGAGAAAGGTTTCCAGCGTTATTATGCTTATCTTTCGCTCTTTACCATGTCTATGCTCGGACTTGTGTTGGCCACCAACATCTTTCAGATGTATCTGTTTTGGGAACTCGTGGGTGTTAGTTCATATTTGCTCATCGGTTTCTATTATCCCACGCATTCTGCGGTCGCAGCATCAAAGAAAGCTTTCATCATTACTCGTTTTGCCGACTTTTTCTTCCTTATCGGTATTTTACTGTTCGGCTATTACACCCAGTCGTTCAGTTTCAGTTTTGTCGGCGACATAGTAATGGGGCAGGGAACAGAGCCTTTCATTACCGCTGACATGACAAAGGCAGTTGCTGCCGGAGGTTTCATAATTCCTACAGCATTGGTACTTATGTTCATCGGTGGTGCCGGTAAGTCTGCAATGTTCCCATTGCATATCTGGCTTCCTGATGCCATGGAAGGTCCTACGCCAGTCAGTGCGCTTATTCATGCTGCGACGATGGTCGTTGCCGGTGTTTTCCAAATTGCCCGCATGTTCCCGTTGTGGGTAGGATATGCTCCCGACCAAATGAGCATCGTGGTGATAATAGGTGCTTTCACTGCTTTTTATGCCGCCGCCGTGGCATGTGCCCAGACGGACATTAAGCGTGTGCTTGCTTTTTCTACCATCTCGCAGATAGCCTTCATGATGGTTGCGCTCGGCGTTTCCATGCCCGGACATCACGGCGAACTACTCGACAACCATGCACAACTGGGTTACATGGCATCAATGTTCCATCTTTTTACACATGCCATGTTCAAGGCATGCTTGTTCCTCTGCGCAGGATGTATAATACACGCAGTTCACTCAAACGAGATGTCAATGATGGGAGGTTTGCGTAAATACATGCCTATAACTCATGTGACATTCCTTATATCCTGCCTTGCAATTGCCGGCATACCATTCTTCTCAGGTTTCAGTTCTAAGGACGAGATAATATCTGCATGTTTTGCATATAGTCCGCTTTGCGGCTGGTGGATGACCGGCGTTGCTGCCATGACGGCATTCTATATGTTCCGTCTCTATTTCGGAATATTCTGGGGGACGGAAAACAAGGACGCCCATGCCAAGCATACTCCGCATGAAGCACCGTTCTCAATGACAATACCTTTGATTGTCCTCTGCTTGATAACCGTTGGTGTTGGCATATACACCACACTTGCAGGTTTCCTCGGTTGGAGTGGCAGTTTCGGTAGTTTCGTAACTGCTTCGGGTAAGGACTATACCATTCATTTTGATACCACCATCGCACTCACTTCCACAGTAATTGCGATTTGCGCCATAGCACTTGCCACCTATATATATAAAGGAGAGAAGCAACCTGTTGCCGAACGTATGTATAAGATGTTCCCACGTCTCCACCGTGCTGCTTACAAGCGTTTCTACATGGACGAAGTGTGGATGTTCGTTACACATAAGATAATTTTCCGCTTTTTCTCACACCCTATAGCATGGTTCGATCGTCACTGTGTAGATGGCACTTTCAACTTCATGGCATGGGGAGCCAACGAGGCTGGTGAGACACTACGCCCGTGGCAGAGCGGCGATGTACGCCAATATGCAGTATGGTTCCTTACCGGTTCTGTTGCACTCGCACTGATATTGTTGGCAATATAAAATATTTAAAATAGTAAATTGTTAAATAGTAAATAGCATTATGTCTATATTAACATTATTCGTAGTTATCCCGGCCTTGATGTTGCCTGCACTGTGGATTGCCCGCAACGACAATCAGGTGCGTGGCGTGATGGTTGCCGGTGCTTCGTGTCTGCTGGCATTGTCTATATGGCTGACAATAGATTTCATTCAGGCTCGTGCCGGAGGTGATACCAGTATGATGCTTCACACTTATGCCGTTGATTGGTTCAAGCCTTTGAACATAAAATATGCCGTTGGTGTTGACGGTATCTCGGTAGTGATGTTGCTCTTGTCAAGCATAATAGTCTTTACAGGAACGTTTGCCTCGTGGCAGTTACAACCGATGAAGAAGGAGTATTTTCTTTGGTTTACTCTGCTCTCTCTCGGTGTTTATGGTTTCTTTATCTCGGTTGATATGTTTACCATGTTTATGTTCTACGAGGTGGCACTCATACCGATGTATCTTCTCATCGGCGTATGGGGCAGCGGCAACAAGGAGTATGCCGCAATGAAACTTACGCTAATGCTTATGGGAGGGTCTGCACTCCTCATTCTCGGAATTCTTGGTATCTATTTCTTCAGCGGTGCCACAACGATGAACGTTAACGAGATTGCTGCCATGCACAACATTCCGGTGGAAGTGCAGAAGATATTCTTCCCGTTCATCTTCATCGGTTTTGGTGTACTTGGTGCTCTTTTCCCGTTCCACACTTGGAGTCCCGATGGTCATGCCTCTGCGCCCACGGCCGTGTCAATGCTTCATGCCGGTGTGCTGATGAAGCTCGGAGGATATGGTTGTTTCCGCATAGCAATGTTCTTACTTCCCGATGCGGCACGCGAGTTGGCATGGATCTTCCTTATCCTAACTACCATATCGGTTGTTTACGGGGCACTCTCGGCATGCGTGCAGACCGACCTTAAGTACATCAACGCATACTCTTCGGTTTCGCATTGCGGCCTGGTACTCTTTGCACTTCTTATGATGACCCAGACTGCATGTACCGGAGCAATTCTCCAAATGCTTTCACACGGACTTATGACGGCACTCTTCTTTGCACTCATCGGTATGATTTACGGTCGTGCACACACTCGTGACGTTCGCTATCTCGGTGGTTTGATGAAGGTAATGCCATTCCTTGCCGTGGGATATGTCGTTGCCGGTCTTGCCAATCTCGGGCTTCCGGGTTTCTCGGGCTTCATCGCAGAGATGACAATCTTCGTGGGTTCGTTCGAGAAAGCCGACACATTCCGTCGCGTATGTACCATTATCGCCTGTTGCTCGATAGTAATTACCGCTGTATATATTCTGCGTGTTGTGGGTAAGATACTGTTCCAAAAGTTGCAATATCCGCACATGGATACTGTTAAACTTACCGATGCCACATGGGACGAGCGGTTTGCCGTAATCTGCCTCATTGCTTGTGTTGCAGGTCTTGGCACTTTCCCGATGTGGGCAAGTCGGGTAATCGACAGTGGAGTAGGTAACGTTTTGTCTAACATCTTAACCGCCAGCATCTAATTATGGGATACAGTCAATTTCTAAACATGATTCCGGAGGCAACGCTTGTTGCCATTCTGATTATAGCCTTCGTGGCAGATTTCGCATCGTCTAAGAACGGGCGGCGCACTTGGTTTAACCCGCTGATGTGTCTGCTGTTGCTTGTGCAGACGGTAGTCAGTTTCCTCCAGAAAGACCCGACAACGGCATTTGGAGGTATGTATGTCACAACAGCCGCGGCTAACGTGATGAAAACAATACTCGCGGCAGGCACACTCGTTGTCGTAATACAGGCAAGACAATGGCTCTCGCGTGAAGATACGGCTTTCAAGGAGGGTGAGTTCTATATGCTTGTGGTTTCTACACTGCTAGGTATGAACATGATGATGTCATCCGGACATTTCCTTATGTTCTTCCTCGGACTCGAAATGGCAAGCGTGCCGATGGCATGCCTCGTAGCACTCGACAAGTACCGCCACAACTCTGCGGAGGCTTCGGCCAAGTATATACTCACCGCCACATTCTCAAGTGGTGTGATGCTGTACGGCATATCAATGCTGTATGGTGCAACGGGACAACTTTATTTCGATGATTTTACAACAGTACTTGGCAAGGAACATCTTGCCTTGAGCATTGTCGGACTTGTGTTTTTCTTCAGTGGTCTCGGATTCAAGATAAGTCTCGTTCCGTTCCATTTTTGGACAGCCGACACATATCAGGGCGCACCGACAACCATCACCGGCTATTTGAGCGTTATATCCAAGGGAGCAGCGGCATTTGCGCTTTGTATCATTTTGATGAAAGTGTTCGCACCGATGATACAATATTGGGAGTATCTTTTGTACATAGTAATTGTGCTCAGCATTACCATAGCAAATCTTTTCGCCATACGACAGAAAGAACTCAAGCGTTTCATGGCATTCAGTTCCATCTCGCAGGCAGGCTATATTATGCTTGCCGTGGTGGGAGCAAACCAGCACGGTGTGGCAGCACTAAGTTACTACGTACTTGTATATGTAGCAGCCAACCTTGCCGTATTTACCGTTATAGGCACTGTCGAGGAGAACAATTCAGGCAGAACGGATATGCGTGCCTATGATGGTTTCTATTCCAAGAATCCTAAGTTGGCATTCCTTATGACGCTTTCCCTCTTTTCACTTGCCGGAATTCCGCCGTTTGCAGGAATGTTCTCTAAGTTCTTTGTCTTCATGGCAGCGGCAGAACAAGGTTCAACATTGGCATACATAGTAGTCTTCGTGGCATTGATAAACACCGTTGTATCGCTATACTACTATCTGCTCATAGTGAAAGCAATGTATATTCGCTCGGCAGAAAATCCGTTGCCAACGTTCCGCACTGATGCCGGTACGCGTATCGCCCTTGCCATCTGTACGGCAGGCATAATGCTTTTCGGTATTTTTTCGTGCATTTACGATTGGATATTCGCCGCAGCGGCATAAGTAACCACATGTAATGAGGTTACCACCAAAATGGTATGACCCCCGAAAGTTGGAAATAAGACCAACTTTCGGGGTTCATTTAATTTATGGAATCTACTTTTAAACAGATGTCATACGGGATTGTTATCTGCGAACAGTTTCATGCGTTCTTCGAGTTGTGCATATTGATGTTCCTCTATGAACGATGTGCAGACACGCAATCCCTCTTGTTGCGAACCCGTTGTAATGAGACAGATGGCGCTGACACCGTAGTACATCAGTTCGCGTGCCAATGTTCCGCTTGTCATTCCGGGGTATCCAATGGTGAAATAAAAACCGTCGGCAATGGGGCGGTCAAGGTCTCGGTCATATACTATGTGGAAATTATGCTTGCAGAATATTTCCTTAAGTTTATGCGCCCGTTCTCCATAAACTTTCACCTCGTTGCGGAAATTGTAAGTACCATCGCATGCCGCACCGAGCATTGCCGCCATTGCGTGCTGTGCGCTGTGGCTCGTTCCCGATGATAAGGCATAAAGCATGCGTGTAGAGAATACAAGTCCGAAAGGAAGTCCCTCGTATCGTGCCGACAAATCATCGTAGTGTCGGTGGAATAATTTATCGCTGATGCATGTCACACCGATGCGTTCGCCGGCATAACTGAAAGCCTTCGATCCGCTTATGAGCAAGATATAGTTATCGGTGTATCGAGCCACACTTGGTTGGAATGGCGGTTGGAACGGTTGGCTCATATCCTTACGGAAATCCATTGCGAAATATGCGAGATCTTCCATTACTATGACATCATGGCGTGTCGCCATTTCACCGATAATTTTCAATTCGTCATCATTGAAGCATATCCACGATGGATTATTGGGGTTGCTGTATACAATGGCGCAGATATTTCCTTTCGACAAGTAGCTTTCAAGTTTTACACGCAGTTTGTCACCGCGGTAGTCATATACGTCGAACGTTTCATATTTCACACCTTGAACCTGCAACTGCATTTTCTGTACGGGAAATCCGGGATCGATAAACAGAACAGTATCTTTTTTACGGTCAGCCTGCGAGCATGTCAGGAACGATGCGAACGTTCCCTGCATACTTCCGCATACCGGTACACATCCTTCCGGCTTTATGTCTATGTCGATGAAAGCCTTCACAAAGCGTGATGCCTGACGTTTCAATTCCGGAAAACCCTGTATGTCCGGATAACTGTGAGCAATACCTTCCTGCAAAGACTTTATCTGTGCATCTACTCCCACCTTTGCGGCAGGCAGTCCAGGTATTCCCATTTCCATTTTTATAAATTCCACACCTGACTCTTTCTCTGCCATTGCAGCAACTTGTTTTACCTCGCGTATCGTTGCTTTGGCAAAGTCGCGTATTCCTAAATTGTTGATCAATTTGTCAACTATTTCTTTTTTTATTGGGGTATTCATTTAATTGAATTTTAGGATTGAGACTTTAATATTGAGAATCGGAAATTGGGAATCGTTTTTCTGTCAAGTACAGTCAATTCACAACTTCCAATTCTCAATCAAATATTATTTTTGTTCAGCCCTTCCTAATGCGAGAGCCTTGATATTCGCTTCAACGATGGCATCGCCTTTTCGTCCGAATACTCTGTGTATGGCATCTTCCAGTTTTGAGTATTCTATGCCGAGAGCCTTTTGTGCCGCTCCGAGCAGTATCATGTTTGCCGAGCGAGGCACGTTGTTCTCCTTTGCCATCTTCTCTATGTCGAGTACGATAACGTTGTCTATCTTTGCAAGGTTTGCATTTATAACCTCCATGTCGGGATAGTTCGTTATGTTCACGAACGGTGTGCTTGATGTTATTATCCAACCGTCTTTGGCGAGATAGGGCAGATAACGCAGTGCCTCCATCGGCTCCATTGATATTATCACATCGGCACTTCCCTTTGCTATTAAGTCACTGTTTATCGGCTCTGACGAGATGCGCAAGTTCGATTGCACGTCCCCTCCTCTTTGGCTCATTCCGTGTACCTCTGCCTGTTTGATGTAAAGATCCTCGTTCATGGCCGCCTCGCCTATTATTGTTGCGATGGAAAGGATACCTTGTCCTCCCACACCACATAAAATTATGTCTGTTTTCATTTTTAGATTTACGTTTTTACGGATTTATAGGGTTATTTCTTTTCCGCAGCCTTTTTCTGCTTCATGTGTCGCTGCAGTGTTTGTACGCATTCGCGTCTTGGAATGATTACAGAAGTACCCTTGTAGTTTATCTCCTCGCGAATGATGCGTGTTATCTCCGTCATGTTCTTGGGCAATGGTACAACAACGTGCAAGTGGTCGTTGCTTATACCCAGTCCGCGGCATATATCTTCGAACTTGTTCGTTCCTGCCGACTCCTGTCCTCCTGTCATTCCGGTGGTGAGGTTATCGCTTATTATAACCGTTATGTTTGCATTTTCGTTTATGGCATCAAGCAGTCCTGTCATTCCGGAATGTGTAAACGTTGAGTCGCCTATTACTGCCACCGATGGCCATTGTCCTGCATCTGCCGCACCTTTTGCCATTGTGATGCTGGCACCCATGTCGACACATGCATGTATTGCACGGAACGGTGGCAGGAAACCGAGTGTATAGCAGCCAATGTCTCCGAACACGCGTGCATTATCGTATTCGCGCAGTACCTCGTTTAATGCTGCATACATGTCTCTGTGTCCGCAACCTTTGCAAAGTGCCGGCGGGCGCGGTGCCACATCTTCGCAAGGAGCAAAGTTTTCACCCGTTTCCATTCCGAGAGCCTTCTTCACCACGTCCGGATTTAGTTCGCCGGTGCGTGGCAATTCTCCGGTCAGTCGTCCTTTTATAACTGCATTTCCGTCCATTACGCCACGCAGTATTTCCTCGATAAACGGTTGCCCTTCTTCTACGACGAGCACCGAGTCGCATTCATCGCACATGCGTCTTACGAGTTTTTTCGGCAGCGGATATTGCGAAATCTTCAATATGGGATATGGACTGCCGTTGGGGAAACACTCGTTGACATAGTTGAAACCTATGCCGCTTGCTATTATACCCATGGAGGTTGCAGCGCTTCCTTTTGCTTCGATGTATTTGTTATACGGAGACACTACTGCATCGGCTTCAAGTTCCGCCTGTTGTGCCGTGACGATGTCGTTGCGTTTGCGTGCGTTTGCCGGCAGCAATACCCAACTGCCCGCTTCGGCATTGTAGTTCATCTCGTTTTCCTTACGCGCTTCGGTTGCCACTTTTACCACTGCACGAGAGTGTGCCATGCGCGTCGTCACACGCATCAACACCGGCAGATGCTGACTTTCGGAGTACTCGAATGCAGTGTTCATCATGTCATACGCCTCCTGCTGCGAACTCGGTTCGAATGTAGGTATCATTGCAAATTTGCCATAGAAGCGTGAGTCTTGTTCGTCCTGTGACGAGTGCATGGAAGGGTCGTCGGCCACAAGAACCACTATACCGCCGTTAACCCCGGTCATGCCGGAGTTAACGAATGGGTCGGCACATACATTAAGACCTACGTGTTTCATGCAGACCATTGCACGCTTGCCCATGAACGACATGCCCAGCGCGGCTTCCATCGCTGTCTTTTCGTTCGTGCTCCAGCGGCTGTGTATTCCGCGTTCCTTGGCAATCTCGTTGCCTTGTATGAACTCGGTAATCTCGGTCGAGGGAGTTCCGGGATAAGCATACACACCGGACAGTCCGGCATGGATTGCACCCAGGGCAATGGCTTCGTCTCCCAATAAAAGTTTTTTTTCTGTCATTTTGTTAAAATTTAGGTATTAGTTATTAAACGTGTATTATATCAGCATCATTCATCACGGGGAATTTCTTTTGGAAAGCGGACAGTTTTTCCATGTCTATTTCTACCGTTGCGGCACACTCTTCTCCGTTTTTACAAATTGCCATGTCGTTGCCGTAAGGGTCTGCCACGAGTGAGTTTCCGCAGTATTCGCAGTCAGGGTCGCGCCCGATTCTGTTCACTCCCGCCACATAGCATTGGTTTTCTATTGCTCTTGCGTGTAACAGTGTGTTCCATACATTTATGCGACTTGTCGGCCACGAGGCTACATATATTGCCATGTCGTAGTCGCCGCGATTTCTGCCGAACACCGGAAAACGCAAATCATAGCACACCTGAAGCAATATCCTTACACCTCGCCATTCCGTCACGACACGCTCTTTTCCTCTTGTATAATGCAGATTCTCACCTGCATACGAGAACAAGTGACGTTTGTCATAGGTGGCAATTTCGCCATCCGGCTTGACAAAATACAATCGGTTGAAAAAACTGTTGCCGCACCTTATTGCCATACTGCCGGCAATGGCCGCTCCTTTTTCAGTCGCCTTACGACGCATCCAGCGCAATGTATCCCCGTCTTCGTCCTCTGCAATTCCTTCCGGTTCGGTGACAAAGCCCGTCGTGAACATCTCCGGAAGAATATAAAGGTCGGACTCCGGCGCATTGTTAATCATGGCATCTGCTTTTTTGACATTGCCGGAACGGTCTTTCCAAACCATATCCATTTGTAGAATAGTTGTCTTCATAGTCTTTCCGATTGAATAAAATCCGGTTCGCTTCCTGTTTTTTAACTCGGAAAAGTGTAAAGTATTACCTTCACGACTGCAAAGATGCAAAAAAAAAACGTAAAACAAAAATAAATCGATAATTATTTTGCTGTTTGCTTTCTAATCACTACCTTTGCAACCGATTTTCGAAAATAGTCACTTAATAACATTTGATGAAGAACGACAAAAAAGGTAACCAATACCGTATTAACGAGCAGATACGTGCTCGCGAAGTAAGAATTGTAGGAGAAGACGGATCCACCGTAATGCCGACAAGGCAAGCATTGGACATGGCGCGCCAACAAGGTGTTGACCTCGTGGAAATATCTCCCAATGCCAATCCTCCCGTATGCCGACTCATCGACTATTCGAAATTCCTCTATCAGCAGAAGAAGCGTGCCAAGGAGATGAAGCAAAAACAAGTGAAGCAGGACATAAAGGAGATACGCTTCGGTCCTCAAACCGACGAACATGACTACAACTTCAAACTGAAGCATGCCAAGGAGTTCCTCGAGGATGGAAACAAGGTTCGTGCGTATGTATTCTTCCGTGGTCGCTCAATACTATTCAAGGAGCAGGGAGAGGTTCTCTTGCTGCGTTTTGCAAACGACCTCGAGGAATACGGAAAGGTTGAGCAAATGCCGAGCCTTGAAGGCAAAAAGATGTTCCTTTACATCACTCCGAAGAAAGCGGGCGTGGCAAAGAAAAGCCAACAGAAACGAGACCGTGAGCGCAGCGAGACAGATGCGAAAGCCGAGGAAACGCAGCAAGTTGAAGCACAGACTGTCGGAAAAGGAGGATTGTTTGCCAACGTGAAAGGTGGCGAGGACATATTGAAGAAACTGAAAGAGGATAGTGAAGACTGACAAAGGTCAACGGGTGCGCGTAACGTCAGGTATATACGTTGCCGCCCCATTATAAATAACAATTAAATAATAAAAAAATGCCAAAAATGAAGACAAATTCCGGTGCGAAGAAACGTTTCCGTTTCACCGGTACTGGCAAGATTAAGCGCAAGCATGCTTATCACAGCCACATCTTGACAAAGAAAACAAAGAAGCAGAAGAGAAACCTTATTCACTCTGCAATAGTTGACAACAGCAACCTGAAGCAGGTACGCGATTTGCTCTGCCTTCGTTAATCATTAATTAAGAAAGGAAAGAAACTATGCCAAGATCAGTAAATCATGTTGCTTCAAGAGCAAAGAGAAAGAGAATTCTGAAACTTACACGCGGTTACTTCGGTGCCCGCAAGAATGTTTGGACAGTAGCAAAGAACACCTGGGAAAAGGGTTTAACTTACGCATATCGCGACCGCAAAAACAAGAAGCGCGTATTCCGTGCACTTTGGATACAGCGTATTAATGCTGCCGCACGCATCGAGGGAATGAGTTACTCGCAGTTGATGGGTGCATTGCGCAGGGCCGGTATCGAGATAAACCGCAAGGTTCTCGCAGACCTCGCACTGAACAATCCGGAGGCTTTCAAGGCCATTGTGGCAAAGGTAAAGTAATTCGGAATTACGAAATATTTGAATATGCCGTCGGACAGAGTTTGTGTCCGGCGGCATATTTCATTAAAACACTTTGTCTTTATGTATGAACAACCGTTGCAATTTCGGTGGAATTACTTTTCAATTTCGGTGGAATTAAAAAGCAAATCCGCCGAAATTGATATTCAAAATCGACAGAATTGCATTTTTTCACGCCTGTTCATTCAGAACATTTCTTATCAAATCGCATTGCCGCACGGTATCGAGAGAAGTATTTAAACGTCTTTCATTGATAGTGATATGCGATTGCGACGACGGTCTATCCCCGTAACTTTTACCATTACCTGCTGATGCAGGTGTACAATGTCGTTCGGGTCTTTTACATAACGGTTTGCAAGTTGGGATATGTGTACCAGTCCGTCATGATGCACACCGATGTCAACGAATGCTCCGAAATTTGTTATGTTCGTAACTATGCCCGGCAACACCATTCCTTCTTCGAGGTCGTCAATTTCTTTGACGTTCGGGTCGAAGTCGAATTCCTCTATCTTTTTGCGTGGGTCGCGACCGGGTTTCTCAAGTTCCTTCATTATGTCGCTGAGTGTAGGCAGTCCTATGTTGTCCCCGACGTAACGTGTGATGTCTATGCC
The DNA here is from genome assembly GCF_003932845.1 of Prevotella sp. OH937_COT-195. GTDB lineage: Bacteria > Bacteroidota > Bacteroidia > Bacteroidales > Bacteroidaceae > Prevotella. Next base: position 185,289 of record NZ_RQZH01000001.1, read on the forward strand.
GTCGCGTTTCTTTTTGTTTGCGACAAGTTCCGTAACGGTGCAGCCGCAGTCGTCGGCCATTTGTTCCACCACGGCATAACTTTCCGGGTGTACTGCCGAATTGTCGAGCGGATTCTCGGCATTGCGTATCCGAAGGAAACCGGCGCATTGTTCGAATGCCGCCGGACCGAGTCGCGGCACTTTCTTCAGTTGCTCCCTGCTGGTAAATGCTCCGTGTTCGCGTCGGTAATCCACAATGTTTTTTGCCAATGTAGGCCCGACTCCGCTGACATACGTCAACAGTTGTTGCGATGCCGTGTTAAGGTCTATGCCGACCGAGTTCACGCACATTTCCACGGTTTGGTCGAGCGAGTGTCTTAATTTTGTTTGGTCAACATCGTGCTGGTATTGTCCGACACCGATGCTTTTCGGGTCAATCTTGACAAGTTCTGCAAGAGGATCCAAGAGTCTTCTGCCTATCGATACAGCCCCTCGCACTGTCACGTCTTTGTCAGGAAACTCCTCGCGTGCAAGTTTTGAGGCAGAGTATATGCTTGCTCCGTCTTCGCTTACGACATATATACCAATTCTGTGTCCGTTGCCATCGGCAGGTTGTCTGTCGTAGTTTCCGCTTGTATTATTTCCTTTTTCCACCACCAAATTCTTGATGTTGTCTTCAACGAATTGTCTTGTTTCGCGGCTCGCCGTTCCGTTTCCTATTGCAACGGCTTCTATTCCGTAGTCTGCAATCATTTTTTTCAAGTGCATCGTAGCCTGCATAGTGTGGTTTATTGGCGGGTGGGGGAATATAGCCTCGTGGTGCAGCAAATTGCCTTGTGCATCGAGGCATACCACCTTGCAGCCGGTTCTGAAGCCGGGGTCTATACCCATCACTCGCTTTTGTCCTAGCGGTGCGGATAGCAGCAGTTGTCGCAGATTCTCGCTGAACACCTTTATGGCCTCGTCGTCAGCCTTTTCCTTGCTTGATGCGGCGAACTCCGTTTCTATTGAAGGACACAGAAGTCGCTTGTAACCGTCTTCCACCGCTTCTTCCACGAGTTTTCGACATTGCCCCTGTCCGCGTGCATATTTGCGTTTCAGTCTGCTTATGCACTGTTCGTCGTCAGTGGTTATGTTTACCCGCAGTATTCCCTCCGCTTCGCCCCGACGCATTGCCAGCAGTCGGTGTGACGAGCAACGGCGAAGCGGTTCGCGGAAATCGAAATAGTCGTAGTACTTTGCCGCCTCGTCGGTATCTTTTTTCTTTGCTGCAACTTTCGAACGTATTACCGCATCACGGTGGAACTGCTGTCTTACCAATTGTCGCGATTCTTCGTCTTCGCTTACCGTCTCGGCAACGATGTCCTTTGCTCCTTGAAGTGCGCTTGCCGCATCTTTTACATCGCCTTTCACAAATCTTGCGGCCGCCGTCGTCGCTTCCAACTCTCTCTGCATCATCAATATTTCAGCCAATGGTTCGAGTCCTTGTTCGCGTGCCGCCTGTGCCCTTGTTCTGCGTTTGGGCTTGAAAGGCAGGTATATGTCTTCAAGTTCGGTGGAATCCCACGTGGCATCTATGCGATGATGCAGTTCGTCGGTCATGCGTTCCTGCTCGGTTATGGTTTTTACTATGGTTTCTTTCCGCCTGCTTATTTCTTTCAGTCGCTCGTTGAGGTTGGAAATACTTGCTATTTGTACCTCGTCGAGTCCTCCGGTGCGTTCTTTTCTGTAACGTGATATAAAGGGTATTGTGCAGCCTTCGTCAAGAAGTCGCAGAGTATTCTCCACCCATTCTTGCGGCAGTTGCAATTCCTTTGCTATGATTTGAGCGAATATGTCCATGTTTACCTGTTATTTTTGGCAAAATTAATAATTTTATTTTGTATTACCGTTAAAATGGAGTAAATTTGCAGACATTATGATTTCTGTTGAAGGATTAAAGGTGGAATTTGGCGTAAAGCCGCTGTTCTCCGATGTCGCTTTCGTGATTAACGATCGAGACCGCATTGCACTCGTCGGTAAGAACGGTGCGGGGAAGAGTACGATGCTGAAGATACTTTGTCGGCAGCAACGCCCGACCGGCGGAACAATAAGCATTCCGGCGGAGACCACTATCGGATATTTGCCACAGGTAATGGTGCTGCAGGACAACACCACGGTGCGCGAAGAGGCACGCAAAGCGTTTGCCGGAAGCACCGAGATGAAAGCAAGGCTCGAGGAAATGAATCGCCAACTGACAGAACGCAGCGACTATGAGAGCCGCGAATATATGGAACTCGTGCAGAGATATACCGAAGAACATGAGCAGTATATGATGATGGGAGCCGATAATTATGAGGCGGAAATTGAGCGAACTCTCTGCGGACTGGGTTTCGGGAGGGAAGATCTCGACCGTCCCACAAGCGAGTTCAGCGGAGGTTGGCGCATGAGAATAGAACTCGCAAAGATATTGTTGCAGAAACCCGATGTACTGCTGCTTGACGAGCCTACGAACCATCTCGACATAGAGTCGATACAGTGGCTTGAACAGTTTCTTGCACAGAGTGCGAAAGCTGTGGTGCTTGTTAGTCACGACAGAGCGTTTATAAACAACGTGACAAACCGTACGCTGGAGATAAGTTGCGGTAACGTTACAGACTACAAGGTAAAGTATGATGAATATGTGCAACTGCGCAGGGAACGGCGTGAACAGCAGTTGCGCGCATACGAGAACCAGCAAAAAGAGATTGCGGAGGCAAGGGCGTTTATAGAGCGTTTCCGCTATCAGGCAACAAAAGCCGTACAAGTGCAGCAAAAAATACGCCAACTGGAGAAAATTGTGCCTATCGAAATAGACGAGGCGGACAACTCGGCGATGCATCTCAAGTTTCCACCATGTCTCAGAAGCGGAGATTATCCGATAATATGCGAAGAAGTGGGCAAGGCATACGGCGAACACAAGGTTTTCGATGGTGTAAACCTTACCATAAAACGTGGCGAGAAAGTGGCATTTGTGGGAAAAAACGGAGAAGGAAAGTCAACACTCGTGAAATGTATCATGGGTGATATACCATACGAAGGGATGCTGAAAGTGGGGCATAACGTGCAGATTGGATATTTCGCACAGAATCAAGCGCAACTACTCGACGACTCGCTCACAGTGTTCGATACCATCGACCGTGTGGCGAGAGGCGACATAAGGTTAAGGATAAATAACATTCTCGGAGCATTTATGTTCGGAGGAGAGGAGGCCGACAAACGTGTGAAAGTGCTTAGCGGAGGAGAACGCAGCAGGCTGGCAATGATAAAACTGTTGCTCGAACCGGTCAATCTGTTGATACTTGATGAACCGACGAATCATCTCGACATGCTTTCGAAAGATGTGTTGAAAGAAGCCATAAAGGCATTTGACGGCACTGCAATCATCGTAAGCCACGACCGTGAGTTCCTTGATGGTCTTGTAGGCAAGGTCTATGAGTTTGGTGGAGGAAAGGTGAGAGAACATCTGGGAGGTATCTATGATTGGATTAATTCGTCGGTGCAGACCGTACATAAGGTCGAGATGACAAAGACGGTGACAGGGAAAGATAACTCGGAAAAGGAAAATGAAAAGAAAAACAACACCTCGACGATTTCATACCAAAACAGGAAAGAGATGATGAGGTGCGTATCAAGGTTGAAGAAAAGCATTAAAGATACGGAGGAGAAGATAGAGAAGATGGAGGAACATATTAGCAAACTCGACAAGATACTATGTACTCCGGAAGGGGCGAGCAACATGGAGGTGGTAACAGAATATACATCAACGAAACTATTGCTGGACAAAGCGACTGACAGATGGGAACAACTATCTATGGAACTTGAAAAAAACAAAATAAAATATCTAACTAATTAAATCATTATTATGAAAATCAAGACTTTAATGGCAACATTGTTTTTTGCTGCTGCGGCCACAGGAGCCGATGCACAAGCACAGAAGACGGGAATTTATCCCGAGAATCTAAACCGTAACGTTAGTCCGAGCGAAGATTTTTACGAGTTTGCCTGCGGTGGTTGGATGAAGAAAAATCCGCTGCCTGCGGCTTACTCACGCTATGGCTCGTTCGACAAATTGGGAGAGGACAACAATAAACGAATCAACACCATATTGACAGATATGCTGAAAAGTTCTTATCAAAAGGGGAGTGTTGAGCAAAAATTGAGCGATTTCTACAAACTTGCAATGGACTCGGTGCGCCGCAACCGTGATGGAGTGAAGCCTGTAATGCCGATGATGAAAGAAATAGCAGCGGCTAAAACAATCGATGATTTGCATGCTTTCCAAAACAAGTATGCACCGTTCGGGTATGGAGTTCCAATGGGAATAGGCTTCGGTGCAGATGAAAAGAATGCCTCGATGAACATTCTCAACATCTACCAAGGAGGACTTACGCTCGGACAGAAAGAATATTATCTAGACAACGACAAAGCAACCAAGGAAATACGCGATGCCTATAAGAAACACATTGTGCGCATGTTCCAGTTGTTCGGATTCAAGAAAGGCGATGCCAACAAGAAGATGAACCTTATTCTTGCATACGAGACTGCACTGGCAAAGGTTAGCAAGAGCCGTACGGAACTGCGCGATGTTGAGGCAAACTATAACAAGATGACGTTGAAAGAGTTCCAAACGAAATATCCTAACATTCCACTTGAGAAATTCCTCAATGCCGAAGGAGTTAAGAGCGAGTTCATACAGGAGATGGTGGTGGGACAACCGTCATTCTTAGAGGGTGCCAATGCGCTTATTGCCGGTCACGATGTGGAGACGTTGCGTGCTTACATAGAGTGGGACGTGATAATGAGAGCATCAAGTTATCTTAGTGATGACATCATTGCTGCAAACTTCGATTTCTTCGGAAAGACAATGCGCGGACAGAAACAGAACCACCCGCGCTGGAAGCGTGCCACCAATCAAGTGGAAAGTCAGATGGGAGAGGCTCTCGGAAAGATTTACTGTGAACGTTATTTCCCTGCCACATCAAAGGCTCGCATGGAACGTCTCGTAAAGAACTTGCAACTCGCATTGTCAGAGAGAATCCTTGCACAAACGTGGATGGAGACTGATACGAAACTTGCTGCATTGGCAAAACTCAGTTCGTTCTATGTGAAGATTGGATACCCTGACAAGTGGAAAAATATGGACGGACTCGTAATAGACCCGTCAAAGTCATACTATGAGAATGTTCAGGCGTGTGGCATATTCTGGGACAAGGACAACATCGCACGGAAAGCCGGAAAGCCGGTTGACAAGACGGAGTGGCTTATGACACCACAGACGGTGAATGCCTACTACAATCCTTCTACCAACGAGATATGCTTCCCGGCAGGAATTCTTCAGTATCCGTTCTTCGATCCGGAGGCTGACGATGCTTTCAATTATGGTGCAATAGGTGTGGTAATCGGACACGAGATGACCCATGGCTTCGATGATCAAGGTCGTCACTATGACAAGAACGGCAATATGATTGACTGGTGGACAGAGGCTGACAGCAAAGGATTTGAGGAAAAGGCAACACTATTTGATAATTTCTTCTCTAATATAAAAGTTCTGCCCGACCTTAATGCAAACGGTCGACTTACACTTGGTGAGAACCTTGCCGACCACGGGGGACTACAGGTTTCGTTTGCAGCATACAAGAATGCTACAAAAGGAATGCCGTTGCCTACCATAGACGGACTAACCGCCGACCAGCGTTTCTTCATTGCATACGCAGGAGTATGGGCTGCGAATATCACGGAGAAAGAAATACGCTCGCGTACGAAGAGCGACCCGCACTCACTCGGTTGCTGGCGCGTCAACGGTGCACTGCCGCACATTGACGCTTGGTATGAAGCATTCGGCGTGAAGGAAGGCAACAAACTTTTCATTCCGAAGAGCCAGCGTCTCGATCTCTGGTAATACTACAGTTATAAACAAACAATTCGGCATACGTCTGTATATTACAGCGTATGCCGAATTGTTTGTTTTATGAGTAAATACAACGTGTTAGACGTTGTTGTTATTATCTTTTCAGTCCTTTGTATTGACTCAAAATTTCATTTAGTTGTTTTTCAATGTTTTCAACACCACCCTCAATGTCAGACTCGATGTTTAACGGCATTACCGGATCGTGTAACGACATGCGCAACAAGAACCAACCTCTTTCTTTCGCTCCGTTGCAATTTATGCGCAGCCCTTCGTAGTTGGGGCTTACAATTTCCCATTCGTTTATGTCACCGATAATTGTTGGCAGTTCTTCCAATACTTTTTTGCCATACTCGGCGAAGTCATTACTTGTGATTGTAAAACGTATCTCTTTACTTTCTGCAGGCTGTTCCAAATCGGTAATCAACGACGAAAGATTTTGTCCTTTGGAATTAAGTATTGCTGTTTCCACCAGCAGTTTTGCTATGAGATACGCCCCATCGTCGAGGAAATAGTTCTCACGCAGTGCGGCATGTCCCGATGTTTCGATTGCAAGCCAACTCTCTTTGCCTTCGTTGTTCAGTCGTATCGACTCGTTTATCACGTTCTTGTATCCGCGTTTGAACCTGTGGTGAACACCGCCATGATTTTTAATGAATTTGGCAAGTCCCACGGATGTTATTGAGTCGGTTACAATTGTGCTTCCCGGATGTTCCCTGAGCATGATGGCAGAGATGAGAGCAATAAGCGAGTTACGGTTTATCGGTTCTCCGTTTTGGTCAACGATGGCGGAGCGATCGACATCGGTATCGAATATTATACCGAGTTGTGCATTGTTTCGTTTTACCGCATCGCACACCGACTGCATAGCCTTCTTATCTTCCGGGTTAGGAATATGATTAGGGAACATTCCGTTAGGTTCGAGGAATTGGCTTCCATCTGTATCGGCGCCCAATTCCTTGAGTACTTTGTCTGCGAAGAAACCACCGGCTCCGTTGCCGGCATCTACTATTATTTTCATACCTTTCAGTGGCTGCTCATAGTTGGGAAGATTAGCCCCTTTACGTATATAATCCACCAATGTAGAGGCGTACAAGTCCATGAAATTCCACTTCTCAACAGTTCCTTTCTCGTCAGCAGATTTGTATGATCCGTTTTCGGCGATTGTCAGTATTGCCGAAATGTCCTTTTTGTCGAGCCCCCCGTCCTTTGTAAAGAACTTCAGTCCGTTGCGGTTGAAAGGCAGATGACTCGCCGTAATCATTATTCCGGCAGTTGTCGGCTGTTCTTTGTCAACAGTGGTCATAAACATTGCCGGTGTCGATGCCATTCCGCAGTCGAACACTTTCGCGCCACTTTCCGTGAATCCTTCAGTCAGTGATTCTTTCAAAGTCTGTCCGGATATGCGGGAGTCAGTTCCTACGGCTATGCCGGGACGTGCCGTTCCAGTCTTTTCTTGCAGCCATTTCACAAACGATTGTGCCAAAATCTTGACCACTTCCGGCGTAAGATTAACGTCTTCCCCTTCAACTCCTTCTATTGCCACACCTCTAATGTCGGAGCCATTCTGAAGTTTCTTCCAATTCATAATAATTGATAATTGTATGTTTAGTAATTTGTTATTAATAAATGTTTCGTTTTCCTATCATTCCTATCCATGAAACTCACCTGATATTTCTTGTCGAACGTTCTTATTGATATGTTTTTCTTTGTTGTCGTAAAGACTATGATACCATTTGTAAATTTGTCATAAGCGGTTCTACTACAAAAGCATTATCATTATCGTAAAGTCGTTTTAATCTATTCTTACGGTTTTACGGGCTGTATTATAATATTCTTTGTCTATTTCTTTCGTATCCAGGAACCTATGCGTCAATAAATACATTAGTTTATCTTTGAGTTAATGGTGCCGTTCTCGTAATTCAATTTTGAAAAATGTCTGTCGGAAACTCCGGAGCGTATGCTTCTACATTTGCACCTACTATTGTTCTGATGGCTTTTTCGTTACTTACTTGTATCATTGCACTATTCTTTGTATTATTATTGATATGTTTGAATAAAGCACGCTGCAAATTTAATAAAAAATGTGGGAAATAAGTCTGTTAGTTAATAAAAAAGATTTTTTGGAAGATTAAGCCACAATAAATACATACATGATAATTCGGCATATACATGGGATATTCTTTACAGTTTGTTGTATAAAAGTAAAAGAAAGGTTTTTATTTTGCGAAATCGTTTTTATTGTTTAATTTTGCATCATAAATATAAGAGAACGCCATAAAACGCAGTGTTGCCATAATATAAAGAATGGATAGCAGATGATACGGAAGATAGAACTTCTTGCACCGGCAAAGAATTTGGAGTGTGGGATTGCTGCCATTACCCATGGCGCAGATGCCGTATATATCGGTGCCGACCGTTTCGGTGCCCGTGCGGCAGCCGGCAATTCGCTCGAAGACATACAAGAACTATGCCGTTTTGCCCATCTCTATGCAGCAAAAGTTTATGTTACGGTAAACACCATTGTCTATGAGAACGAGATAGAAGACGTGCGCCGGTTGCTTTCCGACCTGCAAAGGATAGATGTTGATGCCATATTGGTACAAGATATGTCAATGCTCAACTCTCAACTCTCAACCAAAATACCTCTTCATGCCAGCACCCAGACCGACAACCGAACGGTTGAAAAGGTAAGATGGCTGCACTCAATAGGTTTTCATCGCGTAGTGCTTGCACGCGAGTTGTCGGTTGCTGAGATTGCAAAGATACATCGCGAAGTTCCCGATGTAGAACTTGAAGTATTCGTACACGGCGCGCTTTGCGTAAGTTACAGCGGCCAGTGTTACGCCTCACAGCATTGTTTCGGGCGCAGTGCAAACCGTGGTTCGTGTGCTCATTTTTGCCGTTTGAAGTTCCAACTTGAAGATGCAGACGGCAACAAGTTGGGACGTCCGCAGTATTTCCTCTCCCTGAAGGACATGTGTCAAATAGACCGTATGGAAGAATTGACAGATGCGGGAGCCGTTTCTTTCAAGATAGAAGGCAGATTAAAAGATATAACATACGTCAAGAACGTAGTGGCGGCATACAGCAGGCAATTGGACAAAATTGTGGAAAAAAGTGCCGGCAGGCTTGCCCGTGCATCTCTCGGAACAGTCTCGTACACGTTCACTCCAAATCTGAATAGAACTTTCAACCGCGGATATACCAACTATTTCATAGACGGGCGAAAACCGGAAATCTCCTCACCGGACACTCCCAAGGCAACAGGCGAGTTTGTTGGGAGAGTGAAAGAGATACGCGGGCGGCGTATAACTGTGGCGGGCATGTCGTTGTTTGCTAACGGTGACGGACTTTGCTATATCAACGGTGAGCGCGAACTTGAAGGTTTCCGGATAAACCGTGCCGAGAATAATTTCCTTTTCCCTGCAAAGATGCCGCAGTCGTTGAAGCCCGGCATGCCGCTCTATCGCAACAATGACAGACGGTTCGAGCGTGAACTTTCGCGCGAGACAGCAGTGCGAAAGATACCCATAACGTTATTTCTGAATGATACGTCCGACGGATTCTCTTTGAAAGCTTGCATCGTTGGGACAGAAAGTCATGGTGAGATTACTGCTAAGGCTCGCATCGTAGCCGACAAGCAGGAGGCACGAGTGCCGCAACATGAAAACATCATTCGTCAGTTGACAAAGTTGGGAGACACCCCGTTTTCGTGTAAAGACGTAGTTGTAAGTCCGTCGGATTTCAATTTCTTCATTCCGTCAAGTCTTCTCGTTGCGTTGCGCCGTGATGTTACCACGCAACTTTCCGATGCCGTTTCGTACCATGTGAGGTGCGTCCGCGAGACATGTGGTACATCTGTTTCGCAGACTGTCACGCCCCCTCCGCGCATGCCGATGCCCTATTTGTATAATATAAGCAACCATATCTCTCGCGATTTTTACGAAGTATGCGGTGCAGATAACATTGGCGAGGCGTTCGAGGTAAAACCTCCGGTACACCGTCCCCTCCTCATGCAGTGTCGCCACTGTATCCGCTACAGTCTCGGTTTCTGTGTCAGACATGGCGGCAAGAACCCCTCGTGGCGAGAACCTCTCAGTCTTGCACTTCCCGACGGGCGGCGTTTTCCATTGGAGTTCGATTGTAAAAACTGCCAGATGAACGTTTATGCCGAATAACATCAGAGTCGCATTCCTCGTCATTGTATCGTTCACGATGCTCTCGTTCTGCTCCTGCGGCAAGGGCATAACCTTTCGCCATGACACGAAAGTCGATACCACCATGTTGACAGCCAAACAACAAGACAGTCTGCGTTTCGACCGCGAACACCACTATTCGCAGAACTATAATTTCGTTGTGAACAAGTCTTCGCTGGCTCTTCTCAAGCAACTCCCCGAGGAGGCACTCGTCGGCATGCCGGTAGATAGTGTCATTCTATTGAAAGGCGACCACATTGTCGTTGCCGATATTCGTGTCATTCCGCACGATGCCGAAGACAGTATCTGGGTGCAGGTGGCCCACGACCAACAGACGTTCGGTTGGGCACGAGAGTCACATTTGTTGCCGGCGGTTGTACCGGACGACCCCATATCCAAGTTCATATCCATTTTCAGCGATGTTCACTATGTAATCTTCATCGTTGTCATCATACTTTTCTCGGCGGCATACGTTGTACGTGTATCGTTCCGCCGCAATGCTCATATCGTGCATTTCAACGATATTCCCTCGTTTTACCCAACCTTGCTTACGCTTATCGTGGCCACATCGGCATCTTTCTATGCCACGATACAAAATTTCTTGCCCGACACATGGCGCGAGTTTTACTATCATCCCACGCTCAATCCCTTTGTGACAGAGTCTGTTTTGTCACTGTTTCTTGTGTCTGTGTGGGCAATGCTCATCGTAGGTATTGCTGCCATTGATGTGGCTCGGCAGCACCTTCCGTTCGGCGATGCCGTGCTTTACGTTTGCGGATTGGCTGCCGTTTGCGCTGCCGACTATATCATTTTCAGCGTCACCACTCTGTGGTATGTTGGGTATGTTCTGCTTGCCGTGTATGTGTTTTTTGCCATTCGGCGGTATCTGCATTTTTTCCGTGCACGCTACGAATGTGGCAACTGTGGTCAGCCTATGTACCGTAAAGGACGTTGTAATGCGTGCGGAGCATTGAACGAATAGTAACTGCCGATGAGTAAAACCGCTTGTTTTGCTTTGTAAATTCGCCTGTTTTGCAAAACAATCTCGGCGAATTTGGTTTGCAAAACGGACGATTTTATTTTTTAAAATATACCGCAACCGTGACAATCGGCAATGTACGAACGAAAACGCCGGTGTTAGACACGAATTTCATAGTGTTTAACCCCAATCTGTCATTAGACCGCATTTGCTTAGATTTGCCATTGCCATTACGCTTCCCGACTGCTTTAGCCCGCTTGCTGCCATTTGCGCAGCCATTACATCTCGACGCAGCCCGCTACGCCTTCGATGAAATGGTTGTGCATCTGCTCAACAATCGAACAAAATCGGTTGAGGGTTCTAAAGACCGATTTGGTTTTAAAATCCATATAAATAAGGATTGTCATTTTTTCTTTTTTGACATACCTTTGCATCCGAAAAAACAATTATGAAATTTGTTATGATAAAAATGTTTTCAACCGCAGTCGTTATTTTTTCTGCTATTTCTGCCTCGGCGGTAGTAAATAACGGCACTCCGGACATATCGCTCATAGATAGTTCGCGTGTTCACGACCTTGATGAGGTAATCGTTATATCACAACCAAAGGAACAACTGCGCATGCGCATGCAACCCATAAGTTCGTCAATGTTCTCTGTCACCGAAATAAACTCGCTGGGAGTGCGTGATCTCCGCGAACTTTCTTCATATATACCATCATTTTCAATGCCTAACTACGGCTCGCGTTACACTTCGGCAGTATATGTGCGCGGCATAGGTTCGCGCATCAACAGTCCGGCGGTAGGTATATATGTTGATGGCATGCCTCTGGTTGCAAACAGTCAATACAATTTTCATACATATTCCGTTGAGCGTGTTGACATTCTGCGCGGTCCGCAGGGAACTCTCTACGGAATGAATACCGAGGGCGGAATGATACGATTATACACAAAGAACCCGCTCAAATACCAAGGCACCGATGTGTCGTTGGGGTGGGGCACACGTTTTTATCGTAATGTCCGGATTGAACATTTCAGCAAACTTGGCAGCCGTTTCGGCATTTCGCTTGCCGGATTCTATAATGGTCAGAACGGTTTCTTCCGAAACAAAACCACGGGACAGCGTGCCGACAAATACAACGAAGCAGGCGGGCGTTTCCGTCTCGCATATTCCGACAACAACCGTTGGACTGCCGATGTTATAGCCGACTATCAGTATGTGCGACAAAACGGTTTCCCGTATGGCATGATGGACTTGACTACGGGCGAGACGGCAAGTCCATCGACAAACCGTCAGAGCAACTACCGTCGCAACATGTTGAACACAGGATTGAACTTGAAATTCCGCGGTAATTATTTCGATTTCTTCTCTACCACATCATACCAGTATCTTAAAGACTATATGATGATAGACGTTGACTATATGCCCACAGACCTACTTCACTTGGAGCAGAGACAACTTCATAACTCAATAAGTCAGGAGTTTTCGTTCAAAAGCAACAAACAAGGTGTATGGCAGTGGACTAACGGCGTGTTCGGCTCATATCTATGGCAGAGGACTGATGCACCGGCGTATTTCGACAATGATTTTACCTCGCGCATTTCGAATGTGGTACAGAAACAGATGTATAATGCCATTTTTGCATCGATGGTGGAAAAAATGAAGAGAAAAGGGTTGTCCGAAGAAGCCGCAAAGGCAGCCGCAGCCGCAGCGATAGAGAAAGCCGGAGGTATTTCTATGAATGTTGACATGGATGTTCCGGGCTTGTTCCATACTCCGCATTTCAATCTCGGCTTGTTCCACGAGAGCAATTTCACATTCGACAAACTTACATTGACGCTCGGACTGCGTTATGATTACAGCCATTGTGCCATACGCTATGAGACATCGGCAATGATGAAAATGACGGCAAACGTAATGGGCAGTATTGCCACAAACGTGTTGTCGTCCGTGCTGGACGGGCGCAACCATAACGATTTCAATCAGTTGCTACCCAAATTCGGTGTCAGTTATCGAATTGACGAGGCCGGAAGCAATGTATATGCCACGGTAAGCAAAGGTTACCGTGCAGGCGGTTTCAACATTCAGATGTTCTCCGACATCATGCAGGCAGAACTCAATGCCAACCGCGACAAGGCAAATCGTAAAAGTTATGACATACCACATACTGCCGAGGATTATAACAAAATGAACAAAATCATTGCTTTCAAACCGGAGATAAGTTGGAACTATGAGGTTGGAACGCATCTCAATCTCTTCGGAAACTCTTTGCAGGCAGATTTATCCGCATATTACATGCAGGTGCGGGATCAGCAACTTTCGGTCATGGCAGGTAATTACGGATTCGGTCGTATGATGGTAAATGCGGGCAAGAGTTTCAGTTGCGGCATCGAGACTTCGCTCCGCGGCAAGGCTCTAAACAACAATCTCTCGTGGGCATTGAGTTATGGTTACACTCATGCCGTGTTCCAAGAGTACGATGATGCGGTAATAATTGGCGGGAAACAAGTTGAAATAAGTTATAAGGACAAGAAAGTACCATTCGTTCCCGAACATACACTGTGCGCACTTGCAGACTATACTTTCCCGATAGCCGCCACCGGATTGCGTGCCATTAAAATCGGTGCCAACGCATACGCACAGGGCAAAATCTATTGGGACGAGGCCAATACATTCTCGCAGAAAATGTATTGCATACTTGGTGCCCATGCCGATGTCGATTTCGGGTGCGTTACTCTTAGTGTGTGGGGGCGCAATCTTGCGGGTACGAGGTATAACACTTTCGCTTCGTTCAACAATGCCACAAAACAGTATTTTGCACAGCGAGGCAATCCTTTCCAAATGGGGGTTGATTTGAATTTACACCTATAATATAAATGATTGATTGACGGTAGTGGTCGCATCGGTTTTCCAATGCGGCCATTACTCTTTTTGTAGAAAATAAATATTACCATTGCAGAAATTTGGATTTGATGTGATTATTTGATAACTTCGCTGTCGGATAATTTTTGAAAACATTAAAACAAGGAAAGATAAAGATATGGTAAGAAAATATATATATTATGCATGCCTCATAATGGTAGTATTTATTCCGGCATCATGTTCCGACAGCCATGACGCGGCTGTTCTCGACCTCGAACATTATGAACCTGTGGATAAGTTTGTCCCGGCATACGAGGCACTTACCAATCGCACCGACATTGCCACAAACAAAGACTATGACATTGAACAAACCGTTAAAGTTATAAATGCGCTTGAGTTGGCACAAGCAAATTCTGAAAATTTCAATGATTTCCTGATGCAGATGGCACGATTGGACTACACCGGAGTCGCCCCCGATGTAATGGAGGCAAAACAGAAACTGTTACCCATACTGCAATATATGTATAAGTTGCAGGCTATGGACGAGCAGTTGAGCGACATGTGGATGCTTGTACGCAGTGCGGCGGCGGGAGGGAAGACGGCAATCAAAGACAAGAATATTGCACAGGTGGCATTCGCTGCGACAGGAGATCCGATTGCCATTTTCAGCATAGTAAGTTCCGAAGATGCCGACCATGCCACAAGTTCGGCATTCGACCAATACGAGAAAGACAAGAAACTGAAAGATGAGATACGCTCGGACATAGAACGGTTGCGTACATCATATATGCAATACCTGACCGATTATGCACCGATATACCATAAGTATATGAAAGAATACGACCTTATGTGTGTGGAGAAAGACCGTGCGTATATGGATATTTACTCCGGACAACCTACGAGTGCGCTTGCACACTCGCAGAAAATACTCGACAAATATCCGGGCAACGGCGAGGCAATGCTGTTGAAGTCGTTTAGTTTGATAATGGGAGGTAACGGTTCTTCGGCAACCGGTGCCATAAACGGCATTAGACAATCAGTGCAGGCAAAAGACAGTATTATTACAAGTAGGGGAGAGGTAATGCTCCAAGATACCATGACGGTACATCGACAGACGATGAACGATGCACAGTGGGAGGCAGACGTAATTATCGATGACTACATGTTGCGTTATCCGGACAGCACGGCTCCGGCAATGGTTTTGAAAGGAATGCTTTGCCAACAGACCGGTAACGTAAATCAGGCAATGTTGTATTTCGATCAGGCTGCAATAGAATATCCCAGACAAGCGGCACGGCTAACGGATATGCTTGAATCTTACCGACTGCGCAACTATCTCGGCAAAACCTCCGAAGGACAGTATCTCACACGTCTTTATCGTTCGCAAATGGAGGGATACGGTTTGTTCAGCCCCAATCTCTTGAAGGCTAAGTGTCATGCGGACAAGCGAGATTTGTCCCAATGCAAGGAGGAAATTTTCAAACACTTCTTCCGCCGTGGCAATCAAGGAGTATATGATGGGCTGCTCTCCGACATGCAATTCTGTGAAGAGCATCTATATGCCGGTTTCAAACAACTGCTCATAGAGAGTTCTTTCATAGACGTGGAGGTGGAACCTGAGACAAAGTGGCTCTTCTGGGAGGATGACGAACTGTTGAATGTGAAAATCAAAAATCGTTCTGACCTTGACCTTGAAAATGTGCGCGTGTTTCTCTGTATTCACTATACCGACATGTATAAAGACGAATACGACGTGGTGCGTGTACCGAAGACAATGAGCATAATAGGAAAGCACTCTACGGCGGACTTTGATACTGTAAGATTGTCATGCGCCGGAAAGAAGACCGGAGACATTACCCGCATTCGTGCCATTGCCATAACAGATGACAAAATATGCTGGGTAGATGAGACCGGATACAAGAAAAAACATGCCATAAGCATTAGTGGCAACGGTGTAGACAGAAGAATAGAAAAAGACAAGGAAGAATATCTGAAGAATTATTCCATAGAGCCGCGGAAACTGAAACAGACCATGCTCGGAGGTATTACGGTATTACAGCCGGAGGATGATCCGAAAGAAGAAAAAGGTTTCTGGGCGACAATAGGTTCGTGGTTTTGTCGTCCGGACAACGATTTGAAGATAGAATTGCCACGAGTGCTTACCATGATAGATCCTGTGTTCTCTTTGCGCAGTGCAGATAATGATGATGTGCTGATGCCCACAAGCAACTATCTATCGGGTACATCCATACATCTCGTGTTCGATTATGTTCCGAAATACAACGAACAATTGCCACTTTATATATATAGTGATTTCGTTGACTTTCGAATAAATATAATCTATCGCGGCAAAGACTCTGTGATAAGCAGTGTAGAGGAGGTTTAGTGATTTTCGAGCGATACGCTTTCCAAAGTTAAGAAAACATGTGTTGAAAATGCGGAATTTATTTTCAACACATGCAAACATTTCTTGTTTTTTTTTTGTTTCTTCCGAATTTTATTAAAATGTTTGGGTAATTGGAACAATTAAACTAATTTTGCATGTTATTAAAAAGCGTATTTATAATGAAACCCATACTCATTGCAGGACCTTGCGTAATTGAGTCGGCAGAATTGCTTGATACAGTTGCCATGAAACTTATATCTATAAATAAGGAATACGGAACGGACATAATTTTCAAAGCTTCGTTCGACAAGGCCAACCGAACAAGCATACATTCATACAGAGGACCGGGGCTTGAAAGAGGTCTGCAGATGCTTTGTGACGTAAAAGAAAAATACGGACTGCGCATACTTACGGACATACACGAGAGTTATCAGGCGGAAGCGGCAGGAGAAGTGTGTGACGTTCTGCAAATCCCGGCATTCTTATGCAGGCAGACCGACCTGCTTGTTGCCGCGGCAAAGACAGGAAAGACCATAAACATAAAGAAAGCCCAATTCCTCAGCGGGCAAGACATGCGCTACCCCGTAGAGAAAGCAAAAGAGGCAGGAGCAAAGGACGTATGGCTTACGGAACGCGGTAATTCATTCGGATACAACAACCTTGTAGTTGATTTCAGAAACATACCGGACATGCTTGACATTGTTCCTGATGTGATAATGGACTGCACCCACAGCGTACAACGTCCCGGAGCAGGCAACGGTAAGACCTCCGGTGACCGCCGTTTCGTGCCCGCCATGGCATTGGCAGCAAAAGCCTTTGGCGCAACAGGATATTTCTTTGAGGTGCATCCCGATCCCGACAAAGGTTTGTCCGATGCTCCCAATATGCTTTTCCTCAATGATTTGGAAGGCTTGGTTAAACAACTTATAGATTAGAAAGAATGGTGAAGCATAATGAACGTTTGGCTATGGTACGCCGGTATGCCATACAATGTATAAAAGACGAGAGCAATGCTGTATTGGATCTTATAAATCAGATTGACGAAGAGTTTGACCGTGCCGTCGAATTTATGCTAAACTGCAAAGGTAAGATAATTGTGACGGGAGTGGGTAAAAGTGGGCATATCGGGGCAAAGATAGCCGCAACATTGTCTAGCACGGGTACCCCATCGTTCTTCATCAATCCTCTTGATGTATTTCATGGTGACCTCGGAGTAATGACACGCGATGATGTGGTAATGGCAATAAGCAACTCGGGCAACACAGACGAACTGTTGAGGTTTATCCCCATGGTTCTTCACATGCAGATACCAATCATCGGCATAAGCGGGAACGAAAACAGCCTGCTTGCAAAATACAGCACAACACACATAAAAGTTAAGGTGGACAAGGAAGCGTGTCCGCTAAATCTTGCTCCGACGAGCAGCACCACGGCGACACTTGTTATGGGTGATGCACTTGCAATAGCACTTATGGAGGTGCGCGATTTTAAGCCTACCGACTTTGCCCATTTCCACCCGGGAGGCGAACTTGGGAAAAGATTGCTTACCACCGCAAAAGACGTGATGCGTTCGAACGACCTGCCTGTAATTCCGAAAGAAATGCAACTCGGAGAGGCTATAATCCTTGTAAGTAAGGGGAAACTCGGACTTGGTGTGTCAATTGACGGGGAAGGCAGGATAGAAGGACTCATAACCGACGGAGACATTAGGCGTGCCATGGAGAAATGGCAGGCTGAATTTGTCCGGCATAAGGTTGAAGAGATAATGACAAGGACACCGAAATGCGTCTTGGCAGACACCAAGATAACGGAAATACAAAAGATAATGCACGCGAATTTCGTACATACAGTTCTCGTAACCGACAAGGAAGGACATCTACTCGGAGTGGTTGACCATTATTCTTGCATGATTTAGAATATGTCGAGACTATTCCCTCTTATATTGCTTTGTCTGTTTTCCTTTTCCTGCAACGCACAAAGAACAGATTCTTTGATAGTGAACGAATTGCGTAGCCATGGCATAAAATTTACAAAAGACAACTCGGTGGTGTTGCTAATGTCGGGACAAGAGAAATTCGATGACATGTTTAATGCAATACGTAGCGCAAAGAGTTCCGTGCATTTGGAGTATTTCAATTTCAGAAACGACTCCATTGCCAACCTGCTTTTCGAAATACTTGCAAATAAAATCAAGGAGGGGGTTGTGGTAAGAGCCTTATTCGATGGTTTCGGCAACAAGTCTAACAACATGCCGTTAAAGAAAAAGCACATAAGACATCGCCGTGAACAGGGCATACAACTATATGAGTTCAATCCTGTGGAATTTCCTTGGCTTGACGACCTTTTTGGCAGAGACCACCGTAAGATTGTGGTGATAGACGGTAAAATTGCATACACCGGAGGAATGAACGTTGCCGATTATTACATAAAAGGCACTGAAACCGTGGGCGAGTGGCGCGACCTTCACTGTCGTATAGAAGGAGCGGCGGTAAACGATTTGCAAGAGATATTTGCAAGAATGTGGGAGAAGGTTACCGGAGAAAAAATAGAGGGTGAGGAATATTATCGCAAAAATAACGAAAAAACTCCATGTCGCTTCGCAGATCTTATGCCGGATACCACACTTACGGTTGGCAGAAAAATGGTTGGAATCATAAACCGTGAACCGCATAAATCGCCGAAGATAATAAGACAGTTTTATATAAGTGCGATAAACAATTCCAAAGACAGTATAAAGATAATAAACCCTTATTTTACCCTTATTCCGGGTATAAAGAAAGCATTGCGCAAGGCTATAAAGCGAGGAGTGAAGGTGGAACTGATGATTGCCGCAAACAGTGACATTCCACTTACACCCGACTGTAGTTTCCACAACATGCACAGGCTGATGAAAAAGGGTGCTCACGTTTGGATATACGAGAACGGATTTCACCACTCGAAGATGATGACTGTCGACGGACAAATATGCACGGTTGGAAGTGCAAATCTCGATGCACGCAGTCTTTATTTCGACTATGAGGAGAATGCCGTGATTGCAGACTCGTGTACTACGAAGCAACTTGAAGACATGTTCGAACGGGATAAGCGGCACTCGTTCAAACTTACCGAGGAGACTTGGGACAAATGGAGGACGCCTTGGCAGAAATTCCGTGGTTGGTTTGCCAATCTGCTCGCTCCGTTCCTTTGATGTTTTTCTTTACGATGTATTACATCGATTTCTTGTTTCTGTCACCCCGTTATCAAAAGATTTTTCTTTAATTAAGTATGTATATTTGAAAAATATACCGAAAAATATTTTGTTTTTCAATTATTATTTATAAATTTGTCGAACGTTTTTCATGCATTCGCAGATTTTGCGAAGACGGAATGAGGCACGTTTGCCGAGAACTTTAAATAATACTTATATATAATACTTACTAAAGTCTATTTTATGTCAGCAATCGTATCAATCGTACCTATCGTCCTGCTGTTTGTCCTGATGCTTGGTTTCAAGATGGCAGGTCACAAGAGTGCATTCATAACTCTTGTAGTGACAATCCTACTTGCTCTCTTTGCCGCACCTGCAATGGACATGGTTCCGGAAAAATTTCAGGAAGCATCAATATTCGGCGTGGTGGGATGGAGTTTCGTGGAAGGTGTGTTCAAAGCAGTATTCCCGATTCTCATCATCATAATGATGGCTCTTTACAGTTACAACATTCTTCTCGAAACAAAGGAAATAGACATTATCAAAGCACAGTTTACAAGTATTTCCAACGACAAGGGTATTGTTGTATTACTTATGGTTTGGGGGTTCGGCGGACTTCTTGAGGGCATGGCGGGCTTCGGAACGGCGGTCGCCATACCTGCGGCTATACTTATCGGACTTGGTTTCAAACCTATGTTTTCTGCCCTTGTTTCTCTAATTGCCAATACCGTTGCCGTGGCATTTGGTGCGGTAGGAGTTCCCGTAACAACACTCTGTAATGAGGTTGCGGTAGGCGGAGTGGTTTCGACGGAGTTCATATCTCAGACTTCATCTTTCATAGTGCTTCAATTGGCAATGCTTTTCTTTATAATTCCGTTCATAATACTTATGATAACCGATCGCAAAGCCGTGATCAAGAACATTTTATTGGCACTATGGACGGGTGTGGTGTCATTTGTTACACAATATTGCTGTGCGCACTTTCTTGGTGCAGAGACACCGGCGATACTTGGTTCCATCGCAGCGATAGTTGCCATAATTATTTATGCCCGCATTTTCGAAAAGAAACGTGGTAAAGCCGATGGTATGGAAAAAGAAAATAAATCATATACTTTAGGAGAGACATTCCGTGCATGGAGTGTATATCTGTTTATCCTCGTGTTTATTCTATTAAGCGGTGCTTTGTGTCCGCCGATAAATATTTTCTTGAAAACACACCTTGTGACTAAACTTACACTGCCTGTCATCGGATCCACGGTATCGTTCGGTTGGATAAGCAATGCCGGTTTGATGCTATTCCTTGGAGCTACTATAGGAGGTATGGTTCAAGGTATGAGTTTCGGGAAACTAATGGTATTGCTTGCACGTACCATAGTGAAGAGCAACAAGACGATTATTACTATCGTGAGTCTGATTGCATTGTCGTCGGTTATGAATAATTCGGGAATGATAAATGCCATTGCCGTAGGTCTCGTGGCACTTACCGGCTCGTTCTATCCGTTCTTCGCACCTCTAATTGGTGCTATCGGTACTTTCGTTACAGGATCGGATACTTCTGCCAATATATTGTTCGGAAAACTACAAGCAAACGTTGCCACCCAACTCGGACTTACACCAAATCAGTCAACGTGGTTAATAGCATCAAATACCACAGGAGCAACAGGAGGCAAGATGATTTCGCCGCAGAGTATTGCCATCGCCACTGCTGCATGTGACATGGAAGGTAAGGACGGAGACATACTTAAGTCGGCAATACCATACGCCGTTGTGTATATCATAATCTCCGGACTGATGGTTTATTTTGGTTTGAACATTATATAAGGATAGCCCGAGATATAGTAAAACGAATTTGATAAAAAAGGAAATACGGTCTGTGCCGGATTTTATGAATCTAACAAACCGTATTTCCTCTTATTCGTAAAATCTTTAAACCCAAATCGGTCATTAGAACCCTCAACCGATTTTGTTCGATTGTTGGGCGGATGCACAGCCGTTTCATCGAAGGCGTAGCGGGCTGCGTCGAGATGTAATGGCTGCGCAGATGGCAGCAAGCGGGCTAAAGCAGTAGGGAAGTGTAACGGCAATAGCAAATCTAAGCAAATGCGGTCTAATGACCGATTTGGGTTTAAAGATATATTGTTTGCTTGCTGGTTGCCCAAATTTATTTTCCGACGAACTATTTGAGGAAGGGTCAATGTCAAAGAAAGGATATCGGGTCTGAAAGAATATTACATATAAAATTAGAAAAAAAGAAAAAGTTTGGCAGGTAGCAAAAAAATACATAGAATATTTGCAAATATAAAAAAAATATATTACCTTTGCATCCGCAATTGAGAGATCGATTGTTTCGGCAACAAATCAGCCCGAGGAAGGATGGGTGAGTGGCTGAAACCAACAGTTTGCTAAACTGTCGTACGGGTAACCGTACCGGGGGTTCGAATCCCCCTCCTTCCGCAAGGGATTTTGAATGCCGGAGATAATGGTGGATTCATCTAACGGTTAGGATACAAGATTCTCAATCTTGGCATAGGGGTTCGATTCCCCTATCCACTACTAAAAACGAGGGTGCGTCAAAACAGACGTACCCTTGTTTTGTAGCCTTGTTAAAGGATGATATGACATATTCGTCAATCAGGCATTGATTTTGTGAAAAATGAAAAACAATAAATGAGAATTTTACATGCAACTAACTGTATATAAAGCGAGTGCAGGTAGCGGAAAAACATTTCGTCTTGCAGTGGAATATATAAAACTACTTATAAAAAATCCGGAGAATGAACACAAAAGCATTCTTGCCGTGACATTTACGAACAAGGCTACGGAGGAAATGAAAGAACGTATCATGTCGCAACTGTACGGTATATGGAAAAAATTGCCCGACTCGGAGATGTACCTTAGAAAAGTGTCGGAGGAATTGAAGATGGATGTAACGGAAACAAGTAGAAGAGCGGGAATTGCATTAAGTCGTCTAATACACGATTTTGACTATTTCAGAGTACAGACCATTGATAAATTTTTTCAAAGTATCCTGCGTAATCTTGCACATGAATTGGGACTTACTCCCAAACTACGGGTAGGTCTGAATGATAATCAAGTGGAGGAAATGGCTGTTGACCGATTAATCGAGGATTTGTCAGACAATGATAAGGAACTTTCATGGATTATCGACTATATAACGAGAAATATATCCGAGGACAAAGGATGGAACGTAACATCGCAGATTAAGAGTTTTGGAAAGACGATATTTAACGATACATACAAGGAAAAACGAGACGCGATAAACAACGTGGCCGGAAAGGAGGAGAACTTTGAATTGTTCTTTGGAAACATGAAAAGTATAATTGACACGTTCGAGAAAGAAATGGTAGGATATGAACTTAAATTCATGGAATTACTCAATGAGAACGGTGTGGATATTGACGAACTCAAGAAAACACCATGCGGATATTTCAAGAAACTGGCCGAGAAAAAGTTTACTACGAGCGAATTGGGAAAAGTTACATATATCAAAGCCATGGAGTCGGCAGAGGAATGGGTTACGAAACCGATGGCAAAGAAACGTCCTGAATTGCTTGAGTTTGCAGAGCAACATCTAATGCCGTTATTGCGTGAGGCGAACGAGAAGGTAAGAAATGAAATAAGAAGGTACAATACTGCGAGAATGTCGCTGACGTACATAAACCAATTGCGCCTGTTAAGCGCGATAGAGAAGAAAGTGGGAGAAGTTAATTACAACGCCAACCGTTTTCTGTTGAGCGATACACAGCAACTGCTTTCAGAATTTGTCAAAGGTAGTGATTCACCGTTTATCTACGAAAAAATCGGTACACAGATAAGTCATGTTATGATAGATGAATTCCAAGACACAAGTACAGTGCAGTGGAAAAACTTTCTTGTACTGCTTAAAGACTGCATGAGCAGGGCAGACCCAGGCGTGAAAGATGTGGCACAAAATCTTATAGTGGGCGATGTGAAACAGAGTATATACCGATGGAGATCGGGAGACTGGCAATTGTTGAATAACATAGAAAACTTGTTTGACGGAAATGAACTGAAAATAGAACCAATGGAATATAACTTCCGTTCTGCCAAGAATATAATACGTTTCAATAATGCTTTCTTCGAGACTGCTGTAAGGATTGAGACCGACAACGAGAGGGAGACGAGCGGTGATAATGCACAGGAACTTGAGAGGGCATATTGTGACGTGATACAGGAAATTCCTGAGAGAAATGCTGATGGAGGAATGGTAAAAGTTACGCTGCTACCGTCTGACGATATTCGGGAACGTATGTTCGACAAGGTTGTGGATACGATAGACGAACTTATAAAAAAAGGAGTTCCGCAAAACAAAATAGCGATATTGCTGAGATGGAACAAGGATATAACATTCATAGCGGAGAAATTGATGCGTGTGCGCCCGGAAATTCATCTCGTAAGCGATGAAGCGTTCAGGCTCGAAGCCTCATTGGCGGTCAACATGATAATAGAGGCTCTGCGTCTGCTGTTGCATCCTGAAGATTTGCTCACAAGAGCCATTCTGGCCAAGCAATATCAGAGAAACATAATTGAAAGCGACACAAGTGAAGGTAATATGATGTGGCATGCCGACGAGAAAAAGATAAACGCTTTGCTGCCGGAAAACTTCACTGCATGTTTTGAAAGAATGACGGAGATGCCGTTGACAGACTTGATAGAATATATATATAATGTGTTAGGACTCGACAGATTGAATGACCAGAGTGCTTATGTTTGTGCTTTCCATGATGCGGTCAGTGAGTTTGCAAAAGATTACACACCAGAAATAGAAGCATTGCTAAAAGAATGGGAAGAAAACATGCACTCAAAGAACATACAGAGTGACGAGATAGACGGCATACGCATGCTGACAATACACAAGAGCAAAGGACTTGAATTTGATAACGTAATATTACCTTTTGCAAATTGGAAAATTGGCGGCAGCGATATGCTGTGGTGTTCAACAGACGAAGAACCGTTCTGTCAGATGCCGCTGATTCCTGTGAGATATTGTCAGGAAATGAACAATAGTCTTTTTGCGGAAGACTACAAGCATGAACATCTGCAAACTACCGTTGACAACATGAACTTACTGTATGTGGCTTTCACACGTGCAGTAAACAACCTTTTTGTCATAGGGCAGAGTGATGGTAAGGCAAACAGATCATACGTTATATGCCGGTCTGTTGAGGAGGTGGCGGAGAAACTTGACGGAGCGACACTTTCCGGAAAAATTAATAATGACAAAGAAGGAAAAAATAACTCTCAAGCAGAGGAAATTGAGTTCTGTTACGGCTCGTTCAAAGAATGTGACGGAGAAAGTAAACACAAGACATCAAACGTTTTCTTGCAGGAAACAAGAAAAGTAAAGGTTGATGTAAAAACATTCCCTGTTCCGGTAAGTTTCAGGCAAAGCAATAAGAGCGATGAGTTTACACGTCAGGAAGACAGCGATGTCAAAGATACCACATATATAAAGCGCGGCTGTATAATGCACAAGATATTCTCGCAGATTGATACAAAGGACGACGTGGTACGGGTAATGAAGGAAATGGAACAGGAAGGAATACTTTATGACGAACTGACTCGTGATGACCTGCTGGCAGCAATAGGCAAATGCCTTGAGTCTCCAATTGCCTCAGATTGGTTCTCCGGAAGGTGGAAGACATTCAAAGAATGTTCTGTGCTGGAGATGGATGACGGAAAAATAAAGGAACACCGCCCGGACAGAGTAATGACTGACGGTGATAGCACGATAGTGGTTGACTACAAGTTCGGGATGCCGCGCACAAACCACGAAGAACAGATACACAGATATATGCGATTACTCGACGACATGGGATGTAAGAACATAAAGGGATACCTATGGTACGTTGACAAAAATATAATTAAGGAATTTGACAACTAAGTACGCCATGACATCATTTTTGGAACATATAGCAGAAGACATAATAACGAAACACGGCACAGACCTTTCTGACATAACGATTGTTTTTCCAAACAAACGCGCATCGTTGTTCATGAAAGAAATGCTTGCAATTAAGGCGGGGAAACCGATGTGGAGTCCGCAATATATTACCATAAGCGAATTGTTCAGAAGACAGACGGAAACTGTTGTGGCCGATCCCGTAAAACTTGTATGCGAACTATTCAAAGTATATTCTGCATACCATGGGACGGAAGAACTTACACTCGATAAATTTTACGGGTGGGGGCAATTAATGATTTCTGACTTTGATGATATTGACAAGAATATGGCCAATGCTGATGCCGTATTCTCGAATATCACTGCTTTCCATGAATTGGAAAACAAAATAGATTTCACACAAGGACAAAGGGAGGCAATAGAACGTTTTTTCAATATCATACTTGATGAAGACAACTCGGAAATAAAAGAAAAATTCTTAAAGATGTGGAATAGTCTTGCCGATATTTATCATAAATTCAATGAACGGCTTGCCGGCGAAGGACTGGCATACGAAGGAGCACTATACCGAAAAGTGGTTGAAAGCAAATGTCTTAATCTGTCGTCAGAGAAATATGTCTTTGTGGGATTCAATGTTGTGCAAAAGGTTGAGAGACAATTGTTTTCGATGCTACAAGAGGAAGGGCGCGCGTTGTTCTACTGGGACTACGATAATTTTTTCATGCAGGAGAGAAACTCCGTGTCAAACGAAGTGAGCAGATATAGTTATATATCAAGACTGAAAGAAAAGTTTGTAAACGAACTTGCACCTGACCGTACGGACGTATTTGACACTATGAAAGAAGAGAAAGAAGTGAAATTTGTCAGTGCACCGACTGAGAATATACAGGCACGTTATGTTTCTAAATGGCTGATGGATAACGACCGTATGCTACACGGTAGACGAACGGCAATAGTGATGTGTCACGAAACGTTGCTGCAAACAATAATACACTGTCTTCCTGAAGAAATGCCTGCGGTGAACGTAACCACCGGATACCCGTTGTCACAAGCACCGATAACAACATTGGTTGCCAATTTCCTTACGCTACATTCCGAAGGATATGTTGCTGACGGGAAAGTGTTCCGATTGCATTTTGTCAACGCGGTACTCTCACACCCGTATGCCAAGTATATATCACAGAAAGCACGAGAACTACGCTCAACACTTAACAGCATGCACCGATATTTTCCAAATGTCGAAGAACTTATGGGAGATGATGGGTTGTCGCTCATTTTTAGTCCGATAGACCGTGAGAAAAATAATTATAACGAGTTTATTGTAAGACGTTTGGCGGACATCGTAAAACAGATTGCACGTAATTTTCCGGAGAATAAAAAGCAAGAGAATGGTTTTGCCGTAGAGTCATTATTCCGCACTTACACTTTGCTTATGCGCATCGTGAACCTTATAGAGGATCGCGACCTTATAGTAGATTTTGATACATTACGCCGCCTGATGATGCAAATAATCGGAAGTACGACAATCCCATTCCACGGCGAACCGGTAGAGGGAGTACAGATAATGGGAGTGCTTGAAACGCGTAACATCGACTTCGATCATGTCCTGCTGTTATCCTGCAACGAAGGCAACATGCCCAAAGGTATAAACGATGCATCGTTTATACCGCATTCTATACGTTATGGGCATGGATTGACCACCATAGACAATAAGGTATCCGTATATGCTTATTATTTCAACAGCATAATACAGCGGTGTAAGGATGTTACAATAGTATATAACAACTCAACCGATGGTGGAAGGAGTGGCGAGATGTCACGTTTCATGGTGCAAATGATGGTAGAAAAACCTGCAACATGGAAATTGTCGAAAGAAGCTCTGTCGGCAGGACAACACTCTATGATATCCATTCCTGCGGAAATTGCAAAAGAAGGAAAGGTGGCGGATATACTCGACGAGATGGACTCATTCTCGCCTACGGCAATCAACAATTACCTTTATTGCCAATTGCGCTTTTTCTATAACTATGTAGCGGGACTGAAGGAGAACGACGAGACAGATGATGACAGCATTGACAATCGTATATTCGGACTTGTATTCCACGAGGCATCGGAGATAATATATAATAAGGTAAAGGGAGCAGTGATAACCAAAGAAGTTCTGAATTACCTGCTGAAAGACAAGGCCGGCATATATCGTGCCATAGACGAGGCTTTTAGGAAAGAACTATTCAAGATAAATGACAATTCGGATTTTAAACCTAAATACAATGGTATTCAACTCATCAACAGGGAGGTTATAAGGAAATATTTGGAGATGCTGTTAAGGCTTGACATAAGACTTGCACCGTTTACGATAATAGGCTTGGAACATGACGTGTATGAGGATATAACGATATGTACCGACAAAGGAGAGAGAAAGATAAAAGTGGGCGGACGCATAGACCGTATTGACAAAGTTAGAGACAATGAGAGCGGAAAAGAGGTAATTCGTGTGGTGGATTACAAAACCGGTTCAAAGGAAATTAAAAGTCCATCAGCCAACATTGAAGCCGTGTTTGACCCATTGGCAAAATCAGACAGTCATCGCGATTACTATCTTCAGGCAATGCTTTACTCTTTGCTCATCAGTAGGAAACGGCAAGAAAGTAATGTACCTGTGTCACCAGCATTGCTGTTCATTCAACATTCATACGCCGATGATACCAACCCCACGCTTTATTTCAAAGACAAAAACGTCAAAGAATATATAAACGACATATCAATATATGGTGACATTTTTATGGAGAACTTAAAAAGGGTTATGACTGAAATTCTTGATACTTCGATTACTTTCAAGCCTACGGAGGAAAGAAAACGCTGTACTATGTGTCCATACTACAAACTCTGCCGGTAAGGAATGGCTCTCTTTATTTTCATCGTTTCTGTACGTGGCAATTCGCAAACAACCATGAAATGACGTGGTTGCCAATACTTGGGAAGAATATCTGCACAGATGCGACGTGCTTTATCAACAATATTTTTGTCGCGGCTTTCTATAACCATTACCATCGCTTCGCCGAACTTGTCATCGTTGCGTTTGGTTATAATGAACGGAATGGCGAAATGTTCGGCAATGATACGTTCCACCTCCTCCGCATGTATTTTTATACCACCGGAGCAGATGACATTGTCTTTACGTCCGATAATACGAAATCTCCGACCGTCGGAAGCAAACTCCGCGATGTCATTTGTCTTGAGATTTAAAGCTCCGGTTGCCTTATCGCTGACAACAAGACAACCATCGGAGTCAAGTGATAGACTTACATTAATGAGCGGCTCGTACCATGCTTCGCCACCAATTCGTCTCAATGCGACATGCGACAAAGTCTCTGTCATACCATATGAACTCCATGCACGGCACTTGTGCAATGCCAAGCCTGACTCCATCTCACTACTTACGGAACCTCCTCCTACGAGCAGGTTGGCAACATCATCAAGCCGTTTCCGTGCAGTTTTGTCGTGCATGGTGTTCCATACCTGCATGGGAACCATTGCAACAAAATCATAACAACCGGTGCAATCTGCCAATGGATTGCCACAAGGTTCTATTATGTCGAGTCTCAAACCTCTCTCTATAGCCCTCACTGCCATCATTTTACCTGCAATATAGTCAAGACTCATGCAAAGCAATGCCCGGTCGCCACGACGGAGACCAAAGAAATCATTGGTACGGCATGCCGATGCCAACATGCACTCTTTATCTATCATTATTTTTTTAGGCACACCCGTCGAACCACTTGTCTGTACCTCTATATGGTCGTTACCATTGTTCCATTCCTCATAAAACTGCTTTATATCCATAACAGTGATAATAATCAACTTGGTTGTAAGTGCAAAAATACAAATTTAAATATAGAAAGCAACCTGTATAACAGAATTTTTTGTTACTTCGGATAAAAGGCTTGTATTATTTATACAACACTTTAAAATAACTTGTTATACTTAAGTAGTTCTATATTAATACTTTTGCAAAATTAATTCTGCAAATTATTATATGTTTTATTGATATACGTTTTATTACGAGTTGATAATAAGCATATTTCTCATTCGATAGAAGGTGCTTGGCAATTTCGCTGAAATTGGTGAGTGAAACCGCCGAAATTGGTGAGTAAATTCGGCGATATAACAGTACGATTAAGCACAAATGAGATGTCGGTTCGGAGTAAAAATAGTGTAAATATGGTGAGACCTCTGCATAAGTAATTAATTTAGCAGAGGTCTCATATTGCAATAGTTAAATATCATTATAAAAGTATTTCAAATACATTGAAAAGAGTTGATTTTGTGAGTAATAATTCGTCTGTTTAATCGTTATAATTAAAAAAGCGATATGATTGTAAGAATATGATATTATAGAACAATCAAAAACATATCAGTTATGACAAATTTGAATTTTCTTATGACATTGCTTCCCGTTGTTTTTATGATACATGACTTTGAAGAATTGATAATGTCTAATTCATGGTTGGCAAAAAACAGAGAAGAATTAAGGAAACGTTTCCCTAAAATTGAATACTTTCTCACAAGGCAGCGATTTTTTGAGTTATCAACTGCGGCATTTTCAGTTGCCGTTGCTCACGAGTTTCTGTTGATAACCATTGTTTCATTGACTGCCGTATTTTACAGTTTATATGAATGGTGGTTTG
The DNA here is from genome assembly GCF_003932845.1 of Prevotella sp. OH937_COT-195. Lineage (GTDB taxonomy): Bacteria > Bacteroidota > Bacteroidia > Bacteroidales > Bacteroidaceae > Prevotella. Next base: position 215,437 of record NZ_RQZH01000001.1, read on the forward strand.
CAGCTTTTATGGCATTCTTTCTGCATCTGTTGGTACATATTGTGCAATGGGCTGTTTTTCGAAAATACATACCTGCCATTGTTACGAGCATTATGACTATGCCATATTGTATTTATACATTAATGTTGTTTGTGAAATTTTCTTTATTGTCATATTTACAAATGCTATTATGGGCGTTTATAGGTATAGTCTTAATGGTTATGTCATTTATCTCTGCTTTCTATTTTGCCAATAAATTTAACCTATGGGAAAGAAAACAATAACATCAAATATAAAAGCAACCTTACATTGTAATTTGCAAAAGGTTTGGAATGCAGTGACATCGCTTACAGAATATTCATGGAGAAGTGATTTAAGCAGGATAGAGGTATTGTCAGATACGCAGTTTGTTGAAATAACAAAAGACGGGTATAGAACGCTTTTTACCATTACTGTAAAAGAGAACTGTCATAGATGGGAATTTGATATGGAAAATGACAAAATAAAAGGACATTGGGTTGGGCTTTTTCTTGAAAATGAAGGTAAAACCACCATTGATTTCACTGAATGTTTGGAGACAAAGAAATTTTTTCCCAAACTATTTATAAGGATTTATTTGAAAATACACCAAATCAAGTATGTAAAAGACTTGAAACGTTTTTTGGAATCAAGTTCTGTTATATGATAATAACTATTTCGAAAGAAGTATGCAAGTTAAACAATCTTGTGCATTAAACTTACAAACAACATCAAATATAATGTCATTTTTTCGTAACTTTGCAACGATTATCAAATCATAATAAACCAAATTGATGAAAAAAGAAGAACTTAGGATAGTGTTCATGGGAACACCGGAGTTTGCGGTGCCTACGCTGCAAGCATTGGTCGAGGGAGGATACAATGTCGTGTGCGTAGTGACACAGCCGGACAAACCGGTAGGCAAGCATCACCACACTTTGCAACCGCCGGCGGTGAAGGTTTATGCAAATGAACACGGCATACCGGTACTGCAACCTGATAAGATGAAAGATGAAAGTTTTTTGAAAGAACTAAACGAATATCATCCGGACGTACAAGTCGTTGTGGCTTTCCGCATGTTACCCGAGGTTGTTTGGGCATTGCCTCGTTTCGGCACATTCAACGTACATGCGGCTCTGTTGCCTCAATATCGCGGTGCGGCACCGATTAATTGGGCTATAATAAACGGTGAGGAACGTACGGGTGTGACAACGTTCTTCCTTGACCGCAATATAGATACCGGACGCATAATAATGCAACGCGAAATGCCAATTGGGGCAGAGGACAATGTTGAGACGGTATATGACAGACTGATGAGACTTGGAGCAGAGATTGCCGTAGAAACCATTGACAGAATGATTGAAGGCAACGGGAAGATTGACAGTATTCCACAAGAGCAACTGATTTCCGGAGTTGAGAAACTTAATGATGCTCCGAAACTATTTAAGGAGAACTGCATTATAAATTGGAATATGAGTGCCAAACAGGTACACAACTTTATACGTGGATTGTCTCCCATACCGGGAGCATGGGCACCTTTCGGCAGTGATGCAAGACAGACAATAAAAATATATGAATCGCATATTACAGGTATATGCACTGACCAACCTGCCGGTACTCTTTTCTCATATCAAGGACGGTTAATGGCATCTGCCGGAGGAGAAATGCTCGAACTTTTACAAGTACAACTTAGTGGAAAAAGGAGAATGGCATCGAAAGATTTCCTTAACGGAATGAAAACAAGTATTGCAGAGGTATGATTATTCTGCCGACAAGTCTGCAACCATCTGTCTGTACTGGCTGTAAAGATGTGCACGGGCGACATAACCTTTCAATTTCCCGAAAGAATCTATTACTGGCAGCATCGAGGCATCGGTGCTGTCGAATTTTTTCATCACTTCGTCCATAGGATCGTTTTCGCCAAGTACCGCAGGCGGTTCTGTCATAAGTTGGGAAACATTGAAATGCCCGTACAACTCTGTACGGAAAACAATATGTCTTATCTTGGTAACATCTATCTCGCCTAACAACAAGCCCGCATCATCTACCACCGGAACGATGTTCATGCGACTGCGGCTGATGAAATGGGTGAGTTTGCCGAGTGCCATGTCTGAAGGTACAGTAGTAACGTCACGTTCGATTACACTGTCAAGACTCATAAGGGTGAGCACCGCATGATCCGTATGGTGTGTTATCAGTTTACCCTGACGGGCAAGACGCATGCCGTAAATGCTGTGAGGTTCAAAGATGATGATGGTAAGGTAGGCGCATATACAAACAATCATAAGCGGAATGAATAAGGCGTATCCACCCGTTAGTTCGGCAATAAGGAATATGCCTGTAAGCGGTGAATGCATAACTCCTGTCATTACACCTGCCATGCCGAGAAGCGTAAAATTCTTCTCCGGCACATAAACACCTATTTGGTACATGTTCCATAAGCGCGAAAAGAAGAACCCCCCGAACGCTCCCATGAACAATGATGGTGCAAACGTACCGCCGCAGCCTCCTCCGCCGTTTGTTGCCGCCGTGGCAAAGACTTTCGTCAGCATAACCAACCCGATGTAAAGCACGAGCATATCACCGTGACCATAGAATATCGAATTGTTCATTATCGTCTGCCAATCTGCTTCTGTCTTTCCGTTAAGCAGAATATTGATGCTGCTGTATCCTTCACCGAAAAGCGATGGGAAGAAAAATATAAGCAACGACAACACTACGCCGCCAAGTGCAAAGCGTAACAAATAATTTTTCCCGATACGTTCAAAAATACTTTCGAATATATTTGAAGCACGTATGAACCAAAGGCTGAACAGACCACAGCATACACCGAGAAGTATCGTTGCCGGGACACGTTCGAGAGTCCAGCTGCCGTCGAGACTGAAATTAAATAATGATGCAGATCCGGTAAATATATAAGTGAAGCATGTTGCCGTTACACTTGAAATCAATATGGGAAGCAGTGAGGCCATCGTAAGGTCAACCATCAGCACTTCAAGTGTGAAGACAAGACCGGCGATGGGGGCTTTGAAGACACCGGCTATTGCTGCCGATGCACCACAGCCAACGAGCAACATCATTGTCTTGTTGTCCATCCTGAACAGTTTGCCAAGATTGCTGCCTATGGCAGACCCCGTAAGGACTATCGGAGCCTCTGCACCAACGCTGCCGCCAAATCCTATGGTTATGGCCGATGCGACCACCGAACTCCAACAGTTGTGTCCTTTTATACGGCTCTTTTTAGAACTTATGGCATATAATACACGTGTTATGCCGTGCCCAATGTCATCGCGCACGATATATCTGACGAATAGCAGCGTGAGGTATATACCAACTACCGGTAAGACAAGGTACATCCAGTTTGACGAAGTTATATCGAACCCTGCCGTTAGCAGTAATTGTATGTTCAATATAATCCAATGTAGGACATAGCCGGCAACTGCGGCAAGGAAACCTACCACGAAACTAAGTAAGAGCGTGAACTGACGATCGCTGACATGTCGTACGCGCCATTCCGTAAATTTCAGCAATATGCCACTTGTCATTTGCTACTATCCTTATTTCCTTATTATAGTTACCTCTCCGTCTTCCTTTATTTTTATTATGGACGAAGGTGCGTGCGGCTTATGTTCCTGCCGTCTTGAGAAACATACATAGTCGGCAGCCTCAATCAGTTCCGGTGATATGTCGCGGAAATTCTGTGCCGCTGTCTCACCACTGATGTTAACGCTTGTAGATACTATCGGTTTCTGAAATCTGAAACATAATTCTTTCGAAAAGACTTCATGGGTGATGCGCATCGCGATGCTACCGTCTTCGGCAATGAGATTGGGTGCGAGATTCACTGCGTTGTCGAGGATAACGGTAGTAGGCTTGTCGGCATATTCCATAACTTGCCATGCCACTTCCGGTACGTTCCTTACATACCGCTGAAGTCTCACTTCCGAGTCAACCAGACATATCAATGCTTTCGAGTCTTCGCGCCGCTTAATCTTGTAAATTTTTGCAACTGCCTCTGCATTAGTCGCATCGCAGCCAATACCCCACACCGTATCGGTAGGATAGATTATTATCCCACCATGTTTCATCACGTTTACCGCGTTCTGAATATCTTCTTTCTGTGTCATCTAATTGATGTTGTTTTTACCTCTCAAATACAAATATAAATTGATTTGAACGGCAAAGTTATACGAAAAAAATGGTATTGCAAAGAAAAAACAAACTTTTATAACACATAATATCAAGAAGGTGTTCAAAATTAATTACCTGTATATTTACGTTTGTTTTTCAGTATGTGTATTGTATGTAAAAATTAACGCGGCGAGTTTCAGAATGATTGACAATCGACAGTATTAGGCAAATGAAACATTAGGATGGAGGTGAAGTAAAAATAGATAAAACCATGCATACATAATATTAATTTTGAATGGATGTTTATAAATAAAGACTTTTGTTTTTTACTGTATCAATTTATAGAACCATTAAAAAAAACATTTGTCCGCACCAACCATTTAAAGGTATTGCGGACAAATGTTTTATCGGATATGGATATTGGGAATTTGTCTTAATATCCGTTTTTTTATTACTTTATGTTCGGTTCTTCAAGACCGAGTCCTTTCTTCTTGTCAACAATTTTAAGGATAAGTCCGAGAACGAGAGCTGCAACTCCGAGACCTGCCAGCATCACGAGTGGGGCAGTGTAGTCGTACTTAGTCGGATCTTGAACACCTTCGTTTGTATTGTCGAGTACTTTGCCGATAAGCAATGGGAAGAGCCATAGACCTATGTTCTGAATCCAGAAAATAAGTGCGTATGCAGAACCGATAACCTTTGCATCAACAAGTTTTGGAACACTTGGCCACAACGAGGCAGGAACGAGCGAGAAACTTGCACCAAGCACGAGTATGGTAACATACGCTATTATTACACCGCCGGCACCATTGCCTTGGAATATCGGGAGAATGAAGGCAAATGTCAGGTGGCATGCAATAAGCAGAAGTGAGCCAAGCACGAGCATTGTGGCAGCCTTTCCTTTATGGTCAACATAGTTGCCGAGTATAGGTGTGATACCTACGGCAAGAAGTGGGAACACTGCGAAAATTGTCTCAGCCGATTGACGCATGTATCCCATGTAGCAGAACGTTACGAGTGATACGATTGCAAGGCAAAGCATGAAATATTTCATTGCCGGCTTCTTCATAAAATTGAATGAGAATGCCGCTGCGGCAACTACAAGCATGATTATATATTGGACTATTGTTACCGTCGAGCCTGCCCAGAACGAATTAGGGTCAACTTCTGTAAATGTAAGATTACATTGCAACATGTTTACGGCATATTTCTGGAAAGGGAAGATTGCAGAATAGTAAAGCACGCAGAGCAAGGCAACAAGCCAAAAACCACTTGAAGTAAGTATCTGTCCCAAGTCTGAAATCTTGAATGGCTCGTCTTTCTCTTCTGCCTCACCGGTCTGTGAGTCAAGTTTCTTATCCATGAAGAAATATACTATGAACATAATGAGTGCAATGCAGAGAAGTACCACACCGAAAGCAACGGAACGGCCTACGCTTATATGTCCTCCGAGTTTGGCAAAGAACGGTGAGAAAATCATGCAGGTGGCAACACCAAGACGTGCAAGTGCCATTTCGGAACCCATAGCCAATGCCATTTCTCGTCCCTTGAACCACTTCACGATACCGCGGCTTACCGTGATACCTGCCATTTCCACACCGCAACCGAATATCATAAATCCGCATGATGCAACCTTTGCTGATGCCGGCATGCCTTTGAAGAACGGCGAAACACCGAGTTGTTCGAATACCGGTATGTGGTTAAGATTGTTTGTGAACCAAGTCTCTATACCGCTGCCTATGAAAGCATCTGAAACGGCATACCATTTTATTAATGCACCTACGAGCATTACCGTTCCGGAGAGAATGGCAGTAAAACGAACTCCCATTTTGTCGAGAATGATGCCGGCAAAGATGAGGAAGAACACGAATACGTTTAGGAATGTCTCGGAGCCTTGCATTGTTCCGAATGAAGTGGAATCCCAACCACGCTCAGACAGCATAAGGTCTTTGATGGGAGAGAGAATGTCCATAAAGATGTATGAACAGAACATGGCGAATGCCAAGAGCAAGAGAGCCGTCCAGCGTATTCCTGCCGAGTCTCTCAGAGATTTTTGAATAGTTTGGGTCATGATATTATTATTAAATTATTTTCTTTTTCTTTTCAATCTTTCAAATTCCCATTGTCATTGGTGAATTATTCATTATCGGTTGTCAATTACTTAAGCCATTTGTCAAGCCAACCGAAGAATGTGCGTTGCCATAGTATTCCGTTCTGTGGTTTCAACACCCAGTGGTTTTCGTCGGGATATATAAGCAGTTCGGCAGGAATACCGCGCAGGCGTGCTGCGTTGAATGCTCCCATTCCTTGCGTGTAGTTTATGCGGTAATCTTTTTCTCCGTGTATGCATAGTATTGGGGTGTCCCATTTGTCTACGAACTTGTGTGGAGAGTTCTCGTATGTGCGACGTGCACGTTCTGTCTGATCCTTATTCCAGAAAGCATCGTCGTATTCCCAGTTTGAGAACCATGCTTCTTCTGTGTCGGTGTACATTGCTTCGAGGTTGAAAGCACCATCGTGCGCTATGAAACATTTGAAACGTTTGTCGTGATGACCTGCGAGATAATAAACAGAGAAACCACCGAACGAAGCGCCTACGGCACCGAGACGATTCTTGTCTACGTATGGCAGATTATTGCAGGCGTCATCTATCGCAGAGAGATAATCTTTCATGCACTGACCGGTCCAGTCACCCGAAATCTCCTCGCACCACTCGCTGCCGAAACCCGGAAGTCCGCGGCGGTTGGGAGCAATTATTACATATCCGTTTGCAGCCATTATTTGGAAATTCCAACGATAACTCCAGAACTGACTTACCGGACTTTGCGGTCCTCCTTCGCAGAACAAAAGTGTCGGATATTTCTTTGTTTCATCGAAGTTTGCAGGCAGTATAATCCAATAGAGCATATCTTTTCCGTCGGTTGTTTTTGTCCAACGTTGCTGCACCTTGCCTATGGCAAGTTGGTCGAAGATGTGTTTGTTTTCGTTTGTTATCTGTTCAATCTTTGTTTCTTTCTTAGAAGGTGTTACTACATAAAGGTCGGCACTCTGCGAGTAACTGTGTCTCTCGGCAAGCACTTGTTTTTTGTTCAGCATTTGTAGCGAACCGAAATCATGCCATGTATCAGTGAGTTGTTTTATTTCGCCCTTTGCATTGATGGCATACATGTTTTCAGTTGCGTGCCATACTCCGATAAAATAGAACTTCGCGTCCTTGCCGTCTGCCCAGCAGAAATCGTCAACGTTGGAATCGAATGCCTCGCTGACATATTTCTTCTCGCCCGTGCTTAAGTCATATACGCATAGTCTCTGCCGGTCGCTTTCATATCCGTCGCGTGCCATTGACAGCCATGCTATCTCTTTTCCGTCCGGTGAGAATTTCGGGTTTTGGTCGTATCCCGGGTTGTTCTTAAGGTTTCCTTTCGAGTTCACGCTCTGTGTCTGCATTGTCTTGGTAGGGTCGACCTTTGGTGCCACATATCCCTTGGGCTTGCATAGGTTTACCGTCTCGCGTGTACTTATGTTATACATATATATGTCAGTGTCGGTAGATATCATATAATCTACACCTACTTTCTTGCGACTTGTATATGCAATGTTTTTTGAGTCAGGACTCCAGTTTATTTGTTCTATGCCTCCAAATGGTTTTACCGGACATTCAAATGGTTCTCCTTCCATTATGTCAATTCCTTCCGAGATGCTTCCGTTGTTTACATCGGCAAGGAAAGGGTGTGGTATATTCTCCACATATTCGTCCCAGTGGCGATAGTTAAGATCGGTGATGACACGTCCGGTTGCTTTTGGCAGATCGTCGGGATTAGCCTTTATGCTCTCATGGTATGCTATCTGCTTAACCAATACAACCCGTGTTCCGTCCGGCGAGAATCTGAAAGCATCTATACCCGTTTTGTCGTGTGTCATTTGTTTACGTTCGGTTCCGTCGGGCAACATGCTCCATATCTGTCCTCCGGTAAGGAATGCTATTCGCTTTCCTCCCTCTATCCATGCGGCGTCTGTTTCATTTTTTGTAGAGTTTGTTAACAATTTCTTGTTGCTTCCGTCTGCGTTCATTATGTATAGAACGTGATGGCTTTTGTTTTCTTTCACGCTGTAATACGCAACGTTATACACGATTTGTTTACCGTCCGGCGAAGCGGCATATCCTCCGATGCGTCCCATTGCCCAAAGAGCCTCGGGTGTCATAAGGTTGCCGTTCAGTTTGATGTCGTTTTTAAGGATCGGTTTTTCCTTCATGTCCTGTGCTTTAATGGTTGTACTGCTTGCAATCAGTATGGCAGCAGTCATCAATAGTGTTTTTTTCATAAGTTATTAGGTTTATTTCTTGGATTGTTGTTCACGCATCTTCCTCATTTCCTCTGCCTGCTTCTGCATCGCTTCGAGCCGTGCAGCGAATCCGCCTTGCTTTTTCGGCTTATCCTTGTTCTCCTTGTAACGTGCCTCAAGTATTGCGAGCAGTTTCTCGTCGTTTGTTGTCTTGCGCAATGTCCACATTATTGCCGCGCTGAAGAACAGCGAAACGAAATAGTAGAAATTAAGTCCTGAAGAATAGTCGTTGAACATGAAGAAGAACATTATCGGCATGAGGAACATCATCCACTGCATCATTTTCATCTGTTCGGCCTGTTGTCCCACCATTTGGTCGCGTTGTTGGCGCATTGTCATCCATGAGTACAGCACGTTTGCTATGCAGAATAGTACGCATGTTAGCGACAGGTGATCCCCTATAAGCCACAAGTCGTTCTCCCATTCAATTATTGGGTCGTATGTGGATAGGTCGTCAATCCACAGGAAACGTTCCCCTCGCAGTTGTATCGCGTTCGGCACAAAGTTGAACATTGCAATCCAGATAGGCATCTGTATCAGCATTGGCAGGCAGCCGCTCAGTGGCGATACTCCGTATTTTGAGTACATCTGCATCATTGCTTGCTGTTTCATCATTTGGTCTTCCGGTTTGTTGTATTGTTTTGTCGCCTCGTCGAGTTTCGGTTTCAGCACACGCATTTTAGCCGACGACATATAACTTTTCTTTACCATCGGGAAAGTTATTACCTTCAGTAGCAGTGTTATCAGTATAAGTACGATACCCATTGGGAATCCCATGTTTGTAAGCCAGTCGAACACATAGATGGTGAACCAACGATTGATTATGCGGAACAGTGGCCACCCGAGATATACAAGCCGTTCGAGATCAAGTTCTTTTCCGAACTCGCTTTCCTTTTCTACCGTTTGCAGCAGTTGAAAATCGTTTGGTCCAAAGAAGAATTCCAACTCTGTGGGAACGTTCCCTTTCGGGTCGAATTTTGTTTTTAGTTTTGCTCCGTATTGTTTCAAATATTCAGAGTCTTTCTCTTGCGGTAGCGAGGTCATCAGTGAGTTGCTTGCAAATTCCTCTTTTGCGATTATCACGGAAGAGAAAAATTGGTTTTTGAATGCCACCCAGTCGAGTGCTTCCTCCACCTTTTCGTCTGCATATTCCTTTGTTTCATTCAGGTAGTCTGTGCCTCTGCCTTTTTCTTTATATGTCAGTGTGGCATATCTGTTTTCGAACGTAAATCCCCGCTCTTGCTGCCGGCAACGTTCGTCCCACTGTATGTCCATGCTATTGCATGTCGGTGCGAATACAGCCTCCATACCTTTTGCGACGAAAGAAAAATGCAGCATGTAATCTTGTCCGAGCCGGTATCTCATTTCCAAAGTTTTTCCGTCTTTTGCCTTCGCGGTAAGGGTTACTGTGGTATCGGTCTGTTCCGATGGATTAAAATACAAGTCTGCGGTATTTATATTCTCGTCTTTCCCTGTCAGCATGAATTTCATTTGCTGGTCGTTTTCGTCAAACAAAGTTACGTCTTTGTTTCCCTTTCTGTCTTTGAAATTCTTTACAACCGCTTTGCTTATCGTCCCCCCCCTTGTTCCTATGGTGAGTTCCAATTTATCGTTTTTCAGAACAACAAGGTTGTCTGATCCAGAAATTGCGTCGTGGAACAATGCCGTGGTATCGGTTGCGGCATCTTTTGTTTTTTCCGATTGTTTTTCCTTTTCCGCTTTTTTTCTGCCGTTAAGTTCTTGTTCGGCTTTCTTTTTGTTTACCAGTGCAATCGAGTCTTGTATCTGTTGTTTCCTGATATCCTCCTCCGAGGGTCGGTTCCACCAACTGAACCCGATAAACACAAGTGCTATCAGCACGAATCCGATAATCGTATTCTTATTCATATTCATTTGTTTGTTATCTTTTTCTTGTTGAATGATACAAGGCGCAAAATTACAAAAAAACTTTTATGCAGCAAAAATATACCCTCTGTTTTGGTAAAATAATGTTGAAGTTGTCGTAAAATAATAATTTAAGTTATACCTTTGCCGAACTTTTCAAATAATTATATCGTAAGTTTTACAACCATATTAATCTCCGAAGTTATGAGAAAGATTATTCTGTCGTTCTTTATCGGATTGTTCTTTTGCATATCCTTACATGCCGGCAACGATTCATTGTTGCTCAGGCGATATATGTATTTGCTGCATGACAGCAAGGAAAATTTGAATGTTTCTGTGCATGCCGATGCCGATGCTCGTTGTTACAGGCTTTTTGTCCCTCCCACGTTCTATCACTCTCCCGTAAGCAACAGTTTTCGTTTTGGCGAAGGCTCTAAATACATCGATGCCACGGAAAATGCCATAGACAAAACTTTGATGTATATATATATGAATCGTCCGGATCTTGTTGAAAACAGCGAAACGCGCTTGTTGGCTGCGGGAAAGATGAATGATGGCATAACTCGACCTATAAAGCAGAACGTGATGCTTGCGGAAAAGGTTGAGCCGATTGTCGAAAAGCCCATTGTTGAGCCGGTGAATGTTTTTGTCAGCAAACCCAATTTCTGGACAATAAAGGGAGATTATTACCTGCAATTTTTACAAAATTACATATCAGGAAACTGGTATAAAGGGGGCGAGAGCAACTATTCCATGGTGGGTAGCATAACTATGGAGGCAAACTACAACAATAAACAGAGAATGAAGTGGGACAACAAACTCGAACTTAAATTAGGATTTCAAAGTTCACGCAGTGACTCGCTCCACTCTTTTAAGGCATCCGAAGACCTTATACGCTATACGAGCAAACTGGGTCTGCAGGCTTCAAAGAAATGGTATTACACTCTGCAACTTATTGCCAACACGCAGTTTACGCACGGATATAAGTCGAACGACCCTTTTGTGTATTCCGATTTCCTTTCGCCTCTCAACATCAATCTCTCGCTTGGTATGGACTATTCTTTAGAGGCTCTCAACAAAAAACTTACCGGAAATTTGCATATCGCACCGATTGCGTATAACTTTAAGTATGTAAAAAGGGACGAACTGTTAAAAAGATACGGTCTTGAAGATGAGAGTCACGTACTGCACGATTTCGGTTCGCAGTTTACAGTTGAGTTATTTTGGTTGTTGTCCGACAATATAAAGTGGAAAACGCGCTTGTACGGTTATACCACATACAAGCGTGCCGAACTTGAGTGGGAAAACACTTTCACATTACAGTTCAACAAATACATATCCACAAATCTTTTCATATATCCGCGTTTTGACGATGGCGCAGCCCGTGATGGTCGTCGCGGATATTGGCAACTGAAAGAATATCTTTCACTCGGTTTCAACTATTCTTTCTGAAAATAAATCTTTTTGCGGGGTATTGAGAAAAGATATTATTGGAAATATATTTCCATGAGACATTGTGCGGAGACTAATACAGGCGGATTTGTAAACCAATTTAGGCGATTTTACAAATCAATTTAGGCGATTTTGTCGAGTAAAACAGGCTGTTTTGTTTTATAAAAAAATAATTGTGATATTGCCATAACATATTTTCAAGCCCCGGAAAGAAATGCTTTCCGGGGCTTGAAAAATACATTTTCGTATAATTATATGAAAACTTTAATGTTTTGATTTATATTCGCTGAATGTCACTATTTTGTCATTTCGCCTTCCACGTAAATGCGAGTCATTTCTGCAACGGCGTTTGTGCGAATTGTTATATTTTTCTTGAAATGTCCCAGAGGTTTTCCTGTACCATTGTATGTAATGGTAACCTCGCCTTTTTTTCCGGGTGCTATGGGTTCTTTGGTATATGCCGGAACCGTGCATCCACAACTTGCCACGACTTGATTTATTACCAATGGCGCATTGCCTACATTCGTAAATGTAAACGTGCATTTCTGAATCGGAGATTTCTCGGAGAACGCACCGAAATTGTGAGATGTCTTGTCAAACTTGATGTCTGCCTTGTTCTGTGCTTCTGCATATCCGAATGCGCAGAATATCATCAATGACATAATAATAAACTTTTTCATTTCCTTTATGTTTTTAATACGTTAATAATCCATGTTTTCTTTTTTGATGCCTTGTGCATTAAAAGGTTTAACCATTTGCAAATGTACTAAATTCCCATGAACATTATAAAATAGGATGAAATAATTATCATTATTTAATATTTCGTTGGTATAAAAATGCTTAAAACTTTGCGCTTTTATTATTATTTGTTACCTTTGCATTCAAATTTATTTTATAGAGAAATCAAATGTATAGAACAAACACTTGCGGAGAATTGCGCCTTGCAGATGCCGGCAGGGATGTGACACTTGCCGGTTGGGTTCAACGCGTAAGGAAAATGGGCGGAATGACTTTCGTCGATATTCGCGATCGCTACGGCATAACACAAATAGTTTTTGACGAGTCGGCAGATGCCGTTCTTTGTACCGTTGCCAACAAACTGGGACGGGAATTTTGTATTCAGGTAAAGGGTACGGTAAACGAGCGTCAAAGCAAGAACGACAAAATGCCTACCGGTGACATTGAGATAATTGCAAAGGAACTTGACGTGTTGAGTGAAAGCATCACTCCTCCGTTTACCATTGAGGATAACACCGACGGAGGCGATGATATTCGCATGAAGTACCGTTATCTCGACCTTCGCCGCTCCGTGGTAAGGAAGAACATGGAATTGCGTCACAGAATGACTATCCTTATACGCAATTTCCTTGACTCAAAGCAATTTATAGAGGTGGAAACGCCTATACTTATAGGTTCTACTCCGGAGGGTGCGCGCGATTTCGTAGTTCCTTCGAGAATGAATCCGGGACAATTCTATGCGTTGCCGCAAAGTCCGCAGACACTTAAACAATTACTCATGGTAAGCGGTTTCGACCGTTATTTCCAAATAGCGAAATGTTTCCGCGATGAGGACTTGCGTGCCGATCGTCAACCTGAGTTCACACAAATAGACTGCGAGATGTCATTCGTGGAACAAGATGATGTAATAGATATGTTCGAGGATATGTGCCGCCATTTGTTCAGAGAGGTTCGCGGCGTGGAACTGCCTGCAAAACTTCCGCAAATGCCATGGCACGAGGCGATGCGTCGTTTCGGTTCGGACAAGCCGGATATTCGTTTTGGAATGGAGTTTGTCGAACTGATGGACGTACTTCAAGGCACAGGCACGTTCCCTGTGTTCGACTCCGCAAAATACATTGGTGGAATATGTGTTCCGGGATGTGCGGAATATACGAGAAAACAACTTGACCAACTCACCGATTTCGTCAAATCGCAGCAGATTGGTGCCAAGGGACTGGTATATGTCAAGTTCAATGCCGGCGGAACCGTAAAGAGCAGTATAGACAAGTTTTACACCCCCGAGGTGTGGCAGAAATTGAAAGAGAAGATGGAAGCCAAGGATGGCGACCTTGTACTCATATTGAGTGGTGACAACGCCAACAAGACACGTGTACAGTTGTGTTCGCTGCGCTTGGAAATGGGCGACCGTCTCGGATTACGCGACAAGAACAAGTTCGAATGTTTATGGATAGTAGATTTCCCGTTGTTCGAATGGAGCGACGAGGAGCAGCGTTTAATGGCAACCCATCATCCGTTTACCATGCCTCATCCCGACGACATTCCACTTCTCAACGAACATCCCGAGCGTGTCCGTGCAAAGGCATACGACTTTGTTTGCAATGGCATAGAAGTAGGCGGCGGTTCTCTCCGTATACATGATGGTAAACTACAAGAAAAGATGTTCCGCATACTCGGCTTCACTCCTGAAAAGGCTATGGCACAATTCGGTTTCCTTATCAATGCGTTCAAGTATGGAGCACCTCCTCATGCAGGCATTGCTTTCGGTCTCGATCGCTTTGTAAGCATAATGGCGGGACTTGACAGCATCCGCGACTGCATTGCATTCCCGAAAAACAATAGCGGGCGCGATGTCATGCTTGATGCCCCCGGTTTCTTGGATCAAAAACAACTTGATGAGTTAAATCTTGCGTTAGCCCTTGACAATTAGTAGTTATCGTCGTTTTGACATAGGTCAAGAAAACGACGCGTATTGCCGGAAACCTGACGTGGTTATGTAATAATTTATACCAATTGTGTTAATTTTGCACTTGAAAATATATTGTAATTTAAGGTTGGCAAAGATACAATAAGGATTTTAAATTATTTCAAAACAATATGGCAGAACAGAAAACAACCAAGTCAGTTGCGACAACAGCAAAGAAACCGGCAACACCAAAGAAAGAAACTACAAAGAAAGTGGCGGCAAAGAAGCCCGAAGTGGTTATCAATGCAGAGAACGTAGGTTTTAAGGCCGGTGACGTTTATCAGGCACTCGCATCAGAGGCAAAGGCTCTTACTGTTGCAGAGATACAGAAAACTGCAAAAATAAGCAAGGAGGAAGTTCTCCTCGGTATCGGCTGGCTGCTCAAAGAGGGTAAGGTAAAAGACGATAACGGCAAGATTGTTCTCGCCTAACCATAGGCAGGGACACATTTCAAGATACACAAGAGCCGGGTGCATAGTTGCACTCCGGCTCTTTTTTGTTAATAGCGATGACAAACAACAACGACAACTCAATGATGCAGGTACTTGCCGAGGCAGGTGAGAGCGGCATTGGTGTGAAGAAACTTGCGCGGCATGTGTTTAATGCTTCGAACTCTTTCTTCGAGCCGGTGTCTTTCGATGATGTGTATAAGTATGTACAAGCATTCATACACCGTAACTCAAAGGGGACAGAAGCGTTATTGATATGCACCGGACAACGCGGTCGTTACCGTCTCAATCCAAACTCCGTGCAATACAAGCAGTTGATGTTGAATTTCAACGACAACGACAAGGAAGAGGTTGTCGAGCAGTCGAATGATTTGTCACCATCATTGTTCTGACATATTATTGATCGTCCGAAAACTCCTGTTGATAAATGGTAAGTGCAGTAACATAAATTATCAAGTATAAAATTTAATAAAATAAGACATGGAAAGAGAATGGAGAAAAATAAAGGAATTTAAAGAAATTCTTTTTGAGAGTTACAATCATATCGCGAAGATAACCATTAATCGTGAACGTTATCGAAATGCTTTCACTCCACTTACAACTTTGGAACTGTCGCAGGCATTCACTCATTGTCGCGAGTCGTCGGATATTCGTGTTGTTATATTGACGGGAGCCGGCGACAAAGCATTCTGTTCCGGTGGCGACATGAATGTCAAAGGGATAGGCGGATACATTGACGAACAAGGCATGCCGCGTCTCAGTGTACTCGATGTGCAGATGCAGATACGTCGTTTGCCCAAACCTGTAATAGCCATGGTTAACGGATATGCCATTGGCGGAGGACATGTCTTGCATGTTGTCTGCGACCTTACTATTGCTTCGGATAACGCCATATTCGGGCAGACTGGGCCGAAGGTCGGTTCGTTTGATGCTGGATTCGGTTCAAGTTATCTTGCAAGGATTGTGGGACAGAAGAAAGCACGCGAGATATGGTTCCTTTGCCGTCAATATGATGCACAAGAAGCGGAACGCATGGGACTTGTAAACAAAGTAGTGCCACTTGCCGAATTGGAAGATACCTGCGTGGAATGGGCAGAGACGATGATGGAGCGGTCGCCGCTTGCACTACGCATGATAAAGGCCGGACTCAATGCCGAGCTTGATGGTCAGGCAGGTATTCAAGAACTTGCAGGCGATGCCACAATGCTGTATTACACCATGGACGAAGCCCAAGAAGGAGGCAGGGCATTCTTGGAAAAACGCAAGCCGAATTTCGAAAAATATCCTTATTTCCCATGAAATATGAAGTGCATGTAGAGGAGCGAATATTCCATTTTATTCAACCGGCAGGTACGTCGCGAGGTGTTTATCGTGAACGTCGCTCGTGGTTTGTAAATTTGAAAGACAACGAAGGGAATGTCGGAGTGGGAGAGTGTGCGCCGCTTCCCGGTCTGTCGTGTGATGACATTACGGAATATGACAAAGTGTTGCACGAGTTTGCCGTGGAATTATGCCATACCGGGGAAATTCCATACGAAGCATTGAGGGATTATCCCTCAATGCTCTTCGGCCTTGAAACTGCGAAACAGTCTTTACTGCGACATGGGAGCAGATTATCCGATACACCGTTTGCCGACGGAAAAGAGGGGATACCCATAAACGGACTGGTGTGGATGGGAACCTACGATGAGATGTTGCAACGCATGGAAGACAAACTGGAAAAAGGTTTCAGGTGTGTAAAGATAAAAATCGGAGCAATAGATTTCAATGACGAAATGGAACTGTTGCGCCTAATACGAAAGCGTTTCTCAAAAGATAGCGTGGAATTGCGTGTCGATGCAAATGGCGCCTTTTTGCCTTCGGAGGCTCTTTCAAAGATAGAATTACTGGCACTATATGACCTACATTCAATAGAGCAGCCAATAAGACAGGGAAATACGGAAGAACTTGCACGCTTGTGCAGAGAAACGACGCTGCCCATTGCACTTGATGAAGAATTGATAGGATTAAACCATGTGGAACAAAAGGAAATACTCCTTGACACAGTACGTCCTCAATATCTTGTACTGAAACCCTCGTTGCATGGAGGAATGATTGGTACGCAAGAATGGATAAACATGGCAGAAAAGCGTGGTATAGGTTCGTGGATAACGAGTGCGCTTGAAAGCAACGTTGGCCTTAATGCCATTGCCCATCTTTGCGCTTCGGTATTTGGGTCGCAAATAACAATGCCGCAGGGACTTGGTACGGGGCAGTTGTTCGCCGACAATATTGCGATGCCGCTCGAAATAATAGGTGACGAGTTGTGGTATCATGGCCATAACGAGAAAAAAGATTTGTTATAATGGGTATATTTGAGAAAAAGACTATCGGCGAGGCAATACGTTTTTGTATCGTGGGCGTTGTTGCAACTGCGATTCATTATGCAATATACCTGTTGCTGAAACAGTGGATGTTGCAGGTGGTGGCATTTGCCGCAGGCTATATACTGAGTTTCGTTGCCAATTTTTTTATGACCGCTCGTTTCACGTTCAAGAAGAATGCCACGGCGAAGAAAGGTGTGGGTTTTATTGGCGCACATGGTATCAATTTCCTATTGCAAACATCTTTGCTACAATTTTTCATCTGGGGCGGAGTGAATGAGAATTATGCTCCCATACCCGTGTATTGTATTGCCGTTCCCGTAAATTTCATATTGGTACGCCTCGTGTTTAGGAAATGACATATCACGGAATGTATCACAACTGTCTTTGTCTTACCGCTTCGTAAAGAAGTATTGCTGCACTTACCGAAACGTTGAGGGAGTCAAGATTGCCGAGCATTGGTATTCTAATGTGCTTGTCGGCTGCTTGTCTCCACACATCGCTAAGTCCGGTGGCCTCGGTTCCCATTACTATTGCCGTGCCGCCACGCATGTCTGTATCATAATATATACTTGAATCTTGTAGTTGTGCAGTGAGAATCTTTATTCCTTTCTGATTGAGAAATTTAATACATTCGGCAGTTTCGCATGCAACGCACGGCACGGTAAATATTGCACCGATGCTGCTGCGTATCAAGTTGGGATTGTACAGATCGGTAAGCGGGTCGCATATTATAACGGCATTTGCCCCCGCAGCATCTGCACTGCGCAGTACGGCTCCGAGATTTCCGGGTTTTTCAACGCTTTCGAGAACCACAATTAGCGGATTGTCAACAAGTGGAATGTCTTGAAGTGTAATTCTTTGTGATATGACTTCTGCAATGATACCTTCGGTGCTGCCTCGGTAAGCAATCTTTTCGTATATTTCCCGTGAGACTTCGAATGTCTTATCTCCTTTAAACGATACTCCTCCATTGTATAACTCGCTGCATTTAAAAATTGTTTCAATTTGGAAACCGGCATTTATGCAATGTTGAAGTTCGCGTCTTCCCTCTACTACAAACAATCCTCTTTTGCGCCTTTCCGATGATTTTTGTTGAAGTAGTTGAAGATGTTTAATCTTTGGGTTTTGTGTACTTGATATGTAGGTTTCTTTTATATCCATGACCGTCATTGCTTTTAAAAGATGATATATTTTGCAAAATTACTATTTTCTTATGACTTCCATGCAACAATATTATTTTTGATGTAAAAATACTTTTTGGTCAACTATTGATTGTATTGGTTGAAGAAATAATTTCGTAAGTTTTTTATTGCGGTATGAAACAAAACAATTATCTTTGCACTCATGTTATATTTCAAAGTGAGATTTATAAATATTTTGTCGGATTGATGGTATGTTTTGAGGTACAAAGTAGTTGCGAACGAAAGATTGTGTACGACTGTATGACAGAATAAACCAATGTCTCGTAAAGAAAAACAGACATCAAGATGATAAAACGTTGCTCACAAAAGAAACTTAATTTTTACAGTGCTAATTTCAGATTCTATCTAAAGTGATGCAGATAATAGAAATAGATTCGCTGCGACATAAAGATGTCGAGATGTTCTGCTCGCTTACAGAGACGCAACTCAGAAATAAGATTGAACCGGACAAAGGTATCTTCATCGCAGAGAGTCCCAAGGTAATAAAAGTGGCTCTTGATGACGGATATGAGCCGGTTTCTTTGTTGTGCGAGCGGAAACACATTGATGGCGATGCTCGCGGTATAATAAATCGTATTGGCGATATACCCGTATATACCGGCAGTCGTGAATTGCTTGCACAAATTACCGGATATTCTTTGACTCGCGGTGTGTTATGCGCGATGCGTCGTCCTGTTGTCAAAAGTTTAGAAGATGTATTGGAAGGAGCAAGAAGAGTTGTTGTTATATACGGTGTCGTGGATACCACGAATATCGGTGCGATATTCCGTTCGGCAGCAGCCCTTGGTATTGATGCCGTACTACTTACCACAAATTCGTGCGACCCACTTAACCGACGTGCCGTAAGGGTGTCAATGGGAACTGTGTTTCTTGTACCGTGGACTTGGATTGATCTTTGCCTTGAGCCATTGAAATCTTTTGGATTTACTATAGCGGCATTGGCTCTTACCGACGATTCGATACCGATAGATTCCGCAGTACTGAAAACAATAGAACGGCTTGCGATAATAATGGGAACGGAGGGAGACGGACTTCCATTTGAGACAATACATGATGCCGACTTAGTGGTGCGAATCCCAATGTCGAACAATGTAGATTCTCTTAACGTTGCCGCGGCAGCATCCGTCGCATTCTGGGAATTGAGACGATGAATAAACAAATTGATTCTTTACTATAAATTACATGATTTCGTTTTATATAAAAAATAATTATGATGAAAAATAATATTATTTTAATTTGTGTAGTGGTCGGATTCTCCACAATGTCATCGTTCTACGGTTATCAAAGTATAAGAAAAAAAGAAAAGAAGGCGGACGATATTTTGAAAACCGAAGTGAGACAGAGAAAAAACAAAGGAGAAGAAAAGGTTTCGTCCATAACTTTCGAAAAAGCAATTGCAATGGTCTGTGACATGAAAAAGAGCGATGCAATCAATGAACTGTTGAGTATGGGGTGGAAGAAATTGGCTTCAAAGAATTTCAAATTCCATCACGAAATGGCAGGTACGGAAGAGACGGGAAAAGAGATAGTGCTGGGGAAAAACATGATATATAAAAATGGGAAACTGGTACCAAAAGGCAATAATTCCGTCGGAGTAATAATAAAGACGATGTATGTAACATCTTTTGAATTTGCTTTTTCCGACAAAAACTCACGAGACGAGATTGTCAATGGGGCAATAAAGGCCGGCTTCGAATGCAATGAAAATGAAGATGAAGACGGTAAGTTATACATAAAAAATATTGATGAGGTGAGGGAGAAAATATTGCATGTTTATGATGGAGACGGCATATACTTCGCTGAAATATATATGGCAACGGAATTATAATATAAAAATAAATTTCAAGGAAATGATAGAAATAGGATTGAAACATACGAGCGAAATGAAAGTATGCGAGGCTGTATCAGCCCAAACGGTTGGTTCGGGAGATATGCCGGTGCTCGCTACGCCTGCAATGATGGCATTGATGGAGAATGCGGCGATGCTTGCGGTCAAAGATTCGCTTGAAGACGGTCAGACAACCGTAGGCGGACATATAGAGACTTCTCACCTGAAACCTACAAAAATGGGCGAGACGGTGTCTGCAACGGCGGAAGTCACAAAGATAGATGGCAAGAAAATATTCTTCCACATTTCTGCATATTGTGGTGGAACTGTGCTTGGTGAAGGAACACATCTCCGGTTTATAGTTGATAAAGAGAAATTCCTTTCAAGGTTTTAGAAAGAAAAGAGAGTTGGCTGTTTGTATGAAGCAGCCATTAGTTGCCTGTATTTTTTCAATAAATACTGACAATAACATGTTACGGACATGTCAAATAATCTGTCAGCATCAGAGCTCCAACAGACCGGAATATTTCCGGATTATGAGCAATAATAATTAAATCCTGTATTTGTTTCTTGAGATTATGATATCCTTTATATTAGGAACATCGTTGCAAATACCAAAACGAAGTGCAATAAAAAAGTAGGCCTCGCCGAGAGATGCAGACGTTCTCGAAGCGTAACGAGAGGTTGTCTGCATCTCTCGGCGAGGAAAAAGAAACAACCGGCAATACAAATAAAAAAAGGGAGACCGAAATCTCCCCGAGATTAACTAACTTTGTATTGCAAATGTATCATCAATTAATCTCGGAGCAAAGGTCGCAATTTTTTGCCTTACTCCAAAAGAAAACAGCGAGAAAAGAAATTGCCGACATCGTCGGCATCAGTCAGGCTACACTGTCACGTGAAATCAAACGCAACAGCACGCCATCGGGAAAGTATATTTGGACGAGGGCACACGATATGGCTATGCGGCGCAGAAAGAGAACGGTAACAAATGCCAAGCTATCCGACGAATTAGTTTGGAGAATCAAGGAATATATTACCAACTACCGGTGGTCTCCAAGACAAATATCAGGGTATCTGCGAATAAATGAGGGGAT
>NZ_RQZH01000002.1 GCF_003932845.1 Prevotella sp. OH937_COT-195
CTGCGCAGATGTCAGCAAGCGGGCTAAAGCAGTCGGGAAGCGTAACGGCAATGGCAAATCTAAGCAAATGCGGTCTAATGACAGATTTGGGTTAAACATTGCCATGTGCATGTTTCACAGCAGCGGAGAGAGCAGTCTTACGAGCGACTCCCACAGTCTTTGTATGTATGAAGGACGGTGTGTATATTTCAGTTCCGACGTGGATATGCAGTGTTTCAAGTCGTCGAGGAACACTTGCTTCATTCGTTTCGCCGTGTCTTCGTCATAGAAAAAGATGTTAGACTCGAAGTTGTTCTCGAACGAGCGAAAGTCGATGTTGGTAGAACCGCATGTGCAAAGTGTGTCGTCAACTACGAGTATCTTGCTGTGGTTGAACATTTTCGTGTATGCAAACACTTTTACGCCGGCATCTATGGCTTGCAGAACGTATGAGCGACTTGCCCATTCCACCACCTTTGCATCACTCTTCATAGGCACCATAAGTCTCACATCCACTCCTGCATTGGTGGCAGTGTGCAGCGCGAACATTATCGTTTCGGTGGGAAGGAAATACGGTGTCTCCATATATATATAATTCCTTGCCTCCACTATTATGCGCACATAGCCCTGCATTATGGTGGGGTCGGGCGATACGGGACTTCCCGTTACGAGTTGTGCAATGCAGTTGTTGCTGACTTTCACTTTTGGTTCGGGATAGTAACGCAGACCTGTTATCAACATTTGCGACACGAAATACCAATCTATCAGGAATGCCCGTTGTATGGCGTTCACCACTCCGCCGCGCACCAACAAGTGTGTGTCGCGCCAGTTTTTCGTATATCGTGTTGCAATGTTCATGCCCCCGATGTATGCCGTCTCGCCGTCTATTACTATTATCTTGCGGTGGTTGCGGTAGTTCACCTTGCTCGTGAGCACCGGGAAATAAACCGGCAGAAACGGGTACACTTTCACTCCGGCGTCTGTCATTCGGCGGAAGAATCTTTTGGGAACGTGCCAACTGCCCACATAGTCGTATATCAGGCGCACCTCGATGCCGCGAGCCGCACAGTCGATGAGTGCGTCGGCAATGAGGTTCCCCATCTCATCGTCTTCTATTATATACGTCTCTATGTGTACATGATGCCGTGCCTGCCCTATATTGTATAATAACGACAGGAAAAATTGGCTGCCTTGTGTGAATATCTCTACATCGTTGTTCTTGAAAGGCAGCGACCAGTTGCTTTCTATGAATTGGTTTATCAGCGGAGAGTGTTTCTCCGGCAGGCGCAGGTCTCGCTGTGTAACAAACTCCACCATCGTCCGTTTGGTAAGTTGGTCGAGGCTCTTTTGGTTTATGAGATGCTCTTTCCTTATATTCTGTCCGAAGAAGAAATACAACAGAAAACCTATCACCGGCAGAAACACAAGCACCAAAATCCATGACACGGCCTTTGCCGGCTGCCTGTTGTCGAGCAGCACTGCGAATATTGCCGGTATTACAAATACGACATTGTATATCAGGAAAATGATGCCTAAGTTTGTCATTTGAAGTTTGCCAATTTATGCGTTTGCAGCGACAGTCGCCACTTTGGGTGCGACATAATGTATGCTATGCATTTGCTCAATATCTCTTTGTTGCGATTCGTGTCGCCGGTGTCGCATGGTTGCAGGTATAGCAGAGGAGTGGGAGTGTTGAACGATGAAGGCAGGAAATCTTCCGGATCATGCTCTCCGTCGAACACTATCTTTATCTCGTTGGCACGTCTCAGCGCGTCCTCGTATTTTTCCATGTCATCAAGATTGCCTGTTTCATGCAGCATTTTTTTCGGCGATACGGTAACCCAGTCTATCCCTTCGGGGCATCTCCTCGTTCCGTTCGTCTCCATGGCTATGGTGAACCCTGCCTCGTGCAGTGCGTTTACGAGTGTGTCGTCTGTCTGCAATGACGGTTCTCCGCCTGTGAGAACCACGAAACGGGCGGGATGTTTCGCGACGGCATCGACAATCTCTCCTGCCGTCATCTCGCTGTATTCCGAGAAGTCGGTGTCGCAGAACGAACATCTGAGGTTGCATCCGGCAAATCTCACGAATGTTGCCGCGCGCCCCGTGTTGTGTCCCTCGCCTTGCAGTGAGGAGAAAATGTCGTTTATTCTATACATCGCAACTATCTTTCGTATGATGCCACATTGCCTCTGCTTTCCTGCACATCAACACGATAACAGTGCGGTACTTGGTCGCATATCCATCGTGCAATGTTCTCGGCAGTGGGGTTGCATGGCAGCACATCGTTTATTACCTTATGGTCGAGTACGCTCTTCACTTTTGTCTTTATTATCGAGAAATCTGTCACCATGCCGTTATGGTCGAGTTCCTCGGCACGGCAATACACCGTTATAATCCAGTTATGACCGTGCATCGCCGTACATTTGCTCTCGTAGTCGAGCGTGAGGCGGTGTGCCGCCGATATTTCAAGTGTCTTTTTTATGTAGTACATCCTATGTTTAAATTTAAATGTTTATATTTGGGAAACCCGTGTCATGTCACTATTTCGTTACCCAGTTCCTTTGCTATTTTGTTTCGTATAATCTGTGCTTCGGCATATTCTGCCATAAGCGTGCGCAGTGTGTCGTTGTCTCCTGCGGCCTTTGATATTTCCGCTTTCAGTTGTCCCAGCCGTTCCTCTATATACACCTTCCGCAGGTCGAGCAGCAGATGGTTCGTGTCGTTAATCAGCGTTTCCTCGTCCTTTGTTATTTGCAGACTCTTTGCGAGTGGCACGTCCATTAGCATTTGCGTTGCCGCATTGCTCAGTTCCACATCGGTATGTTGTGTAAAATACTGCTCCGAATTGAAATCCGGTTCGTTGCAATGCTCCGCAGCCTCGTCGAGAATGCGTGCATATACCGGGTTTTTAAGTCGTATGTCGTCCTGCCCGAGGTCGTAACCGATGTATTGTGCCACGCGCATGTCTATCGTTTCTCCGTCTTCCGTTTGCACGTTCCGGTACAAGATGTCCCCTCCGTGATTTACAATCAGTTGTGCAATCATTTTCTCCACGATGTCCGACTGCGCTTGCGGAGATGCCGGTACGAGCGACTGCGTCATCGATAGTGCGGCATTATCGGCATTTACGGTCTGCGTCCTCTTCCTCTCGCCCTCCATGTTGCTTCGTATAAACTTGTTGAGCGTAGATATAATGGTGGGTTCGTTTATGCCGAGCCGGTGTACGCAAAGGTTGATGTACGTCGCGCGCACAATCTGATCCTTTATCATGCTTATGCTCTGTATGATGGAGTTAACCGCCTCGGCACGTTTTATCGGGTCGCTCACTCCGCGTATCAAGAGGTCTGTCTTGAACTCTATGAAATCCTTTTGGTTTTGTACGACATATTCTCTGAAATCCTTTGCAGTGTGTTTTCTTGCGAAACTGTCAGGGTCGTCGCCGTCCGGCAGCAGCAGAACCTTTATGTTCATTCCCTCTGCAAGCATCATGTCTGTTCCGCGAATGGCGGCATGGATGCCTGCCTCGTCGCCGTCGTATAGCAAAACCACGTTCGGTGTGAACCGCCGCAATATGCGTATCTGATGCACCGACAGTGCCGTACCCGAGTTTGCCACCACGTTCTCTATGCCGCTTTGGTGCATCGATATTACGTCGGTGTACCCCTCTACCATATACACGCAGTTCTCTTTCGCTATTGCTTTCTTGGCTTGGAATATGCCGTACAGTTGCTGTTCTTTGTGGTAAATCTCGCTGTCGGGCGAGTTCACATATTTCTGTTGTATCCCTTTCGTTGCCTGATCAAGTTTTCTTCCGCCGAATGCCACTACCTTTCCGCTGATGCCTATCCATGGGAATATCACCCGTCCTGCAAAGCGGTCTGTCAGTCCTCCGTCGTTCTCCCGCTTGTAGCAGACTCCTGTTTTTAGCAGAAACTCTTCTTTGTACCCCTTCTGTATTGCGGTTTGTGGCAGTGCCTCGCGGTCTGCCGCAGAGTATCCGAGTCGGAATCGGCTTATCGTGTCGTCTCTGAATCCGCGACTGCGGAAATACTGCATGCCTATTGCCATACCGTCTTCGCTGTTGTGCAGCAAATCTTCGAAGTATCCGGCAGCCCATTCGTTAACGATGAACATCGACTCCCGGTCGCTCTCCTGCTTCTTTTCCTCGTCAGAGAGTTCGCGTTCTTTTATCTCTATGCCGTATTTCTTGGCGAGCCATCGCAGTGCTTCGGGATATGTCATCTGCTCGTGTTCCATGACAAATCCGACGGGGTTGCCTCCTTTGCCGCACGAGAAACATTTGCAGATGCCGCGCGCCGGCGATACATAGAACGACGGAGTACGCTCGTTGTGGAACGGGCAGAGACCTTTATAGTTTGCTCCCGATTTCCTCAACGACACGAATTCGGACACCACTTCCACGATGTCTGCCGTCTCAATTATTCTATCTATCGTAGGCCTGTCTATCATTTCTTTTCAATAAATCTCGCTTTATCTCTTGTCTGGGCAATCTTTTTTTCGGGTTCTTGTTTGTTCCCCAAACTTCCTATTGCCTCAAGCACAACCTTTTCCGCCTCTTCAAGTGTGCAATACAGTCGTCCGCCCGATGCGTTAGGGTGTCCTCCGCCGTTGAAATACCGTTCGGCAATCTTGTTGCATGCCACGTCTCCCACCGAGCGCAGACTTACCCAAAAGAGATTCTCGTGTTCGGTGTCTTCGCGCAGCGATATTGAGAGGGTTATGCCTCTTATCTGCAACGGCAGATTTACGAAACCTTCTGCGTCGCCTTTTATGAAGTGAAACCGCTTCATGTCTTGTTTCGACAATGTGAAATAGGCAGCCCCACTTTCGTGCGACACGCGCATCTTTTGGTATAGAACATATCCCATGAGGCGCATTCGCCAATCGCTGTAATTGTGGAACACGTTGCGGTATATCTTGTCCTTGTCGAACCCTTTTGTCAATAGTTGACTTACGATGAAGAATATTTCCGGCTTCGACGAGTTGAACGTAAATCCTCCCGTGTCTGTCATCATGCCGCAATATATCGGTACGGCTCCCTTTTTAGTCATATCTTCGAATCCCCCGAGTTGCCATTCCACGCGGAACAGCAGTTCGCAGGTGCTGCTCATCTCCGGATGCGATATGCAGAGTGCCGTGTCCATGTCGGGATCCGGATGGTGGTCTATCATTATTTTCTTTGCAGGCGAGGCATCGAGCAACTTTCCCATTTCCGCACCAAGTCGGTCGGCACGGTTGAAATCGAGACAGAACACCAGTCCGGCATCCGCCAATGCGGCTTCCACGGTATCCTTGTGCTTGTCGAATCTCACTATCGTTTGTGAGTTTGGCAGCCAGTGCAGGAAATCGGGGAAAGCGTCGGGAACTGCAATCATCGGCTCTTTCCCTCGCCTGTTCAAATATTCTGTCAGCCCGAGACACGAGCCGATGGCATCTCCGTCCGGATTCTGATGGCTGCATACAACTATTTTTTCCGACTGTACAATCAGGTTTTCCAGCATCGAAGCCTCTTCGTCTTTAAGTATTTCTATGCGCATAGTGACTGCAAAGATACTGTAAAATGGACACAACACAAAATATTCCACCAATAATTCGTGCCCGTAATTCTACGATTCCGAATATTCACTCGCCGCGATTTCGTCCACAAATTCTCCGTTTTTGATATTGTGATAATGTCGTTTGCATCAGAAACTGCAAACAAATACATCGATAAACGACTTCTCGGTTGTAAGTCTCTCTTTGCGGACTGCAAGCCGGTGGAAGTTTGGCGACGAGGTAGGACAAACGTTTTGTTGCCGGTTTTACATCTCGTATAATGTGGCTCGGGTATATATACGCCTTCTTGTTCCGACGGTCTTGCAGCACAATTTCGGCGGTTTTGTATTACAATTCAGGCGATTTTGGTCTGCAATTTCGGCGATTTTGTCTGGTGTTCCGTATTGAAACGTATTTAGCGGAAAATAAAATTAAGTTTAAGTTTGCGTCTTCTGTCTTTTTATCTTATTTTTGCACATCGGATATTTATTTCTCGGAACAAGTAACAAACAGTGTTAATCGTTGACTTAATATTTTATTTGTGATAGAAGAAACTGTGATAAGAGTTGCCCGCAAGGATGAGGCACGGCTCGTTGCTACGATGATAATGGAGGCGATGAACCACGAGTGCTGTCAGAATTTTGCCGGTGAGGGGCACACGCTTGCCGATTTTCACCGTATGATGAGCGAGTTGGTTGAGATGGAACGGTCGCAATACAGTTATCGTAACACCATGGTGGCAGACGTTGGCGGTAAAGTGGCAGGCATCCTTGTGTGCTACGACGGTGCTTTGCTGCGCCCTCTTCGCGAGGCGTTCATTGCCGCAGCTCGCGAACATTTGGGGCGCGATTTCTCGCGGATGGACGACGAGACGCAGGTGGGCGAACTATATATTGACAGTCTTTGCGTGCTTGGTGAATACCGTAATCGCGGCATTGCCACGGCATTGCTTCGCTCGTCGATGGAACGTGCGCGCGAGATACGGCTTCCCGCCGTAGGACTCCTCGTAGACAAAGGCAATCCCTCGGCGGAGCGGCTGTATAACTCGCTTGGTTTCAGGTGTGTTGACGAAACGATGTGGGGAGGTCACGAGATGAGGCATTTGCAGGTAAATGTTTGAGTGTCGGGGATTGGGGCGGAACGAAAATTTTTCTTTCGAAAAAGCAAGCAACCATGTCCGGATTGTTACAGGCGTGCGTAGAAGCGGAAAATCTGCCTGTTTGTCACGGAGTTCAAACTCCAAATTGCCATACGTATGGTTCCTGCCTCAGAATGGCTAATCCAACAATTAACGGTCACATGGACTGTCATCATGTTACATTATATGATTATCCGCAATTGTGCCACCAAAAAATGGGATACCATACATGGCAGCCTGATTTTAAATCAGTACCTTTGCAGTATCGTTACATTAAAATAGTATGGAATGAGTAGAATAATCAGTTTTTCCAACGGGGATTATGATGTGGATTATGATGTTCCTGAAATGCCAGCTACAGACACGACGCGCATAGATCCAATTAAGCACACCAGCCAACAGGGGAAGTAAAAACGAAAGCAATGGCAATGCCGAATATGACAGATAGTAAGATAAGTGTAGCCCATATAATTTGCTCATAGCGTCGCTGCATTGTTCTGTTTGTACGTTTAGATTTACTGCCGCCTTCTCTTTGCCTTTCAACTGTGAGGCCAGGAGAAAAGTGGGGCGGTATTTTGTGTCGATATGTTTCATCCTCTCTATCATTTTCTCGCCAAACATGTTTGATTGTACGTTACCTCGCATGGCATTTTCTTTTCTGAAAATTATAAAATGGAGTAAGCGGTAAAGCGATAGGGCGAGCACAATGTCAATCACGGCAAAAACTACCCTTACAATTGCTGTGGGCATGACGCAGTATGCCGCAAGAACTCCCATGCAGAGACTCATCAACAACCCTGCAGTCTGTAAAGCTTTTGTGCGCACCTCATTTGAAAAATGCTGTGCATCTTCTATGGCCATAATAGAAGCATCGTAAGCCATCTTCACCGTGTCGTGTCCGAGAAACTCTATCATAGATGTTTTGTACCTTCCTGCTTCCAGATTGACTATGTTTTTCTTCTTTGCCATACCTTTGTTTGCTTTATGTGTTTAATAGTGCAAAGATATGAAATTTCTTTCTATAATAAAGGGCAATATAAAAAGCCAGCCTGGGAGAACCACGCTGGCTGTCGTTGCATTTATAAAATAGTATGACGCTCACGCGTCCTTCTGAATAAACTCTTGAAGTTTGACCGCAAAGGTACGCAATTTTTCATTGATGCATGCAATGTTTGCCGGACTAATTTTCTTGATGCCCGCTTTGTATTGCAGCATTTGGCTCTCGTTCATGCCTACGATGCGTGCCAAGGCGCGGGCCGATATGTAAGGAGAGAGTGCTTCCAGCAGTTCCCCGATGGTGTTGAATTGTCTTTTAGAAGTCATTGCATTATTTCATAAAAATGTTTATGTATTTTGAGAGTACATATTTTTTTCCACGCTTACTGCCTGTTATCTCTTGCAGGATGTTTCTACTTGCCATTTCTTCTATAAGCGTTCTCGCGGTCGGGAACGACTGCCCTATCACGAGGGATGCTTTGGTTATGTCGATAAATGGATTTTTATACATCGTATCTATTATTTTCAGAGCGTTAGCAGAACGGCTACCCATTCCTTTGATTTCTTCCTCATATTCCCTTTGAAGATTCATAATGTCATTAAGAGCATCTGTACCTTTTGCTGCGGTTTCAATGACACCTTCAAGAAAGAATTTAGTCCAACTTGCAACGTCATCCCCAAACCTTACCCCCATAATTTTGTCGTAGTAACTACGCCTATGGCTCTCAAGGAAATCTGAAAGATAGAGTATTGGACGCTTCAGAATGCCTTTGCTTACCAAATAGAGTGTAATTAGCAGTCTGCCGACACGTCCATTTCCATCACTGAAAGGATGTATTGTCTCAAACTGATAATGTATTAAGGCAATTTTTATAAGGTCCGGAAGGTCACAAACTGGATTGTGTATAAATTCTTCTATATCAGAAATAAGATTCGGCACCTCTTCAAATACAGGGGGTACAAATACCGCATCGGCAGGGCTTGCTCCTCCTATCCAATTCTGGGATGTTCTAAATTCACCCGGAAATTTATTCTCACCCCTTACACCACTCATCAAGATTTTGTGAGTTTCCCTAATAAGACGTGATGACAACGGAAGTGTGTTCAACCTCTGTATTGCCTGATTCATCGCTTGGGTGTAATTTTGCACTTCAGCCCATTCATCACGCTTGTCCAAGGGGACTTCCTCTTCATCCAGCAGGGCTTCTTCTATTTTAGTTTGCGTTCCTTCGATGTTTGAAGATTTGGTCGCTTCTTTGTAAACGTGCATGCTTATGAACAAATCAATGTTTGGCACATACTCAGAGAACATGTCAAGCCTGCCAACAACTCTGTCCGCCTTACTAAGCAAATTGACGATTTCCATGTCGTTGATGACCCAATCTCGATTGATGGTGTTGGGCATATAACTATTGTACCATCCTTGACTCACATAGTCGCCCGCATGAAAACTATTCATATATTCGTTATTAAAAATATCTGCTCAAAATTTAAATAATTAATTTCGTTATTTAAAAAATATCTCGTTTTTTTTAATAAGCAACAAACATTACACACATGAATTTATGTAGCATTCTTATTGTAAATCCGGTGTTCAAAGTCCGTGCGGTACGAGGCTACAATCATCACTGGACGACCAAACAAGTCCTCGCCGAAGTATCGGCGGTTGAACTTGTAGCAGAACTCGTTCAGATACTCCTGTAGGAACTCCGGCTTCACACCGTGGTACATGTCGGTCAGCTGCGTCTTTGAGTTGGCGATGGCGATATGCACCCACGGCAGCACCTTGCCAATGTCCTTCGGGTCAATCACATGTGACTTGTGCTCGGTGAACATATCCTTGAAGTGTATGTGCGACTTGCTGTTATCAGTCGTAATCACACTCTCCTTTTCTATATGCTTTGCCGCCAGTTCGTCAATCGTCTTGGCTTTTGCATCAGGCACCACAATCATTTTGATATGCTTGACGCTCTTGGGCTTCTGTCCTTTCTTGGGCTGTTCCTCATCCTTATTCTCGGCTATCACCAACACCTTTGACTTTAGCTGACTGCCGGCACCGGCTTTCAGCTTCTCGCTTTTCTTTTCAAGAGACACCTCGGTGGAGCAGAACCCCTCGTCCAGTTCAATCATTCCTTTCAGCGTGTACTTGTCATCGCGTTTGCCCATCACGGAGCGCAACTTGTGCATCAACTCCCAAATGGGCTGATAGCGTTTGTGGACTAACTGACGCTGTAACTCAGCCGCCGATATGGTTTTCTTTGTGGCAGTCAGCAAGTGCATGGCAATAAACCAATACATGAATGGCAACTTGCTCCCGTGCATTACCGTGCCGCTGCGGAGCATCGTGCAGTGGCGGCAATGCTTGCACTGGTACTGCTGCTTACTCTCTAACCAGACAACTTCTTTTGAGGCGCAGGCTGGTACACTACGCCCTCCTTGTCTCTCATTTCCCTGAAAGCCCGCCTGCAGGCCGCTTCGTCGGGAAAATACTTATTGAACTCAAATAACTTCATATTACTACTATTTTATAAACGCTCTGTAAAGGTAATCATTTTGATTATAACCGTCAAATAATTTTTCAAATATTTTGTAAGATGATATAAAAATTGACCCACCCGTCAGGGCAAACCATTTTTTTGTGGTACGATTGCGGATAATCATTTACATTACTTAAAATAAGCCTGTAAGACAAGTCAAATACGTTTTATTTTAATTCAATCAAGAGATGTCGTTTCCTGTTCCTTGGGCCAGTTGACGAGGAAAAGTTGTTCGGTGGCTCGTGTGAAAGCGGTATATAACCAGTGTATATATTCCGGCGACAGCATGTCATCGGTCATGTATCCTTGGTCGATATATACATGCCCCCATTGTCCGCCCTGCGCTTTGTGGCATGTCACGGAATATGCATATTTTATTTGTAAGGCATTGAAAAAACGGTCTTCGCGCACACGTTTCAGTCGCTCGCTCTTCAGCGGAACATCGGCATAGTCGTCCATAACGGCATTAAATAGAGATTCGCTCTGCTCGCGTGTCAGTGCCGGTGCTTCTGCCTGCAACGTGTCGAGCAGTACGGTGGCTTCTATCTCGTAGTCGTCGTAATCGGGGAAAACCATCTGTGCGTCGGCAAAGGTAAATCCATAAAGTTCCCGTATGTTGCGAACCCTGTTTACCATCATGCGGTCTCCGTTGGCAAGGAAAGTCATGTTATGCCCGTCGTCGTTTTCGGTCTCCTTTGATTCCGTCCAATGATAGTTGTTCTTTACAACCATCAGCAAGTCTCCCGATGTTAGCGGCTCCTCCCGTCCGAGTATCATGGTGCGGATGCCGTTGTTATATATGTTCGCCTTTTTGTTGCTCCTCACCACCACCATCGTTTCATCGATTCCCACCGTGGAATACGAAGTTCCGAGTTGCTCTATTAGTTCGTTGCCCGGAACGCGGTGAATGTCGGGGAAAATCCCCAATGTTATGCGCGGCAGTTGTGTCATCTCGTCGTGTGTTATCATATTGCGTATCGCCGTTGCATTCCACAATATTCCGGACTCGGCACTCTGTCGTACCACCTCGTTCAAGTCGGCAAGGAACACTCTCATGCCGTATTCTTCGATTACCTGCGGCGATAGTGCCGGTGATTCGGTCTCGCCAACGGGCGGCAACTGCGCTTTGTCGCCGATTAGCATCAACCGGCATTGCTCTCCTCCATATACATGCTGCATGAGATCGTCGAGCAATCGTCCGCTTCCGAATATGCCCGAAGAACCGTTTCCAGAGGGAATCATCGAAGCCTCATCGACAATGAAAAGTGCGTTGCGATGTTTGTTGAAATTGAGCGAGAAACCGGTATCCTCGCCCGTATATGTTTTTTGGCGGTATATGCGGCGATGAATGGTATATGCCTCACAGCCGGCGTTGAGCGAGAATACTTTGGCGGCACGTCCGGTTGGTGCCATGAGCACAACTTTCTGCCGCAAACTTATCAATGCTCTCACCACGGCACCGGCGAGAGTGGTCTTGCCCGTGCCCGCCGAACCGCGCAGTATCATCGCGCTATGGCTGTCGCGACATGTGGCGAAGTTGCCGAACACATCGATTGCGGCAGCCTGTTCCGCCGTCGGGGTGAAGCCGAAAGCACGGCATGTCTCGTCTGTGAAAATATCCTTTATCATCAGTTTTTAGATATAAAACGTTGCCAAATCAAATTATTTGCGTAATTTTGCATCACACGACTGCAAAAGTAATAAATAAATGGGAAAAAGGCATGCCCTCATAAATAATAATTTCGCGCTTGCCGCAGTGGCTATCATGCTCGGCGTGGCAGTGGTGTGGAGCGTGAGCCGTCCCTTGTCTTTTGCCAAAAAGATGGAGGAACGGGAACGTGAAGTGAAGCAACGACTGGCGGAGATACGTGCCGCCGAGGAGAACTACCGCAGGGCGGCGGGGTGTTATACTGCCAATCTTGACACGTTGGTGACTCTGAAACTGCTGAAAGAAGGGCGACAGATGATACCCGGCGGCAACGGAAGGCGTTTCCAAACGGTAGTGGGCATGGTGAAAATGCAGTCGGGACGAATTGTGCCCATAATGGAGTGCGGGGCACGTTATGACGAATATCTCGCAGGACTCGATGTCCACGAGATTGCGGCACAGGTGGAACGCGCCGATGCAGAGGCACGATACCCGGGGCTGAAAATAGGCGACCTGACACAACCTAATGACAATAAAGGTAATTGGGAATAGTTCTGTGAACAGTGATTATACATCAATAAATGTTTAAATAGTGATGGTTGAAGAACATGATATAAATGAGGGAAAAGTTGCCGAGAATGCAGAAAAAACAGAGAAGACGACGAAAAGCCCGAGGCTTACAATACGCGTGAGCCGCAACACGATGTCGTTCTCGGTTCCCGATACAGACGAGGCAGGACAGATAACGTATGTGCAATATCCGGTAAAGAACGGAATATCAACGGCGGCAAACCTGCGAGAGGCGTTTGTTAACGAACCGTTGCTGCAAAAAGGGTGGACAAAGGCATTGGTAATGGTGAGTACACCGGTGATAATTGTACCCATAGAACATTTTCGTATAAAGGAAAAGACGATGATTTTCAACCATGCCATTCTTGAGCATGAGAATGACATTACAATGTCTTCGGTTCTTACACAACTCGATTCCGTGGCACTTTTCGCACTCAACAAGGATTTGAAGACGGTTGTCGATGACCATTTTGCCGATGCCAAGTGGTGCCCCGTATGCCAGCCGGTGTGGAACTATATGCACCAACGCAGTTATGCCGGAATGCAACGCAAACTGTATGCTTACTTCTATGACAAGCAACTGTCGCTGTTCAGTTTCTCGGAGAACCGTTTCCGTTTTGTTAATACCTTTGACGGGACAAACTCGCACGACAGTGTATTCTTCATTCTGGCGGTATGGCAGCAACTGGCACTTAACCAAGGGCGAGACGAACTACACCTTGTGGGAGACATACCGGAGAGGGAAGAGATGATGGAACAACTGCGAAAATTCCTGAAGAATGTTTATAGGATTAACCTCTCGGGCGATTTCAACCGTGCACCGATAACTCAGATTGAGGGTTTGCCGTACGACCTTATGACACTTTACCTGAAAGGAAGAGGGTAAGACGATGAATTGTTGGCAACCGGGGATTGGTAATGACCGATAGAGATAAGGAGGAAACCGGTGTTTTGTTTCACGATTAATGTTTTAATATAAAAATATAACTCAATCCGCTTTGCGTGTAATTACAGGAAAATATAAAGGGCGACATTTTGATATTCCACGCTCTTTCAAGGCAAGACCGACAACAGATTTTGCCAAAGAGAATATCTTTAATGTGCTAACGGGAATTATAGATTTTGAAGGGGCTGTGGCTCTCGACCTCTTCTCGGGTACGGGAAGCATCTCGCTCGAACTGCTGTCGAGGGGATGCGCTCAAGTGGTCAGCGTGGAGGCAGACAGGGAACATCATGCTTTCATTAAGCAGTGTTTGAAGAAAATAGGCGACGAGAACTGCATAGCAATCCGCGGCGACGTGTTCCGATTTGTCAAATCGTGCCGGCAGAAATTCGACTTGATTTTTGCAGACCCGCCGTATTCGTTGGAACGATTGGCCGACATTCCCGAAATAGTGATGGAGAGCGGTTTGTTGAACGATGGCGGAATATTCGTTTTTGAGCATGGAGAGAAGCATGATTTCTCCTCCAATCGCCATTTTTCGCAGCACAGAGCATACGGAAGCGTGAACTTCTCGTTGTTCCGCTTCCGTTTATGACAGCAATATACGACGTTGCTTAAATTATAGGCTACCTACTGCATTGACATTGTTGTAATGATGTTGTTGTTCCCGTGGGGACATGGGAACATCAGAACAACTTATTGGGATATACCCCTTCTTTTATGAGTGCGTCTATGCGGTCAACCGTTCCTTGGCGGTCGGCGGCATAGGTAACCCCGAACCATTTGGACGTGGTGTCGAGTACGCGTACCGATGCAGTACCTTCCACTATTAGTTTGTTTACCATCATCGGTATGAAAAACTCCGATTTCAGGTTCTCCATGTTATTCTTGTCGCCGAGAAACTCCTTGAAACATACCTCGCTATATTCGAAATAGTCCGGCGTGAAGCCCCACATGTTCATCGATACCGGTGTGTTGTCGTCTATGGATACCCATTCACCCTGTTCGTCTTTATATTTTACTGCACCGTCTATGCGTTTTATCTCGGTGCGTTCCACTACCGTGGCGAGGTTGCCGTTGTCGTCTTTCGAACATACTCCGCGTGCCACCGTGCCGTTTTCCGACAAGGTATTGCCTACGCGGAACCCCACCATGGCATAGTCGTTCTTTGCTCCCTCGGGAAGGTTGCTTAGGAAACGCCCCATTACCATGAATGCATCGCGATTGTAAAAGTCGTCGCAGTTTATTACGCAAAACGGCTCGTCGATTACGTTTTTGCCCATCAGTATGGCATGGTTTGTCCCCCATGGTTTCTCGCGTCCTTCCGGTACGCAGAATCCTTCGGGCAATGAGTCGAGGCTCTGGAAAACCAATTCGGCGGGGATGTGTCCTTCGTACTTGCTCAGCACCTTGTCGCGGAACTCCTGTTCGAAGTCCTTGCGGATTACGAATACTATCTTGCCGAAGCCGGCTTTGATGGCATCGTATATGCTGTAGTCCATTATTGTCTCGCCGTTCGGGCCGAGACCGTCAAGTTGTTTCAGTCCGCCGTATCGGCTTCCCATTCCTGCCGCGAGGAGTAATAAAGTTGGTTTCATTGTTATCCTTAATTCCGCAACACTTTGATTTAAATGTTTTTACAATTTCCCGAGCAACAGTGAGTCGCCCGGAATTTTGCCATGTGGGAAATCTTACTTAACTTAGTGCTGCAATAAGAAGTCAAATAAATCTCACACATGCATGGCAAAAGTACAAATAAAATTCGAGAAACTTATATCTTTCGGCGGCATATTTCCAATAAAGAATAAATTTAACCCAAATCGGTCATTAGAACCCTCAACCGCTTTTGTTCGATTGTTGAGCAGATGTGCATCCGTTTCATCGAAGGCGTAGCGGGCTGCGTCGAGATGTAATGGCTTCGCAGATGTCAGCAAGCGGGCTAAAGCAGTTGGGAAGCGTAACGGCAATGGCAAATCTAAGAAAATGCGGTTTAATGACAGATTTGGGTTTAATTGTTTGTTGACCGATACGATTTATCCTGCATAAGGATTGCAATGTAACCATTTCGAATTATCAGGACAGGGCAAGAGGTGGAGCAATACGTCAGAATAACAATAAATGTTCTGCCCGATAACACAACATTCCGGCGATATAACCGGCAAAGGCAATCCAAGATATATGTTTCATGTACCAGCCGAACGATATTTTTTCCAATCCCATTACCACAACACCTGCGGCACTGCCCACGATGAGTATCGAACCGCCCACACCGGCACAGTAGGCCAAAAGTTGCCAGAAGATGCCATCGACAGCCATGTTGCCGGCAGCCTCTACGGGATACATGCCCATGCAACCTGCCACCAACGGCACGTTATCTACGATGGACGACAGTACGCCGATGATGCCCGTAACGGCATAGTGATTGCTGTTGAAGGTGTCGTTCAGTCCGTGTCCCATTTGCGTCAGCACCCCGATTGTTTCAAGACATGCCACCGACATGAGTATTCCGAGAAAGAAAAGAATCGTTGACATGTCTATACGTTTCAGCATTGTTATGACGCGCTTCATCGTTCCTTTCCGGTTGTTGTTCGTTTCCGGCAGTTTTCGGTAGAATATCTCGGTAATGGTCCACAGCAGTCCGAGTACAAGAAGTATGCCCACGAACGGCGGAAGATGTGTCAGAATCTTGAATATCGGTACGAAAACAAGTCCTCCCACACCGATGTAGAAAACCGCTTTGCGCTGTCCGGTGGTAAGATCTTCGTCATCGGTATTATCTTTCCGTATTTCAGAAATGTCCATAGTACCTTTCAGCGAGAGCGATATGATGTATGCAGGTACCACCATTGACACGAGCGACGGCAACAACAATTCCGTCATTACACCCGCGGCGGTTATCACGCCTTTGTTCCACAGCATTATGGTAGTAACGTCGCCGATGGGAGAGAAAGCCCCTCCGGAATTGGCGGCTATAATGACGAGTGCCGCATATTTGAAGCGGTCGTTCTGTTCTGGAATAAGTTTACGCAGAATCATTATCATTACTATGCTCGTGGTGAGGTTGTCGAGAATGGCCGATAGCAAAAACGTTAGGAATGCAACGCGCCACAGAAGTATCCTCTTATGACGTGTCTTTACCCAGTCACGCACGAAATTGAATCCCCCGTTTTGGTCAACCAGTTCAACTATCGTCATCGCTCCCATGAGGAAAAACAGTGTCGTAGATGTACTTCCCAAGTGTCGTTCCATCTCGCTGCCCACCATATTGCCTATACTTTCGCCCGCCGCGGCAGGCAGATACTGCGAAGGATCTATCATAAAAAGAGTCCAGCATGCCACGAACATCAGCAATGCCACCGCTGCTTTGTTCACTCTCGTCACGCTTTCGATGGCGATGAAGAAATAGCTCGTAATGAAAACAATGACGATGACCAATGATAATGTTGTCATTTCCATACAATGTTAATTGTCAAACAATTTGCAAAGGTACAATGTTTAGTTTTAAACAAACATGTATGCTCCGGAAAATTATCAATTAATTTTGAACATTTAATATATTATCTCATACACTTCCTCGTACAATATTTGATCTCGGTTCATGTTGCGGTAAGCGTTTTTCAGGTCGGCATTTGATATGTCGACAGCCATGTTTGCATGTCGTCTTTTATCCAACATGCTGTGTGAGAACAGCCATTGATATGTTTTCTCGAGGTAGAAGATGCGTGCGAGTGCTCCGTGGCTGGCTCCGGTTAACCAATCGAACCGCAGCATGTTGTCATTGCCGGATTGTTGCAATGCCCGCACCACGTGTTTGGATTGCTCAATTCCCACTGCGCGGTCGCCCGTTCCGTGTATTATCCAGAACGGCAGGTCGCCTAATCCCTGCACGTCTTTCAGCGAGCAACCGCCGCATAATGCCATTCCCGCAGCGACCTTCTCGGGGTATGTACCGCAGAAATCCATTGTGCCATAGCCGCCGAGACTCATTCCGAGGACATACACCCGGTTGTTGTCCATCGGGAAATTGTCCTCCACCCACTCAAGAACATTATTTATCTTATGCGGCTTCCACGCTCCCCCGGGGTTCTGCGGAGTGATGATCATGGCTCGTATGTCGCGCCCCATTTTCAGCGCGTGCAGCGGACCATAGCGTCGCGAGCGGTTCATGTCGCTGCCGCATAGGCTCGCTCCATGCAGAAATATGAGTACCGGAGTTTCATCGAGTGTTTCAGAATAATCGCCCGGAACATACAGCCAAAAGTCGTACCCGTCTTTTACCTCGCCTCTGAAAGCCTTCAACTGTCCCGGCTGCGCTGCCGCAAACATCACCGCGGCAAGCATCGCTGCCACCGTCACCGCGCGTTTGAAATTATGTTTTACGAATGAGTTCATTTTCATGTTAATATCTGTTAGGGCAAGTAATGTTTCTGCAAAGTTACGAAATACACTTTAATATTTTGCCATTTGTGACAAAAAAACTAACTTTGCATCTATGAATGAAGAATTGAGAAGTGAAAAATGGAGCGAGAACGTAATCATAGTAGATGCAGACTATGTTGACAGAGTGGCTTTCGATCTCATAGTAAATTTCGAACGTATGCTGATGAGACGCGTGCCGCAAGCCGACCTTGCAAGGTGGATAGACTGCATTGCACTCGACGGCGGAGTGCGTGAGGGAAATGGCGAGACGCAAATCGTTTTGTTGCACGATGTGGGAAAGAAAGTCATGGAGAATTTTTTGCCTGCCGATTATGATGACGAAATCAACGGAAAGGCATTCAACGACAATCTCGGAGAGTTTGTCATGACGGCAGTGGAAGTGCCGGACTTTTCGAACAAGGACGACATGATGCTTGAGATGGTGCAGATTGCCGCAGGAAGGAAAGAAGTAAAACGCATCATGGTGATACCTGACTGTGAGCGAAGCGATATTTACGACAGCCTGAGACGTGCTCTTACCGCCATCGGCGACGATAAGCGCATCACGCTTTTTGCCATGCAGCCGATGCCCGGCGGAAATTTCCGACAAGAAATACTGGGTTACTCGTTGATGAGCGCACTCGGAATAAAGGGGACGGAATTGGACTGATAAACATCTTCGTTCCGTGGAAACTGCCAATTAAACCCAAATCGGTCATTAGAACCCTCAACCGCTTTTGTTCGATTGTTGGGCAGATGTGCAGCCGTTTCATCGAAGGCGTAGCGGGCTGCGTCGAGATGTAATGGCTGCGCAGATGTCAGCAAGCGGGCTAAAGTAGTTGGGAAACGTAACGGCAATGGCAAATCTAAGCAAATGCGGTCTAATGACCGATTTGGGTTAAAAGATGAAAAACACAGTGTGTGGAACATTCACGCATGGGCATTTCGATAAATTAGTACTAAACCTGCCGGACTCACGGACTGTATATTTCTACTCTCCGAAGAAACCGTGTATCTATGTACAAATAATTATATGTACATAGTTCGTCTGTTGTTTTGAGTTCGTATAACTCGCGTTAAATTATTTGTGGATTTTAAAATGTTTCTTTAATTGTCTCATGCCTTTATCCCGTTTCTTCGATGGTTGGATATGGTATTATATTATTCAGTTCAATATACAATAGGAGGAATAAAACAAAAGCGGATCGGGCAAAGACGAAATATGCCCAATCCGCTTGTTTTTTCGAGGAAACCTCCTCTTATTTTATCGTTATTCTCAACACATTCTCAACAGAAGGTACCGGAAATGTGTTGCCAACTTTGGTAATAGGCTTATCTTCTGCCTGTGGCATTCCTCCAAAAAGCGCTTGTCTGTTTCCTGCTCCGGGAAATTGATCCACACCGGTTCCCGAATCAAACAAACCGGTACTTTTCGTTATATTGCCTTTTGACAATGCTGAAACGGGTTTCTCATTGGCATAAAACCAGTCGTTTGAAAAGCCGAACATGGAAACATAAGCCAACAAATCGCCTTCTTCTGCCTTATATCGTACCATCTCTTTTTTACCGGGACCAATCGGAGAGTTTCCTACTATATAAACCTCCTTAACTCCTTTCATCTTTTTCAGACTTTCTTTCAGCTTACTTGTATTTCCTTTCTGTGAAAGTTCTTTCAGTCCTAATCCGGGATCTTTTTTGTTCAGTTCATAAACAGGATTTTTCGCACCTTGATATACTACGAGAAGTACAGGAGATATTCCCGTGATTATACCCGTGTTGGCTTCAACTTTTGCTTTCAATTTGTCCACATTTCCTTTCTGTGCTATGTCGCTGATTTCCGGATTGCTTTTTTCTCCGGGAGAAAAGAATGGCTTTTCTGCAAGAAGTTTGCTTCCGTCAAATGTAGAAACCGCCCATACACCGGGAGAAAAAGGAGTCTCATTTTTTGTTCCGGCAGAAATGTTTTTGAGAGTAAGCGTAAACTCTGAAGTAGATTCTTCGTATGCCAATGTCAATTGCATAAGTTTGGAAGCATCCACACCATTAACTTCCTTAATAGGGTTAGATTCCGGTGAACCGGTCTTATCGTTTATTGTTCCGTTATCCCATAATTTTACTTGCGAAGAAACATCTCCTGTAATAGCCTTCCCTTGCTTGTCGAAAAGTTTTATGCCGGGTTGTTCTGATGCAAAAAACCAATCTTTGGATTTGCCATACATGGTGACAAACATCAATGCTTGATTTTTACCGGCACTAAACTTAAAATCAATACTTTGTCCGGGTAAAATAATAGGAAGATTTATCTCTTTGCTTCCAACCCCTTTGAATGTACCGCTCTCCACAAACAACTTTGGAGTAACGATATTCTCAATCATAAAAGTACGTGTGTCGTTATTCATGGGATTCCCCATGTCTTCATTCTTACTACAAGAAAACAACACAGATGTCGCCACCAAAGCAATTACCGGAAAACCGGCTTTTAAAAGATTCTTTTTCATTTTCTGTTTTTTTTAAATTAATAATTAATAGAGTCTATTTTTCATCTATTTCCATTATATTTATCTCATATTCCCCATGTCCTATATTTCAAAACATACGTATTTAAACACATGTTTTCTTTATTGTTTCTCAAAATTAAAGGAATGTTTTTATTTTGAAGTATGCGAAACATTACTATACCGAAACCGATATATCCGATATTTTTAAGAATAAATAAATCTGTTGTAATTACCCCCTCTTTTATCAGCCACATATATATAGTGGAAAATAAAAGACCGAGTGTTGCGAATAATATAGATATTACTCCTAATAGAGTATGTTGTTTTTGGAAATGATATTTGATTGACAGAAGAATCAAAAAAGCCATTAAGATTTCTACTATTCCGGTAAAATAAGAAATAGTTTGTATCCCCAATGTCTCATATATTCCCCAAAAGAGAAGATTATATTCTGTAAAGGGCTTAATGGCTGCTGCATCCGTTTGAGTAAACTTAAATACTCCAATACAAATAAGAATGGCGGCAAATCCTAAAAGGGTTATATAATTCCCAATTTGAATTGTTCCTCCAAAAGGAAATGATTGTTTTCCTGCATTCATCTTGTCAATCTTTTCTTTAGTTACTCTGATTTCCTGTTAATTATTAGAAGCCACAGAAGGCTTTCCGCTTATATAGTCGGAAAAATCAGAAAATCATGACAAGCAGAATGAGATTATGAGTTTATTTTTTTTTGATGTTATCTTTAAAAGATTGTATTTCAGTGTCTTCAAAAGATTTTTCTTCTTCATATTTTTTTGTTAGCAACTTATCTATTCGCTCAACTTTTTCCACATAAGCAGCACACCATTTACAAACTAACAGGTGTGCATTAAGGCGCATCCTTGCAATAAGAGGAAGCTTACCGGCATTTCGTTGTTCAATCAACAATGGCACACGACTGCACGGCA
Organism: Prevotella sp. OH937_COT-195; assembly: GCF_003932845.1. Classification (GTDB taxonomy): domain Bacteria; phylum Bacteroidota; class Bacteroidia; order Bacteroidales; family Bacteroidaceae; genus Prevotella. The sequence continues at coordinate 21,235 of NZ_RQZH01000002.1, forward strand.
TGATAAGGAGATGGATCAATTTTCCGAACAATGCTTTCATAACGTGTCAAACCAATTTAATTCAATACATTTTCTTAACTGCATGCGACTGCGCTGAAGTATTTTCCAAAGATTTGTCGAGGCTATGCCTAATTCATGACAAACCTTGTCGGCTTTTTTTTGTTCAATGTAATATCGTTTTACTGTAATCCTCCATTGATTTGGAAGATGTTCTATACATCTGTCCAAAGTGTCTAATAGCGTACTGTCTGCTTCCGGATTATCTGAATTCTGAGGCCATTCGTTAAGTACGGAATTGTCTGTCCACGATCCCGATGAATCAAAGAACAACGACATACTGACAACTTCCGGATTGCGATATTGTATTCGGTAGAAGTCGGATATTTTATTTTTCAAGATATTATGCAACCAAGACAACGGTGTACATTGTCTCTTAAAATTATTATAGGAAGATGAAGCGGACATAAAAGTATCCTGTACCAAGTCCATTGCATCATTTTTATCTGCCACCATCGACAAGGCTCTGTTCAGCAAAGAACCAGAGTAAAGTTCTATCCATTTGTTTATTTCTTCGTTTTCCTGTTTCATATAAGAAATTCTGATAAATGCAATTAAGAAAAGTAATTTCTCCGTTTTTATAATTATATATTGAAGATTTTCTTATCTTACTATGTCGGGATTTGTTTTTATGGATGTCTTCCTTGCAACGTTTTTTACAAATCCCTTATTTATGAGTGACAGTGAGCAACAATTTAGAACACGTTTTTTCTTATGTTCTTTCAATATCTGCATGAATACTGTCTCTTTTTAAATAACGAATAAAAGTACACATTATTATATATGTGATATATTATTATAATAAACCGATGTAATTTTGATTAAATTATATTTGCAGATACCGTAATCATATCCATATTCCACAACATAAGATGATTTTATCAATGTATTTGATGGGATGGCAAATTACTGTAAATGGAATCTGACAATATCGTTTCGTATGTTGAAAACCTGCTGTTTGTCTATTTTTCCCCGCCCCATGTTATTTTATACTATATCTTTGCGTCAAAATAAATACCGTTATGGAGCAAAGAATAATTATAGTATGTGTTTTTATATTGTTCCTCCTATCGGGAGGAGTGAATATATCTGCTCAAATTCAATTAAAGTCGGAATATATTTCTGCATCTGCATACAAAGATGAAAAAGGTAATAGAATTGGTGGAAAAGGGGATTTGCATACTTTCGAAGGTTCGGTGAAACTTCCCTTATCTGTAAAAGAAGATAGAAATGGCAAGTTGACGGCTTGGATTGTTACTTTGGATGGTACATACGCTTCTATGAATAATAAAGAAATGCCACGATATTTTACAGTGAAAGAACTTATGAATGCCCAATTGGGAATGATGCATATGCGCCCACTTAATGAGAAATGGTCTGTACTTGCCATTTTGGGAGCCGGGATATACACTGCCGATTTGAATAAAGTCTCAGGCAGTTCGTTTCTCGGACAAGGAGGTGTCTTATTTATCAGACATGTAAACAAGAATTTTGATTGGGGAGCCGGTGTTGCGTTGAATAATGCACTTGGCTATCCGATGATATTTCCTTCTTTATATATGGATTGGAAAATAGAGGGAAAGTACAAATTTAAATTATCCATGTATAATACATTCAAAGCAGAAATCGGTACACAATTTAGCAAGAATTTCAAATTGGGGATACTTGCAGAATCCAAAGGACTAATGGCTGCAGTAGGAGAAAACGGAAATAATAAATATTTTGTGATGCAATATGGTTATATTGGTATTCAACCAGAGTTTAAAATAGGGAAAAACTTTTTTATCCCTATTGTCGGAGGAATTGTAGCATCAAGAGAAACTTATTTCCGTTCGCGGACATTGAAAGCTTTTTTCAGTAGCAAAGACGATTATCCGCATTTCGGTGTATCCCCCTATTTCTCAATAGGCATACGATACGGACTACAATAAATGCCCAAACATAACGTTTAACATATTATAAGATTATATGACAACAAAGTTCACATTATTCCTGTTGATAAGCCTGTTCGGACATGGAGTGACGTTTTCGCAAGATGTCGTAAATGAATTAACTGATTTGAAAGAAAATCAGATTCATAAGATATTTGAAAAAACAAAGAGTTTTCCCAATGGAACCCAGATGTCCATCGCGTTCATAGAAAATGGGAAATCTCGCTTTTATGGGATAATAAAGCAAAATGATACGATTAGAAATACCGAGAATAAAGATAAGGTTTTCGAAATCGGCTCAATCTCGAAAATCTTTACGGCAACATTGCTTGCCGATGCAATACTTGAAAGAAAAATAAAAATGACAGACGACATAAACAAGTTTTACCCTTACCCTTTTAAGGATAATGTTCGAATAACTTTTGGAAGTTTGTCAAATCATACATCCGGAATGGAAGAATATCCTGCGAATTTGGATATTTCTGAGTTTTTGGCAGACAGTACGAAAGCGGAGTGGAAAAATCCTTTCCAAAGATATGGTTATTCCGAATTAGAACATTATCTCAGAAATCAGTTGCAATTGTGTTGCAACCCGAATAAGCCGGAATATCTATATTCAAATTTTGGAACCGGTTTGCTGGGCTACACGCTATGCCGTATGGAAAAATGCGGTTTCGCAGAACTCATTTCCGGTAAAATTTTCAGAAAGTATAAAATGAACAATTCATATACGGACGCAAGGTTGGTGGAAAACGGTCTTGTCTATGGAATAAGCCGTACAGGCGTTCCTGTGGGTAACTGGATATGGGACTCGGATGTATTTTTAGGCTCAGGCGGTATCCTTTCTTCTGCAAATGATTTGGCATGTTTCTTGGAAGCCCAATTCGATATGGATAACAAAGAACTTGCAATTACAAGAAAACCTACTTTCAAGGTAAACGACAAACTAAGCATGGCACTTGGGTGGCATATCGTAAAAACAAACAACGAAAATGAATTGTACTGGCATAATGGCGGTACGGGTGGTTTTTCTTCCTCTATGGTATTTGATATAAATAAAAAGAATGGAGTCATTATCCTTTCCAATGTTTCTTTTCTGCACACTGATGCAAAAAATGTAGATGTATTGTGCTTTGAGATAATGGAAGATTTGGGAAAAGAGTGACAGTATATATGTATGCAAGAGAAAAAGAAACAAAGTATATTGTATGATTTCCTTATGGAGAAGAGATACAAATGGAGTCGCCATTTCGTACTTGTCGTTTCCGTAGGCGTCATCTCTGCAAACCATGTCTTCATTACCTATGGAGAACAAATTCGGGACGTGTATATTTGCGGTATTATATTTGCATATATGGCGGTTTATCTGTCAATGATATATCTTAACATGTTTTTTTTCTTTCCAAGACTGTTGTTGACGGGAAAGTATGTACAATACACTTTTAGTCTTCTTGCTGCAATTTTCGCAGTAGTAACAGCAGACATCGTTTCGGAGTATTACGTTCATGTTGAGTATAAAATACCTCTCCATTCATATTCCTTTTTTCTCGACGGACGTAATAAGGTTATTGATTTTTTTTCCGATTTCTCGGTATTGACATTGTCGGTAACGAGCATTACCGTAATCATCTTCTATAAACATTGGATTCATGCCACAGAGAAAATGGAACAACTCGAAACCCGGAAGATAACCACTGATTTAGAGAGATTGAAGAGCAATATCGGCACAAAATATCTTTTGGATAAACTGAGTAATATCACAGCACTCTGTATGACTGCCCCGGCAAAAGTGTCTCCACAACTATTGACATTGAGCCGAATAATACGCTATCGTTTATATGAATGCAACGATATGTTAGTGCTGTTAAATTCTGAAATAAGGTTTCTAACCGACTATCTAGAGTTGGAGAAAGAACATGATACTATCGCTGAATTTTCAATATCTTGTCAACGTGACACACGTATATGTTTCATTCCTCCATTGACATTGTTATCGTTCATGGAGGAATATTTGTCTGATTTGTCAAAAAACGGACAGACAAAAATTAAGATTGGGATTGAAGTACATACCGATATGCTTGTATGTATCTTGACTGACAACGGTGATCCTCCGAAAACGAATAAGCGTATTTCCGCCATCTCGAAAAGTCAGAAAACTTTTAATACTATAATGAATTAGGAAAAGGGATATATTACTCATCGAAAAGTTTAGGAATTCCTATTTATAAGACTATAAATTTTACGATTGATTTTCTGACAAAGTTCTAATTATTAAATGTAAATAAAGAAATGACATTGTTGAAAGAGATAAACAAAACGATTGGAATAAAAATCGAAACAGGAGGTTTTCGGAAGACCGGATACTTGTTATTGCTCTGTGTCATTGTGGTTTTGACAGTGGAGATGGTCTATAACAACGACAATGTATGCAGTAGATTTGCAAATGCGAGGCTTTATGAATGGTTGATATATTTAGGCGTTTTTGCCATTGCAGTATATATCAACAACCGTCTGCTTGTTCCACTTTTTCTGTTGCGGAATAAACTTTTCGGTTATGTCATTTCCATGAGTTTGTGCGTTGTTTTATTTATGATGGTCATTATTTCCGCACAAAACATATTGTATGATATTTCCGAAAATCAAGGACTTATACCACTTTTTCTTAACATTGCAGGAAATATGCTGTCATTGGGGTTGATCATCTTGTCTATTTCCGTTTTTCCGCTATTCCGAAATTGGATGGAAAACAGTCGTCTAATGGCCGAACAAGAAAAGACGATGGCGGAAGCAGAATTGCAACAATTAAAAAACCAGATAAATCCGCATTTTCTTTTCAATACGCTCAACAACGCCAACATAAAAGCAGAACAAGAACCGCAGTTGGCGCATGGCATCCTTTTACGACTTGGAGGTTTGTTGAAATATCAGTTGTACGAATCATCGCAAGAAAAAGTTTTGATGAGGAATGAAATCTCTTTTTTGCGCAATTATCTCGAATTGGAAAGTACTCGTCGCGAAAGTCTTAATTATGAGATTTGCACGGACGGCATAGTGGAAAGTATTTCCATGTATCCGTTACTGTTTATCCCTTTTGTTGAAAATGCGGTTAAACATAGTGCGAATGTCAAAGGGAGTGCAAACATACATATCATGTTTTCCGTTTCCGGGAACCGATTGTATTTCCGATGTGAGAACACCAAGACAGAGGGTCGCAAACCTAATGGTTGCGGAGGGCTTGGGTTGAAGAATGTTAAACGCAGACTGGAACTGTTGTTCGGAAAGAAATATACGTTGTCTGTTGCAGAACAAGAAAATAAATATATCGTAAACTTATGTGTGACCCCGTAAAATGTATCATCATCGATGATGAACCCATTGCCCGTGAAGGATTGGAAAGACTCGTGTACAAGAATCCCGTACTGGAACTTGTCGGTAATTTTGAATCTGCAGAATCTGCGGCCGAGTACATGAGGTGTAATTCTGTGGATTTGATTTTTCTCGACATTGAAATGCCCGGAACAAACGGGATCGATTTTGCTCGCAAAATACCGTCGCAAACACTTGTCGTATTTACCACTGCCTATTCCGAATATGCGTTGGACAGTTACGAAGTAAATGCCACAGACTACCTCGTCAAGCCCATAGAGGAACAACGTTTCCATAAAGCCGTGGAGAAGGTTTGTAACTATCATACCCTGCTCGTAAATGCAGAGAAAGAAACTGTGGAGGCTGATGTCGATTTCTTTTTTGTAAAGTCGGAGCGTAGATATTACAAGGTCAGATATGACGACATACTGTTCATAGAGGGATTGAAAGACTATGTAATAATACAAACGGGAGACCGTCGCATCATTACCAAAATGTATCTGCGCACCATACACGAACTTTTACCCCGGTCTGTCTTTTTCCGTATCAACAAGTCCTATGTTGTGAACTTAGATAAGATAGAATCGTTCGACAGCAACGATGTGTTTATCGGGAAACATGAAATAGGTATTGGTAATGCCTACAAAGAAGATTTCTATAAAAGATTAATAAAATGACGACAGACTTTGCTTTATCCCCAATCTGTTTGTTCTTATCCATTTTTCAGTTATTGATTACCAAGGAAAATCGCCTGATTTGCAGACTTATTTCGGCGAAATTGGTGAGTAAAACCGCCGAAATTGAATAACGGAAGGCTTGTTACGGGGTGACGGGTGACAAAGAAATGCAGACGGTGCGGGCAGGAGCGGCACGATGCGGAGAGAATATTCGTGGCACAATTCAAAAATAGATGCTTTTGTTTTGTATTTTCAACGAATTATAATAACTTTGCAGCAAATAGACGACGGCAGGCACACCGAATGCCTCCCGCACCCGGACTATCGGAAAACAAACAAGAAAAGGATATGAGTAGAATACTTATGATTGGCGCAGGAGGCGTGGCCACGGTGGCTGCTTTCAAGATTGCGCAGAACACGGATGTGTTTACCGAGTTTATGATTGCCAGCCGACGCAAGGAAAAATGCGACAAACTGGTGGAGGATTTGGCAACGCGTTCAGGACTGAACATCGAGAATAAACAGGAAAAAGACGGGCAGACGCATTATGTCCTCGAAACAAAACCGGCACCGTTGAACGTGACCACGGCACAGGTGGATGCCGACGATGTGGAACAACTCAAGACTTTGTTCAACGGTTTCAAGCCCGAATTGGTGATAAACCTCGCACTGCCGTACCAAGACCTGACAATAATGGACGCATGTCTGGCATGTGGCTGCAACTATCTCGACACAGCAAACTATGAGCCGAAGGACGAAGCGCATTTCGAATATTCGTGGCAGTGGGCATACAAAGAACTTTTCGAGCAGGCGGGGCTGTGCGCGATACTCGGTTGCGGGTTCGACCCCGGAGTAAGCGGGATATACACGGCGTATGCCGCAAAGCACCATTTCGATGAGATAACACAACTGGACATAGTGGATTGCAACGCAGGAAACCATCATAAGGCATTCGCAACGAATTTCAATCCGGAGATTAACATTCGCGAGATAACGCAGAAAGGACTGTACTACAAGGACGGCGAATGGATAGAGACCGAACCGCTGAGCATACACAAGCCGCTCAACTATCCCAACATAGGTCCGAGAGAATCATACCTAATGCACCACGAGGAGTTGGAGTCGCTTGTGAAGAATTACCCGACAATTAAAACGGCACGCTTCTGGATGACTTTCGGACAGCAGTATCTCACATATCTCGACGTTATCGAGAACCTCGGAATGAGCCGCATAGACGAGATAGAATACGAGGCTCCGCTGGCAGACGGAACGGGGAAAACGGCACGCGTGAAAATCGTACCGTTGCAATTCTTGAAAGCGGTGCTGCCCAACCCGCAGGATCTTGGCGAGAACTACGACGGCGAGACATCTATAGGCTGCCGCATAAAAGGCATGAAAGACGGAAAAGAAAGAACATACTATGTGTATAACAACTGCTCGCATCAAGCGGCATACAACGAGACCGGAATGCAGGGCGTGAGTTACACCACGGGCGTACCGGCTATGATTGGGGCAATGATGTTCGTGAAAGGAATATGGCGCAAGCCCGGAGTGTGGAACGTAGAGGAGTTCGACCCGGATCCGTTCATGGAACAACTCAACAAACAAGGACTGCCTTGGAACGAGGTGTTTGACGGAGATTTGGAACTGTAATATTTCAAAGGGAAGGAGGATAACAATATTTATGTAATGACAATATGGCAAAGAAAGCAGAAGAAGCGGGTGCCGTGAATCCGCAAAACGAGAAGATGAAAGCATTGCAGGCGGCAATGACAAAGATAGAAAAAGACTTCGGGAAAGGGTCGATAATGAAACTCGGAGACGAACAGGTGGAGAACGTGGAGGTTATTCCGACGGGAAGCATCGGACTGAATGTCGCACTCGGAGTTGGAGGTTACCCGAGGGGGCGCGTCATCGAGATATACGGACCTGAATCGTCGGGTAAGACCACACTCGCCATTCATGCCATTGCCGAGGCGCAGAAACAAGGAGGCATAGCGGCATTCATAGATGCCGAACATGCGTTCGACCGTTTCTATGCGCAGCGGCTGGGGGTTGATGTGGACAACTTGTGGATTTCGCAACCCGACAATGGCGAGCAGGCACTGCAGATTGCCGACCAACTCATCTCGTCGTCTGCCATAGACATTCTTGTGATAGACTCGGTTGCGGCTCTCACACCAAAGAAAGAGATTGAGGGAGGTATGGGCGACAACGTGGTGGGACTGCAGGCACGACTTATGAGTCAGGCTCTGCGGAAACTCACGAGTACCATCGCCAAGACAAACACCACATGTATTTTCATCAACCAACTGCGCGAGAAGATAGGCGTAACGTTTGGCAGTCCCGAGACGACTACGGGAGGAAACGCGCTGAAATTCTACTCTTCGGTGCGTCTCGACATACGTCGCGTCACCAGCATAAAGGATGGCGATGAGGTGATTGGCAACCAAGTGCGGGTGAAAGTGGTGAAGAACAAGGTGGCTCCTCCGTTCCGCAAGGCGGAGTTCGAGATAACTTTCGGAAACGGAATCTCCAAGGTAGGAGAGATTGTCGATCTCGGAGTGGATTACGGCATACTGCAAAAGAGCGGTTCGTGGTACTCTTACGACAATGCAAAACTGGGTCAGGGGCGCGATGCCGTAAAGAAACTGCTCGCCGACAATCCCGAACTTTGCGAAGAACTCGAGGCAAAGATTATGGCAACCTTGGCAGATTAAAAGTAGGGGAGACAAACATGTATGGTGTATTTCGTAAATTTACTTTGTCGGGCAGACAGGTTGTTTACGAGTATAAAGCGATGATAAATTACAGAACACGCCATATTGCATGACAAAAAAGCACGGGAAGCAAAATCATCATTGCTTCCCGTGCCTTTTATATTATGCCTTTAACCCAAATCTGTCATTAGAACCCTCAACCGATTTTGTTCGATTGTTGAGCGGATGTGCAGCCGTTTCATCTAAGGCGTAGCGGGCTACGTCGAGATGTAATGGCTGTGCAGATGTCAGCAAGCGGGCTAAAGCAGTCGGGAAGCGTAATGGCAATAGTAAATCTAAGCAAATGCGGTCTAATGACAGATTTGGGTTTAAAGAGCAGCCAGTTCAATTACTTTGTCCACTGCCGCGCTGATGCCGTCGGGGTTCTTGCCTCCTGCCGATGCAAAGTGTGGTTGTCCGCCGCCGCCGCCTTGAATCAGTTTGGCAGCCTCGCGTACCAATTGTCCGGCGTTCATGCCGTTCTCCTTAACGAGATCTTCGCTCAACATGACATTTAGCATCGGGCGGTTTTCATAAACACTTCCCACCACGCAGAGCGAATGCGAAGGCTCTGCCGCGCGTACCTTGAAGACAAGATCCTTGGCTTGCTCGGGTTTTATGGGAAGTACGGAAGAATACACCTTTACGCCGTTGATGACCCGCGGACTCTCGAGGAGTTTGTCTTTCAATCTTTCTATGGTTTCGGCAACGAATTTGTCCACCTGCTTTTTCAGTTCGTCGTGTTCGCCAATATATTTCTGTATGGTGCCTTTGAGATCTTTGGCGTTGTTGAACATTGCTTTTAGTGCACGCATGCCGTCTTCAAGACCATATATCAACTCCTCGCATTCTTTACCGGTCTTGGCTTCTATGCGACGTATTCCCGCAGCCACGCTTGCCTCGCCAATAATCTTGAACATGCCTATGCTGCCCGTGGCTCGTGCGTGAATTCCACCACAGAACTCCACGCTCGGTCCGAATTTTACCACTCTTACCTTATCGCCGTATTTCTCTCCGAAGAGGGCAACGGCACCCATTTTGCGTGCCTCTTCTATCGGAGTGTCGCGGAATTCCTCGAGACCGATGTTTTGGCGTATCATGTCGTTGATCATGCGTTCCACCCGTCGCAGTTCCTCGTCGGTGGTTTTCTGGAAGTGCGAAAAGTCGAAGCGCAGTGTGTCGGGGCTAACGAACGAGCCTTTCTGTTCCACATGGTCGCCCAACACCTTCTTTAGAGCGTAGTCGAGAAGGTGTGTTGCACTGTGGTTTGCTGCACATGCTTCGCGCTTGTCGGTATCTACGCATGCCATGAATGCTGCCTCAATGTTTTTGGGCAGTTCCTTGACGATGTGTACCGACTGGTTGTTCTCGCGCTTGGTGTCTGTTATCTGCACCGTTTCTTCTTCGCTCACGAGAACGCCTTGGTCGCCCACCTGTCCGCCCATCTCTCCGTAGAAAGGAGTGTTATCGAGTACAAGTTCGTAGAAAGAGTTTTTCTTCTGTGTAACCTTGCGGTAGCGAATGATGCGGCATTCGTGTTCGGTATAGTCGTAGCCTACGAATTTCTGTTCGATGCCGGCATCTGCTTCGCCCACCGAAATCCAGTCGCCGTTCTCTACGACCGCGGCATTCCTTGCGCGTTCTTTCTGCTTTTTCATATCTTCGTCGAAACGTTTCGCATCTACGGAGAAACCATTCTCGCGGCATATCAGTTCGGTCAAATCGAGTGGGAAACCGTAGGTGTCGAACAATTTGAAAGCCTGCGCCCCGTCGAGTTCGCTTTTTCCGGCACTCCTCATATCATCCATTGCGCTGTTGAGCATGCTTATACCCTTGTCGAGAGTTCGCAGGAACGAGTCTTCCTCTTCCTTTATGACACGAGTTATGAGTTCGCGTTGTGCTTTAAGTTCCGGATATGCGTCGCCCATCTCGTGTACGAGCATCGGCACGAGTTTGAAGAGAAACGCCTCTTTCTGTCCGAGGAAAGTGTATGCGTAACGCACCGCCCGGCGCAGTATGCGGCGTATCACATAGCCTGCTTTCGCATTTCCGGGCAATTGTCCGTCGGCGATTGAGAAACTCACGGCACGTATGTGGTCGGCAATTACACGCATGGCAACGGTTGATTGGTTGGATGAGGTTGATGTTTGAACCGCGTCCGATTTTTTCACAGAGCATTCCTTGCCCGATGCCGGACTGTCATCTTCCGCATTCTCCCCCTCGTACTTTATTCCCGTAAGTTTCTCTATCTCGCGTATCATGGGCAGGAATACATCGGTGTCGTAGTTGGAGTTCTTGCCCTGTAATGCTCTCACGAGACGCTCGAAACCCATTCCGGTGTCTATTACGTTCATGGCGAGTTTCTCAAGCGAGCCGTCTGTCTTGCGGTTGAACTGCATGAAGACGAGGTTCCAAATCTCGATTACCTGCGGGTTGTCTTTGTTGACGAGCTCGTGTCCGGGCACTTTCGCCTTTTCATCGGCAGTGCGTGAGTCGAGATGTATTTCCGAACACGGTCCGCAGGGTCCGGTGTCGCCCATCTCCCAAAAGTTGTCGTGCTTGTTGCCGTTGATGATATGGTCGGCGGGGAGATGCTTGCTCCAGAAACTGGCAGCCTCGTCGTCGCGAGGGATATTCTCTTCGGGCGAACCTTCGAATACCGTTACATAGAGGTCTTCGGGGTTTAGGTGCAACACTTCTACGAGATATTCCCATGCCATGTCTATGGCACCTTCTTTGAAATAATCGCCGAACGACCAGTTGCCGAGCATCTCGAACATGGTGTGGTGGTATGTGTCATGGCCGACTTCCTCCAAATCGTTGTGCTTTCCGCTCACGCGCAGGCACTTCTGCGAGTTGGCACGGCGGCGCGGTTCCGGCTCGTGTGTTCCGAGGATAATGTCTTTCCATTGGTTCATGCCTGCGTTGGTGAACATCAATGTGGGGTCGTCTTTCACCACCATGGGTGCCGACGCAACTATAGCGTGACCTTTCGACTCGAAGAATTTCTTGAACGAGTCGCGGATTTCGTTTGCTGTCATCATATAAATTGTATTTTACTTAAATCCTGTTTGTTATTTCTGAAATTTGGGTGCAAAATTAATAAAAATCTTGCGGTATTCGTTTCATATTGCAAATTATTTTGTATATTTGCAGGAAATATCCTGCATGCAAAACAGTATGACGGAGATATGTAAAGAAATAGCAATTAAGAAAAAATGCCATTAAAGAACGAGAAACCCAAGAAACTGTACTATTCGATTAAGGAAGTGGCCGAGATGTTCGGTGTCACGGATAGTTTGTTGCGATATTGGGAAACCGAGTTCCCGCAGATTAAGCCGAAGACCACGGGTAACCGCGTGCGCCAATATGCCGACAAGGAAATCGAACAACTGCGCCTTATATATAATCTCGTGAAAGTGCGAGGGTTCAAACTTGCGGCGGCGAGAAAGATGTTGCAACAGAACAAGAAAAACGTGGATAGCAGTACGCAGGCACTTGAGCGTCTTATCCGTGTGCGCGATGATTTGAAAGAACTGAAACGACAACTCGATTACCTGACGTAACTACCGGCATGGTATTATTCTTTAAAAACAAATACATACATTATTACAAAATATTATCATTAAAACAATTACTATTTTAAGATGGTAATAGTTTCTTTTATGGTACTATTCGTATATCTGAATGCTTCGGGGAGAGAAACGATTGCAATCGGAGAAAAGAAATATTCGGATTTCGCTACATATAAAGTAAGTGATGCAAGATAACGGAATGCCAATTCTTTTATATCAAAAATGGCATGAAAGTCATTTCCGAATAATGAACATAAAATGATATAATATGAAAAATAAAGCATACACTGCACCGGAAATCGGTGTAGTGGAATACCCGGAACTGATGGGGGAGGGATTGGTATTCAGTCCGATAAATAATGGTTCTATTGATGGTGACAACGGAGAAGCGTTGGCAAAACCCGCAGAGATGGATCTTGAAGAGGAAGAAGAGGAAACCACAAATGTTACGCTCTCGATGTATAAATATAAGGCTTGGTAAGATTGATTGCCTGTAAGTTAAAAAGTTGAAGGTTGAAAGCAAATCAATGTTCATTTAAATAGACTTGCTTTCAACCTTTGACTTTATTTCAGATGACTTATTTACAGTCTTTTAATTTCAAATGTAGCGGTTTAATTAGTCTCGCTGACCTCTTTCAGTCCGTCAATCTTTTTCAGTCTGTTCATTATTGTGTGTACATCTTCGCGGTCGTGTACGCGAAGTTCCAACCTGCCTTCGAATATGCTTTCCTCACAGCATGCGGTGATTTTACGTACGCTGACGCCGAACTGCGATGACAGTACTTGTGTGACATCGTTAAGTATTCCGACACGGTCTATTCCTCTAATCTTTATTTCGGCCTCGAAGAACAGCACCTTACGCATCTTCCATTTTGCATCGAGGATACGGTTGCCGTAACTTGATTTCAGTTTCGATGCTACGAGACATGAGCGTTTGTGTATCTCAATGTGATTGTCGCTTGTGATGAAACCGAGAATGTCGTCTCCTGGAATTGAGTGGCAGCAATCTTTAAAGATATACTGCGATATGTTTTCGTCGGTTACGAATATGGGTTTCTTGCGGTTCATGTCCTTCGGCACGACAATCAGTGTGCCGTTGTTACCGGCCTCCACTTGTTTCATAGCCGTTTTCCCCTTGCTTCCGAGGAACGGCACATATCTCCTCCAGCCGCTGCTTCCCTGCTTTTTTTTCTTGCCTTGCAGAACGTCAATGTCTTGTTCGCCGAGTATTATTTTCTTGTTCCCGAGTTCTTGGAATAGTGTTTCGTGTTTTTGTACCTCGTGCAGTTCGCATAGTTTGTCTAATACCGAAAGAGTAGGTTCCATGTCGTATCTCTTCAGGAATTCTGTCAATACCTTCTCACCTTTTTTCTGTATCTCACGCCCTTCGCGTCGCAGTATGGAAAGAATTTTGTTCTTTGCCTTTGCCGTTTCCACAAAATTTATCCACTGCGGGTCAACGTGTTGAGAGTTGCTCGTAAGTATCTCTACTTGGTCTCCGCTTTGAAGTTTATGGCTGAGCGGAACTAATTTATGGTTTACCTTTGCCCCTATGCAGTGACTTCCGAGGAAAGTGTGTATCTGAAAAGCGAAATCGAGTGCGGTACATCCTGCCGGCATGGTCTTTATCTCACCTTTGGGAGTGAAGACGAATATTTCGGTTGCGAATAGATTCATCTTAATCGCGTCGAGGAAATCCATTGCATTCGGTTGCGGGTTATCGAGAATTTCTTTTATTGTTCTCAACAGATCGTTTAACTCGCTCTCGTCTTCGGTATATTCTCCTCCTCCGTCTTTGTATTTCCAGTGCGCCGCAAATCCCTGCTCTGCAATTTCGTTCATACGGTCGCTTCTTATCTGCACCTCTATCCATTGTCCCATTTTTGACATCAGTGTGACGTGCAGTGCCTGATATCCGTTTGCTTTCGGGTGGCTGAGCCAGTCGCGCAGTCGTCCCGGGTGCGCCTTGTATAGTTTGCTTATTGCAACGTATATGTTGAAACATTCGTTTATTTCGTTTTCTCTTTTGTCCGGACTGAATATTATACGCACTGCGAGTATGTCGTATATTTCATCGAATGCCACATGTTTGGTCTGCATTTTGTTCCAGATGGAATATGGGCTTTTCACTCTTGCCTTTATCTCATGCTTTATGCCCATTTCCATGAGTTTCTCCCTTATCGGAGCCGTGAATTTCTCGAACAGTTTGTCTCGTTTCACGCTGCTCATTTGGAGTTTGTTCATTATATACCGGTACTCTTCCGGATGTTCGAACTTAAAACTGAGATTTTCGAGTTCTGTCTTTATCTTGTTCAGTCCCAGTCGGTTGGCGAGTGGTGCGTATATGTACAGTGTTTCTCCTGCAATCTTGTATTGTTTGTTTGCCGGCTGACTTTCGAGTGTTCTCATGTTGTGCATGCGGTCGCATATCTTTATCAGTATAACCCTGATGTCGTCGCTCATGGTTAGCAGCAATTTCTTGAAATTCTCTGCCTGTGCCGATGCTTGATCACCGAATATTCCGCCGGATATTTTTGTCAGACCGTCAACGATTTGTGCTATTTTTTTCCCGAAGATGTTCTCAATATCCTCTACCGTGTAGTCTGTATCTTCGACCACGTCGTGCAGTAGTGATGAGCAGATGCTCGTTGAGCCGAGTCCCATTTCCTCGCATGCTATGTGTGCCACGGCAATGGGGTGCATTATGTAAGGTTCGCCAGACAGTCGGCGAACTCCTTTGTGTGCCTGTTTTGCGAAGTTGAATGCCTTGGTGATTATATCCACTTTCTTGCGGTGTCGCGATGCGAGGTAACTGTCCAACAGTTTCCTGAACGCATCGTTCACGAGTTTCTCTTCCGCTTCTTCGCGTGTGATGTCTTTCTTGTCCTGCTCTTCCATAGTATCTTCTGTTTCTATCTTATGACGGTTAGTGTGAAGTTTTTGTTTTTCTATCGTACATATATATAATATAAGGTATGAACTATATAATATAAGGTATGAACATGCACCGGCTTTTGCATGTCCACACCTTTATATTTTCGGGTTTTTATTTCACCCTTATTTTCTTGCCGGCTCGTATGTTCGAGCCTTTTATTCCGTTAATTTGCTGAAGTTTTTTTACGGTTGTTCCGTGTTTGCGAGCGAGTCCGGACAGAGTTTCGCCTTGTCGTATGGTAACACTCTGTGTTGTTTGACGGCGGCGTGTCGAGTTTTTCGAGCCTCTTTTGCCGTTTTTTCTGTGTTTCTTTGATGCTTTACCTTGTTCTTTTGCCGACGAGTAGCGGTTCTTTGTAATTTTTCCCCGACTGTTTCTGTAACTGTTCCTACCCTTGCCGTATGAGTTGCCGGTGCTTCCCGAGTATGATTTTCTCGTTGTGGTATATCCTTGTTGCGGTTCGGTGTACGATTTCCTCGTATATCCGTTGCTTGCCGTCTGTGACTGATACTGCCTCGGTTCGGTATAGGAGTACGAATCTGCATTGTCAGAGAAAGTGACGTTTGACGACTGTGCATATATCTTTTGTTGATTATCGATGAACAACAGCACTGCTGCCGTTGGCATGCTGATAGCCGACGGTTCGCTGCTTCCGTTCACAATGTCTCGCCTGTACTGCGGGTTCAATGCTCTGAGTTGTTCGATTGAAATGTCGCAAAATTCCGAAATGGTTTTGAAACTCACATCACGGTCAACCATTACGGTGTCGGCTTTCTCGGGCAGTGTCGAGCGCATGGGACATATATTGTGTTCGCAGTAATAGTTCATCACATAGTTTGCTGCGATGAATGCCGGCACATAACCTCGTGTTTCGCGTGGCAGATATTGGTAAATTGTCCAATAGTCCTTGCTGCCTCCGGCTCGGTGTATTGCGCGGTTCACGTTTTCCGGTCCGCAGTTGTATGCTGCCAATGCGAGATGCCAGTCTCCGAAAACCTGGTACAGGTCGCTCAGCAGTTCGGCTGCGGCATACGAAGACTTGATGGGATCGCGTCGGTCATCGACGAGCGAGTTGATGCGCAGTCCGTAGCGTTTGCCCGGCTGAATCATAAACTGCCACAATCCGGCTGCCCCTGCGTGTGAAACGGCCGACGGGTTGAGCCCCGACTCTACCACGGGCAGATACTTCATCTCGAGTGGAACACCGAAAGTTTCGAGTGCCTGTTCGAATATCGGTGTGTATAAATTCATCGCTGCTATCATATATCCCACCGAACGACGTCCCGACTTGGTATATCGGTCGATGAATTTCCTTACAATCTCGTTGTAGGGCATCGGTATTACGTATGGCAGTCGGTTGAGTCGGTCGATGTATTCTTGCTCGCTGAACTCCGGGTCGCTGCTGCTCGTTATGCAGTTTTCGTCGTCTGCAAGGAACGTCTTGGAATAATACAGATTAAGCATGCTGTCCACCTCGAACGTCATTGCTTCGGGTATGTCTATCTCTTGTCGCTGTCCGTTGGCATCGGTAACAACGATTTCGTATTCATCGTCATATTGAGCGAATGCTGAGAATGTGACGGTAAACATTGCGGCAATAGTAAAAAAAAGTCTTTTCTTCATATCTGTCGTTTATTTTATTATTTTCAAATGGTTAGTGTCAGAAAGTCAGCGAACAGTTAAGTCCTATCGCTGCCGACTTTAGCGGGTTCCCGTACCCGTTGCTTTTCATCACTGCCGGTTCGATTCTCATGCTCAAATCCGGTGATATGTCGAACTCCGACAGCGATGCATCTACGTATGCATCGATTACCGAGAGGGCATAAACGCCCACGAGAATGAAAAAACTAAGGTCGCGATAGCGGTGGTAATAGTCTTTTCTATTTTTGAAAAGGTTCTCGTATCTCGCCTTGTTTTCGGGAGTGATGGTAGCCCCAAGATGCAGAAACTTGTTGTAACTCTGGGTTTGCGGGTCGTTGTCTGTAAGATCAATGTATGCCTGCGAGTAGTCGTCATACATCATGTTGTTCCACCGCATGGCATATATGCAACCGATGAATCCACCATACACAATTGGCAGTTTCCAGTATTTACGGTTGTATATCTGGCCTGCGCCGGGAAGCACGATAGACAGCCATAAGGCTTTCTTCGGTTCCGGTCGCCATTTTTCCCAATCTTTCTTTTCGCGCTTTGCCTTGTCCCTGTTGCGCCTTTCGGCGGCACGTGGAATTTTTTCTGTTGTTAAGGCAGTGTCTGCGATGACAACCTCGTTGCCGTCTTCTGTCGCTGTTAACTCCATTTCCTGTTCGTTTGCAAAGTTGAAGATGAACGTGCTGTCGGTCTCCACCTGTGCTTTGGCATCGGTCGCGAAACATGCGACGGCCATAACCGCCGCCGCCACAATCCTGTATATATTGCTCGGCAGTGCTCTCACGGCTGTTGCTATTTCATTTTGTCGAACACACTCATTATCCATTCCAATTCTTCTCCGTTGCCGAAAGGTATTGTTATCTTTCCTTTCCCGCCGGCAGAGCATGTCACTTCCACTTTGCTGTTGAAAAGTTCGGCCAGTTTGTCGCGCATCGGTGCATACTCTTCCGGCATCGATGTCTTTTTCCCCGACGTTACTTTCGCAGCCTCCTCTTCGCCGTTTCTCATCCGTTTGACAAGACTTTCCACCTGTCTCACCGAGTATCCGTTCTTCTGAATGTCGCGGAACATTCGTATCTGCTGCGACGGACTGTCTATTGAAAGCAGTGCGCGTGCATGCCCCATGTCAATCTCTTTCTTCTGAAGAGCCATCTGTACCTGTGCGGGCAGTTTCAGCAGTCGCAAATGGTTGGTTACGGCTGTGCGACTCTTTCCCACTCGTTCTGCCACTTTCTCCTGTGTCATGCCGGTGTTTTCGAGCAAGTGCTGGTATGCAAGTGCAATCTCTATGGAGTTCAAATCTTCTCGTTGAATGTTCTCCACGAGTGCCATTTCCATTACATTCTCATCGCTCGTTGTGCGTATGTATGCCGGCAGAGCATGCAGCCCTGCCATTTGCGATGCCCTCCACCGTCGTTCGCCTGCAATTATCTGGTATCGCTCATCGCTCATTTTACGCAGCGTTATTGGACTTACGATGCCAATTTCCTTGATGCTCTGTGCCAATTCTTGCAGCGACTCTTGGTCGAAATCGCGTCGCGGTTGGTTTGGGTTTGCTTCAATCTGCGATGTGGGTACTTCGCATATTGTTGACGAGCCCTGCGTTCTTACCTCTTCGGTTGAGATAAGTGCGTCCAATCCTCTGCCAAGTGCGCTGTGCCCCGAGGCACTGTATTTTTTTCTTACTGCCATGATTAATTCTTGTTTATTATTTCCTTTGCCAGCGCAAGGTGGTTTTTGGTTCCGGTGGATTCTGCGTCGTATAGAATAACGGGCAGACCGTGGCTCGGTGCTTCCGACAACTTCACGTTGCGTTGAATGACGGTTTTGAACACCAATTCCTGGAAATGTCGCTTAACCTCGTCGTATATCTGTCTTGCCAATCGGAGGCGACTGTCGTACATCGTGAGCAGGAAACCCTCGATTTCCAACTGCGGATTAAGTTTGCTTTTTATAATTCTTATTGTATTCAAAAGTTTGCTTATTCCCTCTAGTGCAAAATATTCGCACTGCACCGGGATAATTACCGAGTCGGCGGCCGTGAGAGCATTTACCGTTATAAGTCCCAGCGACGGCGAGCAGTCTATGAGGATATAATCGTAATCATCCTTTATCGGGTCAAGAATTTTCTTTATTACACGTTCGCGTTGCGAAAGGTTGAGCATCTCTATCTCCGCCCCTACGAGGTCTATGTGACTCGGTATTATGTCGAGTGTCTCAATATCCGTGGTGTACATTGCATCGCGAACGTCGGCTCCGTCAATGATACATTCGTACAGCGAGCATTCCACCTCGTTGAGGTCAACACCCAGTCCGCTTGACGCATTTGCCTGAGGGTCTGCGTCAACGATGAGCACCTTTTTCTCGAGAGTGGCGAGCGATGCTGCCAGATTGATGCTTGTTGTGGTCTTGCCCACGCCACCTTTCTGGTTGGCCAATGCTATGATTTTTCCCATTTCTTTTTTACTGTTCTTTTGTTTCCTAAATGACTTAAACGTCTTTGTTTTCCTTGGTAATAATCCTCGGAAGGTTTCGTTGCCCGTGTCAAAAACAATCTTCTGACTTTTCACGAGCGTCACGTCCTAAAATATCTTGCAAAGATATATAAAAAATTTGTAAAATGGTGTTTTTTTACTACTTTTGCACCGAAAGATTGATTTTTTTATGAAAAATAACAGACCGTTAATACTTATTTCAAATGATGACGGCTATAGTTCGAAAGGACTCGCAAGCCTCGTGGAAATGATACGCGACATTGCCGAAATCGTTGTATGCGCTCCGGATTCGGCACGCTCGGGCTTCTCGTGCGCGTTCTCGGGAACATTGTCGCTGAGGCTCGAAAAGAGACACGAGGAGGAGGGCTTGCAGGTGTGGTCGTGCAACGGTACACCCGTTGACTGCGTGAAAATGGCACTCGGAAATATTCTGACACGCCGCCCCGACATGATTATAGGGGGCATAAACCATGGCGACAACGCCTCGGTAAACACTCATTATTCGGGTACGATGGGAGTAACACTTGAGGGTTGCATGAAATATATCCCTTCGGTGGCATTCTCGCTGTGCGACCATGACTTGGATGCCGATTTCTCGTTGATGATTCCGGTGGTGCGCTATGTCACCCAAAGGGTACTTGGAGAGGGGCTTCCCGCAGGTGTGTGTCTCAACATCAACTTCCCCGTAGTGAATAAATATAACGGAGTAAAGGTGTGCCGAATGGCTAAGGGGACGTGGAATAATGAAACTGTTCGCTGTCTGCATCCGCGAGGTTACGAATATTTCTGGATGGTAGGCAGATATTCCAACGACGAGCCGGATGCCGAGGATACCGACAGTTGGGCATTGCAGCATGGATATGTGGCGATAACACCTACGCAGATTGATGTTACCAACTATCCGATGATTGAGCGCATGGGTGAGTGGGATTTCCCTGTGTGAAGCACTCTGCAAGGATGCGGGAGCGGATTTAATACAGAGAATTTGACAAAACGGAATATACGCAGGCCATGAAATACTACATCATAGTGGGCGAGGCAAGCGGCGACCTGCATGCTTCGCATCTTATGCAGGCATTGAGCGACCGAGACCCGGAGGCTGATTTCCGCTTCCTCGGAGGCGACAACATGACAGGAGTGGGAGGGACGCGTGTGCGCCATTATCGCGACATGGCATACATGGGTTTCGTTCCGGTTTTGTTGCATCTGCCTGCAATAGCAATGAACATGAAGAGATGCAGGCACGATGTGATCAACTGGAATCCGGATGTCTTGATTCTTGTCGATTACCCCGGATTCAACCTTGATATTGCGAAATATGTACGACGACATTCGGACATCCCAATATACTATTATATTGCACCGAAACTGTGGGCATGGAAAGAGTACAGGATAAAGAACATAAGGCGCGATGTGGATCAACTGTTCTCGATACTGCCTTTCGAAAAGGATTTTTTCGAGGGCAGGCACAACTATCCGATACATTATGTGGGAAACCCGACGGCTGCCGAGGTTGGCAAATTCCGAAGCCGATACGATGAGACTCCCGAAGGGTTCCGGGCAAGATACGACCTTGACAAGCGTCCGATCATAGCACTTTTGGCAGGTAGCAGAAAACAGGAGATAAAAGATAATCTCCCGATGATGTTGAAAGTGGCATGCGAGCATTCGCATGACTATCAATTGGTGCTCGCCGGTGCACCGGGCATAGACCGCGACTATTATGACCGCTTTGTGTGCGATTGCCATGTTAAATTTGTTAATAATGACACGTTCGCACTCTTAATGCACGCAGATGCGGCATTGGTGACGAGCGGAACGGCAACACTCGAAACCGCACTTTTCCATGTACCGCAGGTGGTGTGCTACGAGACACCGTTGCATAAAATTATCGGCTGGTTGCGAAAGAAAGTCATAAAGGTGCCGTACGTGTCTCTCGTAAATCTTATTGCAGGCAGAGAAGTCGTTCCGGAACTTGTGGCCGACTCTTTTACGGAGGACAACCTTCGTGCCCGGTTGCAGTCAATACTGCCCGGCGGTGATGCCCGGGAAACAATGTTGAGCGGGTACGAGTACGTGGAAAACGTACTTGGTCAAAACAACGCACCCGAAGAGACAGCGCGTATAATGCTTTCATTGCTCCGAAAGAATACGCACTGAAAAAACGGGCATGCTCGTGTTCTCAATTCTTGTACATCACGCTCACTCATTCGGAATGACATGTTACGTTTGGCATTTTACAATGTAACAATAAACGATTTCGCCCGATTTGAAAACCAAAACAGGCGAATTTGCCATGCAATTCCGCCTGTTTTGTTATTTTGCGACAAACGTGTCACTTGGCAGTTTCTTGTATGCCGGCAGTGATTTTTTTCTTAAACGACTGCATTGTCCAAGCATATATGCCGAGCAGTACCACCAACATTGTTTGAAGCGTGTGTACGATTAGTACGAAATAGAGAGCCTGTCTGTCTGCAACGCCATACAGAATGAGCATTGTTTTCACTGCGAAATGCCACGAACCGGCACCGTTGGGCGTTGGCACGATTACCGCAATCGAGCCGACGATGAACGTAACAAGAGCGCACGACATGCCGAGGCGGGCAGTGGCATCGAAACAGAAAAAGGTGAGATAGTAGTGTAGAAAATAACATCCCCATATCGCAAGCGTATAGAATGCAAACAGAGGCTTGTTGCGCACGCCGCGCAACGACATCACACCCTGCCAAATGCCGCCGATGGTGGAGCGAACCTTATTATATATGCTCAGGCGGCGCAGCAGCAGGTGGAGCAAGACTGCCACTGCCACGGTGCATACGGCTGTTACGAGGTAACCTTCAAGTGAGAAATCGGATAGTATAGAGTCGATTCCCGTGCCGGTTTTCTCAAAAAATGTTCCGAACAAACCTATCTGCCACAGTAGCGTAAGTGAGGTAATGGCAAGTACGAGCAACGTGTCTATGGCACGCTCAGTGACAACGGTGCCAAGTGCTTTCGGGAACGACACTCCATCGTACTGCCGCAGTACTCCGCAGCGAGTGAATTCGCCGATGCGCGGTATCACGAGCGATGCCGCATAACTCATAAATATACTGTTGATGCAGGTAGACATGCGGGGATTCTCGCCAAGGGGTTTCAGTGACTGTTGCCACCGCCACCCGCGAAACATCTGTGCAAGCACTCCGAACGGCATCGACAGAATCATCCACGTCCAATCCATTTCGTGGAGCATCACGTCCTTTATGCTCCCGAAATCGAAATCGCGGTACATCCAATAGAGTATCGCCGCTCCCAATACTGCGGGCATTGCGATTTTTACCGCCCCCGACATGATTTTCTTTTGTTCTGCCATATCCGTATCCGCGTGCAAAGGTAGCGCAAATCAACGGAATACGGAAATTTGTGGTTAAAAGATTTGGCGGTGGCGAAGTTTTTTTATATCTTTGCGGTCGAAACTTTAAATTTATATACATATAGCAACCATGAATGAAATCTTAAACCTTAAACCGCAGTGCATCTGGAAAAATTTCTATGCACTTACGCAAGTTCCACGTCCTTCGGGACATCTTGAGAAAATAGAGAAATTCTTGCTCGATTTCGCAAAGGAAGCCGGAGTGGAGGCTTTCAAAGATCCCGCAGGCAATATAGTTATGCGCAAACCGGCAACCGAGGGAATGGAAAACCGCAAAGGCATAATCCTGCAGGCTCACATGGACATGGTGCCGCAGAAATCTCCTGACAGCAAGCATAATTTTGAGACCGACCCGATAGAACCGTGGATAGACGGTGAGTGGGTCAAGGCCAACAACACCACACTGGGTGCCGATGACGGTCTCGGAGTGGCTGCAATAATGGCTGTCATGGAGGACAAAACATTGAAGCACGGTCCCATAGACGCACTCATCACCGCAGACGAAGAGACCGGAATGGTTGGTGCTAACGCACTGCCCGCAGGCGAACTTCAGGGCGACATCCTGCTCAATCTCGACTCGGAAACATGGGGCAAGTTTGTCATCGGCAGCGCGGGCGGTATCGACATTACCGGTACGCTCGGATATAAGGAAGTGGAAACAGACAAGGCTGATGCCGCATTACGCGTTACGCTGAAAGGTTTCCGCGGCGGTCACTCGGGTCTCGAAATACATGAGGGCAGAGCCAATGCCAACAAGCAGATGGTACGTTTCGTACGCGAGGCGATAGAGAAATGCGATGCCCGTCTTGCAACATGGCACGGCGGAAACATGCGCAACGCCATTCCGTTCAAGGCCGAAGTGGTGATTACATTGCCGAAAGAGAATGTTGAGGCGGCAAAGGAACTGGTTGAAGAATGGAAAGAAAGATATATCGACGAGTTCAAGACGATAGAAACTAACGGAGTGGAGTTCTTCGCAGAAGACATTGAAACTCCGGCGATGCAAGTTCCGGTAGAATTGCAGGATAATCTCGTTAATGCAATATATGCATGCCACGACGGCGTTATCCGCATGATTCCCTCATATCCCGATGTGGTTGAGACAAGTTCAAACCTTGCAATAATAGACATTGAAGGAGGCGAGGCCTCAATAAAGATTCTTGCACGCTCGAGCCGTGAAGACATGAAAGATTATGTCGTAAAGACCATCGAGAGTTGTCTCTGCATGGCGGGCATGAAGGTGGAGACAGGCGGCAGTTACGGCGGCTGGGATCCTAATCCCGACTCTGAGATACTCGCGCTTATGCTGCGTGTATATAAGGAATTGAACGGTGAGGACGGTATTATACAGGTGGATCACGCCGGTTTGGAGTGTTCGATAATCCTTGGCAAGTATCCACACCTTGATGTGGTAAGCCTCGGTCCTACCGTTCGCTCTCCGCATACAACCACCGAACGCACCCTTTGGAAAACGGCAGAACCTTTCTGGGCATTGCTGAAGAAGGTGCTTGAAGAAATACCGGTTAAGTAACAGCCTCTTTACTTATGGGCTAAGGCCGTTTTTTAATGGGATTCTTGGGATCTTACCGGGACAAACCGGAATTTCCCAAGAATCCCAAAATGTTTCCGTAACTCCACGACTTTTAATCTCCGCAATTCCCAATGATTCCCGGCAAAGCAGAATGTTGTGGAGGGAGCCAGGCGTAATGGTTTCAGACAAGATGGAAATATCGCTGACAAACTTCTCGCCAACAAATCTCGAAGAACTGCAAGCCGACAATGAAGACTTCCTTGGTGCGAGACCACACACACATATACACATTCACATTCACATACACATACACGCAGCATATATACAGTACGCCACATACCTATGGCACCCCCCACACGCCCAGCGATGCGCGGGATCGTTTAAGAGTTTTGAAAAAAAGCGGTTTATAAACCTTTTGGAAACGTTTTAAGTTAGATATACAATAAAACAAAAGCGAAAAGGTTATTTTGTTTCACACAAACAAAGAAATCTTTTCGCTTCAAAGAAACATCATTAATATGTGAATATATTGTTTCCGACAACCGACAATAATTACATTCGGTAGCGGAAGTAGTTAATATTCAGTATTCTATGGTTCGCGCGCACACGCAAACCATTAATAACTGCATCACCAACGCACGCCCATTTTTTTGAACGCCTTATGAATCAGCCCAAGCGTGCCGCTACCAACGCCTTCCATGTCTAACAGTTGACCGGTGGACAGCGAGGCAAACTCCTGAAGAGTGGTGACACCCTTACGCTCAAGCGCGTAACGCAGACGCGCAGCACTCGCTTTCTTCTCCTCGCCAAACGCACGGTACAAATCGTCAAGCGTATATTCCGTTTCAGATACCGGCACGCCGTTATCCGCTTCTTCAGCGGGCTGCCGCAATTCCATTGTAGGTTCTGTTATGGATTGAGCCACAGAAAGTTCATCGCCAGCCACTACCTCGTAACTCGACAGCACTCCTGCAATGGCAAGGAGTTCGGCATTTAGCCGGTCGGCATCGTCGCGCGTGATATTGCCATATATTTTTGATTTTGGAGACGATAATGTAAGGCTATATTTTGCAAGATTCCATCCCAACAGTCTTTCTGTCATGCCACGCAGTTTGAAAAACTTCCCTATTCCCTGACTTATAGGTTTTATAAGTCCGGGGTCGTAAGTTTTTCCGCGTTGATTGGTGAATGTTTCATCGCTTCCAAACACAAGAACGCATTTACGCATATCATCGGCTACCCGTTCAATGGCTTTATTCATCTTCTTAATAATAGATGAAGAGAATGTCAGCGGCTTACCGAGTCTATTTGGTATATGTAAAAAGCAGCCCATCATGTTTCCATTGCTTACCTCCATGTATTTTGACAATACCAAAAACGTGAAATTATGCTCCTTGAGATATTTATAAAGAGTGTCTGTAGAAACTTTAATTTTTTCCATTGTTGTAGCCTTATTTTTACTTCTTTGACCACAAAGGTGTATATATATTTTAACTTGCAAATATTTTTCAAAGTTTTTTAATCGCACCATTTTGCATGACAGAAAGAAACTCCCTATCTGTCGCCAAATAGGGAGTGAAAAGTTTTCTTCAAACTCAATCGTATGCGTTCTGAGACAGGTAATCGTCACAAGGTACATTCCGCTCTGTGTCGGTATAGGTTATCTCGTCATCATCATCGAGTTCCAATTGCACCAGTTCTGCCAGTACAATGTCGCGGAGCGATGCTTCCACGAGAGTCTTTCCGCGCTTCACATAGATGGTGGGTACAGGGTGACGAGGGTCTTCATCGTGCATTCGGCAGAGTACCATTCGTTCTGCCGAATGGGTAAAGCCACGGCGTATCTTGACAAACTCCACTTCGGGCATCATCTGTGTCAGTTCACGGCGCACTGTATCAATGTGCTTGAAATCCTCATAGAACACTTGCACCTGTATCTGTCCTCCACAATCTTCGACCGACAATCCATAAAGGTGAAAACCAAAATACTCTTTCAGCCGCAGTTCGTAGTCCTTACCATGTTGAAGATTCCATTTAGAAACGCAACGTTTTTTGTAAAAAAATAAATGATAATGCTTGTATTATAAAAAAAAACACTAACTTTGCAACCGCAAATTGCGCATTATACCATTATTTATTAATAATAATTTAAATGGCATGTGCGCCAATATTAACTTAAAGCAACGACAGCATGGACGACTACCCGGCGGAAAACAACGAGAATTTATCGTAGGCAGAGGATTACCACTTCCGCGGGGCTAATCCTTCGCCAAGAAAATCATTGAAGGATTAGGAAAATGAAGAAATATTGGAACACAACAGGTTGCCTGAAACCATTGGCAGAGTGGCAGCCGAATTGTTGGACGCAGGTTACATGTCCGACAGACGAAGATCAACGCCAACTGGAGGAAAAGTTCGGCATTCCCGATTATTTTATAACCGACATCAGCGATACCGACGAGCGCGCACGCTACGAGTACGACGATGGTTGGATGCTCATAATTCTGCGTATTCCTTATGTCAAGGAAGTGCGCTCCCGTACGCCGTTCACAACCGTGCCGCTCGGCATAATACACAAACGCGACGTTACGATAACGGTTTGTTACTACGAGACAAACATGATGCTCGATTTCATCAGTTTCCACCAGCGGCGAGGCTCCGGATTTACCGACTATGTGGATATGATATTCAGACTGTTCCTGTCGTCGGCAGTATGGTATCTGAAACGACTGAAACAGATAAACAATATAATAGAACGTGCCAAGCAGGACCTCGACAAAGGTGTTGATAACGAGTCTCTCATAGGGTTGAGCAGACTGCAGGACTCTCTGACATATTTCATTACCTCGATACGCGGGAACGAGAATCTCATGCAGAAATTGAAGTTTAAACTGCAGGTTGATGAACTCGATGCAGACCTCATCGAAGACGTTAACATCGAGATGAGTCAGGCTCGCGAAACCACGAACATATATTCGGACATACTCGAATCGACAATGGAAACATATTCGAGCATCATCAATAACAACATGAACACTGTGATGCGTACGCTTACCGTGGTAACGATTGTTATGATGTTCCCCACACTCGTGGCGTCGCTTTTCGGCATGAACCTCATCAACGGCATGGAAAACAGCCCCGTGGGATTTGTCGTCGCACTTGCAATTTCGGTTCTCGTATCCTTTGGCTCGTGGGCAGTTTTGAGGTGGAGAAGGCTCGTTTGATTGCGAAAAGTGAAAAAAAACTCTTTTTTCTTAGGTTATTTAAAATAAAAGACGTAATTTCGCACGGCGAATTATATCGAATACTTTACTAAAAGAAATAGAAAAACTCGAATCATTAACTAAAAAAAGTTACATGTTAGACTCTCAAGAGAACGCCTTGGAGCAGACAAGGACAGAAGAAATGGCGGTCGATAACACGACTGAAGTAGTGAACGGAGAGGCGGTGGGAGACATCGCCGAGGTTCAGAATGAAGAAACAAAACAGCAAGAGCAAGCACCGAAAGTCTATGAAACTAAAAAAGAAGTAATAGAACGACTCAAAGAGATTGCTCATGGCGAAGAAGCACCGGTCAAGGAAGAGGTCGAGGCATTGAAGTCTGCATTCTACAAACTGCACAAGGCGGAACGTGAGGCCGGCCTGAAAGAATATCTCGAGAGCGGAGGCGATCCCGAGAAATATCAGATAGTACCTGATGACGATGAGGAAGTCTTCAAAAGCGAGATGACGCTCGTAAAGGAAAAACGCTCAAAGATTTTCCTGCGACAAGAAGAAGAAAAACAGGAAAACCTGAAGAAAAAACTGGAGATAATAGAGAAAGTCAAGGCAATGGCAACATCGCCGGAGGAAGCCAATAAATCGTATCAGCAATTCAAACAACTGCAGCAGGAGTGGAAAGAGATTAAACTCGTGCCGGCAGACAAGTCGAACGAACTGTGGCGCAGTTATCAACTATATGTGGAACAGTTTTACGACTTGTTGAAACTGAACAGCGAGGCACGTGAATACGATTTCAAGAAAAACCTCGAGAAAAAGACACTGCTATGCGAGGCGGCAGAGAAACTTGCCGAGGAAGAAGACGTGATAAGTGCATTCCACCAACTGCAAAACCTGCATCAGGAATACCGTGAAACGGGACCGGTGGCAAAGGAGTTGCGAGAGGATTTGTGGATACGTTTCAAAGCGGCTTCGACCGTAATAAACAAGAAGCACCAAAAGCATTATGACGATGTGCGTGCGAAAGAGGAGGAGAACCTTGTGCGCAAGACCGCACTCTGCGAGAAAGTAGAGGAGATTGCGAAAAGGGAAAACAAAAAGGCTTCGGATTGGGACAAGAATACCAAGGAGATAATAGAAATACAGAAAGAGTGGAAAACCATAGGCTTTGCACCACAGAAGATGAACGTGAAAATCTTCGAACGATTCCGCAAAGCATGCGATGATTTCTTTGGAAGAAAAGCAGAGTATTTCAAGGAATTGAAACAGCAGATGGGAGAAAATGCCGAGAAGAAACGGGCACTCGTAGAACAAGCACAGGCATTGCAGGACAGCACCGATTGGAAAACAACGGGTGACAAACTGATAGCATTGCAGAAAGAGTGGAAGACAATAGGAACGGTGTCGAAGAAAATCGGAGACCAACTGTGGAACGATTTCCTCGCAGCATGCAACAAGTTTTTCGAGGCTCGCAACGAGGCAACATCGGGAACACGGCAGGCTGAAAAGGAAAACCTTGGAAAGAAGCGTGACATCATAGAAAAGTTGAAGGCTATGCTCGAAGAGCCCGGAGACGATGCAAAGGACAAGGTGCATCAACTTACCGAAGAGTATAACAGCATCGGACATGTGCCTTTCAAGGAGAAAGACAAATTGTATAATGAATATCGCGAGGTTCTCGACCGTATATTCAAAGAATTGAATATCAGTGCAAACCGCCGCCGTCTTGACAATTTCCGCAGTTCGGTGCGTAGCATGGCAGAGCGTGGGGAAGGGACTCTCGACAGTGAACGCGCACGACTTATGCGGCGTTATGACGGACTGAAACAGGAGATACAAACCTACGAGAACAACCTCGGATTCCTTAACGCGGCATCGAAAAAAGGCAACTCGCTCATTGATGAGATGAATCGCAAGGTGCAGAAACTGAAAGATGAGTGCGAACTTGTGCGCCAAAAGATAAAAACCATTGACGCAGAGAATCGCGACAAGGAATGATTCGGTCGTAAAAAGACATGCAAAATCCCTGCAAACAGAAATGTTTGTGGGGATTTTTGTTTGACAATGATATAAAAAAAGCATCTTTCCCGATGTGAGAAAGATGCCTTTTGTTGGGGTACTCGGACTCGAACCAAGAATGACAGGACCAGAATCTGTAGTGTTACCATTACACCATACCCCAATCTTTAAAAACAACCGGATGACAACATTGTAATTTGCCCACACAAAGGGTATCACCCGTATTGCGGGTGCAAAGGTACATCTTTTTTTTTAAAGACAAGCACTTTTATCCACTTTTTTCTAAAAAATATCAAATTAACATGCAATATTAATTGTTTTACGATTATAAGATGTACCTTTGCATAACGTTTTGTGAAATGACACAGAGCATAAGAAAAATATTATTTGACAACGTAAATGACAATGACAAAGCAACTTGTAGAAGTAATTACTCAAGGAATACAAGAAAAGAAAGGAAAAGATATTGTAGTAGTGGATATGCAGGGAATAGACGGAGCAATCTGTAACTATTTCGTGATTTGTTCAGGCAACTCGCCGACACAGGTCGCTGCAATAATGGATTCTGTGGAAGACACGGCACGAGATAAAGCCGGTGAAAAGCCTGTCCGAGTGGTCGGAGAGCAACAGGCACAATGGATTGCCATGGACTATATAGATGTAATGGTACATATCTTTCTGCCCGATGCACGAGAGTTTTATAATATCGATCGACTCTGGGAAGACGCAGGAGTAGTGAATATCCCTGACATTGACTGACATCTGGAGTGAAATATGCGAATTGACAGGGTGAACAGTATTTATTTTTAAGTAAAAAAAACAGGTAAGTTTACCGTAGAAAAGAAATGGAAAAAGACAATAATAACCTACCGAAGATGCCGAAGTTCAACATGAGTTGGATTTACATACTCATATTGTTGGCTCTTGTTGCTTTTTACCTCTCGGGCGGCGATTCCATAGGAGGCAGCATGAACAAGACTGCCACGTATGATGAGTTCAAGGTCTATGTAAACAGCGGATACGCACAGAAAGTGGAGGTGAACAAGAGTGACAACATACTTAAGATGTATGTCAAGCCCGAACATGTCAGGCAGATATTCAAGTCGGGTACCGACAAGGTGGGGAAAAATCCTTATCTTGAAGTGCAATATGGAAGTACTGATAAGGTGGAAGAATTTATCAATGCCGCAAAAGAAAGTGGAAAATTCAAAGGACAACTCGACTATCAAAACCGCAAGGACAGCGGTTTTATGAATATACTCATAAATTTCGCTCCTTTTATCATCCTCATTGTAATTTGGATTTTCATAATGAGGCGCATGAGCGGAGGTTCCGGCTCGTCGGGAGTGTTCTCGGTGGGTAAGAGCAAAGCAAGGATGTATGAAAAAGGAGGGGATATAAATGTTACGTTCAAGGACGTGGCAGGGCAGGAAGGTGCTAAACAGGAGGTTCAGGAAATAGTCGAGTTCCTTAAAAACCCGAAGAAATATACCGACCTCGGAGGCAAGATTCCTAAGGGAGCATTGCTCGTCGGACCTCCGGGAACGGGCAAGACACTGCTTGCCAAGGCTGTTGCCGGTGAGGCAGGTGTGCCGTTCTTCTCAATGTCCGGCTCCGATTTCGTGGAGATGTTTGTCGGTGTTGGTGCCAGCAGGGTGCGCGATCTATTCCGGCAGGCAAAAGAAAAAGCGCCGTCCATAATATTCATTGACGAGATAGACGCAGTGGGAAGGGCGCGCTCAAAGAATCCCTCAATGGGAGGAAACGACGAGCGAGAGAACACCCTGAATGCCTTATTGACAGAAATGGACGGCTTCGGGACTAACAGCGGGGTAATTATACTTGCCGCAACGAACCGTGTGGACATGCTGGACTCGGCACTGCTTCGTGCCGGACGATTCGACCGTCAGATAAATGTTGACCTGCCCGATCTCAACGAGCGGCGTGCCATTTTCATGGTTCATCTTAAGCCGATAAAGATAGATCGCAATCTCGACATAGACCAGTTGGCACGTCAAACTCCGGGATTCTCGGGAGCCGACATCGCAAACGTGTGCAACGAGGCAGCCCTTATTGCAGCACGCCACGACAAGAAAGTAGTGGAAAAACAGGATTTTCTCGATGCCGTTGACCGCATCATAGGCGGATTGGAGAAGAAAACCAAGGTGCTTACGGCACATGAGAAACGCTCCATTGCTATACATGAGGCCGGACATGCCACAATCTCATGGTTCTGCGAGCATGCCAATCCACTTGTGAAGGTTACCATAGTACCTCGCGGACGTGCACTCGGGGCTGCATGGTATATGCCCGAGGAACGTCAGATAACGACAAAGGAACAGATGCTCGACGAGATTTGTGCTTTGTTGGGAGGACGTGCGGCCGAAGATTTGTTTATCGGTCAGATTTCCACCGGTGCGATGAACGACCTTGAGCGCGTTACCAAGACCTCTTACTCCATGATTGCATACGCAGGAATGAGCGACAAACTGCCCAATGTTTGCTATTACAACAATCAGGAATATAATTTCCATAAACCTTATTCCGAGACGACGGCGCAGGTCATGGACGATGAGGTAATGAAACTTATAGCCGGACAGTACGAACGTGCCAAGCAAATACTGACGGAACACAAGGAAGGACATAACAAATTGGCGCAGTTGCTGATAGACCGAGAAGTTATTTTTGCCGAGGACGTAGAGGAAATTTTCGGCAAACGTCCATGGGCAAGTCGTTCGTCTGAGATTATGCAAGATACTGAAGACACGACGACATCTGTGGTTTCCGAACATCCTGCAACAGAAATAACAGAGAAGGAGAGCGACAATGAAAAATCTGATTGTTAGAGCAATAACGGGAGTTTTTTTCGTTACGGCAATAGTTACTTGCTTCCTCAGTCCTGTCACAATGGTGTTTCTTTTCGCCATTGTCACGGGACTAACGGTGTGGGAATTCACAGGTTTGGTCAATGAACAAGCGACTGTCAGTGTCAACCGTTTCATCTGTACGGTTGGCGGTGTTTATCTGTTTTTGGCAATGGCAGGATATGTCAGCGGCTTTGTTGCCACGAGTGCGGTGTTCGTGCCGTACCTGCTTACCGTAGTGTATCTTTTCATAAGCGAACTATACATGCGTGCCAAGAATCCGGTAAACAACTGGGCATATACAATGTTGTCACAGATGTATGTCGCATTGCCGTTTTCAACGCTTAATGCCCTTGCCTTTACTCAGCAAAGCAACGGAACCATTGTGTTCAGTACAATTATTCCGTTGAGCATTTTCATATTTCTTTGGGTCAGCGACACCGGTGCATATTGTTGCGGTTCGCTCTTCGGCAAGCACAAACTTTTCCCGCGTGTCTCACCGGCAAAGAGTTGGGAAGGAAGTATCGGCGGTGGCATATTCGTGTTGATTGCGGCCGCAGTTGTATGGTATTTCACCGGAGGTGTTGCGGGTGAGAGTTCTCTTACGCTGCCCGTATGGCTCGGACTTGGGCTTGTAGTCGTTGTGTTCGGCACATGGGGCGATCTTGTGGAGAGTCTTTTCAAGCGTACTTTCGGAATAAAGGACAGTGGAAACATCCTCCCCGGTCATGGTGGAATGCTCGACCGTTTCGACTCTTCGCTCATGGCATTACCCGCAGCACTTGTCTATCTTTATTCCGTATCGCTTTTGTGAGGAGATTTTTATGAATTGAGAAAAACAGGAATTGAGAGAGTAGGGAGAGTTTGGAAATGTTTTTCCTTAACTCTCCCTATTCATTGTATATAATCTAAACATATTTCTTTTCTGTGGAATCAAGCCCACGGATTTTCTTCTACCGGCAGTCTTATGTCTGCAAGGAAACTAAACTGTGTAACAAACCATTGTCCCGTACTTGGTTTTTTGCGAAGACTTATTGGGCGCGGACTGTCTGCACCGCCGGAATGCAGATAAAGTGTTGCCAGCGTTTCGACATAGGAATGCGGATTGCTTGATACTTTTACGGTAAACGGAACCGAAGGCGTGTATCCGTTGTTCGGTGTTGCTCCGGCAAGGAAAGAGCGTGTTTTGTATGTCTTGCCGTAAAGCCGGTCGCGCAGAAACTGCACGTCCATATTGCATAGCGGACTTGGTCCTTTGAGAAAGTTCAGCATCTCAAGCGAGTCCTCGATGCTTTCCTCGTAACGGCATAAGGCGGCAACTACAAGTGCGGCAACCTCAAACTCGTCCGTAAGTCCGGCCTGCGGCATAACTTTCAGTTCGTCAATGTTTTTCGGCAATGTTCGGAACGTGATATCCTTCGATTTGTTCCCACTAAGAAAATCTAAAAATCCCATGCTCTTATTTTTGTTTTTATAGTTATTAAATTAATTGCAAAGATATATATAAAACATTTAATTGTTATTGTTGCAACTATCTTTAACATTGTTTTCTGGTATGAAAACAGTTCGTAAAATTACATGAATTAAATGGCTTCCAAGGTAAGTATTCAAAATTAATTATATACTTATGTATGCCTTTTATTCACTTCTCTTTTTAGTCTTTCCGCCGACTATTTTCAGTCTTTCTGCCCTCCGCTCTCATTCTACCATATAACGCAGTGAGTGAAAAACAAACATAAATATACAGGCGATTAATTTTTAACACCCGTTTAAAATTGGATACATTATAAGAATTAAGTATTATGCTACTTGTTAAACTCGAATATTATTGATAACTTTGCAAACAAGACAGAATGCTTGATAACGTTTTAATCAAAACAAAATATGAAACATAATTTTTACCTTAAAACAATACTTGTACTGCTCATGGTTGTTTTTGTTTTTAATGCCTATGCAGAAGAAAAGACAAGTACACTTACTTTTACCATAGAATGTAATGGCAGCGGCATGGCTGATGATGATGCGAAATGGACTATTACTTCCGATGCACCGGAATCTAAGCATGATAGTTCTAAAGGTATTCATTATGGAACATCTAAAAGAGCCGTGAGTTATTTGAAACTAACCACTTCAGACATCAGCGGTAACATAACAAAAATAGTCGTTAATGCTTCGGGCGCGTCTAAAACTAAGGCAAAAATAAATGTTACCGTTGGCGGAGTTCTCTTTGGCAGCGAACACAACTTGACAAAAGATAATGCCCCATATACTTTTGAAGGCAGCGGTACAGGAGAGATTGTAGTAAAACTTGAACAGGAAAGTGCCAAGAAGGCACTATATGTAAAGTCTGTTGCCGTTACATACTCGACAGATCCTTTACAAGGAACAGAAGACCCCGAGAACAGTTTTGCCGAGGAAACACAGAATGCCACCATTGGCATTCCTTACACATTGCAGGAATTGACGACAAAGAGTGACGGTGGAAAAACATACGAGAGCAGCAACATTGATGTGGCAACGATCAATAACAACGGCATAATAACATTGCATAAGGCCGGCGAGACAATTATCAAGGTATCGACAATGTCTACCGCCATCTACGCTGCGGGTTCTGCATCATACAAACTTGTCGTTGCAAAAGGTACACCGAATTTTGAATTTGTATACGATGGTTTCCATGTTTTCAAAGGCGATGAGACGACAGGTCCGGAGTTGACAAATTCCGGCGATGGCGAAGTTTCCTATTCTGTTGAAAACGAAAACATAGCGACCGTTGACAATACGGGACTGATAAAAGCACTTGCCGTGGGGCGAACCACCGTCAAGGCAATGGCGGCAGAGACCGATGCATACCTTCAGGCATCGGCGTCTTACACCCTCATCATCGAGGAAAAGCCATCTTCAAAAGGAATATACGAGATAGTTACGGATGCTTCAACGTTGAAGAACGGAGACAAACTTATATTCGTTTATCAAGGAGAAGGGACTTTACCGGCGGCAATGGGACCTAAAAAAGCATACAACTATGGTAGGACAACTGTTTCTTACATCAATGCGGAAGACAAGAATATTATAAAAGTATCTGAAAAAACATCTGCCGGTGTAACAGCAATATTGCTTGGTGGTAAAACCGGCGAATGGACTTTCAAAACGATTGACGGCTACCTTAATTCTACGTCAAAAGGAACAAGCAATCATTTGAAAACCACCGAGAATGCCGATGACAACGCCAAAGCATCAATTACATTTGCCGGAAATGATGCAACGGTTAAATTCAAAGGAAACAGTCGTGTGATTAAATATAACACAAAGTCTTCTTTATTCTCAAGTTACAATATTACAAATAACTTTCCTTTAATTCAGATTTACCGTAAGATAAAAGATGTAACGATTTCTTTCGCGAATGCTTCCGAAGAAATAACATTCGGTGACAACTATAATAAGCAGGAGGCTGTTGTTGAAGGAACCGAGGACACACTTGTTTATACAAGCAGTGATGATACGAAAGTTAAGTTCCATGGCAATAATATAATTGACATTCTTTCTCCCGGCATTGTGACAATTACTGCCACAGACCCGAAAACAACATTCAGCGGCAATTACGAACTCGTAGTAAACACTCCCTCTTCTTCTCACGAGATAAATCTCACGTTCGGCGATACAGGTTACCTGACATGGGTTGCCACAAGCGACATCGACTTCTCGCAGACAGAAGGTATAAAGGCATACCAGATAACGGAAGCCGCCTCGCATAAGATTACCGCCGAGGAGGTGGCGAGAGTTCCGAAAGGTGCGGCTGTATTGTTGAAGGGCACCGGCACCATAACACTGAAGCGCACGAGCGGCGTTGCACCGCTTTCCAGAAACAAGATGCTCGGTTGTACAGACGCTTTGGTTGCAGGTATGACCGGCGGCGAAACATCTACCGACATTTATGTTCTCGGTAACGGCAGCAACGGTATCGGCTTCTACATGCTCCAGAATTATCTTCAGGCGGGGAAGGGTTATTTAAAGATTACCGGCGCATCGGGTGCAAAACCTTCGTTCATCGCTTTCGACGAGACCACGGGAATTGCCACCGTTGTCTCCGAGACAGTTGAAAATGACACATACCACAATCTTCAAGGTGTTCGTGTGGCAACTCCGCATAAGGGCATATACATAAAGAATGGCAGTAAAGTAATTTTCAAATAAGGAACATGGAACGCTACAGCATGTAAGATAAAACATGGCGTACCCCGTAAGTCGGCATCATGTAATATACAAAACAACAATCTCGAAAGATGAATGCAAAGTTTTGCAATACGGATTGCCGGTAAGTTTAAAAAATAAAGGTAGGAAGCAAAAATACTATGTTAATTGACATGTTTTTGCTTCCTACCTTTATTTTTCATTTTATCAACACCCCTCTCGATAGAAATCCAAAGCCTCTCTTATCTCCTCATCGGTAGCATTTTGGTCAATGCGTATGTCCCCGATGTCTGCGAGTAGTGTGAAATTCATTTTTCCTCCGACGTTCTTTTTATCGTGACGCATCAATGACAGCAAATCGTCATAGTCGTTGCATGTCATCGGCATTTGTCCGTAGTACTCTTTTATGAAGTTCACGGTTTGCCTCATCTTTTCTGTCGGGAAGCCCGTTTTTATCACGCAGAGATACAATTCGCACACCAGTCCGTATGCCACTGCATAACCATGTGGTATCGGTTTGCCGCCGGTCATGGTGAAAGACTCCAGTGCATGCCCCACGGTGTGTCCCAGATTGAGAGCCTTTCGCAAGCCTCGCTCTTGCGGGTCTTTCTCAACGATGCGTATTTTCACTTCCACCGATGCGCTTACCATGTCTCGTAGCAAATCCGTATCGTGCCGTGCGAGGTCGTATTCGAGCAGTTCAGCCCATTGTTCTGTTGTGCCTGTCAGTCCGTGTTTCAGCATCTCTGCATATCCCGAGCGAATGTTCTTTTCGTCGAGAGTTTTCAGGAAATCCGTGTTTGTCAGCACGAATCGGGCATTTCTGAATACGCCCACCTCGTTCTTCAGTCCGTTGAAGTTAATCCCCGTCTTTCCTCCCACTCCGGCATCAACCATTGCGAGCAGCGTAGTGGGGATGTTTATGAAATCGATGCCCCGTTTGAATGTTGCAGCGGCAAATCCCCCGAGGTCGGTTATCATTCCTCCGCCGAGGTTTATCAGCAACGAGCGGCGTGTCGCACCGTTGTTGCAAAGGTTCTGCCATATTGCTGCAAGAGCGTTGATGTCCTTGTTATTCTCTCCCTGTCCCACCACTATGTTGTGCGCACCGCATAAAGCGGGGAGACAATTTATCAATGGCAGGCAGTGCTTGGCGGTATTCTCGTCCGTTAGGACAAAGATGCGGTCGGGGGCACATTTGTCGATAGCCGCGGCGAGATCTTGTAGGAAAGGGGAGGGGAGCATTGCTGTTATTTTTTGCGACTTGCTGTTTTTTTACGGAGGATTATTGGTGATTAAATAATATTTTGTCGGGACTAATCTTTGTATATTTCCGCGAGTTTTTCGAGAAGTGCTTCTGCACGCAGGTCGGCTGCGACGATTTTTCCGTCCGGACCGACGAGTATGTTTGACGGGATACTCTGTATGCCGTATATCGGAGCAGCGGCACATTCCCAGCCTTTCAGGTCGCTTATGTGGTGCCATGCCATGCCGAGGTCGCTTACTGCCTTTTCCCATGCAGCCTTGTTGGCATCGAACGAAACACCCACCACGTCGAATCCCTTGTCATGATGACGTTTGTATGCTTCCACCACGTTCGGCATCTCTTCGCGGCATGGGCGACACCAACTTGCCCAGAAATCAACAAGAACATAGTTTCCTTTGCCGCACCACTCCGACAAGTTGCGCTCTTTCCCGTTGAGATCCTGCATTTTCAGGTCGGTATATGTCACGCCCGGGGCACGCAGAGCCATCATCTCCATGCGTTTTCGCAAGTTGGCAAGTTCCGGCGCGTTATAGTATGATGCCTCTTTCGGCATGAGAACGAGCAGGTCTTCATATTCAACCATTTCGCCAACCTCGCCCACAAGTTTCTTTGCCATTTCCTGATCGCTGCCGTCTTTTACCACATCTTTTGCAAGTTCAACGAGTTTTTCGATTTCTGCATAGTACTCGTCTGTGAGTTGTTTTATTTTCTCCTTGTCGGCATCGCCTTTCGAAAAAGCCTCGTACTGCTTGCCTATTTCGCCTACGCGTTTCTCTATTGCGTCATACCGGTTTTGCCAAGTCCGGCTTAAATTTGTCTTGTTAACTTCTGTTACTGCAGAATCGGCAACTTTTCCAACCTGTGCCTCTGCCAATGTTGCGACTAACGCTGTAATTATAAAAAAAGCAATTCTTTTCATGTTCTTTTAAGTTTTATTATTTGATACCAATTTAATTATCATACTGCATGCATTACCAACCATGACATATATCCGGCGAACATGGCAACGATCAGTCCGCCTTCCCACCGAGCCACGGTGTATTTGGTAAATGAGAACAGCCACAAGATTACCATGCTGAGCAGCATTACCGTGAGGTCGAGCCACGAGATTCCCTGTATTTCCATAGGATTGATTACTCCCGTTATGCCTATTATCATGAGTATGTTAAACACGTTGCTGCCGATGACGTTGCCCATCGCAATGGCACATTGCCCCTTGCGTGCAGCCACGACACTTGTTGCCAATTCGGGCAGCGACGTGCCGCCGGCAACTATTGTCAGACCGATTACCGCCTCGCTCATTCCGAGCAGCGAAGCCACTTTCGTGGCACCGTCAACAAATATGTTGCTGCCCACGATGAGGCATGCCAGTCCGAGCAAGATAAAAGCCGTGGCACGCCACATCGGTATTTCTTTCATGTTTTCAGCGTCTCCGTTGTTGCCGCCTTTTCTTGCCGATTGCACTGTATATGCCATGAACGCGATGAACACCGCAAAGAGCATCGCGGCATCGAGACGAGATATGTTGCCGTCGATGCCCATGAGCACGAGCAATGCCGAGGCGAGTACGGTAAAAGGAATGTCCTTCTTGACCGTTGATTTGGATATTGCCATGGGAACCACCAATGCCGTTATTCCCACAATAAGCATGCTGTTGAAGATGTTGCTGCCCACGACATTGCCCGCGGCAAGGTTGCCCGTTCCTTTCATTGCCGACACGAAACTTACGAAAAACTCCGGCATTGACGTACCCATCGCCACTACGGTGAGACCTATGATAATTGGCGGAATGTTCATTCTAGATGCAACGGACGTTGCCCCGTCGGTAAGTTTTCCGGCTCCCCAAAGAACCATCACAATGCCAAAGACGATATATACAATATTCATCATAATCGGTTGCAAAGATAAATATATTCGCCGAAAAAATGACGTATATGCAGAGTTAATCAATATTAAAAGCATTTTTCTGCATTGTCGTACAAACATAAATGCTTATCTTTGTGAATTAATTATATACATATTTCCATCTTAAAAAACTTTATTTAGTATGACAAAGGCAACCTTATTCAGTATGACAAAGGCTATTTTGGTATTTTTGTCGCTGATTATTATTTCATCGTGTACGGAGGATTTGAAAAAGAAAAAGGACGAAATACTCGGTAAAAGTCTTTCGGACAGCATCGCAACCAACACGGAAAAGAAGGACTTAACACCGGAAATGACGGACAAAGAGAACCTTGCGGACCTGCCGTTGTTGGTTTTCAACGAATACGGGACATCTTATTGGTATGCCCCGTTGGGCTATATCCCGTCGTCGCAACTGAGCGGAGACGACTTTTACGCACTTTCGGAAGAGAAGCAGGAGGCTGAAAACGAACGTGGACGTAAGGAGGTTGAGGCTTTCGTACGGATGCTCAAGAGCAACAAAAAACGATATACCATGGTGGTGTGTGCGGGAAAGAGGAGAACGATAGATTATGTGTCGTGCAACTTTGACAAGGGTAACGAAGGGACGCTGGCATTAGGCAGGAAGGGCAGCGAGCGCGACGAACAAATGCAGTATGTGTGTTTCAAGAGCGGCACCGGACACTATGACGAGAAATACAATGTTGGCATGGCATTGCCGGAGGATTATCTTAAGACGCACAAACTTGTGGATTGTAAATACTATGCTTTCCAAGAAGGAGACAAATATGCAGACAAGCAGATGACAAAAGACGCAAAACGCGAGATAGAAAAGCGCACGGGCAAGAAGGTGAGAAAAGCACGGCTGAACGGAGAGGCAGACGGAGGGAAATACCGTTACTATACGGTATTTTTCACCGACAATGGCAAAAAGGCTTTCGCAATGCAGGCGGTGACTACCCCCGACGGTGTGGTTCTGGGCGAAATGGAGCAGACCATATACGACGAATACGGAGATGCGCAGTGGGCAGTTGATATGGAAGGCGACTATCCTGGCATGAGCATTGTAATGGCAGAGGAGTATAATGGGAACTTGCGATTGTGGTATGTTGACACAGCACCCGAACATACCAACTGCGGAACGTTCACCGTAAAGGGAAACAAACTCATAAAACGCGAATACTACGGCTTCTATGTAATGGTAGATTGACAGTTTGCAGAGGTGCGATATGACACCGGTGTAAGGCACGATGCGTTTCCGGCGTGATGCAAAACAGGCGAAATTGAAAAGCAATTTCGCCTGTTTTACTTTCCAATTTCGCCCAAATTACATTGCAATTTCGCCTGTTTTGATTCCGCGAAGGGAATATACGGCAGTGTGTTACGGAGTTTTACTCCTGCTCCTTGCGGTCGTCTATGTTGTCGCCCTCGGTCGGTTTCATTTCCGATTCAAAGTCTGTTATTCCGTTCTTGATGAGTATGTTGTACCACTGGAACAGTTTTTTGATGTCGTTGTCGTGAACGCGTTCGCGGTCGAAGTCGGGAAGTATCTCGGCAAAGTATTCTCTGAGTTCTTTGCTCAATGCTTTCTTGTAGTTTATCGACACCTCCTTGCCCTGCTCTTTGTCACGCAGCGAGGCGAGGATTGTCATAAGAGGAACGTCCTCGGCATCGGTGAACATTGCTATGTCGGCAAGACTCGTAACACGGTCGGTTGCGAAAGCCGGTATGCGTCTGTGTGTTTCGTCGAGGGTTTCTACTATGAGGTTGGCGCGTCCGCGCGATACTAATTTGTAAAGACCGGGCTTTCCGGCGATTGATAGGATTGTCTGTTGCATGTTATTGTCGTATTATTTATTATTATTGGGTGTTCTTTGATTTTTATGTGATTTTATCAGAGATTTTCCAGAGGGTTCGTTGAGGGTACAAATCGCATTCCGACGAGTTGCGGAAGTAGCGGCGACCCGTCGTTGTTGACTATGATGTGGCTGCGACGGGCAATTTCCTCCTGACTCATTTGGCAGCCAATCCACTGTTCGGCCTTGCGGCGCGTTATTCCGTCGCGTGCCATTATGCGTTCCATACGCAGTTCGCGTGGAGCCGTCACGCATATTATACGGTCAACGAGGCGGTCGAATCCGCTCTCGAACAGTATTGCACATTCCATCCATTCAATTCCCGATTCTTCGAAATCGCGTGCCACTGCGGGATGTACTATTGCGTTCACCGCCTTTTTGTTCTCTTCGCCGGCGAGCAGGAACTGTGCGAGTATCGGTTTGTTGAGTTCTCCGTTGTTGTAAACTTCGTTGCCTACGAGACGTTTCAACTTCTCCTTTATTTCTTCCGAAGTGCGCATAAGTCTCTTGGCTGCGTTGTCGCAGTCGTAAATCTCCATGCCCTGTTCTCGCAGTAGTCGGCAGACATAACTCTTCCCGCTTCCTATTCCACCCGTTACAGCCGTCTTCATTGTTCTTCGATGAGATAGTCAACCTTGTCTATTTCAGGTCTTGCGTTCCTTACCCCGTGTGGCACGGCAACGAGTCTTATGGTGCATTTGTCAGACGGATTTGCCGTTATGTCGTTGTAGTCTGCCACCACTTTGAAACTTGTCGGGCGTATCGAACGGTACATGCTGGCTCCTGTGACGAATATAACTTTCACTCTTTGTGGGAAAGTGCGCAACACCTTACCGGTCGGCATGTTGATGGCCGTTATGGGAACTTCGAGTCTTTGCTCTGTCATAATGTCCGAGTAAAGTCCGATTTTCACTTTGTTCGGTATGTATTTCACCCCGTATATCCGTTTCAGTGCTATGTCTCGTATCACGGTGTCGGTAAAATTCTGTAGGTATATCGGCACTGTAAACGCTTCTTTTATGCTGTCGAGCAGTTCGTCGGAGGCGTATATCAATACGCTGTCCGGCCAAAACTTTACGTTTGCGAGATAAAGGCTTTCTCCCGGGTCAATCTTTCCGCTCATTCTTACCGGCACTTTCTTGCTCCGCCCGTATGTGTAAACAATGTCCAACTTGTCCGGTCTCATTCCCGTTATCTTGGTCGATTTGAACAAGTTTTGGTAAACCATTCTTTGCAGGTCGGCAGTTCCTATGGTGCTGCTGCGCTTCTCGTTCATGTATTTTGAGAAGTCTATTTCAATCGGATTTATCTTGTTCCCGTACACATATCCCATCACGAGGAAGCCTTTGTCGCGCACGTTGACGCGCAGTGTGTCCTCTGTGTTTGTGGTGATGACCACGTTTTTCGGCACGTTTGTCAGCCTTATCGGCACGAGAATTTCTTGGTCGGTGTCTTCGTTCATTGCGAGCAGCCCCCAAAAGGCTCCGCTTGTTACGAGGAAGAACAAGAAAATAAGGGACTCCTTGTTCACTATTTTGAACAAGAAGTCCCTTATTTTGCGGAATGTTTTCCTTCCCTCGTCTTTTCTCATTGCCGGTATGTGTGTGGAGTTATTTCTGCGTTGCGGAAGCCGCTGCCGTATTGTCGGCAAAGACTTGCGCACGATCTACACGGATAACCGTACCCTTTGCTATCTCCACTTCTATTATGTTGTCGTTGTTGTCTATGCGTTTCACTATTCCGTGAATGCCTCCTCCCACTACAACTTTTGCTCCTTCTTCGAGCGAGTTTTGGAATTCGCGTAGTTTTTTCTGCTGTTTCTGCTGCGGTCTTATCATAAAAAACCACATTATTACGAATATTACGACCAGCATCAAAATCATTGTCCAGCCGCCGCCTTGTCCCTGTTGTGCGGCATCTAAAAGCATTGTCGTTGTCATTTTTCTTTTTTATTATTTCGTTGTTAATTTCTTTATGTTATATTTCTTCCGTTTTCTCCTCTTCGTTATCGGTGTCTCTGTCTTTCGTTTCGGCATTTACCGTTGCCGGTCTTATTGCCTTTATCACCTTTCCCGTGTCAATTATATAGCGTGCTATGGCATCAAGCATTCCGTTTATATACCCGAAACTGCGCGGTGTGCTGTATGCCTTTGCAAGTTCGACGTATTCGTTTATCGTAACGTTTATGGGTATGTTGGGGAATGTTGCCATCTCTGCTATTGCTATTTGCATTATTACCACGTCCATGTATGCCAGTCGGGAGAAATCCCAGTTACGCGATGTCTCGCTCATGTACCGTTGGTATTGGTCGGCATTAAGTATCGTCGCGCGGAACAATTTCCTTGCGAAATCCTTGTCTTCGTAGTCCTTGTATTCCGGCAACAGTTCTTGGTTTTTCCCGTTTTTCGGGTCGAAGCGTTTTATTGTTTTCAGCACGAAAGTGTCGACGATGTCTTTGTCGTCGTTCCAATATATGCTCTTCTCCTCGAAGAAAGAATCGAGGTCGGTGTTGTCCATGATGAGTGTGCGGTATATTTTTCTCCACAACTCCCGGTCGACATCATATTCCTCCTCTTCCGGGTTGGCCATATATTCCTTGTATATCGCGCTTTGTTCAATATGCGACAGAAGTTTTCTTACAGTGTCAATCTCGTCTTTCCATGTTGTCTTTTTGCTTTCCACGAACTCCAAAAGCATCTTGTTGCTTTCCAGTTGTATCTCGAACTTGTTGTTGCAGAATTTCTGCGACGGCACTTCCCGTCCTTCTCTCTCTGCCCTTGCGGTTTCTATCTCGTTCTGTCTGCGTGCTTCGTTCGTAATGGCAACTATCAGTGAGAGCAGCATGTTATACATGTCGTATGCCTTTGACAGGCTGAAGAGCAGTTCTTTCTCTGCGTTATCCATGTTCCGATTGCCGTTTTGATAGTATGCGTAGGTTAACTGGACTACCTTGTTTCTTATG
The DNA here is from genome assembly GCF_003932845.1 of Prevotella sp. OH937_COT-195. Taxonomy (GTDB): domain Bacteria; phylum Bacteroidota; class Bacteroidia; order Bacteroidales; family Bacteroidaceae; genus Prevotella. Next base: position 65,906 of record NZ_RQZH01000002.1, read on the forward strand.
AGTTCTCTGTTTATCATATATGTAATTCCGTATTTGGATTAACGTCTTATGTGCATCATTATTTTGGGCAAAGGTATGCAAAAAAGTTATTTTGTGCAAGAAAAGCCTTGTTTTTTATAGGAATTTTAATAGAAAACTTGGCGGTTTCGTTAAAAAGTGATACCTTTGCACCGCTTTTTCAAACGCGTCGTTTGAGGTTTTCTCGTGTAATGGCGAATTAAGAGCATGTATTAATTAACAACTTAATTTAGAGTAACACATTTATGAAAGAAATTAATTTGACAGGTCATAAGCGTGGCGACCTTGGCAAGAAGGCTACGAAATTGTTGAGAAAAGAAGGACTCGTTCCCTGCAATCTCTACGGAGAGGCAAAAGACGAGAACGGTCTTCCGAAAGCTTTGGCATTCGCGGTTTCAATGTCAGAACTGCGCAAAGTTGTATATACTCCGCACATCTATGTGATAAACCTTGACATAGACGGCGAGAAACACCTTGCAATAATGAAAGAACTGCAGTTCCATCCGGTAACCGACGCGGTGATGCACGTTGACTTCTTCGCAATCAATGACGAGAAACTCATTACCATCGGCATACCTGTTAAACTGAACGGACTGGCACAAGGTGTGCGCGACGGTGGTCGTATGAGCCTCATTGTGCGTAAGTTGGATGTTCGTGCAAAATACAAGGACATTCCCGAAACGCTCGACATCGATGTTACAAACATGACAATCGGCAAGAGCATCAAGGTAGGCGACCTCAGTTTTGAGGGTCTCGAGATGGCGACAAGCAAAGAAGTTGTTGTCTGCACAATCAAGGCTACGCGCAAGAGCAACGCCGCAAGTACTAATAACGAGGAAGAGGCTGCTGCCGAATAAAAGGCAGACCGCCCGCCGCCTCCTGAGAAACCTGTATTTGAAAACGACAAAAGCAGGATTTTGATAGGCAGATGGATAAATACTTGATAGTAGGATTGGGAAATCCGGGTGATGAATACGCCGGAACCCGCCATAACACAGGATTTATGATATTGGACGCTTTTGCCAAGGCGTCCAATGTCATTTTCAGCGACAAACGCTACGGATATGTGGCAGAAACATCGCTGAAAGGGCGAAAGTTGATATTGCTGAAACCCACCACGTTTATGAATCTGAGCGGCAATGCCGTGAGATACTGGCTCAACAAGGAGAACATCGACCAAACAAGACTGCTCGTTGTGGTTGACGAGATGGCACTGCCGCTCGGCACGCTGCGACTGAAAGGTAACGGCAGCAACGGCGGACACAACGGTTTGGGGCATATACAGCAACTCATAGGGCAGGACTATGCACGTCTCAGGGTGGGCATAGGCAATGACTTTCCACGCGGAGGACAGGTGGATTGGGTGCTCGGTAGATATACAGACGACGAAATGAAGGTTCTCGAACCGCAGATGGAGGTGGCGGTTGAAGAGATTAAGAGTTTCGTACTTGCCGGCATCGACATTACCATGAACCGGTTCAACAAGAAGAAACCCGTTTCGAAACCTGCCGCCGATGCCTCCGAACCTTCCGATGAGTAGGTGTTCGAAATCAATCGTATAGTATGAAAGTACGGTTTTGTAAACCTTTACTTTACCGGTATCCTTACGTCTCTTTTTCTTCATTGCACGGTCTGTCTTCGGTTGTGTGAGGTGCACACTCTTTCTTACATGCAACGGAATGACTGAAAAACAAACACAGATATACGGCTAATTAATATTGGTCACCCATTTGTAAGATAATGGAAAGGAAAAACAATATGCAACAGACAAAAGGCAAGGGGTATGCCGACGGACAGAACATGGGGGCGGAAACGGCACGTCTCGACAAGTGGCTGTGGGCTGCCCGCATATTCAAGACGCGCTCGGTGGCGGCAGATGCCTGCAAAAACGGGCGTGTGACGATGAACGGAACAAACGTTAAGCCGTCGAGAATGATAAAGACCGGCGAGACGGTAAGTGTGAAAAAACCGCCGGTTACTTACTCGTTTCGGGTACTGAAGTGTATCGAACAGCGCGTGGGAGCGAAACTTTTGCCGGACATTTACGAGAATGTAACCGACCCGAAGCAATACGAAATACTTGAAATGAGCCGTATAAGCGGGTTCGTTGACCGTGCGAGAGGTACCGGAAGACCGACAAAGAAAGACCGCCGTGCCATGGACGCATTTGTGGATCCGGCAATGTTCGGCTTCGACGATTTTAACGATGATTTCGACTTTGACGACTAAATGACAACAAACCATTGACCGAACATGAAGAACATTGCAATTTTCGTTTCCGGAAACGGAACAAACTGTGAGAACATTATACGCCATTTTCATAATTCGAAAGTGGCTCGTGTGAAACTTGTGGTAAGCAACCGTCCCGACGCATACGCACTGACGCGTGCAAAAAATCTCGGGGTCGACACCGCCATTGTCGGCAGGGCAGAGTTTGCCGGGGCGCAAAACGTGTTGCCGTTGCTGCAGAAGCACTCGATTGACCATATAGTTCTTGCCGGTTTTCTGCTAATGGTTCCGGAATATCTTATAGACAAGTATGATGGCAGGATACTAAACATTCATCCCTCGTTGCTGCCGAAACATGGCGGAAAAGGCATGTACGGGCATCACGTCCACGAGGCTGTAAAGGCGGCGGGAGACACCGAGACGGGAATTACCGTTCACCGCGTGAGCAACGTTTGCGACGGAGGCGAGATTGTGGCACAGTTCAAGGTGGCGCTCACTCCGTCGGACACGGTTGGGGACATAGAGGCAAAGATTCACGTTCTCGAGATGAAACATTTTCCCGGTGTCATCGAGAAAGAAATCAAAGAGTTGTATACAACGGAGTGATTTGATGTAACTTTACGATATAAAGCGGCGCAGGGAATTTTCCTCTTGCGCCGCTTGTCTTTTTATCTCCTGCCTCTGAAACCTCTGCCATGCTCCCTGCCGCGGAATCGTCCGTGGTCACCGTATATTCCGTTGTCTTGTCCTCCGAATACGTTTAGGCGGTAAGTTACATGCAACATGGCATAACTGTTGATGTTGTTATACCGCGTGTCGCTGCGCATCATGGCGTTGAATGTCCGGGCGAACGAACTTTGTTGGTGCAGAATGTCGTAGAATTGGAGCATTACCGTCAGTGCATCATTTTTTAGGAAACCTTGGCTTATCTGTGCGTTCCATATCAATTCGTTGGTGTTCATTGCCTTGTCGTTATATCCCCGGCGGCTCTGTTCGTGCAAGTCGGTGGATATTGATGTTCCCCATGGCAGAAAAACGGTGGAATTTATGCCATATCCGAAGTGCCATGTGTCAAGGTTGTTCCGTTTCTGCAGCAGATTTCGGGCATGTGTATAGTTTAAAGAGCCGTTCAGTTCCACCTCTATCCACGAGTTGCGGAAACTCATTCCCAGTCGCTCTGTCATTCCCGTCGTGCGCGTTGTGTTCCTCATTGATGCCGTGCCTGTTCCCATGGTGACATTTCCCACATGGTTGTTGTGTCTGAACAAGGTAAACGTATTAATGTTGAAACAACCTGCGGAATCAATTGCCGTGTTTAACATCAGCCCCGCGGTGACGTTCCAATTGCCGTTGACATTCTCCGGACGATATATTCTCGCGCCGCTCTTTTCATCGTATGTCATGGTTCGGCTTACAGCATTTCGCGTATTGTTATAGTTTGCAAAAGTCATTATTGCACGTTGATGCCGCTGTATGTAGTTGTTGTAAAACAGTTGCATGCTGTGCGTGAATTCCGGTTTCAGTCCGGGGGTGCCTCGTATTATGTTCATCGGGTCGCTGTCGTCTGTAATGTCGAGGAGGTCTGTCATGGAAGGTTGCGTCGCAACTCCTTTATATGTTATGCGCAATCGCGACACTTTGCTGAAGTTATATTTCAAGTCGAACGTCGGCGAAAAGTTCACAACCGTCCGTGTGGTGTCGATGTTTATGCCACGAAAATCCTGCTTGTAGTTGGTGCGCTGCGGTTGCAGCATTACCCCGGCGCTCATCTGATATTTTTCCCTTACCATGCGGAATGTAAGTTGAAGTTCGTGGATATAACTCCGATAGTCGGACGCTCTGCTCAGGTCTTTGTCGAGATAGGAGCCTAAAGGGTTGTCGAGTCTTTTAAAGTACTCTCCCCATCCGCGGTAGGCAGGTGCCAGTCCTTCAAAGAATTTCTCTCCCATGTTGCTGAAATCAAATGTCGAGCGGTTGCTCTTGTCATGCCCGTATCCGAACTTGTAGCCCAGTTGTATGTATGTCTTTCGGAATATCGGCTCGCTGTATGTGGCATGCACGCTGTATTTGTACGACTTGACCGGTATTGTGTTGTAGCGGTTTGTCTGGTAAGCGGAGTCGGTCCCTGCCGTGTTCTTCATCTTATACAGGTGCGTGTTTGTGAGTGACAGGCCATTGTTCGCATTGTTGCAGTATGAAGCCTCTGTCTCAATTGTTATGTTTCGTCCCTTGTCGTTCAGTTTCCGGCTTGCCAATACCGTTCCGCCGGCATATTTCTGTTTGTCGAACGAAATGAAGTTTTTGCCGTTTGTACTTATAATTATTCCCTCCTCCGCCATTTTTTCCATGTTATGCGCATCGAGTGGCGATGTATGCATAATGAACGGGTCTTCCGAATAGTTTGCCGACAATCCCGTTCCTTTCTTGTCGTTTGTCGTCGTTGACAATTCGGGTCGGAACATAAGCGTCGTCATGGAGTCCGGTTTCCATTCCAATTTCATTCTGAACACCCATTTGTCGCGTCTCGAGTAACTTTGATTCAGACTGTTAGAAAAAGACGAACGCCCCCCGTTGAAATACTCTGCCGACTGTTCTGCACGTGTGTCATTATCGGAGTGATTCCATCTCATGTGCCCGTCTATTTTCAATTTGTCTTTTTCCTCGTAGTTGAAATTTGCCCCCAGCATCTTCTTTGTGTTCAATCCGTTTTTTACGTTGCCGAATCTTCCTCTTCCGCCGCCGCCCGGAAATCCTCTGTCATTGTTGTTGTTGAAATTCCCGAAGACCATTGCTTGCATCTTATCATTGAAAAATCCCCCCATCATTCGTTCCGAGTATCGGTTGTGGTTTCCTGCTCCGAGGTCTATATTCGCCATTGTCCCTTTGTTCATTCCGGGCTTAATGCCGAAATCGAGTACCATTTCCTCGTTTCCGTCGTCGATTCCCGTCATTCTCGCCATGTCGCTTTTCTCGTCGTAAACCTTTATGTTGTTGATTATCGAGGTTGGAAGATTCTTCAATGCTGTCTCCGTGTCGCCCGTCATAAACTCTTTGCCGTCAACTTTTATTTTCTTTATTTCCTTTCCGTTTATGGTAATCTTCCCGTCTTCGGATATTTCTGCACCGGGCAGTCGTTTTACAAGTTCTTCCACCACAGAGCCTTCCGGTGTGCGGAAAGCATTGGCGTTATATACGAAAGTGTCTTCTCTCAGTACCACTTTCTTTGCCTGTCCGGTTGCCGTTACTCCCGCCAGCATCACCGCGTCGGGTTTAATTTGCAGCGTGCCGAGTGCCAAGTCCCTCTCTCTCGGCATGTTAATCGTCTTTGTCATTACGGCATATCCTATGTTCGATACTTTAAGTATGAACACTCCTTCGCCGTGTGCTTCCATGCAGAACTCGCCGTTCTCGTCAGTAATTGCTCCGGTTACGAACACGGAGTCGCTGTCAAGCAGTTGAATGGTGGTCTGCATCACAGCCTCTTTTGTTTCGTTGTCAATAATCTTTCCCGTGATTTTCCGGTTCTGTGCCGGTGCGACAATGGCGGTGCATGCAGCAACCACGACAATGACAATCATTCTTGATACCATAGTTTATAATCTTGTCCGCAGGGGATAACAGTAGTCTTGTCTCGCCGTTTTATCCCTTTTTGTATGTTACTTTCGATGATAAAAGTCGCCGTTTGTTTAATCCCGATTGCTTTTTTATATATTTTTATTTTCCCGATACAAGTATGTTCGTTGCAATCGGGAAACGCCGTGAATGCCATTATCGGTGTTGTTTTTCAGGCATTTGTCTTTCACAATCCGCCCGTAGAAAATGTTTCGGTGCGTATGACATGTTCGTTTGTGAAGCATATTGGGCGGAATTGATAAACAATTTCGCCCAATTTGAAATGTAAAACCGCCTGTTTTGGAAAACGATTTCGGCTGTTTTGTTTTCTGTATGTGTCAGTATTGCGGAGTCTTTTCCATTTTCTTGATTAGTTGCACGTTGATTTTTTCCACCTCGGTCAATTCTGCCGTTGCGGCATTGTTGTCTCCGCGCGGCGAGTACCACGGGCACTGTGAGAAATACTCATTCATGTCAGGAGAAGAGAACCGGTAGCCGTGACGGGCGTAAATCTCGTTTCGCATCAGGCGCAACTCTTTTTTCGTGAAACCACCCAATATCGAACTATATAAAACTTCTTTGCTTGCGAAATCGAAACGCGATGTTTTGCCGGCCGTGCCCTGCATGCGGTTTGGCAACACATGGTACAGTTTTATCGTGTTTCCGGTCTGTTTCCACTCTTCAAAATCCTCTTCGCCGGTATAATATTCTGTAAGCATAAGTCCGTCGTCTTCATGATTTACTTCGTATGTCGTTGTTTCGTCTAACCGAATATTGTTTAAAGGAAAATTGCGAGGTGCGTCAATGACATATTCTTTCCACCCTCCGCGCAGTCCGTGTACCTTTTGTTCGTTTACGGCGAATGTAACCAAACCGCCTTTAGAATCGATGTATTCTCCGGCGAGAAAGATTTTCCGTATGAGAGATTCTTCCAGTCCGTACAATCCATTCTGCTTGCCGTAGTTCGTGGTTTCGTTCTCTTCGTGGTAAACATCTAACAATTTGCCTTTTTCATAAAACAGCAGATAACGTTTCCCTTTGATGGTTTTCAAGTTTGCCGTGATATTTTTTTTATCAAAGAAAAGTGTCTGACCATACATGTAAGTCTCCGAATCGTTAGACAGTCCATAGTTTGTTTCCACGAGTTTGTAACTGTTTCCGGTGTTTTGCAGACCGAAAAATGTTCCTCCTTCGTTCAGTGTGCCGCCCATGCCTACATACATGTCGGCTCTTATTTCATGCTTTGAAAGAACGAAGAAAACATCTCCGTTTGTCCAGTACATGTTTTTGTCTGACAGCAATTGCTGTGCCATGGCGCATAACGGCATAAGCACTAACAATAGAAATATTGTTTTTTTCATCATCGTGTTTTATTATAACTTATTATTCCACTATCGTGAGCCTGAACCCGTTGCCGTTCCATTTGTATTTTATCCATTGTCTTTCTGAGAGTGTAAGCTGGGAACCGTCGGCAATCGTTATTTCGATGTCCTTGCCGTTCTGCGGCAGGGTGAATATCGGTGCCCACGCGTTCGCGTCCTCGTTGCGTACCGTCTTTGCGGCTTCTATCCGTGACGGGCGCGTCCTGTCCTTGTTGGTGAAATCCACCGGTCGCACTTTCCGGTCGAAAGGAGCCTTGATTTTTTTCATCACGCGAGTGGCATTGTCGTACCGGTAGAACGTTATAATGCATTCGTCAATACTCTCACCGTAGAGCGACAGAACGTTCACGGCAACGATTTTAGTCTTTTTGTCGGCGCAATTCCAGTAGCACATCTCCAACTTGTTCACAGAATTGTCCTTTCCGCTCTCCATCTCGAACGATGCATATCCGTTTTTCTTGTCACTCACTATCTTTGTGTAGGCGTAACCGTGTGTGCCTTTTACAACCTCCTCTGCAAAAGTGGCAAAATCTCTGTTGCCTGTATCTGCACGTGCATAACTCGTCACGAAGTCGTTGATGTTGGGACTGCTTCCGCGGAATCTCACTTTTATTGTTTTGGGTTGTGCCATAATCGTCTGCATGCACATTGTCGCCACAAAGGCGATTAAAATGCTGAAAATTCTTTTTCTCATAGTCATGTTTTTAATGTTTTCATTAGTTAATCGTATTGTTTTGTATCTCTTCGCAAAGTTAATAATATTTTTTTTAAAAAGACATAAATGAGAGATGAAAGTTGAAAAAAGAATGGAATAATTTTGATATAATGGCGAAAAAATGTACCTTTGCGCAACATTTGGCTCCGTAGCTTAGTTGAATAGAGCGTCGGATTCCGGTTCCGAAGGTCCTGGGTTTGAGTCCCAGCGGAGTCACATGTTCCGGATTGCGAAAATTGTTTTTTTTAATTCAATGACTTTTAATCTATACTACGAAAATGAATATACAAGAACGTTTCATTAACTACACCAAGTTCGACACACAGTCGAGCGAGGAAAGCGAGACAGTGCCAAGCACGTCGAAACAACTTATTTTTGCCAAATACCTGAAAGAAGAACTCGAAAGAGAAGGGCTTGAAGAAGTGGAGATGGACGACATGGGGTATATCTATGCCACACTGCCTGCAAACACCAACGATGAGATACCCACCATTGGTTTTATAAGCCATTACGACACCAGTCCCGATTGTAGCGGGGCGGGTGTCAAGGCGAGCATAGTGAGAAACTACGACGGTACGGACATTGAGTTGTCGCCGGGCATAATAAGCAGTCCGAAGAAATTCCCGGAACTGCTGAACCACATTGGTGAAGACCTAATCGTTACCGACGGAACAACCCTTCTCGGTGCAGACGACAAGGCTGGCATCGCCGAGATAGTACATGCAATGTGTTACCTGCGCGACCACAAGGAAATAAAGCACGGCAAGATACGCGTGGGCTTCAATCCGGACGAGGAAATCGGGAAAGGTGCGCATCACTTTGATGTGGAAAAATTCGGCTGTGAATGGGCATATACCATTGACGGAGGCGACCTCGGCGACCTTGAATTCGAGAATTTCAATGCCGCATCGGGCAAGGTAGTGATAAAGGGAGTGAGCGTGCATCCGGGATATGCCAAGGGAAAGATGATAAATGCCAACCGCCTTGCCACAGAGTTTGCGGCCATGTTGCCGGCGGAAGAAACGCCCGAGGAAACAGAAGGATATGAAGGTTTCTATCACTTGCTCGGAATAGAGTCGGGCATAGAGGAAGCCAAGATGAATTATATCATACGCGACCATGACCGCGACCGCTTCGAAGATCGCAAACAGTTTTTCGTGCGTTGTGCCGAGAAGATGGACGAGAAATACGGCGAGGGTACCGTTACCGCAGTGGTAAACGACCAATATTACAACATGAAAGAGAAGATAGACCCCAACATGCATGTCATAGATATTGTGCTGAAGGCAATGCAGGAGTGCGGCGTACCGCCGAAAGTGGAGCCTATCCGAGGTGGCACCGACGGCGCACAACTGTCGTTCAAAGGGTTGCCTTGCCCCAATATCTTTACCGGTGGCGTGAATTTCCACGGTCCGTACGAATTTGTGAGCATTCAGGTAATGGAGAAGGCCATGCAGGTTATCGTGAAGATTTGCGAAATAACGTCTGAATTCAATCATTGAATTGACACCTGCAAACAGCAGGTCGAGAATTTATATTTGTACATGTAGGTTTTAAATGGAAGAAGTTCCCGGATTGATAAAAGATCTCGCGCTGATACTTGTGGTGGCGGGCATCGTGACGTTGCTGTTCAAAAAACTGAAGCAACCGTTGGTACTGGGATATGTGGTGGCGGGGTTTGTCGTGTCGCCACACATGCCCTATACCATGTCCGTTGTTGACCAAGCCGACATCAAGACGTGGGCGGACATCGGTGTGATGTTTCTTTTGTTTTCTCTCGGGCTGGATTTCTCTTTCAAGAAAATACTAAAGATGGGCATGCTGCCCGTCATTGCCACCGTTACCATTGTGTTTTCCATGATAATACTGGGTGTTACCATGGGCAAAATAATGGGTTGGAGCAAGATGGACTGCATATTCCTCGGCGGTATGCTCGCAATGAGTTCCACAACCATCATATACAAGGCGTTCAGCGACTTGGGATTGCGGCAGCAACGATTTGCGGGTTTGGTTATGAGCGTTCTCATACTCGAGGACATTCTTGCCATTGTGATGATGGTAATGCTTAGTACCATTGCCGGCGGAAACAATCCCGACGGCAGCCGCATGCTCGGCTCTGTGATGAAGATAGGATTCTTCCTCGTGCTTTGGTTTGTGGTGGGCATATTTGTCATTCCGCTATTTTTGCGCTCCATGCGGCGACTCATCAACAACGAGACACTCCTCATCGTGGCATTGGGATTGTGCTGTGCCATGGCGGTGATAAGTGCCGGCGTGGGTTTCTCAAGTGCTTTCGGAGCATTTGTCATGGGCAGTATTCTCGCCGAGACAATCGAGGCTGACAAGATAATAAAACTCGTAGAACCGGTAAAAAACCTGTTCGGCGCGATATTCTTCGTGTCTGTCGGCATGCTCGTCGAACCACGTATATTGGCAGACTATGCCCTGCCCATAATATTGCTCGTGGTCACCATACTCGCGGGGCAGGCAATCTTTGGCACATTCGGATTCTTGATAAGCGGACAGACACTTAAATCGGCAATGCAATGTGGTTTCTCAATGGCACAGATAGGCGAGTTTTCGTTTATCATCGCATCGCTCGGATTGACACTCGGCGTTACCGGCAAATTCATCTATCCGGTGGTGGTTGCTGTGAGTGTGATAACTACTTTCCTTACACCTTACATGATACGTGCATCGGGACCGGTGTATAACAAAGTGGAGAGACACATGCCTAAGAAATGGATACGCACACTGAACCGCATCACTCTGAGTCACCCATCGAGCGGAGAGAAAAGCATGTGGCGCACATTGCTCGGCGCAATGCTGCGCACAATGGTAATATACGGCATACTGTCGGCAGCCGTAATCGCACTTATGTTTACCTTTGTGCTTCCTTTCATGCGCAAGATGTTGCCAGGGTGGGAACTGCACTGGTATGCAAATGCCATAACGGGCGTGCTTACGGTGCTGCTAATATCTCCCTTCCTGCGGTCGATAGTGATGAATGAAAACCACAGAGAGGAAATGAAACTGCTGTGGAGTGGCAGCCGACTAAATCGTTTTCCGCTGATGTTCACCGTTCTTGTGCGTACTGCATTCGCGGCATCGTTCATATTCTACATCATCAATTATCTTTCGCGTTTCGCCAATGCACTCATCATTACGCTTGCCGTGGTAATGGTAATACTCATGGCTCTGTCTCGCAGACTCAAACACAGGAGTATAAGGCTCGAACGACTCTTCATTCAGAATTTGCGCTCGCGCGACATCAAGGCACAGGTAAGCGGGCAGCGCAAGCCGCTCTACGAGGGGCATCTGCTTGACCGTGACATACATATAGGCAACTTCGAGATTCCGGAAGGGTCTCTTTGGGCTGGAAAAACACTGCAAGAACTGCAACTGCGCAATCGTTTCGGAGTACATGTGAGCAGCATACTGCGAGGCAAGCAGCGCATTAACATACCATCGGGAACAACAATCATTTACCCCTCCGACAACATTCAGGCAATCGGTAACGATGAACAACTCAAAGCTTTGGGAGATGCCATCGGCGAGGAAATGTTCTGCGGAGACCCCGAGATAGAGAAACGGGAGATGAAACTGAGGCAGATAGTAATAACCGGGACAAGCAAGTTCGTGGGAAAGACACTCATGGAAAGCGGCATACGAGACCGATTCAATTGTATGGTGGTGGGCTTGGAGTGCGGCGAGGAAAATCTACTTGAACCTACACCGGACTATGTTTTCAAAAAAGGTGACATAGTATGGATAGTGGGGGAGAAAGAGTCGCTGCGACAAGTGATGCAATGAAGAAGCAGAAAAAATAATAACGCGCAGGTTGTTGTTTCTACTTTCTTTTGTTTTTTTGCAGCGAAAAAAATATTTTTTTCGGCTAAACGTTAGTTTATTGAAAAAAAAACGTTACTTTTGCAATTAGAATTTATGTACAAAACACATTAAAGTTTTTATTACACTCAAATCAATAGCTATGAAGAAAAAAATCCAATTTAGTCTCGTATATAGAGACATGTGGCAGAGTTCGGGCAAGTTCCAGCCACGAAAGGATCAGTTGGAAAGAATAGCACCCGCCATAATAGACATGGGCGTATTCGACCGCGTGGAAACCAACGGTGGTGCTTTCGAGCAGGTAAATCTGCTGGCGGGCGAGAACCCTAACGATGCGGTGAGGGCTTTTTGTAAGCCTTTCAACGAGGTGGGAATAAAGACACACATGCTCGACCGCGGACTAAACGCACTGAGAATGTACCCCGTGCCGGACGATGTTCGCGAACTACAATACAAGGTGAAACACGCACAAGGCGTAGATATACCGAGAATATTCTGCGGACTTAACGATACCCGCAACATAATACCATCGATAAAGTGGGCAAAGGCTGCCGGAATGACACCGCAGGCAACGCTCTGTATCACGACAAGTCCAGTGCATACGGTGGAATATTATACGGACATCGCAGACGAACTAATAGCCGCAGGAGCAGAAGAAATTTGCCTCAAAGACATGGCAGGAATCGGTCAGCCGGCAATGCTCGGTGCGCTTACAAAGTCTATCAAGACTAAACATCCCGACGTGATAATACAGTATCACGGACACTCGGGACCGGGTCTCTCGATGGCAAGCATACTCGAAGTGTGCAACAATGGAGGAGACGTAATAGACACTGCCATCGAACCGCTGTCGTGGGGCAAGGTTCACCCGGACATCATCTCGGTGCAGTCGATGTTGAAGAACGAGGGCTTCGAGGTGAAAGAGATAAATATGAACTCGTACATGCAGGCACGTTCGCTCACGCAAGAATTCATAGACGACTGGCTCGGATATTTCATAAATCCGGGAAACAAGCACATGTCGTCGCTGCTGCTCGGCTGCGGACTCCCCGGAGGTATGATGGGCTCGATGATGGCAGACCTTGCAGGCATGCACCGCACAATAAACTCCATACGTGTCAAGAAAGGGTTGCCCGAATATTCGACAGACGAACTGCTCGTGAAACTCTTCGACGAGGTGGCTTATGTATGGCCGCGCGTGGGTTATCCGCCACTCGTTACGCCGTTCTCGCAATATACCAAGAACATCGCGCTTATGAACCTGCTTACCATTGAGCAAGGAAAGGGACGTTTCGTGATGATGGACGAGTCGATGTGGGGAATGATATTGGGCAAGTCGGGAAGAATACCCGGAGAGATTGCACCCGAACTCAAGGAACTCGCTGCAAAGCAAGGACGCGAGTTTACCACTGCCGACCCGCACACCCTCATACCGAACGCACTCGACGATTTCCGCAAAGAGATGGACGAGAACGGATGGGATTATGGCAAGGACGACGAAGAATTGTACGAACTTGCAATGCATCCGGAGCAGTATCGTGATTTCAAGAGCGGCATAGCAAAGAAACGTATGCTTGCCGACTTGCAGAAAGCAAAGGACGCAAAACTTGGTTCTTCGCTCTCGCCGGAGGAACTTTCAGCATTCAAGCATGCAAAGGCCGACGCACTGGTGGCTCCGGTGAAGGGACAGATTTTCTACGAATTCAACGGCGACGGCGAGTGTGCACCATGTGTGGAACCGTTCATCGGTCAGCACTACAACGAAGGACAGCCGTTCTGCTACATACAGACACCGTGGGGTGAGATTGAGACCATACCGGCAGCTCTTGGCGGAAAACTTGTCGAGGTTGTGGCAAAACAAGGAGCAAAGGTAAGCAAAGGTCAGACTCTTGCATACGTTGAGCGAGATCACGAGTAGGAAGTTTTACACCGATTTCTCAAGTAAGAAGTAAGGTGTGGTCGTGAACAGAATTTGAGGGTATGCCGATGTTTATTTTTCGACATGCCCTCAAATTTATTCATGGCAAGCGTACTTTCCTACTTTGTGAGAACTTTTACTCTCCATTATATATTTCATCACCGTAACACACTGTCCGAATTTTGACATTGAGTTGCCCGACCTGTTCTTTCGTCAGTATTTGCTTTTCTTTTTGTCGAGCCGTATCCGTACTTGTAATATGGTTTCTCGCCGGCATGACATGGCTTTTAATGTTATGCGCGGATAAAATAATGATTCCTTGATGATAACATTTGCAATCGACAAGAAACATATTTATCGGCATGGAAAAGATTGTCGCATGAGGGATTTCTGACAAATAATCATTATCTTTGCAGGCATGGACTATCAGGCTATAATAAACAAATATTACGGCGATGACAATGCTTTGCGGCATATACTTGTCGTACATAGTCGCGCAGTGGCAGACAAGGCATTGAGAATTGCGGATGCACACCCCGAACTTGACATTGACAAACGGTTTGTGGAGGAGGCTGCCATGCTTCACGACATAGGCATATTCCGCTGTGATGCTCCCGGCATAGAATGTCGCGGCACCGAGCCTTATATATGTCACGGGCATATCGGAGCCGATCTGTTGCGTGACGAAGGATTTCCGAGACATGCAAGGGTATGCGAGCGGCACACCGGTGCGGGACTCTCGCTTGAAGAGATAGTGTCGCGCAACATACCGCTGCCTCACCTGTCGTTCCTCCCGGAGACAACGGAGGAAATATTGGTGTGCTATGCCGACAAATTCTTTTCGAAGACGCATCTCGAATACGAGAAAACCTTGGATGAGGCGGAACGCTCGATTGCCAAGTTCGGCAGGGAAGGGCTTATACGCTTCCGTCAATGGCGCAATATGTTCGATTAATATGTTACTTTACTTTAAATAAGTATTTGATTTTAGTAAATTTGCGTACAAGAGAATTTATGAGTATATGGAAGAATTTACCCCAAATCTGTCATTAGACCGCATTTGCTTAGATTTGCTATTGCCGTTACGCTTCCCTACCGCTTTAGCCCGCTTGCTGACATCTGAGCAGCCATTACATCTCGACGCAGCCCGCTACGCCTTCGATGAAACGGCTGTACATCCGCTCAACAATCGAACAAAATCGGTTGAGGGTTCTAATGACCGATTTGGGTTTAAATAAAAGTCCAATGGAAAAAATGAACTTTTCAATCTTCGGAACAGAGTTCTTCAAAAAGATATGATAATTTTGCATTTGCTGTTGGACTCTACAATCGGGTCAATTTATCGTGGCATTTCAAAAAAAGATGGTAAATGTTTGGCAGACTGTAGAATTATTAGTAATTTTGCAGCCCGAACGTATCATAAACGTACAAGACAATTAATTACAAACAAAATAACAATTAAAAAGAAATGAAAAAAGGTATTCATCCGGAAAATTATCGCCCCGTCGTATTCAAAGATATGTCCAACGGCGATATGTTCCTTTCAAAATCCACATGCAAGACTAATGAGACTGTGGAATTTGAAGGAGAAACCTACCCTTTGGTAAAGTTGGAAATCTCAAGTACATCGCACCCGTTCTATACCGGTAAGAGTAAGCTCGTTGATACAGCAGGTCGTGTGGACCGCTTCATGAGCCGTTATTCAAAGAGCACTTCCAAGAAATAAGTATATCCTATATTATATATAGGGAAAGATATAAGGACGCGTCAGGGTGTAGTTGCATATACACTCTGGTGCGTCTTGCTTTTAACGAACAAAAAGAACGTTCTACATGAATAAAATATTCACCTTCATAGTAATTGCTGTCATCATGTTGTCGGGATGCGGAAGCGAAACAGACGACAACACACAGGGAGGAAACGAAGACGGTCGCAATGAGAACAAGAATATAGTGAGCGCAGGAAAACCATCTGAGATAACGAGACTTGAGTTCCCCCGACTTAAAGATGCAGGCAAGAATTTCGTAGTGGTACACAAGACAAACGATGCATACGGAGTGAACTTTGCTTTGGAGTGGGACATCGAAAAGAAATCGCAACGGTGGTCGTGTTACCAAATGCGTAAGGGATACAAAGGAAATGCAGGACGGTATGACACACAGCACGGCTATCCGTACGATCCTGTTCTTGAAGAGAAAGGTTACTATCTCGAAGGTGATTATTTCTATGGTTCGGGCTTCGACCACGGACATGTATGTCCATCGGCCGACCGACAATACTCAAAAGAGGCCAACAAACAAACTTTCTATCTTAGCAACATGCAACCGCAATATAATAAATTTAATGCGGGAATATGGCAAAAACTCGAAAGCAGAATACGCAAGGCGTGGACTCCCTCGAACGATAAAGACATACTATATGTGTGTAAAGGCGGAACGATTGATAATGAGAATTACATTATAAAGCGCATTAAAGGCAAACTGATTGCGCCGAAATATTTTTTCTGCGCATTGCTGCTGCATAACTCAATGGGGTATCGTGCAATAGGTTTTTGGATGGAGAATACCGTTGAAGACCACACAAGTGACAACCTTAAGATGTATGTCAAGAGCATTGACGAACTGGAACAACTCACGGGAATAGATTTCTTTTGCAACTTGCCTGACAATATTGAGAATAAGGTCGAAGCGAATGTTTCAACAAAAGTATGGGGGTTGAATTGATACTAAAAATGTTCGATGTACGTTAATGGTATCAAGACGGAAGCCGTCTGTTATGGATTTATGAATAAAAGCATACTCATACTATTGATTTTAGCGGTAGCATCTGTCAACGCTTGGTCTCAGAAAAAAGAGGGAAGGCCGAAAGCCGGAAAGACAGATGAACCGGAATATAGGATTGAAGCGCAAGGGTCTTTCTCGCGGAATACCACACCTCTATGGCTTAATGCCAACAAATACGGATTAAGCAGTCTTGAAAGTAACAACGGATACATTCGGACTTCAGTGGAAAGACCGCTCCGCATAGATTCTGTAAAACGCTGGGGAGTGGGCTGCGGCATTGATGTTGTCGTACCGTTCAACTACACAAGCAAGTTTGTGGTACAGCAGGCATACGCCGAATTGCGATGGCTTAACGGCACACTCACCGTGGGGAGCAAGCACCATGAAATGCAGATGAAAGACGGTACGCTGTCAAGTGGGTCGCAGACATTCGGAATAAATGCACGTCCGGTGCCACAGGTGAGACTGTCGTTACCCGAATATTGGGAAATACCGCATACCCTAGGATGGCTGCATTTTAAAGGACACATAGCCTATGGTAAATTTACTGATGATAATTGGCAGCACGATTTCACGCGACGAAAAAAACAATACACCGACGATGTGCTATATCACAGCAAGGCAGGATACTTGAAAGTAGGCAACGAAAATGCTTTCATACCTTTGTCGATAGAGGGCGGTTTGGAGATGGCATCACAGTTTGGAGGCGTAAGATACAGACCGAGAAAAGATGGTACCCTTGATGTGTTGAAGAACTCCACCGGCTTTGATGCTTTTTGGCATGCTTTTGTTCCCGGTGGTAAAGATGCGGACGAGAATGTATATCGTAATGATGAAGGAAACAACGTGGGCTCGTGGCTGTTGCGAATAAATTATGATACCGATACATGGCGACTCGGAATCTACACCGACAAGTATTTCGAGGATCATTCGGGAATGTTTCAATTAGACTACGACGGCTATGGAACAGGTGATGAATGGGACAAGAAAAAGAAGAGGCATTTCTTCGTTTATGAATTTAAAGACCATCTGCTTGGCATAGACTTACATTCTAAATACGACAAATGGCTGAATGCCGTGGTGCTGGAATATGTATATTCAAAATATCAGAGCGGTCCTTTGTATCATGACCATACCCCCTCTTTGAAAGACCATGTGAGCGGTCGCGACAACTACTACAACCACCATATCTTCCCCGGATGGCAACATTGGGGGCAGGTAATGGGAAATCCGCTATACCGCTCGCCAATATACAACAACGATGGAATAATCGAAGTTAAGGATAACCGCTTCGTGGCATTCCACCTCGGAGTGAGCGGTAAACCCAACGATAACCTCACATACCGTGTCATGGCGACATATCAAGAAGGATTGGGGACGTACAACTCGCCTTACACCAAGCCGCGCCACAACGTCAGTGTGCTTGCCGAAGCGACATACAAGTTCGGCAAAATGCGTGAAAGTTGGAGTGTGCGGGGTGCATTCGGTGCCGATATGGGCAGTCTGTTGGGGCATAACTATGGCGTACAGTTTACGATAAGCAAGACAGGATTGATAAAATAGAAAACAAACATGAAGAAAAGAAACATAATACATACACTCATGCTGTCGGCACTTTTTTGTGCATCGGCAATACTTGCGGGCTGCACGTTTGAAACTTCGGACAATGGGAAACTTGACGGTTACTGGCATATCGTGGCAGTAGATACGATTGCTACCGGCGGTACCTGCGATTTGTCACAGAAACGTTTGTTTTGGGGAGTGCAGGCAAAACTGATCAACATGAGCGACCGCGACAATAATTTATACGATTTCTTGTTCCGTTTTGAGTATGCAAATATCACGCTGCGAGTCTATGCTCCGTTCGTAAACGACCGCCCCAAAGGGGATACGCCTGTCGATGATGCCAACCTTCTGACACCTTTCGGCATCGAAACATTCGAACAGGTTTACAGAATCGAAATGCTGAAATCGAATAAAATGATACTTGCAACAGACAAATTGAAATTTCATTTCCATAAAATGTAAAAACAAAAAACATGAGAAAAATCGCAGTTGCCGGCACCGGATACGTCGGCCTTTCTATAGCAACGCTGCTCGCTCAGCACAACGATGTTACCGCGGTAGATGTGGTAAGCGAAAAAGTGGATATGGTAAACAACCGCCGGTCGCCGATAGTTGACCGCGAATTGGAGGATTTCTTCGCCACAAAAGAACTCTGTCTGCATGCCACATGCGATGCCGAGGCAGCTTACCGCGATGCCGAGTATGTGGTTATTGCAACACCAACCAACTATGACTCACAGATGGATTTCTTCGACACTTCGGCAGTAGAGACGGTTATACAACTGGTGCTTAAGGTAAATCCCGATGCCATAATGGTGATAAAGAGTACCATTCCGGTGGGATTCTGTGAACATGTACGCGAGAAATACAACTCACATAATATAATATTTGCACCGGAGTTTCTTCGTGAAAGTCGCGCCTTGTACGACAATCTTTATCCGTCGCGCATCATCGTAGGCACCGTAATGGACGATGAAAGACTTGTCGGTGTGGCACACGATTTCGCCGCGCTGTTGAAAGAAGGAGCGTTGAAGCCGGAAATAGAAACACTTTTCATGGGACTGACGGAGGCAGAGGCGGTAAAACTGTTTGCCAATACCTACCTCGCACTGCGCGTAAGTTACTTCAATGAACTCGATACTTACGCCGAGATGAAAGGACTCGACACGGCATCCATAATAAAAGGAGTGTGTCTCGACCCGCGCATAGGCGACCAATACAACAACCCGTCGTTCGGATACGGCGGATACTGTCTGCCGAAAGACACCAAACAACTGTTGGCAAACTACCGCGATGTGCCGGAAAACCTCATTGAGGCCATAGTGGAGAGCAACCGCACACGTAAAGATTTCATTGCCGACCGGGTGTTGAAGAAAGCGGGATACTACGACTATTACAACCGAGGCGATTTCTGCCCGACAGAAGAACGTTCGGTGGTTGTGGGAGTATATCGTCTCACAATGAAGAGCAACTCCGACAATTTCCGCCAGTCGAGCATTCAGGGAGTGATGAAGCGTATAAAGGCCAAAGGTGCACAAGTGATTATCTACGAACCGACGATTGACGACGGAAGCACATTCTTCGGCAGCAAGGTTGTCAACGACCTTGCAAAGTTCAAGCAGATGAGCAACGCAATCATTGCCAACCGTTACGACACATTGCTCGACGATGTGCGTGATAAGGTATATACACGCGACATTTTCCGACGCGACTGACAATCATATCACGTCCTCCAAACCTTGAATTATAATGAAACAATAAGTACCAAGATTATTATTGCCGTCATCGTAATGTAGGCAGGAGTGCCGTTTACAAGTGCCGGTGTCTCTGTATTCGCTAAAAGTAAACAGTAAGAAAATCACGGGATCTTTGTTAATTATAACGGAAAGAATTTCAATATCAATGCCATGATGACATACAGTGTTCGGAGCGATTAATCAGATATGCCGAAGTTTGCGTGCCACGAGTCATCAGAATAAATAGTACAACAACAATAATGTCGGGAGGCTGCATGCAGTTTCCCGACATTATTGTTTATAAAATCAATGAGTTCTTGTTGATTGTCTATACGCACGGAAACGTGTCTTGCAGCCCCGCTCGTCATGTTCGTATCAGTTCTTCACTTTTTTCTTGCCGTCAACCACATACACACCCTTCGGCATCTTTTCCCATTCACCGTACATCTTCATGCCGTTTATGTTGTATATACCTTTCCTTACGACAGTGTTTTCATTTGCCGGCAGCGTTTCTATTCCTGTTACAATACCTTTTATTATTCTGACATTGTCAATCAGAATGTAGTTGTTGTCTTTACTTTCACAGTGTCTGAATGCAATATATTTTGTTCCTGCAGGCAGCGGCAGTGTGCGCTCATACCATTTCGATTGTTCTTCGGTGTTTATTTTTACCAATCCTTGCGGTTTCTCGTCTACCAATACTTCTGTGAAATCGGCAACTTCGTTACCGGTCGTGGAGGCGAGCACCTTATAGTGATCCGGCTCCTCGGTATTCATGGAAAACCAATAATTTAACTCTGCGGCATCCGAAAGCAACGGAGAGATTAAATAGTTGTCAGGATCTAAGGCACTACCTATCCATGAAAAACTACTGTTTACATTGTCACCGAAGAATGAAACAAACCAGTCTCCGTCCGCTTTTCTTATCACTTCCCATTGCTTTCCGTCATTGTCTGCATCGACAACACTCCATCCTTCCGGTACTATTGCATCTTCCTCGAAACTTTCGAACAGAGAGACAAATTTGGGGTCGTACATTCCCGTCGGTGCCATCTTCGCCTTTCCTCCTGCAGTATTGATTGCATTGACCAATGCCTTGGCATCTTTCATTGTCGTTAACTTTTTCAATATGCATGGCGCACTCTCCACAAGTTCTTCGGCAGCCTGCAATTCTATGCCCAACTTCTCTTTTACCACATTGATGACTTCTGCTTTTTTGTCCTTGTAACTCTCCAACACCACGTCGCATGCAGACTCTGTTTCGCTAACCGTTATGTCGTCAATGAGCCATGCGTAACCAAGCCCGAATCCGTTATCGTCGTATGCACGCCATGAGATATTTACGGTTTTCCCCGCGTATGCACCGAGATTTACCGTTATCGCACTCTCATATTCGTTCCCACCGGCAGCATGCCACAGTTCTGTCCATGTCTTTCCGTTGTCCGTGGATATTTCCACGTTGTAATGCGAACCGTTTCCGGGATTGTAACTGTTGGAGATATGATTCCAAAAGGTAAGGGTGGCGTTGTCTTCGATTTTTATCGCCGGCGAGATGAGCCTTTCGTCTTGTTTGGAATTTTCCTTATCCAGAAGCATTTGTTTATTTCCATCGTGTGGAGTCAGATTTTCATGTTTGCCATACTGTTTCCATGTCTGCGAGTTATTCGTTGTCTCCACTCTCCATCCGTCTGCAATCACATTTCCCTCGAAACCGTACTTGTAATCCGTCTGTGCCTTTGCACCGGTCGTCCACAATATCGCCATTGCGGTAAAAAAGTAAAATTTTCTTTCTCATATTGTTTATGCCTCTCTCCTTTACCTCAAATTGATTGAGGAATGCTTATACAGAGGCTCGGGCATTTGTTGTTGGCATTAAGACCTTGTCAATATGGTATTTATTATTTATATACCGATATTTGCCAATCATCTTTTTAAAAATATTATGAATGTGCAAAGTTGATAATTATTGTTTTACAAATAGATTTCGTCCTCTTGTTTTTAATATAAATTATGATTACGAAATGTTTAATTAACCATTGTCGCATCAGATGTCATAACCTGAAGGTTGAAGTTGCGACATGCTGTGAAAAGTGGAACATGCGATGAGTGTCAATGTTGTGGTGACAAACAACAACCGTGGTTGTTTATCCCAAATCGGTCATTAGAACCCTCAACCGCTTTAGCCCGCTTGCTGCCATCTGCGCAGCCATTACATCTCGACGTAGCCCGCTACGCCTTCGATGAAAACGGTTGACATCTGCTCGACAATCGAACAAAATCGGTTGAGGGTTCTAATGACCGATTTGAGTTAAAACGGCAGAGTTTTATCTCCCGTTCTTTCCTTCCGAAGATGTAAAACAAGCGGAATTGCAGTGCAAATTGGGCAATTTGGTTTATGAGAACATATATGACTCCTGCCGGATTGTTTATTTACGGATTGTGGGTATTGTCAATGCCTATATTGCCACGGTGTGACACTTCATTTCTGTTATCCCGCTGAAACTATTTTACGCAGAGTATCGACCGCTTCTCCCACAGATTTTACTTCGGATATTATCATTGACCGTCTCGGTGTTTCGCGCAGTCGGCATCTCTCCGTGTTTTCTGCCATGTAGTCAATCACCCTTCCGAATGTACGGCTTTGGAAATAGCGACTCATGGTGTTCCCGGGGAAATATAGTGTCATCTGTCCGTTTTTCATCATTACCTTTTCACATCCCAATCGTCTGCCAACTCTTCTCAGTGCCACTACTTGCAGTAATTCTTCTCCCTCGCGGGGCATTGGCCCGAATCGGTCGATAAGGTTTGCACGGTATCGTTTCAGGTCATCGTTGTTTTTTATCAAGTCGAGTTCTCTGTAAAGCAGCATACGTTCCGAAGATGACGGCACATAAGTGTCGGGGAAATACATCTCGAGGTCGCTTTCTATTGCGCAATCCGCCACCCAGTATCCCTCGTTACCGTTGACGTTTGTCGTGTCTCGGTGTGTACTTTTTACTTTTCCCGCATCTCTTTCTTCTGCCTCTTCTTTCATTGCCGTTTCAGTTTCTTCCTCTCTCAGTTCCACCATTGCCTCGGTAAGTATTTTCTGGTAAGTCTCGTATCCGAGATCCTCCATAAATCCACTCTGTTCCGCCCCGAGCAAGTTTCCCGCTCCCCTTATGTCGAGATCCTGCATCGATAGGTTGAATCCGCTTCCCAGTTCGGAGAAAGTTTCGAGAGCTTCGAGTCGTCGTCTTGCATCTTGCGACAGCGATGACAGCGGCGGTGCGAGCAGGTAGCAGAACGCTTTTTTGTTGCTTCTGCCCACTCGTCCCCGCATTTGGTGCAGGTCGGACAGTCCGAATCTGTGTGCATCGTTTATTATTATGGTATTCGCGTTCGATATGTCGATACCGTTCTCCACGATGGTTGTAGATAACAGCACGTCGTAATCGTAGTTCATGAATCCCATTATAGTCTTTTCGAGTTCCTCCGGTTTCATCTGTCCGTGCCCTGTGGCCATGCGTGCGTCCGGTATGTTTCTGTTTATGAGGTTTGCCATTTCCGGCAGGGTGTTGATGCGGTCGCTGACAAAGAATACCTGTCCGTTGCGGCTCATCTCGAAGTTTATCGCATCGATGATAATGTCTTTGTCGAATGCGTGTACCTCTGTCTGTACAGGGAAACGGTTTGGCGGCGGTGTCTGTATGATGCTCATGTCTCTTGCCCCCATGAGCGAGAACTGCAGCGTGCGCGGTATCGGTGTGGCACTCATTGTCAGTGTGTCAACGTTGGTTTTCATCTTTCGCAGTTTCTCCTTTACCGACACTCCGAATTTCTGCTCCTCGTCGATTATGAGAAGTCCGAGATCTTTGAACTTTACGGTCTTTCCTATCAGTTTGTGCGTGCCGATAATGATGTCAATTTTCCCTTGTTCCAAGTCATCGAGCACTTGTTTCACCTGCTTTGCCGACCGTGCCCTCGACAGATAATCGACTCTCACGGGCATCCCTTTGAGTCGTTTTTTGAACGTCTGGTAATGCTGGTATGCCAATACCGTTGTAGGCACCATTACCGCCACTTGTTTCGAGTCGCACGCTGCTTTGAATGCAGCGCGTACCGCCACCTCGGTTTTTCCGAATCCCACGTCTCCGCACACGAGCCGATCCATTGGTCGTGTGTCCTCCATATCGGCTTTCACATCGTTCGTGGCTTTAAGTTGGTCCGGCGTATCTTCGTACAGGAAACTCGCCTCCAGTTCGTGCTGCATGAACGAGTCTGCCGCGAAGGCATGTCCTCGCTCTCTCCGTCGTGCGGCGTATAGTTTTATAAGGTCTCGCGCAATATCCTTTATTTTCTTTTTGGTACGCTCCTTCATTCTGTCCCACGCCCCTGTTCCGAGATTGGAAAGTCGCGGTGGTCGGTCGGTGTCGTGACGGCGGTATTTGCTGATTTTGTATAGCGAGTGTATCGACACGTCTATCTTGTCGTTATTCTGATAAACGATGCGTATGGCCTCTTGATAACTTTGTCCCACGGGTGTACGCACCAATCCTGCAAATTTTCCCACGCCGAAATCCACATGTACCACGAAGTCCCCAATCTCCATCTCCTGCAATTCTTTCATGGTAAGTGCCATTTTTCCCGCCCTTGCCGCGTCAGATTTAAGGCTGTATCGATGGAATCGGTCGAAAATCTGATGGTCTGTGAACAAACATACTTTAAAGGAGTTGTCGGCAAATCCCTCGTGTATTGTCGGACTTACCGGTTCGAAAGTGTCGGAAACAATTTCTTTCAGTCTCTCCTGCTGTTTGGTGCTGTCCGAGAGTATGAACAGTTTGTATCCTTTCAGGGTATAGTCTTCGAGTGTCTGTTTCAGCAAATCGAAGTTTTTGTGCAGCAACGGTTGTGGCGAGATGTCGAATTTTATTGTCACCTGCGGTGTCCCGGTGGGCTTTGTGCCGAACTCTATGCGCCTGAAATGCAATGCGTCGTCCGTGAACTGTGTCCCCGAACACAGCACGTGTTCTGCTTTCATCTGTTTTGTGAGCCTTTCCTGTTCCATCTCGGTGAGTCCTTCCATGCGCTCTGCCATTGCCTGTTGCGAGAATCCTTCTCGATATATGCGGTCTGTCGTCTCCCTTACATACATGAAATCTTTCATGGCGATTACCGTGTCTTCCGGCAGGAATTGCAGGAATGGTGTTTTCTCATCGGTCAGTGTTGCCATCTCCGGCACTATCCTGATCTTTTCTTTGCGTTCTCGCGACAGTTGGCTCTTTACCTCGAATGTGCGTATGGAGTCGATCTCGTCTCCGAAAAAGTCTATGCGGAACGGGTATTCGCTGCTGTAACTGAACACATCTACGATGCTTCCTCGTGTGGCGAACTGCCCCGGCTCATATACATAATCCACCTCGGAGAAACCGAAATTGCGCATCTCGCGTCTCAGTTGCATCGTGTCCACGGTTTGTCCCACGCCGAGAGATATGCTCCTTTCGTCGAGTATTCTTTTGGAAACCACTAATTCTGCCACGGCAGACGGTTCGGATACGATGTACAGCGTATCGGTTGCAGTCTGCAGTTTTGTAAGTACCTCGGTACGAAGAATCTCGTTTGCCGGGTCGCGTTGTCCGTATTTTACCTGTCTCCGGTATGACGATGGGAAAAAGAACACCTGATCTGCTCCCATCATCTGTTTCAAGTCGTTATAGAAATAAGCCGCCTCGTCGGCATCTTGCAGTATGAAAAGCACTGTTTTCCCAACTTTCGTTGCCGCCGCCGCGAACATTACCGGAGCGGCGGAAGCCATTAAGCCTTGCAGGAAAACGTTCTCCGAGGATTTGTCTTCCAATATATGAGCCAACGCGGAAACCTGCCGCGATTTGGCATATTCTGCCAATAAGTCTTTTATCTCCATTTCTTCAATGTTGCCGCAAAGATCCGAACGTTAAAGACAGGACGTCAAATATTTGAACTTAAACCGAACGTCGGAGTTGTTTTACGTTCGGTTTAAGTTCAAGCCATTAACGTTTAAAACGTTTCAGAGAGTTTGCAGATAACGTTCCGCCTCAAGTGCGGCCTTGCAGCCGGTTCCCGCAGCCACTACTGCCTGACGGTAGGTCGGGTCGCACACGTCGCCTGCGGCAAATAGTCCCGGTGTGCGTGTCTGCTGCGTCGTACCTATGGTCTTGATATATCCTATCTCATCGGTATCGACCCATTTTCCGAACACTTCGCTGTTCGGTTTGTGACCTATTGCGAGGAAGAATCCGTCTATCGCAACATCGTAATGCTGTTCGTCGGTCTCGCCTTTGCGTTTTACGACGTGCATGCCCTCCACTCCGTTCTCTCCGTATAGTCCGGTTGCGTTGTGTTCAAAAAGGATTTCGATGTTTTCGGCAGCCATGACACGCTCCTGCATTATCTTGGAGGCGCGCAGGAAAGGCTTGCGAACCACGAGATATACCTTGCTGCAGAGTTGCGACAGATAGAGTGCATCTTCGCATGCGGTGTCTCCTCCTCCCACTACTGCCGTTACCTTTTTTCGATAGAAGAATCCGTCGCAGGTGGCACATGCCGACACTCCGCGCCCGTTGTATTTCTCCTCATCGGACAAGCCGAGATACTTTGCCGATGCCCCCGTTGCCACGATTACCGTGTCGGCTTCGATTTTTTCTCCGTCGTCGAGTGTGACAATTGCCGGCTTGTTGCCGAAATCCACGTCTGTTACGGTTCCTTGTACGAGTTCTGCACCGAAGCGTTCTGCCTGCTGTTGCATTTCCATCATCATTTGATTGGCATCGACACCGTCGGGATAGCCCGGGAAATTCTCAACAATGGTTGTCTGTGTCAACTGTCCGCCCATCTGCATTCCGCAGACTAATACAGGGCTGAGGTTCGCTCTTCCTGCATATATGGCAGCGGTATATCCTGCCGGTCCGCTACCCACTATCAAGCATTTTGTATGTTTCATATATCCATGTTCCCGCCTTAGCCTGTCTTTTCAGACAACTTGCCGACGGGTATTTTTATTAAATTGTGTTTTACGAAAAAAAGATTTACTGCCTCTGTCTTAAAGAAGTTCCACGATTTGTTTCTCAATGTTCTCTATCTTCTCAGTCGGTTCGAAGCGTGCCACCACCCGGCCTTTCTTGTTGACAAGGAACTTTGTGAAATTCCACTTTATGTCCGATTTCTCTTTGTAGTCGGGGTCTGCATCGCCGAGCATCTTGTCGAGAACCGGTGCGATGGGGTGCGACATGTCCCAACCTGCAAAACCCTTTTGTTCTTTGAGGAATTTGTACAACGGTGCGGCATCTTCTCCGTTTACTTTCAGTTTCTTGAAGCGCGGGAACTCTGTGCCGTACGTCAGTTTGCAGAAACTGTGAATGCTCTCGTCCGTACCAGGAGCCTGTTGTCCGAACTGGTTACACGGGAAATCGAGAATCTCGAATCCTTGTCCGTGATATTTTTCGTAGAGTTTTTCCAGCTCTTCGTATTGCGGCGTGAAACCGCATTGTGTTGCCGTGTTGACAATTAATAACACTTCGTTGGAATACTCTTTCAGCGACACCATGCCGCCCTTTCTGTCCTTGACAGAAAACTCGTAAACTGTTTTCATTTTATCTCATGTAATTTATTACATAATAATTGTAATTGCAAAGATAAGAAAAAAAACATTAAACTATAAATTTCGCGGGTAGTTTTAGTTTTTTTAAGGAAATGAAATTTTATAAATGTAGAATGGAACAAAAGCGTCTGAAATATTTTTTTAACCAAACGATTATCCGAAATTGATTTTAAACAATGTATCCATGTTCTGACTTTTCTTTACGCGAGAAATCTGCAAAATTGGTTACTTTCGCACAGAAATCGAACTGTTAACACTGTTTGTTACCTCGAAACGGCATCTTGTTTGTGTTTTATCGTACTGCAATTTCGCCGAATTTACCTACCAATTTCGGCGGTTTTACTCACCAATTTCGGCGAAATTGACGAGTAATTTCAGTTTAATGCCAAACATGCTTATCATTAACTCGCGACGAAATGTATGTTGGCAGTATATATATACGGACGGTTCCGCGCGGAATTACTTTTGCACATGCCTTTATACACGCGTCTTCACGTTTGTTTTTGTCATTCTTCCGGCTGTTGTAGGTTGTGCTGCCCGATTACTCTTTCTTTCATACAACGTACTGATTGAGAACAAACGTGAAGATACAAGTAATTGATTCTTAATGTCCAACCGTATGTCGGGAACACAATGCGGTAGTAATTATTATTGAAAAAACTTGTGCCGAACGGGTGTCGCAGATAGGGTTATCCCCCAATCGGATATGGATATTCCTACTCGCTTTTCGGGAATTTATTTCATGCAAGTTGTGAAAATGCACTATCTTTGCAGCAAATAAACAATTAAAACCATAATTTTATGAAAAAGATTATTTCTATGGCAGCAATGGTAATGATGGCAATGACTACGATGATATTCTCTTCTTGCGAAGACGTTTTTATTGCCGACAATCTCTCCGGAACGATATGTAAGATATGGGAGGGGCGGATAAGCACATATTACGAGGATCGCTGGGGACTTACGGGTGATGATTATCACACGGTTATGCAGTTCAACAGCAACCCGTACAGTCTGACAAGAGGTACCGGTTCGGAGGTGGACTATGACATTCACAACCCTTATGGCAATTATTGGTACAGCGATTTCGAATGGAGGGTAAAGGACGGAGTAATAGAACTGCGCTATGCCGACACGGACTTCATGCCCGTATATATCTACGAATATACGCTTACAGACAACTTTTTCTCCGGATATATGGACGACGGCACCAACAAAGAAATAGTGTTCCGCCTGTCATTGAGGGAAAGTTTCGATTGGAGTCCGTATTACGGTGAGTACCTGCCATCGCAAAAGAGAATGGCTCCGGAAATAAAAGACAGTGTCTCGACAATAAAGGGAAGATTCGGAAGCAAAGGCTCGTTCGCAAAAAAAAGAAATGATATACAGCCCTTTATTTTGCAAAAAGGAAAATAGTTTGTAACTTTGTCGCAAAAATAAGGAGACAATGAGTAACGATACGCGTAAGGAGGAAGGACTGCAAGCACTCGGGGCAAAGACGAACTACTGTGACGACTATGCCCCGGAAGTGCTTGAGACTTTTGAGAACAAGCACCCCGAAAACGATTACTGGGTAAGATTCAACTGCCCGGAGTTCACAACGCTGTGCCCAATTACGGGACAGCCGGATTTTGCCGAACTCAGAATAACATACATTCCGGACAAAAAAATGGTGGAAAGCAAAAGTCTGAAATTGTATCTTTTCAGTTTCCGTAACCACGGCGATTTCCACGAAGATTGTGTGAACGTGATAATGAAAGACCTCATAAAATTGATGGATCCGAAATACATAGAGGTAAAGGGAATGTTCACTCCGCGCGGAGGCATAAGCATATACCCATTCGCAAACTACGGGAAACCGGGTACGAAATACGAACAACTGGCATGGCAACGCTTTGCCGGAAACGAGTAACCGCACTCTCATGGTAAATTTAACCACCAAAATACGAATATGAACAACAGACTGAACTCAGTGGTGGCATTCTTCGGACACAACAAATATTGGATTGTAATTGTTGTGGGAATACTCGTTGTCGGGATACTCGACGAGAACAGTTTTCTAAAAAGAATAAGATTGGAAAGCAAGATAAACGACCTGAAAGAACAGGTTGACGAGTATAACGGACAATATGAAAAGAACATGAACCAACTGCGGGAATTGGAGACAAACCCAAAGGCCATAGAGAAGATTGCACGAGAGAGATATTTTATGAAAGCAGACGACGAGGACATTTTCGTACTTTCGGACGACAAACAACTATTTACACGAGAAAATGAGACAACTGACTAAGGCGGAGAGCATCATAATGGTGGCAGGAGCCGTACTGATGGCGGTGGCAGCAGTGGCATACGTCTTTGCCATACGTAAGCCGGCGGCATGGACAATGCTCGTGGGTACAGGGGCATTCGTGGCAATGCAGATGAGACAAACATACCATGGAAACAACCTCACGATACGCCGCCTGCGCTCTATAATGACGATAGGCAATATATTCTTCGTGACGGCGGCACTGCTGATGGTTGAGAATGCACACCAATTCCTGCTGCCAAAATTCATGGAAAACGGCATCAACGGCTATAACGCGTACGTTCATTACATACACAACAACTGGGTGGTGGCATTGCTCGTCGGAGCCGTAATAGAACTATACACAACACACAGAATATCATCGGAACTCGACAAAGAGGCAAAAAAATTATAAAAGCCACCCTAAATGTTTTAAATAGCATAAAAATTTTTCTTTACTTCAATAATACATTGTATTTTTGCCGTGCTTATCATAACGAACAACAAATGAACAAGATCCTTTACGCTTTGATGACAACGGCACTGCTTGTTTCGTGCGCCAACTCTTACAACATCACAGGAACGTCGAGTGTGCAGATGCTCGATGGGAAAAAACTTTACCTGAAGAACGTAAGAAACAGCCAAAAGGAAAACATCGACTCGTGCGACGTGGTACACGGGCAGTTCAAGTTCTATGGTAATCTTGATTCGGTAAGAATCGTAAACTTGTTCATAGACGATGTATATGTGACACCATTGGTACTTGAAAGCGGAGACATAACGGTAAAGATTGACAACTCGCAGACAACAGTGGGCGGCACCGAACTGAACCATATTCTTGATAATTTCATGAAGTCGTTCTTCCGACTGCAAGATATGGTAATGGACGTGGAACACGAGCAGAACCAAAGCATCATGGAAGGATACGACGAGCAGGAAACAATGAAACGGTTGTACACGAAGTTGCTTGGGCTGAGCGATAGGAAAGACACTCTCTTCACGAACGTGGTAACAAATAATTTTGAGAATGTAATAGGCCCCTGGGCTTTCGTATATAGGGTGTCATACGAGACAGATCCGTACAACTACCCGTATCCGTCGTGGATGACCAATTTGCTATACTCGCGGGCAATGGAAGGACTGCCGTCGTGGATAGAATACATAATGACAAAGGCTCCGATTGAGTTCAAACAGGACGCAGAGGTGGCAAACTTGTACAAGGCTTTCCAAGAACAACAGAACCTTGTGGAAAGAACCGAAAATGCCGCACCGCCCGTGGAAAACAACGTGCTGCCGGTAACACCTACGCCAAACGACCTTGCACGCCCTGCGACAACCGAGGGGAACGAAAAATAAAACTTATGGCATACAGAACACTGATAAAGAATGTCGATGTGATAAATGAAGGATTGAGCCGACGCGGTTCAATCCTTATTGATAATGACCGTATAGAGGAGATATTTTATGGTGACGTACCGGATATGTGCGATGCAGAGGTAATTGACTGCAACGGGGCAAAGGCTCTGCCGGGAATAATAGACGACCATGTACATTTCCGCGAACCGGGACTTACGCAAAAGGCCGACATGGAAAGCGAGAGCCGTGCAGCGGCGTATGGCGGGGTAACATCGTTCTTCGACATGCCCAACACCGTGCCGCAGACCACCACTCTCGAAACTCTTCAACAGAAACGAGAATTGGCAGCAAAGGCAAGTCATGTGAACTATGCTTTCTTCTTCGGAGCAACGAACAAAAATGCCGGACTGTTCGACAGCCTTGACCGACATCATGTGCCCGGCATAAAACTGTTCATGGGAGCAAGTACGGGAAACATGCTTGTTGACAACGGAGCGGCATTGGAAAAGATTTTCAGTACAGCGAGACTTCCTGTAATGGTACACTGTGAAAATTCGGAAATGATTTCACACAACATGTCGATGGCAAAAGAACGGTATGGGGAAGATCCTGACATGACATTTCATCCCGAGATACGTTCTGCAGAGGCGTGTTATTCATCTACGTCGTTTGCCGTGGAACTGGCTCGATGTTACGGCACACACCTGCATGTGGCACATCTTACGACAGCCCGCGAACTATCGCTCTTCACTCCCGACTATCCGTGGATTACCGCCGAAGCGGTTATTGCACACCTCATGTTTACCGAAGAGGATTACTTACACCTCGGTACGGCAATAAAGTGCAACCCGGCGGTGAAATCGCGCACTGACCGAGATGCGCTCCGAAAAGCATTGACAGATGGCAGAATAACCATTGTAGGCACCGATCATGCACCACATCTGTTGACAGACAAAGAGGGGGGATGTGCTCGTGCGGCATCGGGGATGCCAATGATACAGTTTTCGTTGGTTTCGATGTTGCAACTTGTTGACGAAGGAGTTCTTACGATAGAGCGTGTGGTCGAATTGATGTGTCATGCACCTGCACGCCTGTTCGAAGTGCGCGACCGCGGTTTTCTGCGTCCGGGAATGAAAGCAGACGTGGCAATAGTGAGGCGCGGAGAACCGTGGCAGGTAAAGAAAGACCTGATACAGAGCAAGTGCGGCTGGAGTCCGATGGAGGGGCGCAATTTCTCGTGGCATGTAGAACACACTTTCTGCAACGGGCATCATATATATAATAAAGGAGTGTTTGATTCTGATTACAGAGGCGAAGAAATCCTTTTCAGATAGTTGCATACACCTTTTTTTCTTAATCCCATTAATTCTTATCATCTCATCATATTAATATGATAGCACGAGTTTTCGTATTGATTGTCATTCTCATAGTGTTGCCATTCCTTTATATAGACCTTGGTATGATGAGAAACCGATGGCGTGGCCGTATAATGTGGCGCATGGCATGGTGGTTGCCATGTATCGTTATGTTGGCATATACGGTTTGGTTGTCTGTTCTGAAAAGTTTCGCACCGCTTGAAACGTGGATATTATTCCTCTATTTGCTTATTATCGGTCTGATATTCGCTCCGTTGACAGTGTTTTCTATTTGCTCGGCAGTTGGCGATTTCCTTGCAAGAAAAGGAATTGTAAGGCGTAATCGCGGACGCATCGCAGGGGTGGTGTTAAGCGTGATGGTTGTTTTCGTGGTGATATACGGTTCTTTTTTTGGAACCGGAGGAGTGAAAGTGCGTCGCGTTGATTATTTCTCCGAACATTTGCCGGCATCGTTCGATGGATACCGCATAGCTCTTTTCAGCGATGCACACGTCGGAAGTTATATATGGGGAACTACCGACCATTTGCGGGTTGTCGCAGATTCGCTTAATGAGCAGCGGGCAGACATGATTGCTTTTGTAGGAGATTTGCAGAATATGCATCCCGACGAATTACTTCCGGCAATGCCAATACTTGTTAAACTGGAAGCCAAAGACGGTGTGTTTTCGGTTCTCGGAAATCACGACAACGATAAATATCTGCGTTCGGATTCGGTAACAGGCAGGCGCAACGAGCGGTTGACACGTAACCGTCAGCGACAGATGGGGTGGCGTTTGCTAATTAACGAGAATGCGGTTTTGACACGACATGGCGAGAGTATATTCGTTGTTGGAATGGATAACGATGATGCTGATACATACGATGCAAATCCGGAGAAAGCGATGACGGGTGTGCCTCGGGGGGCATTTTCGATAATGCTGGAACATAATCCCACATCGTGGCAACGCACAATACTTCCGCGTACCACGGCAAATCTAACGCTGAGCGGTCATACTCACGGGGGGCAGATTTGCGTAGCGGGACTATCGCCTGCGGCAATCGTATATGACGAATACGACGGAATGTATTTAGATGACAGCGGACGCGCATTGTTCGTAACAACCGGCATAGGCGGTTTCGTTCCGTTCCGCTTGGGAATGAAACCGGAAGTAGTGGTAATAACGCTGCGTAAAGGAGTGGCAAAATAGAGAATGTATTATTTCTTTGTACGCAAAAAATTGAAGAAGTCTAATGTCATGCTTATGAAGCAATCATAATGACTTTGATCGAGTTTATGGTATGTGACATTGGCATTTACCGATTTCAAATAATCGTTTAATCGGTCTCCGCAGATGGTTGGGACTATACTATCGTTAGAACTATGGTAAAGATGTATTTTTGCTCCGGGTTTCCAATCGTTTGGAATTGTGTTCTTTTTCAAGACTTCCAATATAAGATGTTTTTGCGGATCTTCTTTGTTACTTAGAAAATCATCTGCCATGTATTCATGGACATCCGTTCCAAGATAAGACGTAGTCCAAATGATGCTTTTATCTCCATTGCATAATCCGGGCATTCCTCCTAATAGTTTTCCTTTGAAAATACGTGTAAAATCAAGACCGAGATTTTCATATTGATCGAAAGACCATATAATATAAGGAGCAACGGCATATGGTGTGTGGTCGAATTTAAGAATTGTCTCCATGGCAAGTTCGGGTTGGTAGGCTCCCCCTCCGACAAATATGTGGTTAGTCCTGAAACCTAACTCCGGGTGTTGTTGATAGTATCTTGCTACACCCCATATACCATGACCTCCGAGTGAATAGCCCAAAAGAAAAGTCTCTTGCGGCATGTCGTACCGATAGTGGTTGTGCAGAAATTCTTTTGTGGCAATTTGCATGTCAATGCTTATTCGTACCGTATTATCGTGTTGCATGAAAGCAATGGGTAGATGAGAAGTAGTTCCCAATCCTATACCATCGGGAATGATACATACATATCCGATTAATCCGGGGAATGCTTCGTAAGCCAACTGCATGTCGGTTCCGCATCCTCCTTTTGTCTTTAATGTTGGTGAAATTAGGATGACTCCTTTCGGTTTAATACGTTTGGGATAATATATTACTCCCGATGCCAATACCGGATTTCCGTTGGGATCGATTGTATGGTAAGTGATTCCGTGTATTGTATATTTAGGTACAAGTTTAAGAAAAAGGTCGAGTTTTTCAATACCTGATTTAAAGTCCTTATATTCGTTCTCTTTTCCGGATAACAATTCTTCCCATGATTCTATTCCAAACTCATGCAAGTTCCTTTCTATGTCCTCTTTCAAGTTAACTTCTTTCTCGAACAACTGATCTGCGAATTTATTGTATTCCACTTTCTCAAAAGGAGGTATATAAGAATCGTTCTCGCACGAAAAAAGGAACATGACAGCAATCATTGTCAGATGCCATCTAGTTAAACGGTTTCGGTAAAAAAGAGTAAATGTAATCTTGTTCATTTTCATTTTCATTGGTAAATATAGTTTAAAAGTTCCATTTCAATCGAAGTGTGCCCATACGTGCATCAACCCTTAATGGGTCGTCGTTATAGTCGGCTGTGTGTGCAATGGCAGAAACTTGCAAATTTTGTGTGATTTGATATTTCAGTTCCAAATCGGCATAAATTGCTCTATGATCAAGCCAATATCCTGTAATGGCTTTGATGGAGCATTGTGCCGTGAAAGGATAATAAATGCTACCGGCAAAACTCCAATGTGAAATTGTCAACTGTCTTGCGGAATATTTTAAAAATGAACGCTCCCAGATGTCTTCGGTATTGATTTTAACAACATTATTTGTATAAAGTACCTCTCCTTGCAATGTCAGGCTGTTTGGAAATATTCTGTCTGCTCCCAAGACAATTTGTACTATGTCTGTTTTCCTTCCTTTGGCTTTGAAGTTGTGGAAATAAGAACTTTCCATGCGTATGTTGCTATTCTTCAGCGAAGTGGACAGTCCCCCGCCTAACACCATGCTGTTGCCTTTATATACACCGCCCATAACTTGAAAATCCGTTTCTCCGAGATGGTTGTTGTGAAGAAATGCCACGGTTGGTTTTCCCTTACAATCTACGGATGCAGCCAATTCGCTTCTTGCTGTTTCGTTGTGGTAATATGTTGTTCGGATTGCATCGCAGCCGGAATATTCCGGATAGTATAAAGTAACGAATGGAGAAGTTCTGAAGACATCGTTGGGATTCCATACAAATGTCTGTCCCCAGTTTATTCGTTGTCGTCCAACCTTTACCTCCCATTGGTTGGCAGACCATTGTAAAACGCAACGTTCTAATGCGAGATTTGCCATGACTCCCTTTTTGTCAATGGCTTGCCATGACAAATTTAATAGGTTTTCGTTCTTTCTTAACACTTGTTTAAATACTTTTGTCACATCATCATTTCCACAAATGAGATGATTTCTCATTCCCACTTCTATTTGCAAATGCTCGTTAAACCTCCATTCTGCGTTCAATTTATTCCGGGTAATATTTTGCCATAAGGTTCTGTCTGTTATTTTGGGGTCGGTTTCAACTATCATGGTATAATTGTCAACATATCCCGATATGTTGAAACCTTGTGTTTTTCCTTTGATACAACAAAGCAAGAAAAACAGGCATGCCATGATAATTTTTCTCATCATATATTTATTCGTCTTTGATTATACGGCCGTCTTCAATAGTGATGATGCGCCTTGCCCTCTCCATAACGCGAGGATCGTGAGTCGAAAACAAGAATGTGATGTGTTCTTGTTCGTTCAATAGTTGCATAGTGTCAAGCAGTTTTCCTGCTGCCTTGACGTCTAAACTTGCCGTTGGTTCGTCTGCCAGCACAAAAAGTGGTTTCGATGCCAATGCTCTTGCCACGGCAACACGTTGTTTTTGACCTCCGGACAGAGTTGCCGGATGAGATTTCGCACGGTCTTTCAATCCGATCAGTTCCAATAATTCGTTGGTGCGTTGCTTGCGTTTGTTTTTTTCAATGCCCTGCAATTCCATGATAAACGAGATGTTCTCCTCTACGGTAAGTACGGGAATCAAGTTGAACGATTGGAAAACGAAACCGATGTTGTGAAGACGGAAATCCACCAAGTCTTTGTCTTTCAACGTTCCGATGTCTTTTCCATTAACCAAGATCTTTCCAGAAGAGGGTAAGGTAAGTCCGCCAATTAAGTTGAGCAAGGTGGTCTTTCCCGACCCTGACGGTCCAACTATGGCGGAGAACTCTCCTTGCCTGAGGTTGATATTCACATGATCCGCAGCCTTGATTTCCGATAGTCCGTTGCGAAACACCTTGCAGAGATTTTGCGTTTGAACGATGACGGACGGCTTGGCAATATTGTTTTCTTTCATGATCATTGCTTTTTTTTATGGTTGCTTGTTGCTTTCTTTATTGGAGTTGTCGAGGCAAATAAACATGAGATGAATACGAATATGACAATCTCCATGAAATTGTTGACTGTTATTTGTGGGTGAATGATCGGACTGAATCCATAGTTTACGTTGTCGTTTAGCAGAAATGAGATGTCTAAACCGGACTCCGAGAAACATCCTACCATTATCAAACACAATACGATTCCTACCATTGTTCCGGTGGACACGAGTGCCAGAGTCTCCGTCCAAATCATATATATGATGCGCCGATGACTCACACCGATGTTTACCAGCATTTTCAATTCTTCTTCCCTTTCCATTACAGACATAAGCATAAAGTTCATTATGCCGAATGCCAAGGCAGTGAAGAATATGCCCATAAGAATAATGTTGGATATTTCCCGCCAAGCGGACAACACTTCCATCAAAGGGTACACCTCGTCCCATTTTTGTATACGGAAATCTTTCAATGTCATCATAAGACTGTCTTTTGTCACCGCACATTTGTCGAAGTTTTTTAATACTATGGCTGTTTCGTGGGCAGCAGTTTTCGGAAGCGAAAGATAAGGAAGCAAGTCTCCTTTTAGCACATAGGCAGTGTTGTTGTCAAACCTTTTGCTGTTGGTATGGAATATACCTCCCACTCTTAGCATTATTTCCTGCATGTCGCCATTTGAGTCTTGGAACGTCACGATTATTTTAGAATTTATATTGGCGTTAAGTTTCCGTGCCGTGTAACGACTTATGACGACAGGGTGGTTCGCACTGTTGCCGAGAAATGTTCCGAAATTTCTTTCTATGGTTTTATGGATATCCGAAACCTCTTTCTCTTTATCGGCATCTACACCTATTAAGACAAGTCCCACACTCGTTTCCGCCGTAGTAAGCAGAGCATTGGTCTTCAGTCTGTGAGAGACTCCTGCTATTTCTTCGATGCTGTTTACCGCTTTTCCCACCTCATTCTCATACATGAATCTGCCTATGTCGTTTGTGTCATCATATCCTTTTGCGTGTATTTGCAGATGTGCAGTCTGCATTCGCAAATGCTCATCAATACCGCTTTCCATCCAGCCGTTTATGAATGTCACAACGAATGTGCCGGCAAAAACTCCGATACTGATGAACCCTATCATCAGGATACTGCGCCATTTCTTCCGCCATATATTTTTCCAAGCCAATTTGATGATTACGTTCATTTCATCACAATTTATTTTGACACATATCGACTTTTAGATGTCGGATAACTGATATTGGATACATAATAACAGCCATGCAGATGCAAAGTACCATTAGGATTTGGTTAATGAATAGTTCTTTGCTGATTGCCAAAGTTATCTTGGGACAGATACTGTATTTTAACAATATGTCTGCACTTTCCCCCGACAATGTTATCGGATGTCCGCTGAAATAGTACACAATGATGAAACTAATTATTGAAGCAACCAAAACACTGCTCATAACAATAATAATTAGTTCGTAAAATAATGAAAGACACAGTCGTTTACGTGAAATTCCAAGAGCAATCATCATTGAAAATTCTTGCTTTCTCTCATTTGTCTGCATGATAATTGTTCCCAATATATTAGATCCGACGAGCAGATAAAGAAAAAACTTGATGACAAACCCTAATGCTTCTGTAAGGTCGGAATAGTCTATAAAGTCGCCAAGACTGGTTCTCCAATCGGTTATTTCATATTCTTCAGCCGGCAATATCTTTCCAATATTACGTTTGATTGCATCTACGTTATCCGTTTGATCTGCCATGATATATATGCTGCTGTATCCGTTATGTGCCCCAAACAATTCTTGTGCGATTTCCAAATTTGTGAAAATGGTACTCTTATCGATGTTTGCCACAGGTATTTCCAATATTCCCAAAATGGGGAGCATGCCTACGGCACTTGTTCCGTGATAGCCTTTCCCGATGATGATAACACTGTCACCGACTCCTATTTTCATTTGCCCGCTAAGATTTTTTCCAATGAGAATGCCTCGGTTCGTTTCTGTGAGTCCTTTTCCTTCAATGATTTTTGTTACTAATCCCAAACGTTGCTTTTCCGCTTTTGGTACGACGCCCACCAGAGCAACCCCTTTGCTTGTGTTTCCTGATGAGTGGGAAATCAATACAAACGATTCAAGACAGGGAAAAACCCCTTGCACATGCGGAATTAAGGTTATAGAATCAATGGCTGCACGGTTCATTGTCATGATGTCATCTATTGATTTGCTTTGTACAAATTCTTTCTTGTGAATCTCGACATGTCCGCCTGTCATTTTCAACATGCTGTTGATGGAAGAGTTCCATATACCTTTATGGACAGAATTAAGCATAATACAGAAAAATACGGCAACCAACACCGAAGTCATGGTAATCAACGTTCGGTGTGTGTTCCTGTTTATGTTTAACCAAGCCAGTTTCAACATCAGTGCAGCCGTTTTATATTTTGTATGGAAAAGAAACTCTCTTGCATAGATGCGACAAGGGTATATTCGGTGATTTCAAGAATACTTTTGTGTCCCTTTTTGTTTGCGGGTGTGATTTCAATCAGCATTGGTACCTTGTGACCGTTGAATGTCTTCACATTTCTCATAACGCAACTCCTCATTAATTTTCCGGTATCGTCATAATATTCTATTCTCCTTTCAACGAAATCTTTCGTACTTATCCATGAGATGATTTTTCCCCATACCATCCTGCTGTTAGGTTTGGGTGTGAGTTGTACTTTGTAACATATCTCACCATCAAATGTTTCTTTACCCAATAATTTATGAGTAAAATCGTCAATGAATGAAACATATTTCAGAATATCGTCCGTTGTAAAATCACTTCCCATCCATGATTGATTGGATGCCGATGCAGAAATTTTTATTGTACGTCCTATGGAAGGTTGCCAGTTCCAAAGATTATTTCCTCTTTTCAGAAAAGCCAATCCTTTTTCTTTTACGGGAGCAGTTATTAATACCAATGTCATGTCTCGTGTCTTAACCCAAGTCTTGATACCGACAACTCTTTTCCAAGTAGGGCGCAGAATTGTCATCTTGCCTTGACTCTTGAACGATTGCAGATCACGGTTCTTGTGTGTTTTCTCTATGATTTGGTATGCAGAGAGCGACTGTGAATGTGCAGACAGGGTAAAGCAGAATACAAGCAGTGACAGAATAAGTTTTTTTACTTTCATAAAAAAAGTATATATATAATTAAGGTGAAACCTCCGCCATATCTCCAACTTTATTGACAAATAAAGGTCTGTTCTCACAAAATCTTTCATTTAATAAGAGAACAGACCTTTATTTGTTCACGGGGTAAAGGGTTTAGAAATAAACCACCGCACCAAGAAGCATATTGTTTCCGTCAACATCAAGACCAAATCGTGATATAGATATATCGTTGTCTTTAACTGACAAGTGTTGGTATCCAAGCGAACCTATTTTCGCAAGAAGTTTCACGTTTTTGCTTACGTTTAAAGCCACACCGGGTTTTACCCCGAATTCTATGGCTGTTACGTCATAATCTTCGTCTCCTCCGAGAGATCTGATCTTCTGACCGAAAGTAATTGCGTTCAGACCAACCACTCCGTCAAAGAAAAATTCGAAAGCTCCGTTCCTGTAAACCGTATAGCGGAGATAAGGAGCCACGCGCAGACATTTGATGTTCACTAAATCATTGTCCGCACTAATATCTGCGGCCGTACTCAATAACGCATTTCCAAAAGCCTTAATGTCGGTAACATCAAATGAGCCGAAAGCTGCATAACCTTTAACATAGCCGGTACTTATACCGAATGCGAGATCATCACTATACTGATAACCGACTTCCGGCAGAATTTTGAACGAAGAACCGCTTAAATCGTCACTACCTTCACCTAAGGAAAGTTTACTATTGGTAAAACCGAAAGAACCTCCGACATAAAACTGTGCATGACCTTGAGTTATACCCAAACCAATCATTGTCAAAATAACTACCAACTTTTTCATAATTCTTATTTTTAAATGTTTAACGATTAAAGTAAATAAAATGTAATTTGTTGTTTAAAACTAGTATTTGTTTTAACAAAATTATAAAAAACTAAAAATAAAACCAACCCTTTAGAGTTAAAAAACGTGAATAATCAAAGACGCAATCTCTATTGCTCTTAAATCGTAAATTTTGACTCTCAAATCGTAAAAAACACTTACAATTGGGCTCCATAAATTAAAATTGTAAAGTTGACAGGCTATTTACGAGTATAAAGTGGTTGTTGAAAAAGTAATATGGAGGAAGTGATAATTGAACGAAATGAAGTTTTGGAACGAAAAGAAACTTCGGAATGATAGCAGATGTTTTTGTCATTTTTTGCAGACTTTTCAAGAAAATGCTTTATCTTTGCAATGCTTTTCAAAAAAAACTTTAGAGGAATCAGTCTTATTTATGATTAACACTTTTTTTTCAATCTTGCCATTGACAATAAGTATTGGTTGGCTTGTTGCTTTCACGGCAAGATATAGAAAAATTTATTATGCACAAAGATTGCTTGTGTTGTTTTTCTTTTTATGTAGCATTCTCTATGTTGCACATGCCGTTTATTTCAACTATCAATACTCTTTGTTTGCTCGTATAGAGGCTGTTTATGCGTTTTGTACTTTGGCCGGCTATCCTCTTTATTACCTTTACATTTCAAATCTTACAGATGAGAAGCCGTCTGCATGGCACAATTTTTTAGTATTGTTGCCATCGGCGATATTATCTGTTGTGGCAATGTTTCTTTATGTTCTCATGGACGAAGAAACACGTTGCTGTTTTGTCATACACGAGTTTTATACTCACGAACCCCACGGGCATGATTTGTCATGGGTGGTTAAAGCGCAGATATACAGGGTGTATGTTATGAAAGTGCTGTATGTTTTGCAAGTTATTCCGGCATGTTATTTCGGTTATAAGAAACTGAAACGTTTTGACGAGCAGATTCGCAATTTCTATACTGACACGGATGAGAAGACATTGTGGCCGGTAAGAGTATTACTGGTAACATTACTGATATTTGCTTGTGTTTCCGTAACCGCCAATTTTCTCGGCAGAGAGTTCTTCATAAAAGAATGGTGGATGATTTGTATTCCTTCCATTCTGTTCAGCATATTACTTTTTTCTGTGGGATTTGTTGGTTACAGGCAGAGGTTTACCGCTGCCGACTACTATAAAGAACTAAGGGAAGCAGATGAAAGAGAAAGACAAAAAGGGCAGGGCAATAAGGTAAAAATGAATGATGACACCAAAGAATTGCTCAAAGCTCAAATCTTTGATTTGATGGAGAATCAAGAAATATTCAGACAGCAGAATTTCTCTTTGTCAGATTTCGTTGTCCGTCTTGGAAGTAATCGTTCCTATGTTTCCAATTACATAAACAACGAATTGCATCTTTCTTTTTCTGACTTCATAAATCAGTATCGTGTAAGTCATGCACAAATTCTCATGAAGGATTATGGCAACAGTCTTACGTTGTCGGAAATTTGGAAACAATCCGGTTTTTCGAGTGAAAGTTCTTTTTACAGGATATTCAAAAGAATGGTCGGCATAACTCCGCTTGCTTGGAAAAAACAATGCAAGAAATGAATGTGTACAAATATGACAATGGATGTTTCACGGGTTGAAATTTCTGCAAAACCAATCTCGCCACAAACGCCATGACTGATGATTATAAGTTACTTTCTTAATTTTAACCCAAATCGGTCATTAGAACCCTCAACCGATTTTGTTCGATTGTTGAGCAGATGTGCAGCCGTTTCATCGAAGGCGTAGCGGGCTGCGTCGGGATGAAACGGCTGCGCAGATGTCAGCAAGCGGGCTAAAGCAGTTGGGAAGCGTAAAGGC
This sequence comes from Prevotella sp. OH937_COT-195, assembly GCF_003932845.1. Taxonomy (GTDB): domain Bacteria; phylum Bacteroidota; class Bacteroidia; order Bacteroidales; family Bacteroidaceae; genus Prevotella. Next base: position 108,582 of record NZ_RQZH01000002.1, read on the forward strand.
AATGGCAAATCTAAGCAAATGCGGTCTAATGACAGATTTGGGTTTAATATTAAGATTTGGTTTTGCAGAGTTTTTTAAAAAAACTGCAAGATGTCATCTGTATATATTTTTATTGACACACGTTCTGTTACAAATTGATAAAGAGCATTTTTATTATTAGATGGGAACTGTTTGGCAATTTCGGCTAAATTGGTGAGTAAAACCGCCGAAATTGGTCGGCAAATTCGGCGAAATTGCACTACGATCAAGCACAAACAATATGACGGTTGGGGGTAAGAAATGGCATAAATAGTTTGATACCTCGGCAAAAATCAGTTACTTTTGCAGAGGTATCGGGTGGCATTTATGTTAGTAACATGTCCTGTCATTTCATTATATGTTTTCTTTCAGGGTAGGTTATAACTGTCGATTTGGGGTTATTGGTCGGGATTGGCCACATATCCTTGGTATTCAGGTACGAGTGCAGACATTATTGCGTCATAACTCTTTTCCATTGCATTGTTGATGTTATCGGCTCCACTTCCTATCGGGTCTATCGGTTTGTGAATGGTGAGCGACAGGCGATGCCAGCGAACGAAATGCCAGTCTTTGGTACGTGGCATTATGTTGAAAGAACCGTTTATGGTAATGGGAGCCACCGGCAGTCCCAACTCGTCGGCAAGCATGAATGCGCCTCGCCTGAATTTTCCCATGTGACCGGTGAATGTTCGTGCCCCTTCGGGGAAAACCACCACACTTGTACCGTGTCGCAGTATGTCGCGAGCCTTGTCGTAGGTTTGTTTTATCTTGCTCGGTCCGCTCTTGTCAACAAAAATTTGGTTGCTCTTGGCGCAGGCATAACCCACGAACGGCATCTTTTTCAGTTGCCGTTTCATCATCCATTTGAAGTTACGACACAGATATCCGAAAATAATGAATATGTCGAACGAACCTTGATGGTTCGAAACGAAAACGTAACTCTGTCCTTTTTTAAGGTTTTCGCGTCCCTCCACTTTCACCGGAATTAACAGTGTCCACAGAACGAATCGTCCCCACCACTTGCCCGGATAATATCCCCAATATTCGGCATTGCCCACCATTGTTCCGACGATCACGATAATGGCGGTAACGATTGTTGATACAATCAACAGTGGTATGAAGACCAAAATCTGATAGATGCAGTATAATATATGTAGCATGTCGTTGTTCTCGTAAGTTTCAATTCTTTGGTAGTGGCGGATATTTCCTTGTCCAACCGTCCCATCTCAGTCTCATTACTCCGAAGAAAGCCTCGCCGAATATGCCTCCGCTCATCTTTGATACCCCCTCTCTGCGGTTCACGAAAATTACCGGAACTTCCTTTATTCGGAATCCGATTTTGTGGGCGGTGTATTTCATTTCTATCTGAAAGCCGTAACCTTTGAATCGTATTTTGTCGAGTTCTATTGTTTCAAGCACTCTGCGTTTGTAACATTTGAAGCCTGCGGTGGTATCGTGAACGTTGAATCCTGTCACGATACGCACATATTTCGATGCGAAATAACTCATCAAAACACGTCCGATCGGCCAGTTTACGACATTCACACCGCTGATGTATCGCGAGCCGATGGCGAGGTCGTAGCCTTCATCGGCACATGCACTGTAAAGGCGTGGCAAATCCTTTGGGTCGTGACTGAAATCGGCGTCCATTTCGAAGACATATTCGTATCTGTGTTCTATTGCCCATTTGAATCCTGTGATGTATGCGGTTCCCAGTCCGAGTTTGCCCGTGCGTTCTATAATGAACAGTCTTCCTGCGAACTCGTTCTCAATCAGTGAGTTTACTATCGCCGCCGTGCCGTCCGGCGAGCCGTCGTCTATGACAAGTATATGGAACACTTTGTCAAGGTCGGCAACTGCCCTTATTATTTTCTCAATGTTCTCTTTCTCATTGTAAGTTGGAATGATAACGATGCTGTCACTTGTTGTTGTTTCCATATCATTTTTTTTATTGATGAGTTCAAGACTGTTCTTTTTCAGTTTGTAGTATGTTTATCTTTTTGTCAATACCATTGCACTGCATTTGAATATCCCGAGCGTTTGTCATATTTCAGTGCATCGGTGAGCGTTGCGGCATTGCATCTGAACGTGAAATTGTAACTTGCGTATGGTGTGAGAACCACCGAACACGACATGTTGAAACAATGCAGGTCGCGAGATAGCGATGCCGTGGTCATGCTTATTTTGTGTGCCTCGAAATCGTATCCGCTTGCGAAACTGATGTTCCATCCGTCGCTTATGCGCACATTTCCGCTAAGGTTCAGTGTCTGTGTGAACTTATACGGGTAGCGCATTGTTTTGGTATTGAACTTGCCGGCGGTATTTTCGCTCATGGTTATGCCGTAGCCAATGGTGAGTGACCATGGCATCGAGAATGCCATGTATCCGTCGGTGTCGGTCTCTGCCTTTCCTGCGTTCTTCTTTTTTGCCCCGCGTTTGCCTCGTTCCATGTCATCGTCAATGTTGCTCTCGATGTCGGTGTCTGTTTCTTCTTCGTTTTCCTGCGAATCTTGTTCGTTGTCATCTCCTCCTCCGAAAAGTTTCTTGAGTTTCTCGGGAGTCAGCGTGAACGAGAAATTTTGTGACATGCCTTGGAAGCGTCCGAAGCGTCCGTATCCCCATTCGGTATGGTTGCCGACATACGGGCGTCCGTCTTTGTCGAGTTCGTATGCGTATGTTGCGAAGCGCGCGTTGACGTTGAACGTGTAGTTTTTCCACCATTTCAATCGTACGTTCATGCCGAGGTCGCTCCAAGGTTTTTCCTTTGCCGCCATGTTGTACGACATGTTGAGACTTAAGTCGTCTATGATGCTGAGTTTTTTATATCCCGTACTGTCTTTGTCGGAACGTACTTTCATCTCGATGTTGTTGCCCAATGATAAAGAAATGCTCCCCATCTTTCCTTTTCCCGGTACGCCGAATACGTTGTTTTGGAAAGGTGAATACTCCACGAGCGACACGTTTCCGTTGGCATCGGTCTTCTGATATGTCTTGTAATATCCGTAGCGCGAAGCACTGAAATCGGGCGAATAACTGAAACTTACGGTAGGAGTGAATACATGTCGCACCGCCACTATCTTGTCACCGAATATCTTTTTCGATGGTACGAACATACCGTATAATTTTGTAGATGCACTGATGCTGAAATTCCAGTTGTACAGGTTGCTGAAAGCGTTTACGGTGTCGCATACTTCCCTCTGCGCCAGATTGTCCCACGAACGCATTATCTTGTTGGTGTACATTCGGTCGGTTATGTGCAACGAAGGGTTTAAGTTGATATAGTCGAATAGTGTGAAACTGCCTTGTATGGGAATGCTGTGATTCATTCCGTTGCGCCAGTCTTTCATCAGGTTCGAGTGCAGCAGTCTGTTCTCTTTGGTCGAAATTGAGTTGCGCAACTGTCCCGTGTAACTCATCGATATTTTCTCGTACCACCGCTCTTTGCCCGCGGCGTGTTTCCGCTTGAATGGATAGAAACGAGAAATGGATATGTTGAGGTCGGGCAATGTCATGTCAATCATGGAGTCACGCATGTTTTGGTTGATGTTCATCGTACTGCTCAACGACATGCCTATGCTTGAAAATGTCGTGCTCCAACTTACCGATGATGTACGCGTGCTCTGTGTCATGCTTTGGGGGTTATATATCGAGTTGAGATTGTTGCGTTCGAAACTTGATGTCGCGAAATTGACGCTTGCCGACAGATTGCTGAAAGGATTCGCTTTCGGGTTTTGTCTGTGGTTCCACTGTATCTTGAAACTTTCTTGCTCGATGAAATCGGGTGTGCCTTTGTCTCCGTTCTTAGTGTCTTGATAACTGACGAAAATCGAGCCACTGTACTTGTATCGCTTGTTGTAGTTTGATGCCGCGCTGATACCCCACGAGCCTTTTGTGTAAATCTCACCAAGCAGTTTTAAGTCCCATTTGTCGTTTATGGCAAAGTAGTATCCGCCATCGCGGAGGTAAAAACCGCGTGCTTTCTCGTCGCCGTAGGATGGCATTATGAAACCGCTCGAATATTTCTTTGAGAATGGGAAGAAACCGTATGGTATGGCAAGTGGCAGCGGCACGTCGCACACCACGAGATGAGCCGGTCCGAACACCACGTCTTTTCCCGGACGAACCTTTGCTCTCGAGAGTGCTATATAAAAATCGGGGTGTTCTTCGTCGCACGTTGTATATCGTCCGTGTTCTATATATATCACACCCGTGGAGTCGTGCTTTGAGTGTTCGCTTCTTAGGAAACCGTCTTCTTGTTGCGAATATACATTGCTCACAAATCCCTTTCTTGTCTTGAAATTGAACGACATTTGTTCGCTCTCATACTTGTCGGCTCCCATTTTGAATACCGGCTTTCCTTCTAATTCTCCGGTAGTATCTACAACACCGTTGGCATGTATCGTGTTGCTGTCCATGTTGACATAAACCCTCTCTCCTGCAAGATCCATGTTGGAATACTTAACTTCTGCCGAGCCGTACAAGTGGGCAGTGCGCGTGTTTGCGTAATATACGAGGGAGTCTTTTGCCGAGTATTTCACCGGCGCATCTATGCCGTTGGATTTTCGTCGGTTGATGCTGTCGAGGCGTATTGAGTCGTCTACGATTTTGTTGTGCATCATTATTGCGAGACGCAGCGAGTCTGTTTCGGCGGTATCGGTGTTTGTCGTGTCCGATATTACGTTTCCCACGGATAATGTGTCGCCTCGCAATGCTTTCTTCACACCCTTGAACATGACCACGTTTGTGTCTGCCATCATAAAAATGAAAGCACCGAGTAACAGAAATATCAACGTGTTCTTTCTCATCAGAGTGTATTTGCCTGCAAAGTTACAACTTATTTTTTATTATTATACATGCTTTGCGTTGTTTTTCATGGTTAAAAAAACAAGAATAAACGAGTATGTTTTTGTACTTCGATTTTGAGTCTTGGGGGCATTGTAAGATTGAGAAGTTGTTTTTGAATATATAACGGTTTGCTACTCGGCATATAATAACCGCCATTAAACGTAACCCATATCGTTTAATGGCGGTTATTGCATGTTAAGAGTTATGCGGTGTCTTATTTATTGCAAAAGTCTTGATTGTTATTTACCGTATGTTATGGTAATCTTTTTCACTCTCAACTGATCGCCTCCTTTTGTAGAAGAGAATTCGTTGCATACTGTCATCTTTTTATCTTTTTTGACGGCTGTCAGTTGCGTATTCCCTGTATATATCTTATCTTCTTTAGCCTCACATTCCAAAACAATTTTTTTGATTTTGTGGGTTTTCTCATTAATATTGAAAAGATTTTTGGCATACATGCGCACTCCCTTGGTTGATTCGTAGTAAGTTGGAGGGAAATCTCCGTTTCCTTTTTCGAATGTTATGCTGAAGTCGCTGTTCTCGATATTGAGGTTCGTATTCTGCTTGTCAGCCCAGCCCTGAGTCCCGAGATCGATTGTTACGGGAGTGGTGTTTTCCAACTCCGACAAACTCGTATCGTCGATTGTGAGAATGTTTCCCTCTATGGTTTTCTTGATGCCGGAGCCTTGGCTGCCGTTTATGGATACGAGGTAGTTGTTCTTTGCCAACTGTATCGCACCGTTATACTTTGTTACCTTTCCGCAAACAACCACTTCATCGCCTTCTTTAATCTTTGCGGCATCGGTAAACTTCTTTTTGTCTATGTCCAAACCGCGGAAAACAACAAGTTTGTCATCGTCTTCCGAGCCGTCTTGTGCAATTTTGTAGGTGGCATTTCCGTATTGAGCGATGTCTATTTGTGGTGTCCCTACAATCTTTCCTTTTACATATATTTCATTTTCGCTCTCTTGTCCGGACTCTATTTCATAGAAAGTTTGCAGCACTGCCGCCACGTTGTACGGGTCGTTTATCTTACCTGTTCCTGTCGGGTCGAACTTAGTGTTGGGTTTCTCCGGCTTTTGTGCCTTTTCACCGTTGAGCGAGAATATGACGCTTCCTGCATCGAACTCCGGTGTGTTGCCTTTGAAATTCTTGCACTTTCCTTTTATGATAACCTCGTCGCCAACCTTTATTTGGTCTTCTTTCTTGAATTTTTCGCCTCCGAGGAACAATCCGCGGAACACCACCAACTGGTTGTTTGTCGTACCATTGTCAGATATACTGTATGTTGCGTTTCCGAATTGGAGGTTCACTCCGTCGATAGACGAAATCTTTCCTTTTACGAAAACCTCCGGACTGATGTCGTCTTTTGACATCGCTTTTATCATTTTTAGTGCAGCAGCCACGTTGTACGGGTCGGCTTCTGTTCCGGATCCGGTGGGTTCATCCAATGGAGTTTCCGCGTTATTGCCGTTCTCCTCGGGGAAACCGTAGGGCGCAGGAACATCCTCGCAACTTGTCATTGTGAATGTCGCAATGGCGAGCATTATCACAGAATAAATGATTTTTTTCATGTTATGATGTTTTTTTATTTCCTTATTACTTTTTTCGTATCTTCTTTCGTTATTCCTTTATTGTTGACGGAACAACATCTTTAATGTCGCGTATTATCACTTCCCAACTGTTGTTGTATCGCTTTATGATACCGGTGATGTCAACGTTGTACATCGGCAACGATACAGAAGCGAAGTCTGCAAAACTGCTGTTGTATAGCATAATGGACGGTTTGTCTGCCGTACCCTTGCTTGGCAGTCCGTGGAAAAACCATGACACCGATGTGTTGAATGCCGGATCTGCATATTTTGAGTTCTTGTCAAGTACGATTTTTACGAATTTGGAACCGTTATAGTAGGAACCTTCCTTGAACTTAACTCCTTTCAGCACTCCGAGTTTTCCGGCATCTTCCAATGTTTTCCAATTTTCAACATTGTTCTTTTCCACGAACAGTTTAGGTTCGATTTTCTGTGATTTGCCCGTTATGCGGAAATGTTGTTGCCATTCTCTGCGCGTAATCTTTCCAATTTGGTCTTTTCCGGCATTTGCTCCCTGCGTCACTTTCGACGGCATGCCGATTACCGGTTGCATTCTGTAGTTGCCGACAGACAGTCCTTGCAACTCGATGATAATCTCCGTTCCTATGGGCAGGTATCCGTGCAATCCTCCTTGTTGTATCTCTATGAGTATGGCACCGGTCTCGTCCTGTATAGCCACCTCGTTATATATATTTCCCGATACATCGTTTGCAGTCACAAAGCCGCGTATCTGCATTTTCTCTTTTACCTGTTCGAACGAGTTCCCATCGCGAAAATCTGTTTTAATCGCTTTCTCGTATTTCTCTTTCAGTTGCTGTATGGTAACGAGATTTGTGGGTTTGATGGAGTTGTTTCCGTATGGCGCACCGTTGCTGAAATCCGGTTCGTTATAGTCTCCGTCCATACATGCCGTTATGCCAAGGCATAGCACGGCTATCAGCAGATATGATATTCTTTTCATGTTCTTACTTTTTACTGTTTTTAGAATTTATATGTAAGGTTCAGCATTCCGTTTGCTCCGAGTGCGTAGTATTTCTTCGGATTGCGTGAGAACTTATACACACGACTTTTCACGTTGTCTGCCGTTGCTCCCGTATAGTCGCTTCTGCTCTGTTCGTAACCTCCTGTGGCAAGGTGGGTGTTGTTCAATATGTTTGTCAACATGAGGTTGATACTTAGGCTGCGCCCTCCTTTCAGGCGTATGAAACGCCCTATCGAACCGTCGACCATGAAACCGCCGTGTCCCTTAGACTGTGCCACGGCTTCCTCTCGCAAGTTGCCTTGGTTGTCGAACACGTTGCCATCTATTTGCTGTCGGTGGTTAAGTGTGCTTCCATATCGGTATGCCGGAGAGTATGACAGGTAGATGCGGTCGTAGTAGTTGCAGTTCAAGTCAACGAACCACCCACGGTTGTGATAACTCAGTCCGGCAGACAATGCGGTGAGCGGCGTACCTGCCTCGCGCATGTCTTTAACATAAGCGGTCTCACGGGTATATGTGGCTTTGGTAGAGTTCATGTATCTTGCCTGTGCGTTGTTTGTGTTTTTGCCCTCGCCGATGTAACCCAGCAGTTTCATGTCGAGTGTGGAAGTTATTTTCAGTTTCGCTGCGAGTTCGGCTCCGTAGTACTGTTTTTTGAGTCCGGTAAGCGAAACGTAAGAGAACGAGTTGATGTCGTCGAAATAGAAGTTTTGCCACTCCGTAACGTTGCTCAGGCGGCTGTAATATACGTTCAGATTTACGTGCAGCCATGAATTGTGGAACTGATACGACAGTTCGCTGCTGAATATTCGTTCGTTTTTAAGTCCTGTAACGAAGTCGTTGCTTATTTCCGGTGCGGCAAAAGCCGTTGATGCCTGCGGTGCACGCCATTCGTAGCCCGCTCCGAGTGCTATGACATGTCCGTGTCCTGCATCGAATGTGAGGCTTCCTTTTCCGCCAACCTCTCCGAAATGTGCCGTTCCGCTTTTGCCATAAGAGAACTCCGGTGCCATACCGTTGCGCATCTTTCCGTCGCGCTGCATCTGCACACCTCCCGATCTTGCAGCCAAGTTGGCATGCCAGCGTCCCATGTCGGTGCTGTAGTTGGTCCAGAAAAATCCTTTGGTTACGAGTATGTCGTAGTCGTATCCGAATCTGTCGCCCGTCTTCACCACTCCGTTGCGGTTGTTAAGGTCGTATTGCACCCGGTCATCGTCTATCGTATATGTTCCCAACGCGTAGGTATTTATGTTGTGGAACGACGATGCGCCGAGCATGTCCTCCATTGTCTGGTAGTGACTTCCCTTGTTTGTTCCGAGCATGTATCCTATGTTCCATCTGCTCTTCGGGGTAAGCGCAACGTTCAATGCCGATGACAATGACAGAGTGAGAGCATCGTTGTGTTTAGCCTGAATGAAATACATCGCGTCATGTCCATTCTTTGCTGCCATCTTGTTTGAGTAAATCAACTGGTCGAAATTTATCTGTCGGTTAGCCTTCGAACCGGAGAACACGCTGTATGCCGTAATCCAATTGCTGAGTGCCTGCGGTGTACGGTGAGCCTCATCGTTTTCATCGAACACGTTGTAATAACTGCTCGGCATTAATTTCCAGTAGTCCGGCTGCGGGTTGTCGGTGTTGTTGTAGTTCAGTTTGGTACTCTTGTACATCGAGTATTTCCCGAACACCGACGTGGTAAGTTTCATGTCATCGTTTATTTTCCAATCCCATGTGAAGATTGCTGCCGGCGCAAAGTCGTTCACCACTCGCGAGTTGCGTTTCTCTCCGTTCTGGTATCCCCAATAAGGGTTGTAGTAGTTGCTGTTTGCCATCCAGTATGCTTCGTCCGTGGAAGCACCCTGCGTCGAGCGTTCGGTGGGATTTCCCCATGTGGCGAACGATAGACTGTGGTCACCGAGAATCTTCTCCACGGCGAGAAAATACGACAGAGCGTTGTAGTATGTTCCCTCAACATATCCGCGGTTGGCCCATCGATAGGTAAGGTTGGCAGTCACAGCCCATCCGTTTGGGGTAAGTCCGGAACTATAAGTATATACACCACGCATTGTGTAGTTGCGGTTTGCCGCACTCAGTGCCACTCTGTGTCCTGCCGCGAAATTTGCCGCACGGAAGTTGTAGTTTACTCCTCCCCCCATGTTCGACATGTTGTAGCCTCCGTTTTCGAATGCCAGCACGTTGTCGGCGTTACGCGTCATCTGATTCAATCCGCCCACGAGCGAATAACGGAACTGTCCCGACTCCATGTCGTTCATAAGCACTCCGTTGATGTGAACATCGTTATATTTTTGGTTGAACGAACGGTAACGAAACCGTACCGGCGAGAAAAGGAAACCGACGCGTTCTGCATACATGTTGTTGTTTGAACCGATGATTGTCACGTTTTGCGACATGTCATCGTTGTCTCCCAACTGCGCCTCGGTAAATGTGAATGCCGACTCGTCCGTTGTCGCATTTTTTTGCGCCTGCGTATCATCCGTTTGAGCAAATGCCAGCGGAGCATAGCACAAGGCAATCACTGCAAGTTTCAGTTTTTTTTGCATCTCGTTTTTAGTTTATTATTAATGTTTTTTGGGGTACAAAGGTAGCATTAAAAAACATAAGAACAAAACAAAACTTGAAAAATGTTGGTGATGTGTCTCATTATATCAATCAACTATATACCATACTTATTTTTTCATTGCAAAAGGGTTGGATATGAACTTTTTTTCGTAACTTTGCGCCCGAACTTTAAAATCGTGATTTGGACGAAGAAAAAACAATATAAACTTATGAGGAAAATCTTAATATTTTTGTTATGTATTGCGGCGGTTGCCACATACGGTCAGAAGCAATTCCGTGTTTACGGAGTGGGGTTCTACAATCAGGAAAACCTGTTTGACACCTGTCACGACGAGGGGAAAAACGACTACGAATACCTGCCTGCGGGTGCGAACCGCTGGGGCGAGATGAAATATAAGAACAAACTGCGCAACATGGCACGTGCGCTGGCAGACATGGGAACCGACATGTTGCCGAACGTGGGATGTGCAGTGATAGGTCTGTCCGAGGTGGAGAACTCGCGTGCTCTCGACGATCTCGTGGCTCAGGAGCCTTTGCGCGCACGCGGATATAAATATGTTCATGTTGAAGGACCCGACCGGCGAGGAGTGGATTGCGCAATGCTTTATAACCCTGCGTTGTTCGAACTGCGTGACTACAAGTTGATACCGTATGTGCAGGAACTGGAAAAGGACAGCGCGTTCTTTACAAGAGGTTTCCTCACGGTAAGCGGCACGATGGCAGACGAACATGTGGCAATAATCGTGTGCCACTGGCCGAGCCGTTTCAGCGAGTCGTTTTACAGAGAATCGGCAGGGCGACAGGTACGCGTGGTAAAGGATTCGTTGCTTCGAGAAGACCCCAATGTGAAAATCATGGTAATGGGAGACATGAACGACGACCCCATGGACAAGAGCATGACCGTGGAACTCGGAGCCAAGGCAGAGATGTCGGAGGTGGGGCCGGAAGACATGTATAACCCTTGGTACAACACTCTCGCCAAGAAAGGGCAGGGGACACTTAGTTATCAAGGCTCGTGGAATCTCTTCGACCAAATCGTGGTAACGCCAAATCTCATCAAGGGAACGCAGAACAAGGATTACTCTACACTGACGTTCATGAAGCATAAGATACAGTTGCGCGACTACTTGATGCAGGACGAAGGGAAATACAAGAGAACTCCGAAGCGCACGCATGCAGGCGGGGTGTGGCTGAACGGATACAGCGATCACCTGCCGGTGGCAATATATCTCGTGAAAGAGAAATAGAAAATCATGGACTCCGAGAAACATCCGCTGCAGCCGTTCATTCCTGACGGAGCACGGTTGCTTATGCTCGGCAGTTTTCCGCCGGCACGCCACAGGTGGTCTATGGAATTCTTCTACCCGAATTTCCAGAACGACATGTGGCGCATCTTCGGATTGTTCTTCTTTGCCGACAAACTACATTTTGTTGACAGCGAAGTAAGAACTTTCCGCCGTGAAGAAATCGTATCGCTGCTGCGAGAAAAAGGCATCGCGCTGTACGATACTGCCGTGGAGGTAAGGCGTACACGCAACACCGCATCTGACAAAGACCTTGAAATAGTGATGCCAACCGATCTCGACAACTTGATGAGCGGCATGCCGGCACTTGAGATGGTGGTGACAACGGGACAGAAAGCCACCGAACTGTTCGCGGAAAATTTCAACATTCCGCAACCGAAAGTGGGTGAGAGTGTGTCTTTCTGTTTTGACGGTCGCCAAATCATGCTTTGGAGAATGCCAAGCAGTTCGAGAGCATATCCCATGAGAGTGGAGAAAAAAGCGGAAGCATACGCAAAAGTTCTGTCAAGGCTTTAAACGGCATACCGGCGACACACCCACGGAGCAAGCCTGTCGTTACTGTCGAATAACCATTGTAAAACTTAATCAATCTTGTCAATAATTACCTTATGACCATAATAGGAATTGCCGGAGGAACAGGATCTGGAAAAACCACCGTAGTAAATAAACTTGCCTCTGCACTGCCTCCGCATTATGTGGCAGTGGTACCATTGGACTCCTACTACAACGACACGACAGGAATGACCGACGAGGAGCGGCGCGCCATAAATTTTGACCACCCCGACGCATTCGACTGGAAACTACTGATAAAGCATGTCAACGAACTGCGTAACGGAAATGCAATCGAACAGCCGACATACTCGTATATAATGAGCAACCGGCTCGAGGAGACCGTGCATGTGGAACCGAGACCGGTGATTATCATCGAGGGTATCATGACGCTCGTCAACCGTAAGTTGCGGGACATGATGGACCTGAAAATTTATGTCGATACCGATGACGACGAACGCCTCATACGCAACATTCAGCGAGATGTGGTGGAGCGCGGACGTACCGTTGACATGGTACTCGACCGCTATCTCAAAGTGTTGAAACCCATGCATGAACAGTTCATAGAACCTTCTAAGAAATATGCCGACATCATAATACCGCAGGGAGGAGAGAACCTTAAGAGTATTGGCATACTCTGCAAATATATCGAGGGCATAGTTCCACAAGGGCTGTGAGTCTCAGATAAAATACAGAAACAGAATTCCGTAAATACTAAATCCCGTCTTGTTCGTTTGTATTCCACTTGCAAACGGGCATTTCTTGTTAGGTCTTTACATCGGAATACCCCGATTCGTGATAATATTGAAAGACATACTTGATTATCATGTCAATCGGAAATACCACATGCCGTATTGAACATACAATAACATTGCTCCGATTCGGGATAATCAATTTAAAAAGACATGTGCTGTCGTGTCATCTTATCAACATTAACAATATCATTGTAAATATCAGTGCGGTCGCAATTTCGGCGGTTTTGTAGTTCAATTTCGCCGAAATTGAACTACAAAACCGCCGAAATTGCTTTTCAAGATGCCACAAAATGGAAACAAGGAACGTAGAGTTGTGAAAAAATAATGGTAAAACTTCCGTTGAAAAATTACGAAATACGCATCGGAGGCGTGCCTATGCATACAACATATAAAATTATTTTTAATACCTGCTTGTTAAAATATTTTAGCAGTGCAAGGATAAAGCAATGTTACCTCGCTTTATCCTTGCTTGTCAATCATGCAATTTTGTTATTTGCATGGTATTGTTATTTATGCAACAGTCATATTATTGTTTCCGTCTTTTTTGTGATGTTGTCGAAAAAAGACTATTGCAATATTTCAAAATATTTTATTGCCGCGGAATATCCGTAGTCTCGCCGGCCGTCCATATTCTATATTTCAACTCATATCCCAAAGGCATATAGACAATAAAAGGTAATTTCCTGTTGTAGTCTATTGTAAGAGATTCGCACCTCACGAACTCTTCGTGCATGCTGCCTTCGGCGCACAGCATCTGCGTACTCCATATTTCACCATTTGTTGTAAAAGTGTAGTAAGGATATCCGTATCCGTTGAGAATCTTTTCTTCTATTGTTCCCATCAATACGTGTTTGTTACAGTCAACCAACATTGTCTTTCCGACAATAAGTTCAACACGAAGATTCTTACTATCCGTTGTGTCGTAGGAGCAGGAATCGGGCAGGTGGAACACCACCATATTCTGAGACTTGTCGGGTAACGGAAAAACTTTCAAGTCTATTTCGTCATTTACACGTTCCACCTCTTGGCTGTATTGTGCATGTGCTTTTATGAAACCTGCAATTAAGCATGCTGTTAAAATAAATTTGTTGATTCTCATTTTTAATATAAAACTAAATTGATACTATAAAAAATAACTGTTGCGAAACATTTAGCATGATATTTCCAATCTTTTTTATTATTTACGTCTAATTGTCCTGCATATATAGGGAAAAGTATGCATTAAAGGTTTGTAAATGCCTTTGTCTGTTGGCAAAGTTTTCCCGTAATGTCTCTAAGAAATTACATTATTAGCACTTTCTTGCCATTGACGATGTAAATACCATGTTCCGGATGTTCTACACGGCGTCCCTGAAGATCTTGAAAAACGGTAATTCCGGATTTTCTTTCGGCCTCAAGTTCAACAATGCCTGTATTAACTTGTTTTTTGCCCTTAAAGACATGTTCCAAGATGCTTTTTTTATATATTATTGAAAAGTGAAACTCTAATGTCTTGTCTGTATTTATATTACTTTTTTCATTTGGTATAAGGATTGTCAACAAAACTTTGTCTTTCCCGTCTTTGGTTTCAAAAAAATTTTCTATATTACTGTTCTGTTCAATTTTCCATATACCGTTTTCAAAAGTAAAAAAGTTTTCCGGCAATATGATGTCTTTAAAAGAAAAATTATCGATTGTGTAGTCTTTCAAGATAATCTTGGCAAAGTTGTTCTGTTCTTCAGAGATTTCTATACGAATCTTTTTGGTTGTACCCGGTGTTTGATTTTCTCTGTTCAAATCAGATATTATAGTTGTGGCTTCCCCCTCGTAGATGCCGTATGTTTGTGAGATGTCGCTTTGAGCAACTGCGGCTGATAATGGCAGGAATGCTAAGGTAAGCGAAAATAATGCTTTGATGATGCTGTTTGATTTCATATTCTAAATTGTTTTTTAAAAGAAACTTTACTTGGCATGGACATGTTACCTGTTGTGTAACATACTACACTTCTTCCATGTAACGAACGTACCGACTGAAAAACAAATGTAAGTATATAGACAATTATTATTTTTGAACATTTACTTACCTGTTTATTTTTGAGTATCCTAATTTTAATGTTTTTTTAATTATGCCAAGTTCATGAAACTAATAATTAAGAGGAGGTCTGTCCCCCTCTTGTATGGTACGATTTTATTTTTTCTTCAAATCGTAACTAAGTTTTGTTGCAGACTCCTCAAATTCAGTATTGACCATACGGAGTGTGCTGTCACCCACGACTTTGAATATTTCCTCAACATTCTTGTCTGTGTCAGTAAACTTGTAGAAAGTGTTTTCTTGCCCGTCTAAAGTTTTCTTTACCGTTTCCATAATTCCCGTTCTTTGATAAGTCTTATCCTTTCCATTCTCTGCGGACAGATAAGTGCAAGTAAGACGGTAACCATTCGAAGAATCGTTTGCCAAGGCAATTTCATACTTAATCCCCGGACTGTCTGCAGCAGGGACAATTCCTTCAAAATAAGTAGAATCTGTTGATGAAGATTCAGTTTTTTTCGTAGTGGCAGCAGTGTCTTTCCCTGTCTGACTGCAAGCTGCGAAGAACAATGGTATTAATGCCAACAATGTTAATTTCATTCTCATTTGCATAAATATAAAAATATAAAATATAAAATTTGGAATGCAAATATAGACCTTTTCTGTATAATGACAAAAGAAAAGTATGGGAAATTAAGTTTTTTTGGGCTCTCTTTACTCTTTGTAATATCTGTTTGCCATGTCCGTTACAAACATTATTACAGAATATGTTCCAAGTTTCTTTATAAATGAGTAATTTTGCAGTCGCTATGATAATAATGATTACCATTCTTGCATATATCGGGGTGCTTATGTTGTTCAGTAGACTGACTGCAAAGCGTTCGGACAATGACACTTTCTATCGCGGCAATCGTCGTTCGGCGTGGTACATGGTTGCTTTCGGCATGGTTGGTGCCAGCATCTCCGGCATAACGTTCGTATCGGTACCAGGAATGGTTATGACTACACAGATGACATACATTCAGACATGCCTTGGTTTCATTTTCGGATATATTGCCGTGGCGTTCATTCTTTTACCGGTATATTATCGTCTGAACCTCACTACTATTTATAGTTACCTCGACAGGCGGCTCGGCAAAGGGGCATATAGAACCGGTTCTTGGTTCTTTCTGTTGTCAAAGATGACCGGTGCGGCAGTAAGGTTTTATGTTGTTTGCATAATTCTCCATAGATTTGTACTCTGTCAAATGGGAGTTCCTTTCGTAATAACGGTAACTGTAATGGTGGGAATGATATGGCTGTACACGCGACGCGGAGGTATAAAGACACTCGTGTGGACCGACACGTTTCAGACTGTTTGCATGTTCACTGCTTTGCTACTTATTATATATAATGTTATGGGAGAACTCGGTTTAGGAATTGGCGATGCAGTGAGGGCTGTTGCTGCCGATGAACACTCACGCATGTTTGTTACAGACGACTGGGTTTCGCGGCAGAATTTCTGGAAACAGTTCTTTAGTGGCATATTCATCGTTGTCGTTATGACCGGTCTCGATCAGGACATGATGCAGAAAAATCTTACATGCAAAACACTGCGAGAGGCGCAGAAAGATATGTGTACCTACGGACTGGCATTCGTTCCGGTAAATATTTTGTTCATGTCTCTCGGCATATTGTTGATGATGTTGGCACAGAAAGAGGGAATGCCACTACCTGATACCGGAGACGAACTGCTGCCCATGTTTGCCGCTTCCGGATTATTGGGAAACTCGGTTGTGGTGCTGTTTACGATAGGTATCGTGGCAGCATCGTTCAGTTCGGCCGACTCGGCACTCACTGCCATGACAACGAGTTATTGTGTGGATATTCGTGAACGTAAGGACGATGAAAAATTGCGCAGAAAGACACATCTTGCATTGGCAGTTGTTTTTACCGTTGTTATCCTCGCTGTTGACGGTGTAGGCAGTTCTTCGGTCATTGATGCCATTTATGTGTTGTGTTCATATACATACGGACCGCTGCTCGGACTGTTTGCTTTCGGACTGCTCACGCGCCGACCGGTGAACAATCGGATTGTGCCTTATGTGGCAGTGGTATCTCCTATACTGTGTTTTGTCATGGACAAGATTGTTGGTTCGACAGTCGGATACCGCTTCGGTTACGAACTGCTCATGCTGAACGGAGCAATGACTTTCGCAGGACTGTGGCTCGGTGGAAAAGGAAAGCAGAGGAGTTGTAAAAACAAGTGTGTTAATGAATAATAAAAAATGGTGTCGAGACAAAATTATTTGTATCTTTGTGTGCGATATATAATGTAATATACACAAATCCTTTAAAATTAACGACTATGAATTTATCGAAAAACAAAAAGTCTTTGACGCTTATCTTATTGTCGGCATTGTTGACATTGACAGGAATCAACGAGGCAAAGGCACAAGTACCTTCAATTCCACGCAAGAATCGCACCACAACACAGCGCAGTAAAAGAAACTACAGCAACAACATCGTTTGGGGAACACAGTATGACTGGTTGTCAACACGATATGTTACTTATGATGATATATGTGAAATGGACAGGGGGCAGGTAAGGGTTTTGAAAAACTCCATATATGCACGGCATGGAAGGCGATTCAAAGATTCGGAATTACGAGAGTATTTCAACTCGCAGACATGGTACAATCCATGGCGCAATGAGGTGCCTGCACGCGAGTTCAACAAGTATGAGAATTACAACATCACATTCCTGCACAGGTATGAATAAACTTTGAAAATAGTGAGAAAAATATTATCACTCATGGTGGCAACACTGGTAATTGCATCAGTGTTTGCCGTAGGTTTTGGCTGTAATGAGAGAAAGACAGGAGTGGAAATACCGGGGACAGTGACTGGAAATACGGTAGATTCAAAGGTTGGGAAAACCAATGTTAAGGAATCGACGGGAATACCCCCGGGAGCAATGGCACTTATAGAGGCTTATCCCGATTTCATTGAAGGTTACCGCGACAACAAAATCGTCTTCAAAGATGGCAGCGAAATGATATACGATGACGGCAGAGAGAAATCATTCGAGCAGAAACTTGACGATGCCGACATTGAGGATATGTTCTCGTTCCGTTATGAAATGGATACTTGGATACCGGGATTCCAACAAGACGCAGGACGCAGTCGCAACGAGGCATTGTTCAAAAAAATGTACGGTAAATCGGCTGCGGAGGTACGAAAGCATCTTGTCAAAGTGCCTTGGTTCGGGCAGAACGTGTTGTTCACAACGGTAAACGGGGCGGCAGAGCATCTTAAGGCAGTGCGGGACGAACTTGCAAAACACCCCGGACTGAAAGCTTATTTCAAGTCGGAAGGCTCGTTCTATTGGAGACAGGTGCGAGGAGCAAAACGGCAGAGCGCACACTCATACGGCATGACAATAGACATCGGTGGCAGCTACAAGACATACTGGCTGTGGGCAAAATCCGGTGCAAGGGAGACAGACAAGATTCCCTACAAGAACAAGATGCCGCATGAGATAGTGGAGATATTCGAGAAGCACGGCTTTATATGGGGCGGACGGTGGTATCACTACGACACAATGCACTTCGAATATAGGCCGGAGATATTACTAATGGAAAAGTATAGGAGAAACAGAGACAAGTAGAAATTAAGAAGAGTTTTTAGGAGTCAAGAAATTAAGACAACAAAATCTTTATATTTACAAAGGTTTTGTCCTAATTTCTTAACTCCTAAAAACTCTCCTCGTTTCCTGAATAATCTGTTCTTGAAAATATAAAATAAATATAAATGGAATATATAGTTTCAGCCAGAAAGTACCGTCCGATGTCGTTCGACACCGTGGTGGGGCAGCAGGCACTTACCACAACGCTGAAGAACGCGGTGAGAAGTGGAAAACTTGCACACGCCTATCTATTCTGCGGACCGCGCGGAGTGGGAAAGACTACATGCGCAAGAATATTTGCAAAGGCAATCAACTGCGGACACCCTACGCAGGAAGGCGAGGCGTGTGGGGAATGTGAGAGTTGCAATTCTTTTATGGAACAACGCTCTTACAACATATTCGAACTCGACGCGGCAAGCAACAACTCGGTAGAGAACATCAAGGCACTTATGGAACAGACACGCATTCCACCACAGGTGGGTAAGTACAAAGTGTTCATAATTGATGAGGTACACATGCTGTCAACGGCAGCATTCAATGCTTTTCTAAAGACTCTCGAAGAGCCGCCGGCACATGTAATATTCATTCTTGCAACAACCGAGAAGCACAAGATATTGCCTACAATCATATCGCGTTGCCAGATATACGATTTCGAGCGCATGACAGTGAGGAACACCGTTGAACACTTGAAGATGGTTGCAGAGAAAGAAGGAATCAAATATGAGGAAGAAGCGTTGGAGGTAATTGCCGAGAAAGCCGACGGAGGTATGCGCGATGCACTAAGCATATTCGACCAAGCGGCATCGTTCTGTCAGGGAGATTTGACTTACCGGAAGGTTATAGAAGACCTGAACGTACTCGATGCCGACAATTATTTCCGGGTAATAGACCTTGCACTTGAAAATAAGGCGTCAGACATCATGGTATTGCTGAACGGCGTACTGGCAAACGGTTTTGACGGAGGAAATTTCATAACGGGACTCGCAAAACATGTAAGAAACGTGATGATGGCAAAAGACCCGCAAACGGTGGGGCTGCTCGAAACAAGCCGGCGACAGGAAGAGAAATATGCAGAGCAGGCGAAACGCTGTACGCCGGATTTCCTTTTCAAGGCTTTGAAGATTATGAACCGGTGTGACGTTAATTATAAGCAGAGCACCAACAAACGTCTGCTTGTGGAGATTACTCTTATAGAAGTGGCACAGATAACACAAGAGGAGGACATTCCGGGTGCGGGGCTGCGCCCCCGAAGATTGAAATCCCTGTTCCGAAAATTATTTAATCAACCCTTGTCACAACAAGCGGCAGAGCAGGTGGCTGCGACAAGGGAAAGAGAAAATAACACGCTTGATTACAGACAACCGCAGGTAATAGCCATGCAAAATGTTGCAAGGTCTAACAAACCTTTGAAACTGAATGAACTCGGTCACTCATTCCGAAAACTGAGAAAAAGCACCGACACTCTTTCTAATATCAAAGAAGAGGAGGAAAATGTTGATACCGGTGAACATAAGTCTTTCACGGAAGAAGAATTGCAGTCGGTGTGGTATGCCATGTGTACACGCATGCCGCAGCATCTCACGGGAACCTCGGCACGCATAAAGAATTTGATTCCGCGCATGACGGAGTTCCCGAAAGTGGAGGTGGTGGTTGAAAACCAACTGCTGCTCGACGATATAATGAAGATTAAGGGGAACATTCGTGCAACACTCGTTCGCGACTTGAAGAATGACGACATAACCATTTCGTTTAGAAAGGCGGAAAGAGAAGAATTGGGAAAAGTAATGACCCGACGGGAGCAATATATCGAACTGACCGAGAAAAACGATGCCGTTGCCAAAATGCAGAAAGCATTAGGGCTTGAACTTGTATGAAATGCACTGCGGCATACTTATTGTTACATTGATGGTTAAATAAAAAACAGAATTGGAGAAAACAAGCACTACTTTGATTCTTGCACGACATGGCGAGACTTTCGACAACGAGAACCGGATAATGCAGGGGCAGACGCAGGGCAGATTGAACAAAATAGGGATAGAGCAGGCAAGTAAATTGGCTGCAGAAATGAAAGAACGGCATATCGATGTCTTTGTTTCGAGCGATTTGAACCGTGCCGTTGAGACATGCCGAATAGTGGCAGAACAACACGGAATGCCGGTTGTTACGACACCGTTGCTGCGCGAACGCGACTGGGGAGCCTTCACGGGGCGGTTCATACCGGATATAAAAGACGAGCCGTTTCCGGAAGACGTGGAGCCGCTCAATAGCATGCTTCACCGTGCTCAGCGTTTTCTTGACTTCATAAGCGGGCAATATCGCGGCAAAACCGTATTTGCCGTGGGTCACGGTATAATAAACAAAGCCATTCAGGCACGTTATCATAACAGACAGATGAAAGACATAGAGCCAATGTATAATGCCGAAGTGCGTACTCTCCTATTGCCTTGACCGGCTGATACCAATTTGAAAGAATACAATTTATACATAAATAGTGTACCATTCTATATACAAAAAATCCGCTCGTGTATTCCGGCTTTCCTATGGATAGCCACATTTTTTCTGCTCGGTGCTTGTGACCGTAAAGATAATACGAAGACTCTCTCGGAGATGGAATACCATTACAACGAACGGCTATCCTCTCTTTCTGCCGATGGCAAGGGCTATTGGGTGGGAGGTGAGACGGGTATCGTATGGCATGTAGATGAGCAAGGCAGACATCGCCATGCCACGGGATTGGATCGCATATACGATGTCGTTCGCGATCACCGGTCTCCTTCCAAGGTGTGGATAGCTTCACGCAATGCCGGATTGCAACTCTGGCAGTTGGCAGGAGACAGTATGATACATCGCAAAACCTATACCATTCCATGTAAGGGCAATCGCTATTCGCCATACGATATAGAACTAACAGACAGTCGGATATTCGTGGCAACATCTCAGGGATTGTATGGAATGACAACCGGAGACGACGAACCACAACTTAAACGTATCTATCCATCGGCCGACAATACCGGACAGAAAGAGGGTATTGCCCTATCCGGTAAGTCATCTTTGTCTTGTCGATGACGAATATCTGTTTGCTGCCACTCACGAAGGTGTTGTATGTCATTCCTTAAACAACGGTAAGACCACTTTAAGGCATGAGGGCTTTCGTGCAAATGCCTTGTCTGTATGCGACGGAAAGATATATATTGTATTTGAAAACAAAATGATAGTGGAGAATCCCGACGGCAGTTCCGTGCAGGAATATCCGCTACCTGCTGTTGCACAAGCATTCTACAAGGTTGGTAATATGCATTATTTCGTCTCGCCATCGTGCATACGTCTTTCTGCCGATCTGAAGAATTTTACCTCCATTCCGTTGCGCCATAATATCCCGGGCACCTCGCATAATTCCGTGTTGCCCGATGACGGTAACGGATTCTCGCTGATGATAACCGACAATGCCGTATGGAAGATACCCCACCATTTGGGTGTGTTCAATGGCGATGCACCCGTATTGTCGTCTTGTTACAGCGAGACCGGTTTTTACTATCTTAACAATCGCAACGAACTCTTCATTCAGTCGGGCGGCAAGGGTTATGCAAAGAAAATCTATGATTTCTCAACAGACAATGCTCCAACCGACATTTGCGCCATAGGTAATACCATTTACTACTGCAATGCCAATAATAAACTATATTGTGCCGACTTTGGCAGTTCGCACCTTATCAACGAACTGTTTGTGCGACCGAAGACTATATATCAGTCGGGGACACGCATTACGGCAATGTCTGCCGTGTCGGCGACAAAGAAAATCCTTTTAGGTCTTCAGGACTTCCTTCTAAGTATAGATACCCGGACAGGACATGTTGATACCCTGCAACAAATTAACAATAAGTATGTCACTGCCATAAGCCATGTTCCGCATAGCGAAGACATTTATGTCTCGACGCTCAACGATGGCATCTTCTGCCTTTCGGGAGACGAGGTATATCCCGTCAAGGATACAGAGCGTTACGCTTTCATACACGACCTGCTGGTAAACAATGGCTACGAGCGAAACATTCTCTTTCTTACAAATCACAAGTTGCTTTCTTTGGGAGCCGATTCCATAGAAGCCAATGGCAACAAACGGCTGTTCCTCGTCAACGACAGCATTATCTATACAATTCCCGAAGCCGGCGTGCATAAATACATTGTCAGAGGAAAGAAACTGAAAGACTGTGGCGTGTTATATGCCGACATTAGGTTTAATGCCCGTGCCGGCTTTGTGAGAAACAACCGGCTCTATCTCGGTTCCGACCTTGGCATGGCCGTTCTTTCTCCGTCTAATGAGAAGGAATTGGAATGGATTACTTTCGATGACAAGGTAGTGAATATGCAGTTCATATTGTTAATAACATTGGCAGTTATACTTATTGTTGCCTTATATTTCTTTTCGAGGCATCGCCGTCATCGCTCGCAGAAACGCCAGTTACAGGCTCGCATCGATGATCTGCGCCGGCGTGCGGAAGGTTTGAACGCCATGCTTGCCCGGCTCGATGAGAAAGGGAAGACCTCCATTGCCGACATAAACGGCAGTATAGACCAAATAGACATCAATACAACTAATATCGTAAGAACAAACGAACAGATAAAGCAAATCTCTGACCGCATTATGCGTCTCAATCGTGATACCGCTTTGCAGATGGTGAAGGTTATCGACCGCCAGATAGAGGAGATACGAGACACCGGCTTTTATGAACGGACACTGCTTGTAAAGGAGTCTGAACGGGCGCGGAACTCCGAAGATGTTGACTTGATTATAAGTCAGAGCAGCCGAAACGAACTATGGTTGAACCATGTACACGACCTTGAGGAGCGTATTCGGAAATTCCGCCTCTCCACAGATGGTACAATGACTTTGCCGGGCATCAACGAACAAATAGCCGTCCGCCTCGACAAAATTACCGAGGACTGCCATCATAAGCCGTTGTCGGAAGTACATGCCGATTTCATCACCATCAGACAGGAGTACGAACAAATATTCTCAGACAAGGCATTGGAAAGTGTACGGCAGTATATCACCACAACCCGAAATGCTCTGAAAGACCTGCGGAACTACCATTACGTCGTTGCAGAACTGGCAACAGAATTGGAGCATATAGAGAAAGAAATAGATGTGCGCGACCGTATCATCATGTTGCGCACACTGCATGGCATAGACGAACGCCTGAAACAAATACGCCTGCTTGTCAGTCTGTACGACCTTATGCAAGAGTATGCTTGTAAGCATAATGCCGTGGTAAAAGAAAACGAAGCACGGAGAATGCGCAAGTTTGAGTCGAAACTATTCGACGAGATAAGCATGGCTGCCCGTGATACCACAAGCCGGATTGCTTCCTGCATCGTTCAACTTTATGATAGTTTCTGTCAGACCGACCGCGAGGTGATGGAAGAGATACTGCGATTCAATGGTTCGGGCAGTCAGCAGGTAAAAGTATTGATGCTCCTTTTGGCCGATCCCAAGGTTAAACGCACACTGCTGCCCGGCATGATAGGTGTGCTGGGCAACCTCAATCCCGTTATCAGCCGTCTCTATCATGGCAAGATAGGAGAAAACTTGGGCTTGCTGAAAGCCTACTGCGATAATAATCCTTATACAATGATTTATTATTTGTTAAAACTTGTGGAATAATTACTTCGCTTATTATCAGAGTTTTAAGGTAGTTGCATTTGCTTATTTTTAGAAAATAACAGAATGCAACTATCTTTTTTATGCCTTTTATCATATCTTTGCATCAGTGAAAACGAAACAATAAATTAAAAACCTATTAAATTTTAACTTATGACAAAGAAAACTATTTTTGTTGCATTGCTGACTTTCCTGTCGGTATCAACATTTGCACAGACAACTACCAAGATTAAGGATGTACGTACTAAGCCCGACCTTTATTTCCTGCAAGAAGGACAACAGGCAAGTTCTCTCGATCTTCTTCCACCGCCTCCACAGCCGGGAAGCGTTCAATTTCTCTACGATGAGGCACAATATCATTGGGGAAAGATGCAGCGAGACACACCACGCGGC
Organism: Prevotella sp. OH937_COT-195; assembly: GCF_003932845.1. GTDB lineage: Bacteria > Bacteroidota > Bacteroidia > Bacteroidales > Bacteroidaceae > Prevotella. The sequence continues at coordinate 132,931 of NZ_RQZH01000002.1, forward strand.
GATCAGGCGGTAGCCGATGCCCGTGTAGGTGGCGATGGCGTACCTAAGGCTTTCTCCGAAGCATTCGGCATAACAATAAGCAAGGAGACAACGCCGGAAATCTATAAACTTGTGCTTAATATCCGTGAAGATGCCGGCGACCTGTCTACACGCGGTGCAAAGAAGCACTATATGCGTGTTCGTCCTTTCGCTTTCTATAAAGAAATGACTTGCAACCCAGAGCAGCAGCAGGAACTTTCCACCAACGGCTCTTATCCTTCCGGTCATACGGCTATAGGCTGGGCAACGGCACTTGTGCTTTCTGAAATCAACACAGATCGTCAGAACGAGATTCTTAAACGCGGGTATGAAATGGGGCAGAGCCGTGTCATCTGTGGATACCACTGGCAAAGCGACGTGGATGCAGCACGTATCGTGAATGCGGCAGTTGTGGCACGCCTGCATGCCGAGCCGGCTTTCCAAGCACAGATGGAGAAGGCTAAGAAAGAGTTTGCCAAACTCGTAAAAGAAGGTAAGGTGGCAAAGAGCACTTTTAATGCAGCTGACTAACAGCCGCCTTTTAACATCACCATACTCATAAGAAACAAATTTATCTGAAAGATGAAAAGAATTATCGCAATAACGGCATGTGGCTTAATGGTCGGTGCAGGCGCATTTGCCCAGAGTGAACCTACTTTGGAAACAAAGGTTTCCGGTCGTATCCTGATGGATGTGGGTGCCATGCACAACACCGACAAGACACTGAACGCAAAGTTGAACGATGGTGTTGCCATACCCGATGCCCGTGTAGGCTTCAGTGCAAAGTATGGCAACTGGAAAGCGAAAGTGGATGTGGGCTATGCACGTCAGAAATTATCGTTGAAAGACATCAACATAGATTATAACTTCAACAAAGAAAACTTGGTTCGTATGGGTTACTTTGTTCACCAGTTCGGTTTGCAGAGTGCCACTTCCTCAAGTTTCAAGATTTCCATGGAAGAACCCGAAGCCAACCAAGCCTTCTTCAACAGTCGTTTGCTTGGTGCGATGTTAGTGCATGCAGGAGAGAAATTCCATGCCACGGCATCTGTATTCGCAGAGAACGACGCAATGAAAAATTCTACCGATAAAATCGGCAGCGAGGCATGGGGCGCCATGACACGCTTGGTTTTCCGTCCGTTGACTCAGCGTGGAAATATATTCCATGTGGGCTTAAGCGGTGCTTACGAGTCTCCGCGTTACAATGCAGACAATGCTCTGAACCACAAGAGTTATACTTTGAAAGCGACTTTCCCCACACGTATCGCCGATGTTGCCGTACAGAGTGCTACCATCACCGAGGCAAAGTCTCTGTGGAAGGTTTCCCCGGAAATAACCGCTGCATACGGCAATTTCGGTATTGAGGCACAGTATTTCTATGTTGCCATCGCACGTGAGAGCGGACTTCCCGACTACAATGCCTGGGGAGCATATACCAACCTGCGCTTCCTGCTGAAAGGTCAGGGCTATGCCTATACCAAAACTGACGCCGGTATCGCAACACCGGAACCGGGTTCGATGGAGTTGGTGGCATCCTACAACTACTCGACCTTGACCGATAAAGATACCAATATCTATGGTGGTAAGGTGCACGATTGGTCGGTAACTTTCGACTATTATATCAACAAGTATATGATTTGGCGCTTACGCGGTTCCATAACAAGGGCAACCGAGAACAAGGCATTCAACGACAACACTTTCTCCATACTTGAAACTCGCTTGCAGTTCAAGTTGTAAGGCATTAAATTTTCAAATTCGTAACTGGGACTTATCATCGTGTAAGTCCCGGTATTTTATAACAAAAACCTAAAAACAATGAGAAAACTTAATTCATTTATACTCCTTGTGACGTTGACAATGCTCTGTCCTTCATTTGCGTTGGCACAGATTCAGCGTACACAAGACTCTAAGAATAAGTATAAACTGAAAGAGGTTGTTATCCTCTCTCGTCACAATATCCGCTCACCGCTGTCAACAAACGGTTCCGTGCTTAGCAAAATGACTCCGCACGAGTGGACCGACTGGACGTCGGCTGCGAGCGAACTGACCATACGCGGTGGTGTGTTGGAAACCGAAATGGGGCAGTTCTTTTGGAAATGGACAGTGGCGGCAGGTCTCTTCAAAGAAAACTACGTGCCAACTGTTGATGAGGTTAACATCTATGCCAACTCCATGCAGCGTTGCATTGCCACGGCGCAATATTTCTCCGGTGGTTTTATGCCGGTAGCCAACCTGACTGTTCATCATCGTTTCGTACCGTCAAAGATGGATCCGATTTTCAATCCGCGCCTCACAAAGACCGGCGAAGCCTTCCGTGCAGAGGCAATGAAACAGATAAATGCAATGGGCGGTTCCGAAGGATTGACGGGCATCAACAAGCAACTTAAAGAAAGTTACGACCTTATTGCAGAGGTTTTGGATATGAAACAGAGCGAGTATTATAAGAAAGGAGAAGTGAAAGACTTCGTTTTCGATGATACAAAGATTACGCTCGAACTCAACAGAGAGCCGGGCATGAAGGGGGCTTTGAAGAATGCAAATTCTGCCAGCGATGCTTTTATACTGCAATACTACGAAGAGCCGGATGCCGTGAAGGCCGCTTTCGGTCATAGAATAAGCCGCGAGGACTGGACAAAGATTGCTAAGATTAAGGATGTCTACGGAGATGTGCTTTTCACTGCGCCCGTCGTCGCCGTCAATGTGGCTCATCCGCTGTTGCAGTATATGTTTGACGAACTGAACTCTGACGACAGGAAATTTACCTTCCTCTGCGGACACGACTCAAATATAGCCAGTGTCAATGCAGCCCTCGGTGTGGAAGAATATTCTCTGCCTAACTCTATCGAAAAGAAGACTCCCATAGGCTCCAAACTCGTTTTTGAGAAATGGACAGACGCGGCAGGCAAGGAATACATTGCCTTAAACATTGTCTATCAGAGTACAGACCAACTCAAGCAGATGTCTTTGCTCGATTTGCAGCATGCACCACAGGTGTTCTCGCTGAAATTGAAAGGACTCGGTCAGAACGCTGATGGACTTTATACTTTCGAAGATGTCAATGGTCGCTTTACGGAGTCAATCCGTGCATACGATGACATTAAGTAGTGCGAGTTCGCTCCGGCATCGTTGCATGTCGTTTTTCGTCAATGTATTCTTCGTGACCATAATGGCATAAGAATATGCCGGCTCGGATTAATAAATAATGAAAGACATAACCGTTTTGTGTCCCTGACTACATATCCGACAAATGTATCGGGCTTGTTGTCAAAGAAACATAAAACTCCCAATGCGGATATGATGTTCATTGCGAAACGATTTTCCGGAACGCCGTTTAGAATGAACTATTTACGCCTTTTATTGTACCGAACCGCAGTCTTATATCGAACAACAAAGCAATTCCGCCGATTTTGTATTGCAATTTCGGCGGAATTGCTTTACAAAATCGGCGATATTGTGACGCGAAAGGATGCCAAATGCGGACAAGTTGGAAATTGAACATGATACGAAAAGAAATTAATCCCCAATCGGTCATTAGAACCCTCAACCGGTTTTGTTCGATTGTTGAGCAGATGTGCAGCCGTTTCATCGAAGGCATAGCGGGCTACGTCGAGATGTAATGGCTGCACAGATGTCAGCAAACGGGCTAAAGCGGTTGGGAAGCGTAACTGCAATAGCAAATCTAAGCAAATGAGGTATAATGACCGATTTGGGTTAATTGATGTTTATGTCGGATAAAAATACTTTGAGCGTTCCAAAATATCATTTTCATGTTTTATCTTATAATTAAAATATTGAGATGTAACCTTTGAAGCAAATCTTTTCTAAATGTTTCATTGGAAACAGAATTTATGACATGTATTTCTTGTAATTTTGTCCCGAACATGGATATAAAAATACGTCCGGCAATGCGAATCGCCGGACGTTCGATTTGTTTAATATGTCTGTCTTGTTATCCTTACAATAAAAGTTTTTACTTTTTTCAATCGTTTTTCCTTTTGTTTTACCTGTTGAAGAACATATTCATATATTTTTATATGTTACATTTTAGCGTTTTTATCTGCGTCCTCCGAAATGGCCGCCTCCACCGCGTGGACCGTTGCCGAAGGATCTATTGCTGCCGCCGCTGTTGCTCGGACGGCTGAACGAACCGCTGCTTTGCGAACTACCTTGTCTCGGGCGGTCGAACGAACCGCTGCTGCGACTTGGGCTGAACGTGCCCGACGGACGACCCTGCATGCCGCGGTCGTTGTTGGGGCGGTCAAATTCTCCGCGTTTTGATGCGGTTGAACGTGTGCTGCTTTCGCGATATGAACCATCGTCGGAACGTCTTCTGTTCGTGAAATCGTCAAATTTTCTTTTTGTCGTAAATTCTTCTCTGCGTCTCCCGTTGGAAAAGTCGCCTCGGTTGTTCCAATCGTGCCGTCTGTCCATGTCTCCTCTACTGTATCCATCATCGCGTCTGCGTCCGAAATCTCCTCTGCGTCCATGACCTTCGTATGTGCGTCCTCGTCCGCTGTATCCTTCCGGTCGTCGGTTGCGGTAGTCGCCTCGGTCAAAACCATCGCGCATGCCAAATCCTCGTCCTCCTCGTCCGTATCTGTGGCTATAGCCCCATTCGCGACCTCTGTACCAACTCCTTCCGCCATTGTGCCGCCAACTGTGTCTGCCTCGATACGAATACCAGAAATCCGGATAACCGTAGTAGAAATAGGTGCGTTGCGGATAGCGGGCATATATACCGAAATGCCAATAGCCGGTGTCCCAATATAGAGGACGGTAGAAATATACAGCGGAGCGATATGTCCGGTACTGCCAGTCGAGAAGGATATACTCCAAGTCAAGGTTGCGCCTTGTCCAATAAATTCCGTAAAGGTCATCGCGGTGCTTTATGCTCAATAAATAGTCGAGGTTAATCTCGTATGCCGCTTCGTACTGATCCTCGGTAAGGTTCAATTCGTAAGCCATTTTGTCTGTCAGAAATAACGCTTCTCTTCGAGCCTGCTCATAACTCATAGCGTCGGCATTTGCAGCCATTGTCAATAGTACTGTAAGAGCGATGATAATCTTTTTCATATCTTTAATTTTTTAATTATCCGTATTGTTTTACGATGCAAAGAAACAATAAAATAATCATCAACGCAAAGGATTTTCCCTATCGACCGCAGGATTTTCCCTAAATGTAATTTTACGGTATTCGGTATATGGAGAGTTTTATAAATTGTCTTTATCACGTTGATTGTGTGTTTCCAAAGAACAAAATGATAGTGAGCGGAGAAATATGGCATTCCGCATGACCGACTAACTTATATCCCCGTCAATCGACCGTCTGTCATTAGTCGTATAATCAACCACACTGCTTATTCCGACCGGCATACCGATTGTGAAAACAAACGCATATATATGGGCAATTAATTTTGAACATCTACTTGTGAAATACAATAACTTTGGCAATTTTCCATTGAAATTCATTGCTCGTACAATTCTTTTTGCTATATTTGCAAGAGCAATAAGCGGTGTAATGAAAAAGTGACATGCTTTTTTATTATGGCGCGATGCTTGCGAAAACAGGTTTTGAAACATGCGAGAGAATTATCAAAAAAACATAGAGAACCGCCTGATCATACCCACAATGCAATTCTTGCATCGCGAGAAATCAAGCGGAATAGTGTTGGCGGTGTTTGTCATTCTGGCATTGATACTTGCCAATTCTCCTTTACGCGAGGAGTATTCACATCTTTTGGAGTGCCATCTGGGATTCATTGTCAACGGAAATTCCTATCTTGATTTCAGTGTGGAGCATTGGATTAACGACGGACTCATGTCCATGTTCTTTTTTGTTGTCGGCTTGGAACTGAAACGAGAGTTTATAGGGGGAGAGTTGCGCGACCTTAGAAAAGTTACGCTTCCCATCATGGCAGCAATCTTCGGAATGCTGTTCCCTGCCGCGATTTACATGATTTTCAACTTCGGAACACCGACAGCCAACGGCTGGGGAATACCAATGGCTACCGATATTGCCTTCGCCTTGGCGGTGGTTTACATGCTTGGCGACCGTGTTCCGATTTCGGCAAAGGTGTTCCTTACCACTCTTGCCATTGTTGACGACTTGGGTGCGGTTGTCGTTATCGCTCTTTTCTATACCTCCGAAATCTCCGTTGTCAACATTGCCATTGGTATGCTTTTCCTCGGGGGCATGTTCGTGGGAAACAGGCTGGGTGTGAAAAACGTACTATTCTACGGTATTCTTGGCATTGGCGGAGTGTGGTTGGCATTTTTAATGTCAGGTATTCATGCCACAATCTCTGCCGTTCTCGCAGCAATGGTAATACCTGCCGACTCGCGCATTCCCGAAGCGGTGTTCATCGCTCGTATGAAGAAACTTACCATGCAGTTCAAACAGGCTCTGCCGAACGATGTGCGGACGCTTGAACCCGAACAGTTGGAGATACTGTCAAAGGTAAAAACCGAATCCGTACATGCCATTCCTCCTCTCCAGCGTCTTGAGCACAGCCTGCATCCTTTGGTCTCTTTTGTCATCATGCCAATCTTTGCCTTGACCAATGCCGGTGTCTCTTTCGTCGATATGGACGTGAGTGTACTCTTTGCCAACAATGTGGCTCTTGGCGTGATGTGCGGTTTGCTTCTCGGAAAACCGTTGGGTATCCTTTTTGCCGTGTGGCTTACCGAGAAAACAGGACTTGGCAGACGCTCACGTGCCATGACATGGCGCACAATGACGGGAGTGGGTTTCATAACCTCCATAGGTTTTACCATGTCCATGTTTGTCACCATGTTGGTATTTAATTCCCCCGAGAATTACGTTCAAGCCAAGATAGGAATCTTTACCGCTTCCATCTTTGGGGGAATAATCGGTTACCGTCTGCTTAACAAGAAGAGTTCGACAAATTAGTCCGGCTTTATAAAATCATTACTCAAGAATGGTTTTTATATTGTGGGTAACGTTTTGTAACTTTGAGGTCTTTTGGGCTTCAAAGCATAGGTTTGTTCCTTGATGCAGCGGTCATACTCCTTATTTATTTACTTTCTTAATATTATAAAACGATCCCTTAACCTTGACAAGGTTAATTTATAGAGCCCATTTTTATTCTTTATCTTTATTTTTAATGTAAACGTTTGCATCGTTTTTTCTGTATGTTTTTTAAAAATGTCATTGTTTGTTAAAATCACTTTGTCTACTTTTGCAAAGTTTTTTATTATATTAAAGATAATATATAAGGATAATCTTTACATATTTAACATTGTGGTTGATTTTTTTAATAAATAATATTATGAATAATGAGAATAAAAAAGAAGTAATGAATCAATTATGTGTACGGCGATGCACTAAACATTTTGGACTTATGAAAGTATTTTTTTTAGTGATTATGATGTTCTGCACTTTGGGCGTATCGGCAGATAATGCTATTTATCTGCGAGGAATTGCAAATGGTACGGAATTCTATCTTAAAGTGAGAAGTTTGGAGAAAATGACCGTACAACTGCATGCGAGCAAAGAGACAGACTATAAGGGAGACATTATTATACCTGAAAAGATTATCGCGAATGATGGTAAAGAGTACACCATTGATTTAATAGACAAAGGAGTGTTTACGGGTAACGAATTAATTACTTCTGTAAGTATTCCCGGAACGGTTACAGAAATTGGGCAGTACGCATTCTCAGGTTGCACTTCATTAAAATCTGTGACACTTGGCAAAGGCGTGGAGAGAGCCTTCAAATATGCTTTCGAGAACTGCAAGAGTCTTGAGACTATAACTTTTCCCATTAGTACATTGTATTTCGAGAAAGAAACATTTACCGGCTGTGAAAACGTCAAGGAGGTTTATCTTTACGATGATAACCCACGAGGAGTTACAGGCAATGACCCTTTCGAACTTATAGGACAGAAAGCAATACTTTTTGTTCCTTATGGTACGAGAGATAAGTATCAAGAACTATATGGTTGGAAAGACTTTACAGTATCACCTTTTATCGTTCTTGATGAGAATGAGACTCTAAAACTCGAAGTTCGTGTTGAGAACATAAGAACAATATTCAAACGTAGTATTAAGAGCGACAAATGGAACTCTTTCTGTGTGCCGTTTAATCTTTCGACCACTGACATCATAACATTGTTCGGAACGGGAACGCGTATATTGGAGTTTGACCCGAACTCAACCGAGACAACTTTGAATTTTGTTGATGCAAAAAGTATAACAGCCAACAAACCGTGTCTTATAAAACCTGTAAAAAGTTGGAGTGAATACACGTTCGACAACCTTACGTTGGAACCTTCTGTCAAACCTAATGTCACGGGTGTCAATTATAGTTTCAACGGTAATTATTTTAACGGAGATGTTCCGATGAATTCTTATTTTATCAGCAACAATAAGTTTTATAAGGCTGTTGGCGATAAAAACAAACTGAAAGGTTATCGTGCATACATCATGCCGGTGAATAGTGACGGTGGAGCAAAACACATGGACTTTACCATCTCTTCGACTACGGGAATAGAACTTATTGGTGAAATTTGTGAAGGAAAAAACAACCGTGTTTATGATATTTGTGGCAGACCTATTTACATAGACGCACCCTCTTCCGTACAAATGAAAAAAGGAATATACATTAAAGGAGACAAGAAAATTTTAATAAAATGAACTTAATGAATAAAAAACGTTATGTTACTCCTTATACGGAACAGATTTGCATGCCAATTGAAAGCTTGATGAATATTAACAGTGTGACAGAGAACGGAAAACCATCTCCGGATATTGGTGTGGGAGGAGACAGTGACGGAGATATGGAAGCGGACTCGAAACGTGGATATTTCGATGATGATATTGGTTCCGATAACATCTGGGACTATTGAAATTAATCTTTCATACTACCAACACAACAGATGAGAGGAAAGTTCAATACAGGTTGATAATCAACCATAAGCCTTCAACTCAAGCGTGACTCAGTCAAAGAACGGTAAAGCACGCTTTGTATAAAGCAGGCAATTTTATCTCGGAGTGCAAATAAAGTAATAATGCCGGTCGTGTCCAACCGAAGTTGCAGACACGACCGCATTATGTCTCACTATATCTGTACGCTTGTCCGCGAGAGGCTTAGCATTGACGACGGCACCGACTGTTTTATGCAATCTATTATCATGTCGCGCAAAGTTGCCCTGATGAAATGGCGGCTTGTCATCAGTACCAATTCGCGTGTCGGTATGGGATGGGCAAAAGGTTTTACGAGGCGTGACTGACTTTCGGTAAGTTGCATCGTGGCAAGTTCGGGAATGAATGTCACCCCTTTCCCGTTCTCCACTATGCGCATGAATGTCTCTATACTGCCGAGGTTGTACGCCTTTTTGCTTCTTGATGCCGATTTCAGTTGGCAGAACTTGACCAACTGATCGCGGAAACAATGCCCCTCGTCGAGCAACCACAAGAACTCATCTTTAAGATCTGCCACACGTATGGCCTTTGCTTTGAGCAGACTGTCAGTCTCGGAGACGTATGCCATGAATTTCTCGTAGAACAAGTTGTGGCAAACAAAATCTTCGCATCCCTCTATACGCGCCAATATACCTGCATCTATGTCCCCGTGGATTAGTGCCGTCTTTATGTCGGCAGTCTTCATCTCGGTAATTCGTACGTCCATCTCGGGGTGTTCATCGAGCAGTTTCGGGAAAAATCGCGGCACGAGATACGGCGCTATGGTTGGCAACACTCCGATGTTGAACGTACCCACCAGCGACTTTTTCTGTTCCTCGGCGGTATCACGCAGTTTCTTAGCTCTCACTATCACGCTCCATGCCTGCTCCACAACGAGTTTCCCTGCCGGCGTAGGCATTATCGGCTGTCTGTTCCGGTCGAATATCTTCATTCCCAGTTCTTCCTCCAGTTTCTGTATCATCGAACTCAGAGTGGGTTGTGTCACGTTGCAATGTTCTGCCGCCTTGGCAAAGTGCCTGAAGCGGAAAACTGCCATCACATATTCTAATTGTTGCAGTGTCATAGTATTGTTTCTTGCTTTGTCTTTTTCTTTTCTCACTGCAAACTTACGAAAAAAAAACTTATAACCTGCATAAATGCACGGAATGTTTCTCTTTTCTAATTCAAAAGCCAAACTTTCGGAATACCGGAAGGTACAGTTTTACTTGTTTTCCATATCCTTACAGTCTCTCTTTCGCTGCATCATCCACCCTTCATTGCACAGGCAGATGCCGTTCACTCCTTGTATAAGGGTAATGTTCTCTTCGTTGATGAAATTAATAACGCTCATATATTTTTTATAAATTAAGTTGTGCAAACTTGTTACCGTCGAGTCCTTTTGTATAGTTATGCCGCAAAGATAAGTATCGTTTGCGAATAATGCAATACCCAAAAAGCATGATTTCGACCATACGGTATATATCGGGAGAGTACACTCCGTTTTACTTCCGACATGTACTCGTCATGGACGATGAATGCCGTGAACAATTAACCGTCATAATAAAAAATACCGTTTAAGTAAAAAACATTTCCTTTTATATTATCTTGAATAACAAGAAGTTAAACCTCTTTATAGATTTTTTCGATTGACCGATAGAATAAATCTGTTGCGGGCATCTCCTTTGTTGCCTAACTTTGCACCGTGAAAGAAAAACAATAACGATTTTAAAAAACAAGATTATGAATATAAACATGCCAAAACTGCCATACGCTGAAAATGCTCTCGAGCCTGTAATCAGCAGACAAACGATAAATTTCCATTACGGAAAACACTTGCAAAACTACGTTAATACAACAAACAGTCTTGTCGAGGGTACACCGCTCGAAGGCAAGTCTATAGAAGAAATAGTGAAATCGGCACCGGAAGGATCCGTTTACAACAACGCCGGACAGACGCTTAATCACAACCTTTATTTCCTGCAGTTTATGTCGCCGGTTGACAATAATGCGCCGAAAGGAAAGATCGCAGAAGCCATAAACGCTGCATTCGGCAGTTTCGAAGAGTTCAAGAAGCAATTCTCGCAGGCTGCTGCCACACTCTTCGGTTCCGGTTGGGCATGGCTTTCTCAAGACAATGACGGCAAACTTGTCATCACTCGGGAAGCAAACGGCGGAAACCCGTTGCGTAGCGGACTGAATCCTCTTATGGGTATCGATGTTTGGGAACATGCTTACTATCTCGACTTTCAAAACAGAAGAGTCGATCATCTGGCAGAAATATGGTCTATCATCAACTGGGAAGTTGTTGAAGGACGCATGAAGTGAACAATGAAACATATAAAAAGAATTTAAAAACAAACTAACAATATATATAATTATGGAATCAATAATTAATGCACAAGTACCAGAGTTTAAAGTAAGTGCCTTCCACAACGGCGAGTTTAAAACCATAAGCAACGAGGACATAAAGGGCAAGTGGGCTCTGTTCTTCTTCTACCCTGCCGATTTCACTTTCGTATGTCCTACGGAGTTGGTCGATCTCGCAGAGAAACACGAGGAACTGAAAGCCATGGGAGTTGAGGTGTTCTCCGTAAGTTGCGACACACATTTCGTGCACAAGGCATGGCATGATGCTTCAGACAGCATAAAGAAGATTAAGTATGCAATGCTCGCCGACCCAATCGGGACATTGGCAAAGGGCTTCGGAGTGTATATTGAAGATGCGGGAGTGGCTTATCGTGGAACGTTCCTCGTAAACCCCGAAGGTCTTGTCAAAATTGCTGAGATACAAGACAACAGCATCGGTCGCAATGCGGAGGAACTCGTACGCAAAGTACAGGCTGCACAGTTCGTTGCATCGCACGAAGGCGAAGTATGCCCGGCGAAATGGAAGCAGGGTGCAGAAACTCTCAAACCAAGTATCGACCTCGTAGGCAAAATTTAAAAGCCCACAGGCATTTAGAATTAAAGACGGGGCTGCGGTTCCGTCTTTTTTAAACCTATGAACCAATTTTAAGAAGGAACAACATGCTTGACAAAGAAATACTTCAACAGGTGAAAGGAGTCTTCACATCGCTTAAAACCGATATTAAATTCGTTGCGGACGTTGCAGAAGGCGACAACAACGGGGAGGAACTCAAATCTTTCCTCGCCGACATAGTGTCATGCTCCGACATGCTGAGCATGGAAATTAACATCATAAATGGTGGCAACACACCCGCTTTCGGTATTCTGCGTAACGATGAGCCTACGGGAATAGTTTTCCGAGGAATACCCAACGGGCACGAGTTCACATCGCTGCTGCTCGCCGTTCTCAATGCCGACGGACAGGGAAAAAACATTCCCGATGAGGCTATCTGCCGCCGCATAGCATCGTTGAAAACACCTGCGGTTCTCCGTACATACGTATCGCTGACTTGTACCAACTGCCCCGACGTGGTGCAGGCTCTCAACGTTATGGCTTTGATAAATCCCGGAATAAGTCACGAGATGATAGACGGGGCTTTGTTCCAAGACGAAGTAAGCAGCCGGAACATACAAGGCGTGCCGGCAGTATTCCTCGGCGACGAGCAGATACACATCGGACGCGGCGACCTCGGCATGCTCCTGCAGAAACTTGAAGACAAGGTGGGAAGCGAGACGGATACCAATGCCCGACCGGTTGAACACAAGTTTGATATTGTTGTGGCGGGAGGCGGTCCGGCAGGAGCGTCGGCCGCAATATACTCCGCCCGCAAGGGACTTAATGTTGCCATCGTGGCGGAACGTGTCGGGGGACAGGTAAACGAGACGGTGGGTATTGATAATCTTATATCGGTGCCGCATACCACCGGCAGCCGACTTTCTGCCGACCTGCTCGCTCATATAGAGAACTATCCGATAAAGGTGTTTGCAAACCGCAAGATAAACAGCGTGAGCCTGAAAGATAAGGAGAAGCGCATCGCGGTAAAAGGCGGCGAAGTGTTTATATCAAAGGCAGTTATAATAGCCACGGGTGCGGAATGGCGCAGACTCAACCTCGAAAACGAGGACAAATACATCGGTCACGGCATACATTTCTGTCAACACTGCGACGGACCTTTCTACAAAGGGCGCGACGTGGCTGTAATCGGCGGTGGCAACTCCGGCATGGAAGCGGCAATCGACCTTGCCGGCATTTGTTCGCATGTCACGGTGTTCGAGTTTGCCGACACTCTTCGTGCCGACAACGTTCTGATTGAGAAAGCGCGGAGCATGTCCAACATCGACATTCACACCAACTCCCAAACAACCGGCGTAAAAGGCGACGGACAACGACTTACGGGGCTTACCGTGAAAAACCGTGTTAGCAACGAGGAACGAGATTATGCTTTCGACGGAGTCTTTGTGCAAATCGGACTTGCTCCTAACAGTGACCTGTTTGCAGAAGAAATCGAACTCTCTCCACGGCGTGAGATACCGGTCGATGCCTCATGTCGCACTTCGGTAAACGGTGTATATGCCGCAGGCGATGTCTCAACCGTGCCATACAAGCAAATTGTGGTGGCGATGGGCGAAGGGGCAAAGGCTGCACTATCGGCATTCGAGGACATAATGAGAGGTGTTGTATAAGGCGAAGAAGTTTAATATAACAAAAAACAGACTGTTGAACAAATAGGTTTCAACAGTCTGTTTTTGTTAGCCGGATATTAAACCCGAATCGGTCATCAGACCGCATTTGCTTAGATTTGCCATTGCCGTTACGCTTCCCAACTGCTTTAGCCCGCTTGCTGACATCTGCGCAGCCATTACATCCCGACGCAGCCCGCTACGCCTTCGATGAAACGGCTGCACATCTGCCCAACAATCGAACAAAATCGGTTTAGGGTTCTAATGACTGATTTGGGTTAAAAAACAGTTACTTGTATATTTCGTTCGTTTTTCGGTAAGTGCATTGTATGGGCTAAGAGGTGCGGCATACATTTATTATTATATGTTGAGAGACATCCGTAATGTCAACTTTCGTGCCATGTCGAGTTTTCTTCAAGCACCATCCGCGACATACGTTCGTATTGTCATTTATGTAAAAAAGGGAAAAAACGATTGTGGGATACAATGAAAAATGAAAAAAAAACGTAACTTTGCAACCTGCATTATGACAACATGATGAACGAGAGAGAGAAACAACGACTGTTGGGAATGACACCCGACGAGATAAGAGTTGCCACCGGCTTGCTCGGAATGCCGGCTTTTACGGTCGGGCAGATTGCGGATTGGATATACGCCAAGGGCGTGAAAGACATAGACGAGATGACAAACATCTCCAAGAAAAACCGCGAACTGCTGGCACGGGAATTTACCGTGGGAAGGACGGAAGCAATTACCGTGCAGACCTCCTCCGACGGAACACGCAAGTATCTCTTTCCGGCAGGCAACACCGATGCCGCGGTCGAGACAGTGTATATACCCGACGGAGAGCGTGCCACACTGTGCGTGTCGTGCCAAGTGGGCTGCAAGATGAATTGTCTTTTCTGCCAAACCGGAAAACAAGGCTTTGAGGGACAACTCACGGCAACCGACATTCTCAACCAGATTTACTCGCTGCCGGAGCGTGACACACTTACCAACATAGTGTTCATGGGACAGGGAGAACCGATGGACAACCTCGACAACGTGCTGCGTACGACAGAAATTCTGACCGCGGAATACGGTTGGGCATGGAGTCCGAAACGCATAACGGTAAGTACGGTGGGAGTGAAAGGAAAACTGAAACGTTTCCTTGACGAGAGCCGATGTCATGTTGCCATAAGCCTGCACTCACCGATTCACGAGCAGCGAAAACTACTGATACCCGCCGAGAGGGCTATGCCGATAGAAGATGTCGTGGCATTGCTGCGGCAATATGATTTCAGCGGACAACGCCGATTGTCGTTCGAGTACATCGTGTTCGGCGGAGAGAACGACTCCGTGGAACATGCGAGGGAAATTGTGCGACTGCTGTCGGGATTGGACTGCCGCATCAATCTCATAAGGTTTCACGAAATTCCGGACGTGCCGCTGCAAGGCGTTGACGATGCCAAGATGGAGCAACTGCGCGACTATCTCACGTCACACGGCATCTTTACCACTATACGTGCATCGCGAGGTCAAGACATTTTCGCCGCATGCGGACTGCTCAACACCAAGCACAAGGGTGGTTGCGGAGGCGGTTGAGATGACGAGACGTTACCCGCAATGTAAATTTAATTTGGCGATGATTTATAAATCACCACCTTATACGAATAACAGAAAAAAACAAAAAATCATAACATGGAAGACAGGAAGATACGCATCGCCATAACACACGGCGACACAAACGGCATAGGTTACGAGATGATATTCAAAACTTTCGCCGAACCCGAAATGCTCGAACTATGTACTCCCATCATATACGGCTCGCCAAAGGTGGCGGCATACCACCGTAATGTCCTCGGAATACAAGCCAATTTCAGTATCATATACAATGCAGAAGAGGCATGCGACGGACGGCTCAACCTGCTGACAGTGCTCGAGAACGACACGAAAGTGGATTTGGGAGAACCGACACAAGAGTCGGGAGAGGCTGCTGCGAAGGCTCTCCTGAGAGCCGTTGAAGACAAACGGAAAGGGCTTGTGGATGCAATAGTGGGGGCACCGGTATGCGATGGCAACTTGAAGTCGGGCAATGCAGAATACAAAGACCAAACCGACCTGATGGAGAAAGAAACGGGGGAAGGAGCAAAGGCACTGCACATGATTGTGGGAAAGAAAATGCGACTCGCTTTCGCAACGACAGACATTCCGCTCAAGGAAGTGACCTCCGCCATAACCAAGGAACTCGTGGAGCGGAAAGCAGCGGCATTGCACGACACACTGTGCAGGGATTTCCGCATGTCGAACCCGCGCATTGCAATATTGGCAGTGAACCCCGCGACAGACAACGATGACAATGCGGACAGCGAAGAGGCAACGATACTGAAACCGGCAATAGAGAAACTCGAGAACGAGGGCAGACAGGTGTTCGGCCCATATACGGCAGAACAGTTCTTTGGCAAGGACCAATACACCGCATTCGACGGAATACTGGCAATGTACAAAGATCAAGGAACAATACCATACCGCACCATCGAGCAGGAAAACGGAATAAAGATATGTGCCGCAATGCCGGTGGTGATGACCATGCCTGACATGGGACCGGAATTCAGAAAGGCGGGAAAGGGCGAAGCGGAAGAAATGACGATGCGCCATGCCATATACTTGGCAATAGACATGGTGCGCAACCGTGCCGACTATGACGAGGCAAGGAAAGACCCGTTGAAGAAACTTTACCACGAAAGACGCGACGAAAGCGAGAAAGCGCGCTTCAACATACCGAAGAAACAGGTAAGGGAAGAGTAGGGCAGAATGAAAAAGAAGTATCAAAACGGGTTCTTCATCTTCGGATTACTCCTGCTAGGGTTGATGATAACTCAACTCGACTTTGAGCAGGTATGGGAAGGACTCAGGCATGCGGGCTATTGGTTTCTCGCGGTACTTGCACTGTGGTTTTTCCTGTATTTCTTCAATACCACCGCGTGGTATGTCATTATCAAAAGTACCGCGCGGTCTTTAGATTCCGAACATTCCGCACCGCTCGGGCAAAAGAGCGTTTACGAGAAAAGCGGAGAGAGAACTTCAGGCGTACAACAAAAAATCTCCTATCTGTGGCTGTACAAGGTAATGGTGTCGGGCTTCGCACTGAACTACGCCACCCCCGGAGGACTGATGGGCGGCGAACCTTACCGCATAATGGAACTATCGCCGTACATAGGCGCCGAGCGGGCATCGTCGTCGGTGATACTGCACACTATGACACACATATTCAGTCATTTCTGGTTTTGGCTGATTTCGGTGGCTATTTACGTTGTCACCGAGCCGATTACACCATTCATGGCGGCCGTACTCGCAGCCGTAACGGCATTCTGCGCTCTTGGTATATGGTTTTTTATGAAAGGCTATCGTAAGGGACTTGCCAACCGCTCCCTTGCTTTCCTGAGTCGTATTCCCGGAGCAAAACACCGCGCACGGCGTTTCATCGACGCTCATCATGAAGAACTAGACAACGTTGACAGGCAGATTGCGGCACTGCACAAGCAGAACCCCCGCACTTTTTGGGGCGCGCTGTCGCTCGAACTTGCGTGCCGTTTGGCTTCGGCACTTGAGATATTTTTCATTTTGCTTTTAATAATGCCGTCGGTAAATTATCTGCAATGCGTGTTGATACTCGCATTTACCAGTCTGTTTGCCAACTTGTTGTTCTTTATGCCGTTGCAGATTGGAGGGCGCGAGGGAGGTTTTATGATGTCAACCTCCGGACTTGCACTAACCACTTCTGCCGGAATATTCGTCGCTCTCATAGTACGGTTGCGCGAACTGTTTTGGACAGCAATCGGAATGTTGCTCATAAAAGTGGGGAAAGGGAGAGGAAATTAATGAAAATTCTGCAAAAGCGTTGTTTTTCAATAATTTACAGAAGCAGATGTCAGCAAGCGGGCTAAAGCAGTAGGGAAGCGTAACGGCAATAGCAAATCTAAGCAAATGCGGTCTAATGACCGATTTGGGTTTAATTTTGAATACTTACTTGACTCCTACACGACAAAAATTACCGCATCACTATTCGAAACAGCTGAAATTGTTTTGCAAAACCGCCCAAATTGAATTTCAAATTCGCTGAAATTGGTCGGTAATTTCGCCTGATTTGCTTTCCCGTAGTTTCAATACGGCAAATAAAACGGGCGTTGGAAAAATATTCCTCCGCCCGTAATCGATTCTGATTGTAATCGTACTCTTTGTTTAGCACTCGTCTGCACCGTAGATATATTCGCGCGCACCGGAGGTGTATTCGAATATTTCCTCCTCGCGGAAGAAACGTTTCAGTTCGATGACGGCATTCTCGGGAGAGTCGGAAGCATGAACTATGTTCTGCTGGTTGCTCATCGAGTAGTCGCCGCGTATCGTGCCGGGGGCGGCTGCACGGCCGTTGGTGGCACCGGTCATGGCGCGCACCACTTGCACGGCATCGATGCCCTCAAGTGCCAGTGCCACTACCGGCGATGCCTGCATAGACGCTGCCAGCACCGGAAAGAACGGTTTGTCGGCAAGATGAGCATAGTGCTCGCGCAGTATGGCATCATCGAGTTGCATCATCTTCAATCCCGCAACGCGCAGTCCGCGACGTTCGAAGCGGTTGAGTATCTCACCGATAAGTTGACGCTGAACGCAACTTGGTTTCAAAAGAACGAGAGTTTTTTCCATTTTACAATTCGTTGTTGTTAATAAGTATAAATATTTTAAAACAATCCGGTCACGGTAAACCCACAGGTTTGTGCCGCATTGTTTTCTGCGTGCAAAGGTAATATATTTCGTTAAATAAATCAAGTTTTCTGCCAAAATTGCAGTTATGTGGAAAAATATATGTAATTTTGTCAACTCAAAATGAACACTTCGGAACTTCAAAACATAAAGCAGCGGTATAGCATAGTAGGTAACTGCGATGCCCTGAACCGTGCACTTGACGTGGCCTTGCAGGTGGCGCCGACGGACTTGAGCGTACTCATAGTTGGCGAGAGCGGAGTGGGCAAGGAGATAATACCGAGGCTGATACATGACAGGTCGCCGCGGAAACGCGGGGAATATTTCGCGATAAACTGCGGTTCGATACCCGAAGGCACCATCGACTCGGAATTGTTCGGGCACGAAAAAGGCTCGTTTACCGGTGCCATAGGAGAGAGAGAAGGATATTTCGGCATTGCAAACAAAGGTACACTGTTTCTCGACGAGGTGGGCGAACTGCCGCTGGCAACGCAGGCACGACTGTTGCGAGTGTTGGAGACGGGCGAATATCTGCGCGTGGGGGGACAAAAAGTAATGAAGACCGATGTGCGCATAGTGGCTGCAACGAATGTTAACATGCACAAAGCGATAAGCGAAGGACGCTTCCGCGAAGATCTTTATTATCGTCTGAACACGATACCGATACAGATGCCGCCGCTAAGAGATCGCGGAGAAGACATATTGTTGCTGTTCCGCCTGTTCGCAATGTTGATGGCAGAGAAATACCGTTTGCCGAAGATTACGCTAACGGAAGAGGCGCAGCAGATAATGCTGAAATATAAATGGCCGGGCAACGTAAGGCAACTGAAGAACATTACCGAGCAGATGTCGATACTGAGCGAGAGACGGGAGGTTACGGCACAAGACTTGCAGAAGTTTATTCCGCAGGATCAAGAGAGCACACAACTTGCCAAGATTGACAACGGCGGGAGTACCTCGTACGAGAACGAACGGGAAATTCTGTACAAAATTCTGTACGAACTGCGGGGCAATGTGTCTGATTTAAGACGAGACATGAACAACCTGAGAAAGCAACTTGACGCGACAAGTCAGCCGGCAGTGATGACGGGAGATACGCAGATGCCGGCAATATACCGACAGGCAGACGAGACAAGGATACCGCAGACACCGAGCGTGCAAGATGCCGTGGCGGAGGAGATAAGAGAACCGGAGACACTGAACCTTAGCGACATGGGCAGGCAGATGGTGGAGAAGGCTCTCAAAAGGAACGGAGGCAACCGTAAGAAGGCGGCGGCGGAACTCGGAATATCGGATCGTACACTGTACAGAAGGATAAGACAGTACGGACTGGAATAGAACCGGGGGCAACGATATGGGAACATTCATAAGAAAGATGATCGGAAATTACGTTGGAAAAGGCGTGGCGACATTATGTGTGATGGTGATTGCAGCAGTGTTGTCGCTGACGGCATGCAACGTGTCGTACAAATTCAACGGGGCAAGCATAGACTACACCAAAGTAAAGACAATACAGATAGCAGATTTCCCGATACGCTCAAGTTATGTTTGGGGACCGATGTCGAGCATTTTCAACAATCGCTTGAAAGACCAGTTTGCCAACCATACAAGACTGGTACAGGTAAAACGCAACGGCGACATGAAGATTGAGGGGGAGATTATAAATTACAGTCAGCGAAACAAGTCGGTATCGTCGGAAGGATACTCGGCACAAACAGAATTGTCAATTACGGTAAACGTAAGATTCACCAACAACACCAACCATGCCGAAGACTTTGAAAGACAGTTTACTGCCGCATCGACATACGAGACGACACAGAGTCTCAACTCGGTACAGGAAGAACTCGTTACGCAGATGTGCAAGGAACTGACAGACCAAATTTTCAATGCAACGGTGGCGCAATGGTAAATAAAACATATCAATGACAACTATATGGACATAGGGCAACTTATAAAACATCCGGAACTGATGGACAAGGAAACGCTTTACGACTTGCGCTCCATGCTCGCCTTGTATCCATACTACCAGACGGCAAGACTGTTGATGCTGCAAAACCTTTATTTGTTGCATGACCCTACTTTCGATGAAGAACTGCGCAGGGCGGCAATATATGTTACCGACAGAAGGGTGATATTCAATCTCGTGGAAGCGGCACACTACAGATTGAGAAGTGATGACAAAGACGACAAAAAGGAAACAGAAAACGTAGATGACGGCAAGAGAGGCGACCGAACATTGTCGCTGATAGACAAGTTTCTTGACTCGCTGCCGAAAGAAAAGGAGGGAGAAGAGGAAAAAAGACGCAGACCGACACCGGTAGATGCGACAGTGGACTATGCGGCATATCTTATGGATACGGAGGGCGACGAGGAAAAGAAAGTCGCAACGACGGCACCGCAGATGAAAGGACAGGAACTCATAGACGAGTTCATCGACGTTAATAACGGCAAGATTGAACTGCAAGAAATTCCTGACTACGAACTTCTCGGAGATACGGAAGAAGAAAATGCAGGAAACGATCCGGAAGAAAGTTATTTTACGGAGACATTGGCACGTATTTACATAAAACAAGGGCAATATTCAAAAGCTTTGGAAATTATTAAGCGTTTAAATTTGAATTTTCCAAAAAAAAATGTTTACTTTGCAGACCAAATCCGATTCTTGGAGAAATTGATAATAAACAATAAATATAAAAAGCAGTAAAAAAGATGATTTACACATTATTCTTGGTACTCATTATCCTTGCCGCAGTACTCATGATCGGCATAGTACTTATACAGGAATCAAAGGGCGGAGGGCTTGCCTCCAACTTCTCTTCGTCGAACGCAATCATGGGCGTTCGCAAGACTACCGATTTCATTGAGAAAGCAACATGGGGACTCGCGATAGGCATGGTCCTGTTCAGCATCGTGTGCGCATGGACGGCACCAAAGGCTGCCGGCGAACAAAGTGTGCTGGAGAACACGCAGACACAGGCTCCGCAGACTAATCCGAACAACGTTCAAGGTTTCGGAACAAGCAAACAGCAGGCTGTACCGGCTGCACAAAGCGAACAGAAAGAGGCAGCACCGGAAAAGAAATAACACACGATTTAAGTATAGTTAAAAACAGAAGGGACGGATAAACCTAATTTCCGTCCCATTTATTTGTTTATCCGAATTGGTCGTCTATCTCTCCGTTTCCTTGCCTCGGATTGCTGCAAAATAACAGACCGGCGCGAATGAGAAAGCATAGGTAAACGTGTGAGTAACATCTTTGGGAAATAAACCTCATTTTAAGGACGTGCAAATCTTGCACAAATTGTATTTATGGATTGCCCGTATCTTAATCATGCCTTGTGTGTTTTTCAAGATGGTGATGTTCATGAAACTTTATGCTTTCGGTAAATGTTCGGGCATAACATTTGTTATCGGTACCATGATAACGGTTTTCCACAATATAAGACGTTATTTCAATAATGTCTTTTCAGATTTTGCAAAGAATGGAAAGGGTACAATGGGTCGGTGTCACGGTTTCAAACTCCACTTGATTTGCAACGATTCCGGAGAGGTGATAACGTCTTGTCTCACAGGTGTTAATGTTGATGCCGGAGATGAACGAGTATGGAGTGTGTTTACAAAGGAACTTTGTGGAAAAGTGTTTGCTGACAGAAGGTATATAAAGCAAGGACTGTTCTATACGCTGTTCGACCAAGGGGTGTATCTTGTGAATGGTTTGAAAGCAAACATGAAGAAAAAACTAATGCCAATGTGGAACAAGATAATGCTACGCGAAATATACATCATCGAGTGTATAAAATAACCGTCAAAGAACAAGGCAAACCTCATTCATTTACGGCACGGGTTTGTTCATAATTTCATCATGAATGAAATGCTCGGCACTTACTTGATATTGTTTCTTCGACAACAAACCGAAGACATTGCCGGTGCATGTGGGAAAGTCGGGACAATTAGAACTATTTTGAAAGTATTCTTATCCTGAATCGAACCACTTTTCGCTTTTTCGGCTCTGCCCTAAACCTCTGAATTCTTCTCTTTATCATCTTTCACAAGGAACGCACGGAGATCTGTGTTCCTATCTAAGCCGAGTTTCTTACGTATGTTTCCACGCACCGTACTTACGTTGCTGATGGATTTTCCTGTGATGATGGCTATTTCACTTACCGGTTTACCATAAGCAACCAATCGACATATTTCCAATTCCACTTTGGAAAGCATGGGAAACTTACGAGCGAAGTCTTGCTGTTCGGCAGCGTGTTTCTTCTGCAATTTATCCACTGCCCGAAGGAAGTTATGCTTCTTTCGCTCATCAAGCAGCCCGAAGAGAAGTGGTTCATACTTTTCATACGGTTTCCGGTCTTCGCATAATTCGAGAAAAGCATCCAGTTCCTCCTGCGTGATGTGGAGTGTCCGCAGGATATTGGTTCGAAAAGATTTAAAACTATTCTTTTCTCGCTGCATATCGCGTACACCGTGTTGGATGATGACAGAAAGCAAATATGTACTGATATTGAGCACTAAAAACAGTATGACAAATTGTGGATCGATGGCTCCCTCACCGTAAAATGCGGTAAAAAAGAGGCTGCCAAGACCCATAACCAAAACATAGAACGAGGCTCGTGGAACAAAACCCAAGGCGAGATAGAGCAGGATGGAGTATGAACCTATATGGTTACACACCACCATAGTCTCATAGTCCGGCGGACAAGCGATGACAAGATAGACTATACGGACGGATTCCAGTATTTGCGCTATAATAGAATAGGTAAAAAAAGCCCGTATCAGTAAAATCCACTTGTTCAGATAAAGTACGATGAAAACGAGGGAAATCAAGAGTGACAAACATGAGATAAGCCGCAATACGGGTAGTTCCAAACCGATGAAACCTATGAGGTGCAGAATCATGATGGAGATAATCTCCAACGAACCTGTCATGAACACCAGCAGGCGGATGTGTTCTTTTTTGTTGTGACTGCGCTCATTGACAAATTTCTTGAACAAAGCAACAGGGGGAAACTCTTTCATTATTTTATTCTTTATTTGGATTAAAAAGATAAAACTTACAAGAGCAATGACAGTTTGTTACAAATTGTCAAAGCATAAGTTATCTTTTACAAAGGTAAGAAAAATCACATAAATTATCAAGCCGAATCTCGCATTTTTATTACCAAACGACTCTCGTTTGTTATAAATATCGAGTTTTTTGCGACATTTTGCGACTGTTTTTCAATTATTATTGCGTCTGTTTGTGCCCCGGTTTACTTCTTTCCTGTTTGTAAACATATTAATTTTGCAGTAAAATCAGATATATCCGCAAGGACTAATTATCAATTTAATGAATATACACTCATGATTAAAAAATAAAATACGAAATAAAAAAGGAAATAAAGAAAGTAAGTATATAAAACAGATATGATGCAGAACCTTTCCCAACGAGCAAGATTACCGCCAAGCAGATAGAAGACGATACCATCAATTTCACTCAATCCAATGAACATCTCATCACGCACATATCCATAAGGGTAAGGAAATCTGGCAACAATAGTTTAAACGAACGCTTGAGTATCGCATACATGGAAACGTACGAGTTAGATGTGGACAATATGCCAATTTTTTAACAAATAATAAAAACTTTAACTATGAATAATCATCAAACATTTAAGTCAAAATCCACATGCAAAAAGATACTGACACTCGTCTTTATATTATTTGCACTGTGCTTGACAACACATGCACAAAACGTGACCATCAGCCCTTCATCGGGAAAATTGGTGGCCGGTCTCACCTATGACGGTGAAATAGGATTCCAGAATGGCTGGAGTTCACTGTGGCGGCACAACCAACTGCCTCTGACACTCACGGTGTCGGATAAGAATCTAATTACGGAGAGCGGGGTGTTGAAAGATCCTGCGGGTGACATTATCTTGGATGTCACTCAGAATCTCTATGTACTCATGTCGGGTTCTCCTCTTACTACGGAGTTCCACATGGGTATCTCGCTGCCAAAGGGCTATCGCTTTACAGGTTATCGCATCGTATTATTAAATAATAAGAATGGTGAAAGCATTGGCGGATTGAATGTAACCGGAATGGACAAGGTTTTCTATGAGACAGACGAAAACTTCGACTTTAATAATTATAAGAAGAAGACTGACAATATGCCTGCTCAGAACGAAGCGAAAGAATATGTGATTGAGCGCACCAGCATGACAGAAACCGACATGGGCAATAATCTCTATTTCTTGATGCATCATACGGTGGCAGGCTTTTATGCAGTTACGATGAAGTCGTGTGAACTTTACTTTACGGCTGAAGGAGCATTCGACGCAAGCGTCAACCCCGGCAAGCCGACTAACATCATTAGCGAGGGGGTGAATATGGTTGGGTCTGCTTTCATGACCAGCAAACTCGACTTGGGTGAGATTAAGCCTCATACAAAGAACGGAAAAACTTTCTATAGTTACAACTTTAATAATGTAAAGGAGTTGACGGCTCAGAACTGGCTCTATCAAGAAGATGCGGTGACAGCTGACAAGAAACTGCCGGCAACAGCAGGCAGTGGTTCTATTCAGGCTCTGAAGAACGACAACAAACTCTATTACGCTTTAGGCAACAACACCTATTATATAGAAACGCCTACATCAACCAAATCACAAGACGGAACCAATATTCCATTGGGCTACCGCATCACAGGTGCCAAGATAAAATACCATTATGGCACGGAGGCTGGTTCTCAGTATGTCAATGAAAATGGTGATGGGCAATCAGTAAGTGGAGACATCAGGTTTGGCTCTTCATATTTAAGGCGAGATGCAACATGGGGACGTAGTCAAGGTTCCTGGGAATTTACCGCAGATGGTAAGTTGCGCAATAGGCAAAATTCTTGGTCTTCTTATCATTATCTTTATGTTCATAAAGCAGGAGACATCTATTATGTATATAGTACAACCGATGCGAACCAAGCTTCTACTTTTTCTATTAGCGGAAACCACATTAAGTATGGTAGTTTGTTCTTAGTACATACAGATGCAAACAATCCTCAGTTGACAACTTCGGATGCCAATGCTGCAACATGGAATCCTTCACCTAACAATAATGTCCTGAACCCGGCCTTTAAGCCTTCGCCCTATACCTTGAAGATATACAAGACCAATAAGGACAATGTGACCCAAACGGTAAATGTTACTGAGGGCGATGATAGCGAAGTAGTACTGACAAACCTTAACAACGATGCCATCAAGTTCCAAGTTGAAGGATTGGAAGAGGGCACCAAGGCACTCATCACTTTCGAACTCACCCTTGAGGCACTCAACCCATTCATCAACTCTATCGACATCGTATGCCACTCGTTGGCAGAGAATGGCCCTACGTTGATGCAACAGTTTACCAGCAACGACTTTCAGGTGTCGGGCGGTAAGTTTATCTTCTATGTGCCGCAGGATTTCTTCGGCGGTGGCGAGCAGAAGTGCCGCTTCACTTTCGAGAATCTGTACAGCAAGTATGGCGATAATACCTATGGCAATGCAGACCCACATCATGCCCGTTACTTCTTCGTGAAGTCACCTTATTATAATACATACAATGGCCAGCAGTACAGCACGACAGGAAACGAACCGGCAGCTGACAAGATTCATAGTGAGATGTGTGGCGACAAGCCATTCAAGTATAGCAACATTGACGAACTTGACCCGAGCAACACATCAGGCGGCACCACGACATTGGAAGAGTATCCCTATTCTGAGGCTCTCTACATGAATCAGGGTGGCTCTTTCTCAAGCAATATTGTGCTTGCTGTGAATCAAGAGAAGCCCTGTTATCTCTTCACTTCCGACGAAACGCGCTGGAACATTGCGCCTACTACGGCATGGGAGCATAGATACTACGCATACTATCTGATGGATCTGAAATTGGAGACTAAGGACTATGTGGCCAAGTGTGAACTGACCAAACTCTATAACACTACTTGCTACAACAACGGTGCCGAAGCCGATCTGCCGATGTATGGCGGTGTGTTCAAGGCATTGGATGCCAATACCGGTGCTGAGATCCCGAGCGAAAGTGCTTATCTCACTGTGCCGATGATGAAACAGGCACTTATAAATGAACTAGCCGGCGCGGGGGCTACAGGTAAGCAGGTGCTCTACCTCGACTACACCAACCTCTACTCCGTCCATATTCCTGAAAAAACAGAAATGGACGCGATGAAGGCCGAACTCAATCCGAACTGCTTGATATTCTTCCCGGTACGCTCAAGTTTTAACGAGGACAACTATATCCAAAAGAAATTGAGCGGTGCTTTCCTCTCATGTCGGAATATAGTAATTACCGACCGCCAACCGTTCTATTCTCCTTATAAGATTACGGTGCCGGCCGAGAACTACGCTACTTACACTCGACAAATAACCATCCCGAAGAACGGCAAGGTGGCCAATGCTACGTTAATCCTACCGTTCGCTTTGGATTTGCAAGTAGGTACACATACCAACAGGGACGGTCTATGCTCATTCACTGTGAGTAAGATGAATGCCAGCAACTGCTTGGCTATAGCAGAATCGGACGATAACACTCCGCTCAACTATATCGGTAATGCCTATTTCTCTCCTATAACCGAGTCAAAGACTGAGGCTAATGTGCCTTATATGGTAAAAGTGCTAAAGGCTCCAACCGACAATGCAATCTCGTTCATTGCTACACAGTATGGTGCAGAGGTAATCTCTACCAAGAACAGTAACATGGAAAGCGATTATACCTTTAAGGGAGAGTCGGCAACAGGTACCATAGCAGGCAGCACATACAACTTCACGAACTATGGCTCATACTCTGGAAAGAAAGTGAATAAGGATGAGCAGATTTTCTACTTCTCCGGCAACATGTATCTGAATTCGAAGAATCTGCATTCGAGTTTACAGTATGTGTACGTCTATCCGTTCCGTAGTTATTATAAGTATTCGGGTGGCTTAGGTGCCAAGATTATGAAAGCGTTCAACGTGCTCTATGGTGAAAACGATCTTTCCACGGGTATCGGTGAGGTTACCGAGAAACCTGACCTGGCAATAATCGCAGGCAGGGGCTCACTGACATTTACAACGACAACCGATAGACAGATTAAGGTATTAAGCACCGATGGTACAACGGTCAATCGCCTATCCATGAATGCCGGCGAAACGCGTACTATCACATTGCCTGCCGGAGTATATATTGTTAATGGAAAGAAAATCATTGTAAAATAATGGAGGATTGCCGTATGAAAAAGATATATATAAAACCTTTGATTGAAGTGATTTACGCTGCTTGTCAGAAATCTATTCTCGGAGGAAGTTGGAACGACCATGCAGATTCAAAGCAGAACAACGATTTCTTTGATGAGGACATGGAAGATGATGAGTTGGAACTTGTACATCGCGATGTATGGAACGACTGACGAACGGTTTTCATGTGAGCAAGAATTCTATAAAAATGTTAAGTAATAAGACAACGGATAAGAGAAGTTTTTAATCCTGAAACATAGATAGTTTCAACGCTTACAGTGTTTTAATTACGGAGGGGGCATCAACCAATGCCCCCTCTTTCTTTTTGCCTTTATAACTCTGCACTTCCCGACTCACTAAACCGGATAATCGAAATTTCTACACATGACATCGGAAAAGAGCCGGTATTTGAGAGTAAGCATCCGATATAAAACACTATAATTGTGATTTAAAATAAATGATCATTTTTTTATTGTCTCTACATACCTATTTAGCATAAACGGGAATATTATCCCGCATCTCGTATTTTGTCGAAAACTTATTTCATCAAGTCTTCGGTAATTATCACCACCGGTTTTATGAGGTCTCTCGGTTTGTCCTTCATAAGCATGAGAGCCTCTTCCATGTGTTCAAATCCGTTGAAGCGGTGGGTAATGAGGTGTGAGAGATTGAGACGTCCGGCAGAAACGAGTCGTGCCAGTTTCTCCATGCGCAGTCGTCCACCGGGCATCAAGCCGCCTTTGATAGACTTGTGTCCCATGCCTACTCCCCATTCTACACGTGGAATTCTCACGAACTCGCCGCTGCCAAGATAGTTTACGTTGCCTATCGTCCCACCGGGTTTGAGTACGGACACGGCTTCGGCAAAGGTGTCAACGGTACCTCCGGCTATAATTACGCGGTCAACGCCCTTGCCGTTGGTCAGTTTCATTATCTGCTCGGCAATGGAACCGTTGTGATAGTCTATTATCTCTGACGCGCCATACGCCTTTGCTGCCTTCGCGCATACAGGTCTGCTGCCTACTGCATATATGAAAGATGCTCCGGCAAGAGCCGCTCCGGCAACCGACATCAATCCTACGGGACCGATGCCGATGACGAGCACCACGTCGCCGAATTTTACATCGGCAAGTTCAACACCATGGAAACCTGTCGGAACCATATCGGAAAGCATGGTGGCCTCTACCGGATCGATGCCTTCCGGTATCAGTGCAAGGTTGCCATCTGCATCATTTACATGGAAATACTCACCGAACACACCATCCTTGAAATTAGAGAATTTCCAACCTGCCAGCATTCCGCCTGAATGCATCGATGAGCCTGCCTGTGCCTCAAGCGAATTCCAGTCGGGGGTAATGGCAGGAACGAGCACTCTGTCTCCGGGTTTGAAATCTTTTACCAAATTACCTACTTCCACAATCTCACCGGTTGCTTCGTGACCGAGAATCATGTTCTTACGATCTCCGATAGCCCCTTCCCATACGGTATGTACATCAGACGTACACGGTGCCACAGCAACAGGCTTAACAATTGCATCCATTGGTCCACATGATGGTTTGTCTTTCTCAATCCATCCGGCCTTGTTTAGTCCGAGCATTGCAAAAGCTTTCATAATAATAGTGTTTAAAAGTTATAGGATATGGTTAATTAAAACTTCACTAAAGATGTGACTGCCACCTTAAAACAAAATGCTGCAGTTAATCATAGTGATGTGACAAAATTATGTAATAAAGCTCATATTAGCAAGTTTTTTATAAAATAATTCACCTCAAAACGTAGTTAAATGATATTAATGCGAACCTTCGGTCGCCAGATCTTGTTTTTATTCCACTTAATCAGTAGGTTGGAAGTAAAATCGATACCTAAACTTGATAAAATGTGACACATGATTAAACCCCAATCGGTCATTAAAACCCTCAACCGATTTTGTTCGATTGTTGAGCAGATGTACAGCCGTTTCATCGAAGGCGTAGCGGGATACGTCGAGATGTAATGGCTGTGCAGATGTCAGCAAGCGAGCTAAAGCAGTTGGGAAGCGTAACGGCAATAGCAAATCTAAGCAAATGCGGTATAATGACCGATTTGGGTTAAAGAAAGGTATCACGATGTAAATTTTTATCCGTCTTGATTTCCAACAAACATTTATTTTTTGAGGAGAGGGATTTATGATAAAAGTCGCAAAGAAGCATATACTCCCTTGCGACTTGAAAATGTAATGACAGTGGTATTATTTCACAATTACCTTTCTTCCTTCAATGACATACAATCCGGCAGGCAACCCTTTGACAGAAGTGGCAGCTCGGCGCACGAGTTGTCCCTGTAGATTGTATATGTCGCGCGGTGCGTCATCGCTGACTGTAACACCTTCAATGCCGCTGGCTATACCGCTGACGATGAGTTTGCCGGGAATATATTTGAACTTGTAGTTTTGTGCCTCGCCACCACTAATGGTAAGTACATATTCTCCCTCCGGACTATCGTATGTGGCATTGCTTGTAACAGTTGGCGGTGTCGTTATCACGCTCTCGTCCTCTCCGTTTACAAATCCCTCGAAATGTAGCACAAACTCCGGGTCTTGCTCATATTGTTTGCGCGTTGCTTCCTCTACGGTTACCGTAAGTAGTGCTTTGGTAATGATTAAGTAACCATCCTCGTATGTAACGTCCGGAGCAGTGATTGTTCCCGGTTTGGCATGTATGGGATACCTTCCGACCGGAGACTCCGGTGTGGCTTCGGTATATATTTCAGGCTTGCCCGTAACATAATCGCCCAAGAGTTGATAAGCATAACTTTGAGGATTCTCTTCACCATACTTGCGTGTTGCATTGCTTGGCTTGATTGTGGTGCCGTATTCTTTGGCATTGGTAAATTTCTTCCAACCTTGGGTTCTGCCATAAAGATCTTTTGTGCCGGCCGGAATAACGAGTCTGCACTGTGTATCGCTCACACCATCGAATGCCATTGCACCTACTGTTGGCACGGTACGGCTTTCCGATCGCAATTCTTTTAACGAAATACAACTGCGCATAACTTCCCTGCCAAGACTCTCTACCGTTGCAGGTACCGTTACTTTTATGAGTTTTGCACAGCCTGCCAAAGCGTAAGCGTGTACTTTTGTAACGGTGTTAGGTATGGTATATTCGCCGGTAGCGATAGGTGTTACGGCAATGAGTTCCGTACCGTCATTTGATAATATTTCATTTCCGTTAATGGTATATTCCTGCCCCTCGCTTGCATCAGAGAGTGTAAGTTCGCTCAACCTGTTGAGCAATGCGATGGCACCATCGCCAATCTTCTTTATCGTTTTCGGAAGTTTCAGAGTGCGTAGTTTGCTTGCCATGTAGAAAGCCTTGTATGGCAATTCGTCGTTTGCCGTTGTGTATGCGTTGCCGTCCTCAAACAAGTATGGCTCGCCTCCTGCCACAATACGGGCATCCGACAGGTCGAGATGGTACATATTACCTTTTGTCTTGTTACCTTCGTTGTCTATGCCTGCCATCTCGCGTAACAGTTTCAGGTCGCTGCTGTTGATGTTTCCTTTAACTTTCAGTTCTCCCAAAAGTGTTCTGTCATCTACGGCAATCATGCTTGCCATGGTTCCGGCTTGTTCCATGGTGATGTCCATATTTTGGAGTTCTACGGGAGTTCCTCCTTCTATACCAATCACCATGTCTTGATAGTACTTCCATTCGTAATTCTCAACATCGAGCAGCGATACATCATAGTAACCGTCTCCTTCACCGTTCCATCCCCAGTTAACGCTTACTTTTCCGGTGGAGTCGTATCCGTCGAATACAAATTCGTGTCCAACCTGCTGCCAACCGTAGTTTGACACTCCGCCGTACATCAGCGGGCGATCGTTGCTCAATTCGTTGAATATGAGATCCATCCACTCTTCCGTGCTCTTTCCGCTTTGGTTGCGGTCATAGAACGTTGCGGTAGGTATTCCGAAATTGCGTCGCAGTCCGTCCGCGGCTTTGTCTGTGTATGTTCCCGAACCACTGAGGCCGTATTCCATGTCGGATGCCACGCCGCAGTGATAACTCAACAAAGCAACAGCTTTTCCTTCGGTTTCGGTGTAACTACCTTCTTTGTATTCATCGAGCATGTTGTCATAATCATATATTGCCTCTTCGAAGTTCACCGTGAATGTTGCCACATGTCCTCCATCTTGTTTCACATTAACCGAGTGTGTTCCGACACCGCTTTTTGGATATTTGTTATGAGCAAGCACTTGTGCCATTGCCGTTGCAACACATCCTACCACACAACGTTCGGTATCATTGCCATAGTCATGACCATCTCCCGAACCGGTGTTTGTTCCCGGTGGACAGTAGTTGTTGTATGGCACTGCCTGTCCCCATTTCGTAGTACACAACGGTGGAACTTCCGTTTTATATTTGGTGGGGTCAGGTTCAACCAGTTTTCTTGGCTGTCCTTTTGCTACAATTATTTTAGCAGTTTCGTCCATCGCTTCGAGCCACCATTTAAGGTTCTCGTTACTTGTACTCTTATCGAATTTAGTATCGCTGTAACCAAGCACCTCCGGCAAAAGGTCATCTTTGGATACTACGGCAAATCCGCCTTCCTTGTATCCCAGCACCATTGTTGCCTTTTGGTTTTTCAGTTCAAATACTTCACCCATGCGCGGTGCACGATGTTGTTTCACGAGATGGGCATTTATTGCCTGTTTGGCGAGCAATTTCATTTCTGCTTTTGTCCTTGGCTTAGCCGATGCCGTTATGACACACAGCAGTGCAAGTGCTAAAAGCAATGTCGCTTTCTTGATGTTTAACATAATAACAAGTTTATTTTTTTATATAATTATATGATTTATTTTATTTATGCAAATATAATAAATGTTAGTAATATTAAGAAATATAAACCGCCGTTTTGTTTCCCAAAACAGCGGTTTTTTCAGTTTATATCTTCCAAGGCTTAAAAAGTCTTATAATTATCAAAACACTTGGTTATTTGATGATAACCTTCTGGTTGTTGATGATGTAAAGACCGTTCAGACCTTCAAGACTTGTAGCCTGCTTGCGAACGAGTTTTCCATCTATTGTGTAGATATCAACCGGCTTGCCGTCAACAGAAATATTCTCAATGCTTGTTGTTACGAGAATAAATGTTACAGGCTTAGACTCTTGACCGTTAGAATATACGGCTGACACTGCAAACTTGTGGCTGGCATTTTCCAGATTCTTAATTACTGCTGTCAATACATTTCCGTTAACGCTGGTGTAAAGTTCGCCGTCAACATAAATGTTGTAACTTGCAATCTCACCACCACCTTTAGAGAATGTTATGTCATCTAAGAGGAATATGAAAGCATCATCCTTATTTGAAATATTGCGTATAGCGAAATACTTGGTTCCATCAGGTAAGTCCACAGAGATATTCTCCCAACCACCTGCAGTCTTACGATCTCCACCAATGGCAGTGAAATTTGCTACCTCTTTACCGGTTTCCGAATACAGTACTTGATAAGTCTGTGGGAATTTCTGTGTACCATCATTAGTGGTATAATGTGAAACATAGAAATTGATAGTCTGTGCAACACCCGGAAGTTCAGGACTAATCAGCCAGTCATCGTTCGGAATAAATTCACCTTGGGGATTATCTTCCGGAACTATGTACGAATAAATTGATGCCAAAGCCTTGTCGCCACTGTGCGGAATCATTGCCGTATTAGCTTGAGTAATGTCAAGTTGTCCGTCACCCTTGTAATCTCTTGGTGCCCATACAGTGTATGCAAATGGATTTCCTTGAGAAGGATACATGGTACCTTGGAAGAAACCACCGGTAAGCCCCTTGTCGCCATCAATGAGAGTCCATTCACCGATATTCTCATAAATCCAAATGGCATATGACTCAAAGTCTTCAGTAACCTCTGTAGTCGTATTTACAGGAGCTTTCCATGTCAGAGTCACAACACCGTCAGCCTCGGTTCCATTAAGATCCGTTGGAGCAGCAGCAGTAGATTGCTTAACTGTTATAATGCTCTGAGTTGTATTGTTCTCGTCCTTAAGGTCACCTTCGGATGTTACAACTGCCTTCAGTGTCACATCACCCGGTTCATCGAAGATTGTTGTTTCATATTCGAAATTGAACTGTTTTTTCTCAAACATCTTCAAAGCTTCCGTAACATTCTCTGTCTTTATTTTCCTTTCTCCTGCATAGAAATCAACCGTATAACTGTTACATGTGTTCTCTCCGTTATTTTCAACGGTAACCACTACGGTTGCCTTTTCACCTGCTTTAACTATTTCAGGAGCAGTCATTTCAATTCCAAGGTCGTCAGAATAGAAATCGCGAACCATTATGTTGTCAATGATTACGTTGTCGGTAGGTGCTGCAAAGTTGCTCACAAAACGTAACTGTGCATATCTGCTGCCTTTCAGACTTGACAAATCAACTTTAATTTTCTCATATTCATCTTTCAACTCTACATCAGTAATCTTTTCAGGTTCTGCACCGTCTTTTGAACCATAAATAGCAAGATTAGAGTTTGCATTACCTCTTTTGGCATCGAACAACAGAGTCGGATGTGCTGCAGGATTCAAGTTCAGTTTACCTGTAGACAGATAGCCTTGCCCCGGTTGAGCACCATCTCTCATACGGAAATCAAGAGCCACGCCGTCACCATCTGTTGCATCTTCAGAAATATAAAGACCGGATACTACTCCGTCACTATACCATACATAATGGAACTTTCTATCTTTCAGACCTTCAAATAAAGGAAGTTCGTATGGTTTGCCTACAAGGATATCGCTACTTACAAAACTCTTATTGGTACCTGCCGCATTCTTTGTCTGCACTCCGAAGAACTTGAAACCTTGATCTCCTTCATCAAGAGTTGCATCAGCATGCTCGTAAGAATCTTTATTCTTTACGGTTGCAAGAAGTTCATCCAAATCAAGATATTGGTATCCCCACAATTCCTTAATAACTAATGTGTAAACGTCGTATTCTATTTCGGCAGGGTTAACATATCCACCCTGAACACCGGAATTTACGAGATCCCACTTGAAACCAATTTTGTTTGACATGTCGGTAGCAGTCATTTCATTGGGAAGTTTAGGAATATCGGAACCTACATATACTTCTACAAAATCACTCTTTACACCGGGCTCCCCTTCCTTGTCGTAAGGAATAGCATAATATTTATGTGTGGCATGGGTCATACCATCTTTGTCATCAAAGTTGAGCTCCTGTCCTTTGGTTACGGGACTGAAAGTTTTCACCTTTACATTATCACGGAAAACTTCAATCTTAGAAATGTTATCGCCAAGGTCATCACCCTTTACATTTTTCGTTGGAGCTATAACCTTTACGCCAGCCTCAAGTTTACCTTCTGCCGCGGGTGTAACTTCTATTGTCGGAGCTGCCGGAGATTCTTCTGTAATTGTACCAACCGTGATATTTATGTTCTTTGCATAAAGATAGAATTTATCGGGGTCTGTCACGGCATGAATACCGAAATAGTAATAACCCTCCTCTTGAACAACTATTCCTTCTTTACCATAAGCAGTATACTTATTATTTTCGATTGTCTTTTTCGTAACTATCTCTGTTCCTCCATTTAGAGCATTGGCAGTAGGAGTGTCATCTGCCTTTACCATTTTTATTTCAAAAGACTCAGGGAATGACGCTAATCCTGCTGCAAGTTCAACGCTAAAATTATAACTCTTTCCTGCCACAAGTTTTATTCCTGGAGTTATCAACCAATCGTCTCCTTGATTTGTAGAATGGTATTTGTAAGCTGCACATTTTTGACTTACATAGTATTCCCATGTCTTTGAGTCATTATTAGCATCAATTACCGTAAGTTCACCGAATTTTTCTTCAGTAGAGATGTCATTTATATATGGCAACTCATCCACTTTTGCAGCCTTTTTAAAATTGTTACGTACCGCGGAAGTGCCGATATTATCATTCCATATTTTTTCAAGTTCTGTTTTATCAGCCCTTCCACTTTCAATCGCTTTTATGAGAATATTCTCCTTCGACATGTTTCCGAAGTTCAGTCTCTCCGTAGATTTAATTGTGTTTCTCCCCTTTAGGATAGCCTTTTCGGCAACTAAATCCTGAGCACAAACCGGAAATGACAGCAGCCCCGCCGCCGCGATTACCATTAAAGATGTAAGTTTTTTACTCATAACTGTTTTTTTTTAGTGAAACAAAAATATTAACTAATTATTTAGGTTGTGAAAAACTTTCAGAATGTTTTCAATGTTAATCTCAAAATGTACAATTTCTATTACGTTACAATGTGTGTGCGTTGTTCACGAGTTGTCAGGAAGACCTCTCAATGATGGCAAATTTATAAAAAAATACAATATGTTCCAAATTTTTTGATAATTATTTTTGCATTTTATATGAAAAATTATTAAATAAAGCAGATTTCATAAATTATTGCCTTAAAAATTAAGTTTGTTTTGTCGGGTAATGTTTTTCGTATTCAGGTCTATTTTCGTTCCAAAACATTGGTTCGTTCATTAATACGGCTCGGCATATTCCTCCGCTCACTACCATTTTGTAGTCGAGAGCCGCTTGTCAACCGAACAAAGTTAACTTAGATAAGGCAACTAAAGTACAAAAGGATTTAAAAAAGACATTTTTTCAGAATGCGAACAACTTGCCTTCACTCACTTTAAAATGTATTTCCATTCCGTAAAACGGCATTCCATAGACACGTTCCGGATCGTTTTGTACACGTGGACGCGGATCCTGTTCCAGCACTCTCACAAGTACACGTTGTTCTTCGTCAGTAAGTTTTGACTGTAGTTGTTCGCTGAGAACGACGAACAACTTCTCCCATTCCGTATTATCAACAAAACCGGAACGGGCATCTTCTTTGCAGTCGCAGTACTTTATATACGGTTTAATATCAAGAATCGGGGTTTCGTCCATTAAGTCGGCTCCTTTTACAGTGATTACAGGACCCCGTTTTTCATCAATTTCCACCTTATTTATACATACGCACGAGAGACCTATGGGATTGGGACGAAACGGGGAACGGGTGGCAAACACTCCAAGACGGCAATTTCCTCCAAGGCGCGGAGGACGCACGGTAAGATTTTCGCGATGCTTTTGATTGGCAGAAAAAAGCCATATTATCCACAAGTGACTGAAATCTTCAAGTCCGCGCAAAGCATCAATATTACGGTATTTCGGCTCAAAAACGATTTCTCCGTCCAACTCTTCCACCAATCCGCTTTGCCGCGGTATGCCAAACTTGCTGCTGAATGGCGAATGGAAATATGCAATGGGTTTCATAAAAACAATATAACTTAAAAAAACAGAAAATGATGTTTTACAAATAACTGACATCTATTGTCAATTGCAAAAATAAACAAATAAGTTCAGATTAAAGTATGTTTGGCAAGGAAAATTGTTTTTTTTGAAATTAATCGCTAACTTTGCAAATGTTAAAAAACTAACCATGATTATGGAGATATTATTTGTTTTACTTGGACTCGCGATTGGTATTGTCATCGGTATTCTGTACGGACGTGGAAAAACCGGAGCACTAACGGCAGAAACAGAGATGTTGAGGCAGCAAATGGAACAGATGCGACAGCATTACGAAGAACGACACAACGAAGCAATGAACGAACAGCAGGCACGTTTCAATGAAGTCATAGAAAAGGTGAAAGCCGAAATGCAAACTGCCACAAGCGACATGTTGAAACAGCGACAGCAGGAATTTGCAGAGCAGAGTAACAACAGCATTGTACAGATTGTTGACCCTCTGCGAAAAACAATTTCCGACATGCGGCAGGCACTGAATGACAACACCTTGCGACAGACATCAATGACAAGCGAAATGCGTGCCAATATAGAAAACATGATGAGACAGAGCGAAGCCGCACAACGCAGCACAGAAGAACTTACCCGTGCTTTCCGCCACGAGACAAAAGTACAAGGAGACTGGGGCGAAACGGTGCTCGACGAAATTCTCGAGTCGCAAGGTCTGCACTGCGGAATACACTACGAGACGCAAACAACAATACGCGATGCTCGCGGAAACATTGTACGCCCGGAAGAAGGCAGCAACCTGCGTCCCGACATCATAATGCACCTTGACAAAAACCGTGAACTGATAATCGACTCAAAGGTGTCGCTGTCAAGTTTCATCGATTTTGTAAATGCCGAATCCCCCGAAGAGAAACAACGGCACCTGAAAGCACATGTAGAAAGCATAAATCGTCATGTGAAGGAACTTTCAGACAAGGATTACTCTTCGTACATACAGCCTCCAAAAATAAAGATGGACTATGTGATAATGTTCATGCCGCATACCGGAGCACTGTGGACCGCACTGAACGCTCAACCCGATTTGTGGCGTAAAGCAATGGAACGCAATGTATTCATCGCCGACGAGCAGACATTATTTGCCGCAATGCGCATAATAAACATGACATGGACTCAGATAGTGCAGGCAGAGAACCACGAAAAAGTGTTCCGACTGGCAGAAGAGATGCTCGACAGGGTGGGAAAGTTTCTCAAGAGTTACGAAGAGATGGGTAAGCATATAACCCGCCTGCAAAAGACATACGAGGATGGAGAAAAGAAACTCGCACCGGGAGGGCAGAGCATTGTTACCACATCAATGAAACTAATAAAACTCGGAGCGAGACAAAATCCAAAGAATTTAGTGACAGATGCCGAGAGTTCGAGTATTGAAGACATTTTGCCGGAAGCAACTGCAGAAGCGGATTACGAACATTAAATTCAAAGAAAATATCATGTTTGAACATAAAAAACAAACATTATATTTGGATATATAAAATAATTCCATTACCTTTGCACTCGCTTTAATACAGCAATTGTTTTTACATGGTGCCCGTAGTTCAGTTGGTTAGAGCGTCAGATTGTGGTTCTGAATGTCATGGGTTCGAATCCCATCGGGCACCCTCCCAAGACACAAGCGGAAATCCCGATAAATAAAGGATTCCCGCTATTTCTTTTATCATTCTCCCAATACGTGTTGGGTTTACAATTAGCGTTCAAAATCCAAAAGTATACATAATTTGTTTTAGCAGAGTTTTAGCACAGTTTATGGCTCAGTAGGAAATTTCATATTCCGCTCCTGCTCGGTAACGATACAGCCACTCATCTTAATATTCTTTCGGATAATCCCGATAAGGCTGCTGAGAAGTGCTACGGTAGCCGAATTTCCGACATTCTCGTCACTCGTTTCCCTCTCGGTAATATCGTGTAGTGACGGAAGTCTATCCACAGACAGGAATGCCTCTCGGAAAAGTGTCTGCCATTCCATTACTCCGCTGACCGATATGCCGGTGCCTCCGTCTGCGTTCTGCTACCAATAGATTGTTATGCTTGACTCGTTCATAAATATTTCTCTTTTTTAGGAGATAACTTTGAAATCACTCGGTATTAGGTATGTCAAATTGTCAGCAATAAGAAATTGGCACGAAAGTTGTCTTTTGTAAAAGAAAATAGTCTCCGTATCGCATACAGAGGCAGGGCTCGACTCATCAGTTATATGAGACACCAAGGGTTACTGGTTAGGCGTTTCTCACTATGTTGAACTTAAATAAGGAAAGGAGGAATTATGAATGAACTCAAAGTTGGAGATATTGTTATTCTAAACTCAGAAGAAGATATCAAACTAACAGTGACAGCCTTGCTGATTAATGGTCGTTTGGAAGCTACATATTGGAATATACCAAAAGGCGAATTCCAAACAGTTGTCGGTGGTATAAACGCTTTCAAAAAAGTCAGCGGCGAATCGTAATTTCGGAATAAAAAATTGGAATACAAAGAATATAATGTTATTTTCCTAATCTCTTCGTGGTTACCTCTTCCGATACTCTCTTTTTCTTTACAAATAATGCTTTCATATCAGTTCGTTTTCTTTAGTTATAACTGGTATGAAAGCATACTATTTATGTGCCATTCTGTTTGGGGTATTGTCGTATAAACTCACCATAAATTACATCCGGCTTTTTCCTACTGGGCCGTACATAAAGTGGAGCTGGCGGGAGTCGAACCCGCGTCCAAACAGGGGAACCATACGCTTTCTACACGCTTATTTCGGTCTTCGGTTTTCGAGCAGTGGCAAGACCCGAACCACCAACCACTGCCTTATCCCCTAAATTTCATCAAGCCACCGGGGCGCGACAAGACTATTCCCGATTTTGCTGCACCGCTTAATCAAAGAGCCTCGGGACGACGGCTTTCGAGCGATGTCTCGTTCCACTACCTTGTAGCGGAATAAAGCCGGTAAACTACTGTCCTTCGTTTAGGCAGCGAGAGCATAATTGTTGTTGCCAGATAAATTTGACGACCGTTGTGTTTTGGGAGCCACCGGACAACGCTCCGCGTGCTTACGTACCACTCCGGCCTGCTGTCAAATCCAGTCAACCCCGGTTTTATGAGTACATACAGAATGCAAAGTTAGCAAATTATATTCATTCCCCCAAATTTTATGGTAAAAAAGTGTATGATATGTCGTTTTATAACCTGTTGCGTAAAATAAAAAAAAAATATGTGTAACTTTGCAACATATTAATGAAAAAAGTGTTATTCAATATATAAAAACAGGTCGGAGAACTAAATGGAGCAGAAAGATACCGGTTTGCGAGACAGCCATGATGCCATGAACAAAACCCAGAGAGCCGTAAAAAGGCTTTTCGACATCACGGGAGCTGCCTTGGCATTAATGTTGCTCTGGCCTGTCATGTTGGTGTTTGCCATACTGCTCAGGTTGCAAAACAACGGTCCCGTCATCTTTTGTCAGGAACGTATCGGTAAAGGCGGGCGACCGTTCACAATATATAAGTTTCGCACCATGAGCAAAGACTTCGAGAAAAACGGTCCGCAACTGATACCATGTGCGGAAGGAATGGCTTCTACAGAACTTGAGTGTTTCCTGCGCTCGCACCATCTTGACGAACTTCCGCAACTGTGGAACGTACTGCGCGGAGACATGTCGATAGTAGGACCACGACCCGAAAGGAAATTTTTCATCGACAAAATAATGGAGCACGACAGCCGGTACGCGCTCATTTACGAGATGCGTCCGGGGCTTACATCAGAGGCAACGCTGTACAACGGATATACGGATACCATCGAAAAAATGTTGAAACGTCTCGAAATGGACATTCATTACTTGGAGACACGCTCGCTTCTTGGCGACTTGAAAATAATTACAGACACGGTTTTGAGAATTGTTGACGGAAAAAAGATTTGACGGACGTGGGAAACCATAATGTAAAAAGAATACGTAAGACCGTTGTCCACATACATAAGAATATGAAAAAACTACTTATAATTGCATTCATGCTGGGCTTCTGTTCGCTGGGAACATTTGCCCAATCCGGCATGACAGACGAACAGGTAATGCAGTTCGTTGTGAAAGAATACGAGAAAGGCACGTCTCAGGCGCAGATTGTAACGAAACTGATGCAGCGCGGAGTGGATATAAACCAGATACGCCGCGTCAAGAATACATACGAGCGCATGAAAAACAAACAAGGACTCGGAACTGTCGAAGATGCCAAGTCGGCACAGTCGCGGTTGCGCAACAGCAACGGAGACAAGAAAGAGCAGTCGGTTCAGGAGATGGAGCTGCAACGAATGCAGGCACAGCGTAAATCATCGCTAAGACTGCAAGGTACCAACGAGACACGTCATACTTACGATGAGGCAGACGAAGATTTCATGGAAATGAGCGGACAACTGAAAAATATGCTGCCCGACTCGCTTGAAATGATATATATGAAAGAAAACAAAAGGAAGGTTTTCGGGCGAGACATCTTCAACAACAAAAACCTTACTTTCGAGCCGAACATGAACATTGCCACGCCGCAGAATTATCGTCTCGGTCCCGGCGATGCGGTATTCATCGACATATATGGTGCTTCGCAACGCACGATAGAGAGCACGGTGAGTCCCGACGGAACGGTTACTATCGAGGGTTTCGGTCCCGTGCAAGTTTCGGGAATGACCGTGTCGCAGGCCAATGCACAACTGCGATCGACCCTCGGCACACGTTACAGCAGCAGTCAGATACGCCTTACCGTGGGACAAACACGCACGATAATGGTAAACGTCATGGGCGAGGTAAAAGCACCGGGAACATATACATTATCCGCCTTTGCATCGGTGTTCCACGCACTTTACATGGCCGGAGGTGTAAACGATCTCGGTACGCTGCGAAACATAAAGGTGTTCCGCAACAACAGACTGATTTCCACCGTGGATATATACGACTATATACTTAACGGCAAACTGACAGGCAACGTGCGACTTGCCGAGAACGATGTGATAGTGGTAGGTCCTTACGATTGTCTCGTCAACATAACCGGAAAGGTTAAACGACCGATGTTCTACGAGATGCGTCGCAACGAGAGTGTCGGTACGTTGATGAAATATTCCGGAGGATTTACCGGCGATGCCTATACCAAGTCGGTAAGGCTGGTGCGCAAAACCGGTCGCGAATACTCGGTGTATAACGTTGACGAGTTCGACATGAGTTCGTTCCATCTCACCGATGAAGATTCCGTGAGTGTTGACTCCATTATCCCGCGCTTCTCCAACATGGCAGAGGTTAAGGGAGCGGTGTTCCGTCCGGGCATGTATCAGGTTGGTGGCAACATAACCACGATACGCGAACTGCTCGAATGTTGCGAAGGAGTTACCGAAGAGGCATTCATCGCACATGCCGTTATGCACCGAATGAAGGAAGACCGCACATTGCAGGTAATACCGGTAGATATAGACGGTATCGTTTCAGGTAAAATTCCCGACATTGCATTGAAGCCTAACGATGTACTGTTCATTCCCACTAAACAAGAGATGATGGAAGAACGTACGATAACAATACACGGCGAAGTTCACTATCCGGGTGTGTATAAATATGCCGATAACGAAACTCTCGAAGACTTTGTGCTGCAAGCGGGAGGATTAAAACAGACAGCCTCTACGGTAAAAGTGGATGTGGCACGCCGCATCAGCAACCCGAAAGCATACTCAACCGACTCAATAATAGCCCGCACATACAGTTTCGCACTGAAAGACGGCTTCGTAATAGATGGTGAACAAGGCTTTACGCTCATGCCGTTCGACGAGGTATATGTACGCAAAAGTCCGGGATTCTACAAACAGCAGAACGTGATTGTGGAAGGCGAAGTGATGTTCGGCGGAACATACACGCTTGAAAGAAAGAATCAAAGGCTGAGCGATCTCATAAAAGCATCGGGCGGAGTAAACGACCGTGCATATACAAAGGGAGCGAGACTCGAACGGAGATTTACACCCGAGGAGCGCATGCGTACCGAGACATTGCTGAACATGGCAAAGT
This sequence comes from Prevotella sp. OH937_COT-195, assembly GCF_003932845.1. Taxonomy (GTDB): domain Bacteria; phylum Bacteroidota; class Bacteroidia; order Bacteroidales; family Bacteroidaceae; genus Prevotella. The sequence goes on from NZ_RQZH01000002.1 coordinate 175,785, forward strand.
CGAACACAAACGACAAAGATTCGATAAACATCAAGAAAATTGACATCGGAGACGTTTATTATGTAGGTATCGAACTCGACAAGGCTCTCGCCGAACCCGGTGGCGACGAGGACATAGTGCTGCGCGAAGGCGACCGTCTTATCGTACCGCAATACACGAGTACGGTAAAGGTTAGCGGAGACGTTATGTACCCCAACACCGTGGGTTACCAAAAAGGCAAGAAAGCCGGTTATTACATCAACCAAGCCGGCGGCTGGGGCAATCGTGCGAAGAAGAACCACACCTTTATTATATATATGAACGGCAAGGTGGCACGTGTGGCTCACAACGCCAAACCTGAGCCGGGCTGCGAGATTTTCGTGCCGAGCAAGGCACAGCGCGACCCGCGAATGCTCGCACAAACCATATCGTTGGCATCGAGCGTGGCATCATTCGCCACAATCATAGCCACACTGGCAAACATAATAAAGAAATAGCGAAAGTGTAAGATATTGAAAAACGTCTTGAAATGGAAGAGGGAAAGAAATCAAACGTGATAGATTTAAAGATCGTTATACGGCGAGTATGGCAAAGAAGAAAACTTTTCTTCATTGCCATACCCATTGTTTTTGTATTGGCATCTGCATATATTTTGTGCATTCCAAGATATTACAGCACGCAGACAAAGATGGCACCGGAGGTGGCAAACCCCATGGCGGGCGGTTCGCTGAGTTCGCTTGCATCAACATTCGGCATCAATCTTGGCAACATTCAGAGCAATGATGCCATCACGCCACTATTGTATCCGGAACTCGTACAGGACAATAAATTTGTCTTCGACCTATTCAAAATAAATGTAATAAGCAGCGATGGAGAAATAAAAACTAATTATTACGATTATCTGAAAAACCATCAGAAACACGCATGGTGGAGCGGAATGCTGAATGTATTCCAAATTTTCTCGAATAACGAAGACACCTTGAAAACAGGTAAGAACGGCAAGAAAAACCCTTATTATTTGTCACGGAAAGACGAAGACATAATTAACTCCATAAGAAAAAATGTCAATATCGCGGTAGATAAGAAAACCGGAGTGATAACAATAACCGCAAATGCGCAAGACCCGTTGATATGCAAGACCCTTGCAGATTCCGTACGGTCGCAACTACAAGCATGTATCACGGAATATCGCACAAGCAAAGCCCGAATAGATGTCGAACACTACAAGAAACTTTCCGCCGAAGCGAAAGCCAACTACGAGAAAGCCCGTCAACTCTACGGAGGCTATGCCGATGCCAACACAGACATTGTTCTTGCCAGTTTCAAGGCAAAGCAGACCGACTTGGAAAATGACATGCAGTTGAAATTCAATACATATACTGCCATTAACGCACAATACCAAGCTGCCATTGCGAAATTGCAAGAACGCACTCCTGCATTCACAATGATTCAAGGGGCTGCCGTGCCGTACAAGGCTGCAGGTCCGAAACGAATTGTTTTTGTACTCGGAATGATGTTCTTCACGTTTATCATACTTGTCTTGTACTGCATAAAAGATGACATCGTCGCTCAATTAAAGAGTTGAAATCTCTAAAAGCGGCTTTGCTATTATCTGTCCATGCTAAAAAAAATTTTGGAAAAACATGTAAGTTCTGCCTATAAGCAGAAAATATACTCAAATCTTTTCTGGTCAATGTCGGGAAAGATTGTCAATCTGTTGGGGTCATTATTCGTTGGTATCTTGGTAACGAGGTATTTGGGACCGGAGCAGTTCGGGTTGATGAACTATGTCATCAGTTATGTCATGCTTTTCCAAATATTGGCAAGTTTCGGTCTCGACAGCATCGAAATACGTGAAGAAGCACGCAACAGGCAGGAATACAACAAATATATAGGAACGGCATTTTACCTGAAATTGGCTTTGGGGGCAGTAGTATTCATACTCTGCATATCCATGTCAGTATTCTTGGAAGCCGACCGATTTACCACTTACATGGTTGCGATGTATGCCCTTTCGATGATAGCGAACAGTTTCAACGTGATACGAAACTATTTCATGGCCATCGTCGATAACGAATATGTGGTGAAGTCGGAAATGGCGAGAGTCGTAATCGGTGCACTGATAAAAATCGTGCTTATCATTTTCGATGCCGACCTTGCATGGTTTATTGCCGCCACCGCTTTTGACACATTGCTTGTTGCCGGCGGCTATGTCATGTCTTACATCAAAAAGACCGGCAGCCCCGGAGCATGGTTTTTTGACAAGAAAACCGCTGTTTTCCTGCTCAAAGAGTCGTTCCCTCTCATGCTTACCAGTGCGGCAGTAATCATATACCAGCGCATAGACCAAGTAATGATTGGTCAAATGCTCGACAACAATTCTGTTGGAATTTTCTCAGTGGCAGTAAGAATTGTTGACATCATAATCTACATTCCTTTTATCCTTAGCGACACTCTGACCCCGGTACTCGTATCTGCAAAAGAAAAGTCGTACGAGGAATACTGCATAAAAGCCCAAAGATTTATCAATATATCATTTTGGTCAACGTTCCTTGTCGCATTAATAATCTCTATGCTTTCCAAGTGGATTCTCCTGTTGCTGTTCGGTAGTCAGTATATAGATGCCACCACGGTTCTTGCCATTCTTGCATTCAAGAGTGTCACGGTGGCATTGTCAAGTTCGGCGGGAAAGATGCTAATAATCGAAGGTGTTCAAAAATGGGCAATACTGCGAGACATCACCGGTTGCATAATCTGTGTATCTTTGAATTTCCTGTTGTTACCACGATACGGAATTGTTGCGGCTGCTTGCATTGCCATAATAAGCAACCTTGCGGCCGGCTATCTCTCAGATGCCTTCATACCGGCATATCGGCATATCTTCGTAAGACAGACGAAGGTGTTTTGCGGCGGGTGGAAGGATCTTGTATTTCTTTTCAAATCAAAATAAGCATTTCTCATGTTTTTCATACCGTTCGTATTCTTCCTGCTGTTTACAATATATTGGTGGAAAACCCACAACGGCTTAGACGTATGCACTTACATGTCAGGTCTGTATGCTTTTACCACCTTTCTCAGCATAATTATAGTGACAAACGATCTCACCGATGCCGGTGGAATATTGTTTGACCGTTATGACATCGAACTGAATTTCTTGCCAACAGTAATATTCTGTGTCACCATAATGTTGGGCATTCTCCCTTTCTCCATGATTTACAGCAAGGAGATAAAGAACATTTCCAACAATAGTCCCCATCTTGTCACAGTAATCAGTCTTATGCTTATCGGCGTATCGCTGCTGAATTTTTGGCTCGTGGCAGACTCTACGGCCGAGATACTGAGTGGCGATCTTGAAACAGTAAGGCGTGCGCACTATGAGGGCATAGAAACACCGGCTGAAGCAAAAGCCCAAACTCTCCCCTCAATACTCGGATATTTCTATTATCTCAAACTGTCAACACTTGTCGCCCTGCCGCTTTTTTTCTACTATGCGTGCTTTACCAACAAGAGTAAGTGGTTCCTCGCCCTGTTGTTTTTTGCTTCGCTTACAACTCCAATATCGGCATTGCAGGCAGCCGACAGAACAGAACTCATACTGTATTCCATGATGTTCCTTTATTGTCTAATCTTCTTTTGGAAAAATCTCACGAAGAATTTCAAGCGTAAAATGTTCATATTCGGTACCCCTATGTTGTTGATAATAGCAACATATATCGTTGCAGTGTCTGTGGCACGATTCGGAGACAGAGACGAAGGAGCAGAAGGAGGTGCCATACAATATGCAGGGCAGAATTATCTAAATTTCTGCTATTTCTGGGAGAATGCAAAATACGATGAAATATGTTCGGAGAGAGAATTTCCTATGATAAACCATTTTATCATGAAAATAGACTCGAAAAAAGAGCGTCGTGAGGAACGTTCGGGGCATCAGGGTTTTTTCATAAGTGTATTTCCTGCCTATGTCGGGGACATTATGCTCGACTTGTCTCCGATAGGCATGTTCATGTGGGTATTGTTCTTTTTCATAATTAACATGCTCATAATAAAGCGAAGTCACCGCGAAGAATTTGACATAGGCGAGATGCTCGCTGTTTTCACGTCTGCCGTGATTCCCATATTCGGCATTTTCTACTACAAATACGCATTTTGGCATTACACACTGATGCTGATAATGGTTTTTATTATCTATGTGTCATCGGGACTTAACAAAAAACAACAACAAACATACCATGAGGGAGATGAACGGGAAGCAATATAAAATATACGCCATCATCGTTACATGGAATGCCATGAGGCACTCATGGATAGACCGTTGTCTGCACAGTCTGCAAGCAAGCACCGTAATGGTGACACCGATAGTAATCGACAACTGTTCCACCGATGATACCCGCAGGCATGTGCCATCGGCATATCCGGATGTAGTATGGCTTCCCCAAGACATCAATCTCGGTTTCGGACAAGCCAACAACGTTGGTTTCCGTTATGCCATAGAACACGATGCAGACTATGTGTTGCTGCTAAACCAAGACGCGGCGATACAGCCCCGGACTTTGTCTCTGCTGCTTGCACAAAGCGACGGCAAGTCGCTCATGTCTCCTCTTCACCTGAACGGCGACGGGACAGACCTCGACCTGAACTTCGCAAAAAACACTGTCGTCTTGTCCGGAAGTGCTACAGACTACGTTTTCCGGTTAAGAAATGAGCAAGGACGATTCGAGACGGGAGAAATATGTGCGGCATGCTGGTTGATGCCCGTGAGAATGTTGAAAGAGATAGGCGGTTTCAATCCGTTGTTCTTCCAATATGGCGAAGACAACAATTACTACGATCGTATGCTTTTTCACAACATTAAGACCTACCTCGTACCTGCCGCCGAAATGTGGCACGACAGGAAAATTTACGGAAATAAGGAGATCTATGACAACAAACTGATACGGCGCACAATATTGCTTGCAGCCTGCGACATAAACTCCTCTTTCTTTTCGGCAATCAAGGAGATTGCATGGCAACTCAAAAATTGTTATGTTAAGAAACTGCCCCGCCGCGAATATGTAACAGGTACATTCTTCAAAGAACTAGTATGGCTTATGTTCCACTTAAAAGACATAATCATATCGAGGAAAAAAGAGAAAACGACAGGCATTCACTGGATATATCCGCAAAAATGATTGAGAAATGAAAATAACATATTTGCTCAATTCCACACGCATGCAAAATGGTGCGACAAAATCTTTCTTGACACTTTTGGAAAGTGCGACAGATGCCGGTGTCACACCTACCGTGGTGGTGCCGGACGGAGAAGGCATTTGCGACGAACTTCGATCAAAGGGAATCGACGTGCTGATATTAAACTACCGCCCCGCCGTTTATCCGTGGCTGGACTCCATTGCAGACTATTTGCTTTTCGTTCCGAGGCTGCTCGGTCGTCTGTATTTAAACCGCAAAGCCGCAATACAACTTGCAAAATACCTGCAAAAGAACAAAACCGACATCATTCACACCAATGTCAGCGTGATAGACATCGGCTTCAAGGCTGCAAAAAAGTTGAATGTGCCGCACATATATCACATTCGCGAATATGCAGACAAGGATTTCAACTTGTCATACTATCCCAACAAACGACATTTCACAAAACAACTGCTGTCGGCAGACAGTTACTCCATCTGTATAACAAACGATATTCAACGACATAACAATCAACAACAAAACCCGAGGTCGGTGGTGGTTTATAACGGAATATGCCCGACAATGCCGCATGGAGAAAACGTATGCAGCCGAGGCGACTATTTCCTTTTTGCCGGTCGTTTGGAGGAAGCCAAGGGACTTGACATTCTTATGCGGGGATATGTAGCATACGCCTCTGGCTGCGATAAAGAGCCGCTGCCATTATATCTTGCAGGAGACATTTCAGGCAAAACGGTAAAGCAAGACATCGAAAACGTTGTTGCTGCAAACGGCATGAAAGAAAAGGTGTGTTTCCTCGGCGTTCGCACCGACATAGAAGAAATAATGAAGCATGCAAGAGCAATAATAATCCCGTCGCGTTTCGAAGCATTCGGACGATGCATGCCGGAGGCAATGCTGTGCGGATGTCTCGCGATAGCAAGAAACACGGGAGGCACTTTGGAACAACTTGAAAACGGAAAACGACTTATGGGGCATGACATTGCACTGCGTTTCGACAATGCCGCCCAACTTGCCGACATGCTGGCGAGAGCAGAAAAAATGACGGACGAGGAATATTGCGGCATTACCGGCAAAGCGCGCGAAGTGGTTACGAAACTGTATTCCAAAGACACTTATGCCGCTTCGATATTGTCATTCTACAAAAAAATACTATCCGACAAAGCTTCTTTTGACAATAAAAGAAGCAAAACAGTCTGATTTTATTAGCAATTTCGCCCGTTTTGCAAACCAATTTCGCCTGTTTCTCTCTTCAATTCAGCCGAATTTGTTTTGCGAGAAGTGATTAAATGGAAGACAATATGAGAAATGAGAGGAAAAAAATAATATTTTAACGAATAATTAATGTATCTTTGCACAACATAAAATCGCAACAGATTATGAAATGAAAGCACGAATCATCGCTTTATACTTGCCGCAATTCCACCCAATTCCGGAAAACGACCTCTGGTGGGGACCGGGTTTTACGGAATGGATAAACGTTGCCAAAGCAAAGCCTTTGTTCCGCGGGCATCGCCAGCCACGCATTCCCGCCGACCTCGGTTTCTATGATCTCCGCCTGCCGGAAACTCGCGAACAACAGGCAATACTTGCACGGGAGGCCGGCATCGAAGGCTTCTGCTACTACCATTACTGGTTCGGCGGCGGAAAGCAATTGCTCGAACGGCCGTTCAACGAGGTTGTGGCAAGCGGCAAGCCCGGTTTCCCGTTCTGTATATGCTGGGCGAACCATACATGGAGCAACAAGACATGGCGGCGCACTTCCGCACTGCAGCACGATGGTTTGATGATCGAGCAGTCGTACCCCGGCATGAAAGACCATGAGGAACATTTCATGTCGCTCCTTGATGCCTTCCGCGACAAACGATACATCACGGTTGACGGGCGTTTGTTGTTCACAATATACGACCCGTTGGGATTTCCTGATGCCGGCAACTTTATCGCACTGTGGCAGCAACTTGCGGCAGAACACGGTTTACCGGGGTTTTATTTCGTGGGTATGTCGCCATCGACGCTTTCATTCAAAATAACTCCCGACGGAAAACGGCAGCCTGCAATGCCCAATCTCGACAGCAGTGCCGAGATTTACAACCATGTATTGTCCATGGGATTCGATGCCGTAAACTCGTATGGGAAACGTCGTGGCGAGATGCTGTACGAGGGGAAATGGAAGAACATTGCCAAGACCGTGATGCGAAGAATAGGAATACGCATGGGCAGTCAATGCTATGACTACGAACGAACTGTGGCAAACTTCTTTGCACCGGAGGACACATGGGAAAACGTGTTCCCCACAATAATACCGCAATGGGATCGTTCTCCGCGTGTTTCATCGGCAGACGGGGTGTATGTCAACGTGACACCGGAGAAATTCGAGCAACACATACGCAAAGCCATCGGTTTGACAAGTGGTAAAAAAGAGGAACATCGCATAATCTACCTCAAATCATGGAACGAATGGGGCGAAGGCAACTACGTTGAACCTGACGAGGAATTCGGGCACGGATTGCTGCATGCACTGCGCGATGCACAAAAATAACATACCGATTTTTCTATTCATGAATAAAGAAATAACAATAATTGTCCCGACATATAAACCGCAAGCGTATATTTACGAATGTCTGAACTCTATTCTCTCGCAGACTATCCACAAGGACAGGTTTGAGTTGATTATAGTGCTGAACGGGTGCGACGAACCATACAGAAATATGATAGAGCAGTATTTGTCGCAGAATGACAGTTTGCAGGCAAGGCTCATACAGACCGATGTTCCCGGTGTGTCTAATGCCCGGAATATAGGTATTGAACATGCGCGGGGAGAGAACATCTGCTTTATTGACGACGACGACTGGGTATCGCCGATGTATCTTGAGGCACTTTTGACCGCAAGGCATGGAAATGACAGCATTACGGTATCCACTGTAAAAGACTATGACGAAGAAAGGAACACGTTTCACGAAGATTACATCACCAGAACCTACAACCGATTTGTTGCATGTGGAAAGGCATCTCTGCTTGGCGGCAGGAGTTTTTTGTCATCGTCATGTTGTAAGATGATACCGCGAGATATGATTGGCAGGCACAGGTTTTCGCCGGAGTTTAAAATAGGAGAGGATTCGCTTTTCATGGCTTCAATAACCGACAGGATGAAGACGATAATACTGGCAGATGCCGGTGCCGTTTATTTCCGCCGTGAGCGAAATGTTTCTGCAAGTCGCTCACGACTGTCGAGGGCATTCTTGGTCAAGAATATGGTTAACACATGGATGGCGTATGTCAAGATATATCTTTCGAATATCTCCGGATACAACTTGCCTTTCTTCATGACAAGACTTGTTGCCGTTACCATATCACATGTCAATAATATATTTACAGCAAGCAAAAAACAGTAAAATCAGACCTTTTTGTTTACTCGGACATTGTAACGTTTGACATAAAACATTTTCTTGAAACTATTACCAAATACGTTTACCAAAGTCCAGAATGAAGAAAACAAAGGATTCATCCCCTCCGAAATGCGGAATAGCGGATAGTGTGACCATATTCTTTTGATAATAGATGTGGGTGTTATGCTGGCTCTGCGCCGTCTATAGCAAGCCAAGTTTTCCCTTAACATATAACATGGCGACTTGCGAACAACTTTAAGCCATATTGCCGTGTCGTTGTTTCTTGAAACATTCTTTATCTGTATTATCCCGATTTTTTCCATGTCATACATCACCGTAAGGCATCCCGGCCAACAGCATGCAAGCATTGCCATTCTGCCCACGCGGTCTATGCCGCTGACATATACACCCGTCTCTTCTCCTTCTTCGCTTATTTCGGTGTATTCGTGATAACTGAAATCACGTTTTTGTTCAACCATAAACCGCAGTTGATGTTCGAGTTTCTCCGGTAGCCACAAGTCATCAGCATCCAAGAAAGCCACCCATTTTCCCCTCGCTCTGCACAATGCCTTGTTACGCGTTGCCGCTGCTCCGAGTTTCCTCTCATTGGTATCATATTTTATGCGTCCGTCTGCGTCTGCGTAACATTTTACTATGTTTTTCGTGTCGTCTGTCGAGCAATCATCCTGTACAAGCAATTCCCAATTACCGTAAGTCTGTACAAGTACGCTCTTTATCATATCTTCTATGAATTTGCCACACTCCCAAGTCGGAGTTATGATTGATACTAATCCATAGTCATTCATTTTTACTATTTTCTTTTTATATGTATTATTTTTTCGGATTGCAAATATACACAACATTTCGCAAAAAAACGATATGTTATAATAAAAAGTTTCTTATTCCGCCTTTCACTTTGCACATAGAATAAAAACAAGATAAACGAAGCAATAAAAAATACTTTTGCATGTTATTACTAATAATAAGTAATGTGTTCAATAAAGATGAAAAATACGATTAAAATACCATTCTCCCCACCGGATATTACAGAAAAGGAAGCCGATGAGGTGCGCGATGCGTTGCTCTCGGGATGGATAACCACAGGACCGCGCACAAAGCAACTCGAACAGGAGATTGCTGCCTATTGTGGTGTTGACAAGGCTGTTTGTCTAAACTCGGCAACGGCATGCCTTGAGTCGATACTGCGAGTACTGGGCGTCGGCGAGGGAGATGAAGTGATCACTTCTGCATATACATATACCGCATCGGCAAGTGTGGTGTGTCATGTCGGTGCAAGACTCGTGCTTGTTGACACCATGCCCGGATCGTTTGAGATGGATTATGACAAAGTTGCCGATGCTATAAACGAGCGTACAAAGATCATAATACCGGTTGATCTCGGAGGCGTGCCGTGCGACTATGACAGACTTACGGCTATAGTCGAGAGTAAGAAACAATGTTTCTCGCCGCGCAACGGTATTCAGAAGGCATTCGGTCGTGTAGTGATAGTCGCCGATGCTGCACACGCATTCGGTGCTACATGGCACGGGAAGAAAGTTGGGGCGGTTGCAGATTTTACGTCATTCAGTTTTCATGCTGTAAAGAATTTTACCACGGCAGAAGGCGGGGCACTGACATGGAAAAACATGGAATATATAGATAATGATGCGCTATACCATGAGTTTCAATTGCTTTCGTTGCACGGACAGAGCAAAGACGCGTTCGCAAAGACGCAACTTGGAGCATGGGAATACGACATTGTTTCACCGGCATATAAGTGTAATATGACCGATATAATGGCGGCAATAGGATTGGTGCAGATGAAAAGATATCAAACCCTTCTGGCACGCCGCCGACAACTAATAGAGATATATGACAATTCTCTGAAAGAATGCAAAGTTTCTGTCCTAAACCATTACAACGATTTGTATCAATCATCGGGACATCTTTATCTTGTACGACTTTCAGGCAAAGATGATTGTTTCAGGAATGGACTGATAGCCGGTATGGCGGAGCGTGGTATAGCCTGCAATGTGCACTACAAGCCGCTGCCGATGATGACTGCATATAAGGCACTTGGATTCTGCATTGACGATTTCCCAAATTCTTATCGGCAGTTCGAGAATGAGGTTACTTTGCCTCTACACACACTTCTTACCGATGAGCAGGTTGATTTTATTTTGAGTAATTTCAAAGAAATATTGTGCCAATGATACGTTTCCTCGATATAGTATTTTCGGCATTAGGATTGTTGGCACTATCACCTCTGTTTCTTGTCGTATATGTAATAATAAGGATAGAAAGCAAGGGTGCTGGTTTCTACAGTCAGAAACGTGTAGGAAAAAATGGCGTACTGTTCTCAATATATAAGTTCCGCTCTATGAGGATCGATGCAGACAAGCATGGACTCATTACCGTGGGGGGATGCGATCCGAGAATAACACGCACAGGTTACTACATACGCAAATATAAGATTGACGAACTGCCACAGTTGTGGAACGTATTAATAGGGGACATGAGTCTCGTAGGACCTCGTCCGGAAGTACAGAAATATGTTGACTTGTATTCTGATGAACAACGAAAGGTTCTGAGTGTGCGCCCCGGTATTACCGACTATGCATCTATCGAATATGCTGACGAGAATACCTTGCTTGGCAATTCTGACGACCCTGATCGCACATACGTCGAGATTGTGATGCCGGCAAAGATAGAACTTAACATGAGATATATAAATAATAAATCTCTGAAAGAATACTTCAAGATTATATTTCTTACAATGGCTAAAATTGTAGGATAAATATAATAAAACATAATAAAACATCAGTTCCTGCGTATATATATATCAGAATGAAGAAGTTTTTGGAGAAAATCTCCCACTGGTATTTCACGAAAGATGCACTGCCATATTGGTGCGTTTTTGCTTTTGATTGTTTCGTGGTAGTGGCAAGTGGACTGGTGTGTCATACGCTTATCTGGGGTGCGACTGTTACTGCTAATGAGTTTTTGCCGTTGTTAGGAACACTGCTGTTTTATCTCGTGTTTTACATAATAGGTTTCAGAATATTTCACACTTATTCGGGAGTGATGAGATATACATCGTTTACCGACATTCACCGCATTGCTCTCGCAAATCTTATTGGCGTTTTTGTCATAGGTTTTATGAGACAAGTGTTCAAATATGACATCTATTTCGTGCAGATAAGAATGCGCGAATTGGCAATGACGTTTGTGCTTGCCACCACCGTGATGTGGACTGCACGAATGATAGTGAAATACATGTACGAGTTCTATAAGCAGGATCAAGATGCCCGCGGCGTGTTTATTTATGGCGTGAAGACGGGAGGTGTCAGCATTGCACGCTCACTTTTGACAGATACGGATATGTCATACAAGTTGAAGGGATTTGTCAGTGATGCCAATGACATTGCGGGAAAAATGCTCATGGGCGTGAGAGTTTACCGCAACAACAAAGATCTCTTGAAAATAATGGAGAAAGAAAAAGCAAATGCTTTCTTCGTATCGCCTTTGAAAAAGGACGATTTTATAAAGCAAACGGCATTGGTAGATATGCTGATAGAGAAAGGTATATCTATTTTTATGATGCCTTCCGCACAAGAATGGGATGGCAACAGTGATATTTTTGCATCGCAATTGCACGAGATAGAGATAGAGGATTTGCTGCCGCGCGATGAGATAAACATCGATCTCGATGCCGTGATGAACCTGCTGAAAGGAAAGCGGATAATGGTGACCGGCTCCGCAGGAAGCATCGGAAGCGAGATAGTAAGGCAGATAGCAAAGTTCCACCCGTCGCAACTAATACTTATAGATCAGTCGGAAACACCACAGCACGACATCAGACTGATGTTGAAGAATGATTTTCCGGAGGTAAAGGCGGAGACAATCGTAACAACGATATGCAACCGCGGGCGTATGGAAACGATTTTTAAGCAGTATCGACCAGACTATGTCTTCCACGCGGCGGCATACAAGCATGTTCCGATGATGGAAGACAACCCGTGCGAGAGTGTACAAAACAATATCGACGGAACATGTATCATTGCCGATCTCGCAGTGAAATACGGAGTGAGGAAATTCGTGATGATAAGCACAGACAAAGCCGTAAACCCCACAAATGTGATGGGATGCTCGAAACGAATATGCGAGATTTATGTGCAAAGTCTCGACAGAGCGATAAAAGAAGGATATATAAACGGAGTGACACGGTTTGTCACAACGCGTTTCGGAAACGTACTTGGCTCAAATGGTTCGGTTATCCCAATATTCCGCGAACAGATAAGGAACGGAGGTCCCGTAACCGTAACACACCCCGAGATACTGCGATACTTCATGCTAATAACAGAGGCTTGCAAACTGGTTCTTGAGGCAGTGACTATTGGAAAAGGCGGAGAAGTATTCGTATTCGACATGGGAGCTCCCGTGAAAATTGTCGATTTGGCAAAGCGCATGATAAAACTGAGTGGCGCAAAAAACATAGAAATAGAGTTCACCGGACTGCGAGATGGAGAGAAACTCTACGAGGAAGTGCTGAATGACAAAGAAATAACAATCCCAACTTCCAACGAAAAGATAAAGATTGCCAAAGTCAGGGAGTACGATTTCGATACCGTAAAGAAACAAATAGGACAACTCGTCAACGATAGTTACGAGTTCGACAACATGCTAACCGTTCGACAAATGAAGCAGATAGTACCCGAATACAAGAGCAACCACTCGGTATATGAGAGTCTGGACAAAATTTGTTTGGCAACATGAGATATTCATGTGGATTACTTGGATACTCATAATTACATAAAACATTCAATGAAAAATATGGAAGTCCTTTAACCTTTGATATGTATATTACAATGAAAAACTTTCTTTTTTGTTTCGTATTGATTTTTACTTTCATCCCAACTGAAGCAAAGACAACGTATATCCCGACATATATTAATCGTCTTATATTGTTGGAGGAGGGGGGGGGAGACTCGGTGGAGAACATAAGGTCTGCGTTGAATATGCTTTCTTCCGACGGTTCTGTCGGTTTTACCATCGCCCAACAAATAGTTACTAAGGACTTGGTGCGATTGATAAAGCGTGCCAAGTCGGAGTCCGGCTGGGCACTCGTTGCATCTTTGCAGTCTTCGGCATATAATATATTTCGGCAAAAGAACTCTCGGAATATAGAACGACCATAAAGAATGATTAAACGTTTTATGCTGCTATATGGTCAGGTGGCAATAACAAATATTCCGATATTTTGACCGGATGGAATTTAATATTTCATTAAATAACAAATGATACAAAAGATAGATTGTTTCTTGCCGTGCCGTGACATCGGGACGTTGTCTGGAACCATACGCGAACTGCGAGGCAGTAATATAGTGAACAAGATATTTCTCATTATTCCCCGGGGAAGTACCAACGAGATTGCGGTACCCGAAGACTGTGAGACAATAGAAGCAGACAGTATTCTCTCGTCTGCCGCAATACGCAGAATGGGAGAGAGTGCCGAGGCAGATTATTCGTTGCTGGTAACGAAGACCACACCGTTGAAATTCGGGTTGTATTCTCTGCAACGAATGGAAAATGTGGCTCGCGACACAGGTGCGGCGATGGTGTATGGCGACCGTTTTCAGATAGAAGACGGCAGGCAGACGATGCACCCCGTTATTGATTATCAGCAGGGCAGTCTGCGAGATGATTTCGACTTCGGGTCGGCAGTACTCGTGCGAACGGCTTTGTTGCGCTCTTTCGTTGACGAACATTCCGCTTCGGAGTACCTATATGCCGGCTTCTACGAGTTGAGGCTCTACCTGAGCCGCCACGGAGAATTGTTTCATATAGACGAACCGCTATATACCGAGAATGAGGACGACCTGAGGGCGAGCGGCGTAAAGCAGTTCGACTATGTGAACCCTGCAAACAGAAAAGTGCAGATAGAGATGGAGCGTGTAGTTACGGAACATCTTGCTGCCATAGGAGCATTGGTGGATACGAGTGCGTACGGCGTGCCTGATTTCAACGAACAGCCATTCGAGGTGGAGGCTTCGGTAATAATACCGGTGCGAAATCGTGAGAAGACAATATGCGATGCGGTAGACAGTGCGCTCGCACAGAAGACGGATTTCAAGTTTAATGTCATCGTGGTGGATAACCATTCTACCGACCGCACCACCGAACTGCTTGCCGCATATACCGACAAAAGACTGGTACACATTGTTCCGGAACGCACCGACCTTGGCATCGGAGGGTGCTGGAACGTGGCTGTAAACGACTCTCGATGCGGACGTTTCGCCGTACAACTTGACAGCGACGACCTGTATTCGTCGCCCGAAACACTGCAACAGATGGTGGTGGCATTCGCAGAACAGGGCGCGGCAATGGTTGTGGGAAGTTACCGCATGTGCGATTTCGACTTGAACACATTGCCTCCGGGACTTATAAACCACGCGGAATGGACAGACGAGAACGGCCCAAACAATGCCCTGCGCATAAACGGTCTCGGTGCACCGCGCGCTTTCTTCACACCTTTCCTCAGACAAGTGAAACTGCCCAACACCTCTTACGGGGAAGACTATGCAATGGGACTGGCGTTCGGCAGGGTGTATCGCATAGGCAGGATATTCAAAGAACTATACCTTTGCAGGCGATGGGGCGGGAACAGCGACGCGGCATTGTCAACAGAGAAGATAAATTCGAACAACCTGTATAAAGATCGTTTGCGAACAATAGAACTGAAAGCACGGCAGAGACAGAACGAAATAGGAGCGAATAAGAAAAGAGACGGTTCGCTGAGTAGATTTTTCATAAGGCAACTTGACACTTGGGCAGATGCAAAAAAACGATACAAAGACCTGCAACAAGTAAAGACTCGCGAACTCGTAACGGAACGGCTCACCATGAGAGTGCAGTTCAATCCCGCGAGAATGGTTTCTACCGGAGCGAGTATCGACAGTGGCGCGATAAAGGAACGGCCGTGTTTCCTATGCGAAAAGAACCGCCCGGAGGAGCAAATGTCGAAAGATTTCGATTCGCGTTTCGAACTGCTGTTGAATCCTTTCCCGATTCTTCCACACCACTTTACCATACCGTTGCGCTGCCATCAACCGCAGGCTGTAATGGGAAACTACGGTGATATGCACAGAATATTGGAACGATACCCCGACCTTACCGTGTTCTACAACGGTCCGTGCTGTGGCGCATCGGCTCCCGATCACATGCATTTTCAGGCAGGAACGGGTATGGTACTGCCGTTGCAGGCAGAGTGGCAACGGCTGTCAAGGACACTCTCGCCGGTAATAACGATTAATGCGGAAGAGGGAATATGGGTAATCGACGAATATACCGTGCCTGCATTGCTTATCAAGAGCAGGTCTAAGGAAACCGATGATAGATTGTTCCGAAAACTGTATAAGGTAATGCCGATGACAGAGACGGATGTCGAACCGATGATGAACATCGTAAGTTGGCGCATCGGAGACGACCATCTAACGGTGGTTCTGCCGCGAAAGAAACACCGTCCGGAATGCTACGGTGCAGCAGGCGGGTTGCAGATGATGGTAAGCCCGGGGGCACTCGACATGGCAGGGCTTATTATAACACCGCGCAAAGAGGACTTCGAGCGCATTACACCGGCAGTGGCAGAGAGTATTCTGAAAGAGGTTGCCATGAGCGCAGACAATTTTGCTGTGATGGTAGATGCCCTGAAAAAGAGCCATGCGGCATCACGGCAGGACACGAAAATGAAAAAAGAACCAACGGTACAGGTGGGAATTGTGAGCGCGGCGAAAATAGTCTTCTCGCTCAACGGCAAATACACTGCCAAGGGCGAAACGCTCTCCGGAATGCAGGAAGTTGTGTTCTGCGAGGGAGGAATACTGTGGAACGGCGAGCAATACCGCGAACTGGTGTTCAAGCCACAGGAGCAAGATTCGTCGTTCTCGATAAGCAACGTGACAATCGGACTCAGTTTTCATTGGGAACGAAAACAAACACAGACATTCCTCGGCTCGTTGAGATTCGTGGTGGAGGCCGACAAGATATGTGCCATAAACGAACTGCCAGTGGAGAACTACCTCGCAAGTGTAATATCGAGCGAGATGAGTGCGTCGGCATCAACCGAACTGCTCAAGGCACACGCCGTGATTTCGCGCTCGTGGCTGCTTGCACAGATGGAGAGACGTGCCGGAAATGGCGGCGAAAAGGAGGGCTTTTTCTCGTTTGTCAAATCTGACAACGAACTTATTAGATGGTACGACCGCGAGGATCACACCATTTTCGATGTCTGTGCAGACGACCACTGTCAGCGTTATCAGGGCATAACGAATGCCTCACGACCAAATGTTGTGGAGGCGTTGCGTGCCACGAGAGGGCAAGTACTGGCTTACGACGACAAGATTTGCGATGCACGGTTCTCAAAATGCTGCGGTGGGGTGACCGAGGAGTTCCAGTATTGCTGGGAAGATGCTCCCAAACCTTACCTGAGGTCGGTGGCAGACGTGCCGAGGGAAGGTGGCGAAGCGTTCTGCAACACACGCGACAAGAGTATCCTTGCACAGGTACTAAACGACTACGATCGCGAGACAACCGACTTCTATGAGTGGACGGTGGAATACACCGAGGAGCAGTTGCGAGCCATTATCGAGAAGAAACTGAAAGTTAACCTCGGAACCATACACGACCTGCAGCCCCTTGCACGCGGAAAAAGCGGACGTATATGGAGACTTAAAATAGTAGGCGGCAAAGGCTCGTTCATCATAGGCAAGGAACTTGAGATACGACGCGCGTTGAGCGAGACACATCTTCTGAGTTCTAATTTCCACATTGAGAAACATGGCGAGACATTCATCTTGCACGGAAAAGGGTGGGGGCATGGCGTTGGTCTTTGTCAGATAGGTGCGGCAGTAATGGGCGAACGTGGTTGTAATTACGAGGAAATTCTGCTGCATTACTATAAGGATGCCGAAATAAAGAGGCTTTACCGTTGAAAGAATCTTCGGTTTACCGTCTCTCATGCTTAAATAACGATAAGAAAAAATACCTTTTTACGGTATTTATTTTGGATGGTATATAGAAAGAATATTGGAAATAAAGAAGAATTAAATGATTACAGAACGTCTTTGTAATAAGGGTAAACGCTCGACAAAAAGAAATCCGTGGATGTGGGTTCCGATGTTGTATATTGCCGAGGGACTGCCGAATGTCATCGTTATGTCGTTGGCTGCGGTGATGTATATGCAATTGGGAATGAGCGACAGCGAGATAGGGCTTTACACGAGTTGGCTCGGACTGCCGTGGGTTATCAAACCGTTCTGGAGCCCGTTTGTGGATTTGTACAAGACGAAACGGTGGTGGGTGCTGACGATGCAAATGCTGCTCGGCTCCTCGCTTGCCGGAGTCGCTTTCACGCTCAATGCCTCGTTTTGGTTTCAAGGCACAATGTTCTTCTTCTTCCTCATGGCATTCAGCAGTGCCACACACGACATTGCCGCCGACGGATATTACATGCTCGAACTCGATGACCACGACCAAGCGTGGTATGTCGGTATTCGCAACACGTTTTATCGGCTCGCTGTGATATTCGGAAAAGGTCTTCTCGTACCGATAGCCGGCGTGCTTCAATTGTCGTTCCGCGATCAGAAAGCATTCGCTTGGAGTCTTGTTTTCTACGGATTGGCAGGGATTTTCATTGCTTTTTGGCTGTATCACGGTTTCATAATGCCGCGACCGGCAGAAGATAAGCCCGGTAAAACGTCTCCGCGTGAGGTTCTTGCCGGAATAATGAAAATGTTTGTTACGTTCTTTAACAAGTTTCCTCCGCGACAAGTTGTGTTCGCAATGCTTTTTTTCTTGCTCTACCGGTTTCCCGAGGCTATGCTCTCCAAGATGACCGAGACGTTTTTGTTGCGACCAAACTCCGAGGGCGGACTCGGGCTTACACCTGTGGATTACGGATTGGCAAACGGTACTGTCGGATTGATAGGGCTTATTCTCGGAGGTATAATAGGAGGCATGCTTGCCGGACGAGACGGTTTGAAGAAATGGTTCTGGTTCATGGTATGTGCCATAACGTTGCCTGATATTGTCTATGTGTGGATGAGTTTCGCCATGCCTTCAAGTCTTTTCGTTATCAGCAGTTGTCTTTTTGTTGAACAGTTCGGCTACGGTCTCGGTTTCACAGCCCTCACTCTCTACATGCTTTACTACTGCAAGGGCGAGTTCAAGACATCTCACTATGCCATTTGCACAGGCATAACATATCTCGGACTTATGCTTCCGGGCATGGTTTCGGGTTATATAAAAGATGCCGTGGGCTACAATAAGTTTTTCATCATAATAATGGGACTGTGTCTCATCACTTTTATAGTGTCTGCATTTGTCAAGATAGATCCCTCGTTTGGGAAAAAGATAGAGGGCTGATTGTTCCTCCATAAAACGGTTTAAGGTTGCGTGTCGACATTTTAAACACGCAACCTTAAACCGTTTTATGTACGCGCTAATCAATAAACCTACGCGTAATGTCATTGTATTTGTCAATGCGTCTGTCACGCAGGAACGGCCACCAACGGCGCACGTTCTCGCTGCGTTCGAGGTCTATGTCGGCAATAAACGCCTCTTCTTCCGCCTCCGAGGCACGGTGGAGTATTTCGCCTTGCGGTCCGGCAACGAACGAAGCCCCCCAGAATTGTATTCCTTGTTTATCTTTGTTGTCGTCGGTAGTCTCACGGAGCGGGTCTGTCGGCTCAAATCCGACACGGTTCACGGCAATCACGGGGAGTCCGTTGGCAACCGCATGGCCGCGCATCACCGTAGTCCAAGCCTCTCTTTGTCGTTGTTGTTCTGCCTCGGTGTCGTTGGCATCGTAGCCTATTGCCGTCGGATATATCAGTATTTCAGCCCCTTGCAGTGCCATGAGGCGCGCTGCTTCGGGATACCACTGATCCCAGCAAACCAATACCCCGAGCCTTCCCACGCTCGTGTCAATGGGTCGGAAACCGATGTCGCCGGGCGTGAAATAGAATTTCTCGTAGTATGCCGGGTCGTCCGGAATGTGCATCTTACGATATTTCCCTGCGATGCTCCCGTCTTTCTCCATCACCACGGCGGTGTTGTGGTAAAGTCCTGTGGCTCGTTTCTCGAACAGAGACGTTACTATCACAACCCCGAATTGCCGTGCAAGTTCGCCGTAGAAACGTGTCGATTCTCCCGGAATCGGTTCCGCGAGGTCGAATTTCCGCACGTCTTCCGTCTGACAGAAATAAAGCGAGTTATGAAGTTCTTGCAATACAATAAGTTGTGCTCCGCGCTTGGCAAGGTTTTCTATGTCTTCGGCAAGCCTGTCAATATTATGCCGTATGTCTGCCGTGTTATGTTGTTGCAGCATACCGATTTTCAGTTCTTTCATGTCTTTTGTTTTTCTTTTTTCCTTTTGTTTTATTCTTTCAGAATTTCATTTCTTCGGGAAACTGCATCGTACAGCAGTGTATCGAGCCGTGTTGCCGTGTGATGATGCGGCTGTCTATGGGTATAATCTCGCGGTCGGGGAATGCTTTTTGCATCGTTGTCAGTGCTTTCGCATCTTTCTCCGGTTGCCCGTATGTCGGCGCGAGTACCGCTCCGTTTATAACGAGAAAATTGGCGTATGTCGCCGGAAGACGCTCGCCGTCGTGATATATCGGGTCGGGGAAGGGTAGCGGCAGCAGCATGTAAGGCTCTTCTTCAGCGGTTCTCAATCCCTGTAATTGCAATTCCATTTTCTTGAAATCGGTATAATGCTCGTCCGAAGGGTCATCACATCTTATATATAATATGGTATCGCGCGCGCAAGGACGCACTATGGTATCTATGTGTCCGTCGGTATCATCGCCTGCAAGTTGCCCGTGTTCAATCCATATTATCCTGTCGGCGTGCAGCATTTCACGCAGCCTGCGGTCTATCTCGTCGCGTGTCATCGGTTGATTGCGGTTCGGTGCGAGCAGGCACGACGTTGTGGTGAATATCGTTCCGCAGCCGTCGCTTTCTATCGAACCTCCCTCAAGCACGAAATCGAGGTGACTTTCGTAGTTGTATTTTCTTTCAAGTCGTAGCGCGGAAACAGAGTTCAACGCTTTCAGTATTCCTCGATTTATGTCGTTGTCAAGTCCTGCCTCGAACTTTTTCCCCCATCCGTTGAAGCGGAAATCGAGCAGCCGTGCGCTTCCGTCGGCATTGCGCAGTGTAATGAATCCGTGGTCGCGTGCCCATGTGTCGTTGGTAGGGAGTTCCACCACGAACACGTTCTCCATGAGTTCTTTGCCGAGCCTTGCAATCAGTCTTGCTCCTGTCTCTCCTTCGTCCGGCGTTACCACAAGCAGTTTTTCGTGCCGTGCTATCGCTTCCGCCATTTGCAGGTACGTTTCGTTTATTTCTTCAAGGTATGGCAGCCAATCGGTTTCTTTGTGCGGCCATGTCAGCATCACCGCACTTTGCGGCTCCCACTCGGCAGGCAGAATTGCTCCTTTGTCGTTCATCTCGCTCGTCTTTTTTATTCCACAAAGTTACTCATTTGTAAACGAAAATCCAAGAAAAACACCAAAAACGCTGAAAAATACACAATGAAAAGTAGGCGAATGCCGTTTCGATCATGTATTTCATTAACATCCTGCCGAATCATTTTATCCGTATGAAACAACTGAAATCTTGTTTTGAAAATGCAAGATTGGTTAAAAAAAAATAAATGGCAGGAATGTGAGAAGATACATGTCTTCCGTATCATTATTTTTAACTACCTTTGCAATCTAAACTCACAAGACGTGAAAATAATAGAAGTGCTTCGTGCCCTTGAACGTTTCGCGCCTCTGCCCTTGCAGGAAAGTTATGACAATGCAGGTCTGCAAATGGGATTGACGGAGGTGGAAGTATCAGGGGCATTATTGTGTATAGACGTTACCGGGGCGGTGGTGGCGGAGGCTGTCGCTGCGGGTTGTAACCTCATTGTAAGTCATCATCCGCTAATATTCCACCCGTTGCGCCGAATTTCGGGTGCAAACGACGTGCAGAGAGCGGTGATGATGGCGATAAAGAAGGATATTGCCGTGGTTAGCATGCACACCAACATGGACAATGCCCGCGGCGGAGTAAATTTCAAGATGGCGGAAAAGATGGGGTTGCAAAATCCGGTCTTTTTCGGAGAAAGGAAGACCGCCACGGCATACGACGGCACGGAGGTGACCGGAGGCAGCGGAGTGACAGGCTTGCTGCCGGAACCTATGCCTGCCGATGATTTCATAAAGATGCTGAAGTCTAAGTTCGACACAGAGTGCGTGCAAGCCAACCAACTGTTGCGCCGCAAGATAAGTCGTGTGGCAGTGTGCGGAGGTGCCGGCTCGTTCATGCTCGGTGATGCGATAAAGACCGGTGCGGATGCTTTCGTTACGGGCGAAATGCACTATCATGAGTATTTCGGACACGAGCAGGAAATACAGATAGCGGTAATCGGGCATTTCCAAAGCGAACGTTTCACAGACGAAATATTCAAAGAGATTATCGAGAAAGAATGCCCCGGGGTAAAGACGGTGATGAGCAATACATGTACCAACCCGATACTCTATCTGTAAGAAAGAACTAAAAACAGAGACGAAGGTAACGGCAAAGTAAATTATGATAAAAACAAGATACTTGTAATAAGGTCGATTTTCGAATACCGGTTAATAATATTAATGACAGGCCCTCGCCCCTGTTGCGGCCTCCCCCGAGGGGGATAAAGAGGGGGGAACATTGTTTTATGGCAAAGAAAGATCCAACAGATTTGACGGTAGAAGAGAAACTGAAGGCTCTCTATCAATTGCAGACCACGCTCTCATCGATAGACGAGAAGCGTGCCATCAGGGGCGAACTGCCGCTTGAGGTGGAAGAACTTGAGGACGAAATCATCGGTCTCAACACGCGAGTGGAACGCATAGAGGCAGAGATACAGGAGTTTCAAGATGCCATCTCGCAGCGCAATCAGGAAATTGCAGAGGCGGAAATGAGCATCGAACGCTACAAACAACAACTCAACGAGGTGCGCAACAATCGTGAGTATGACACGCTGAGCAAGGAGATTGAGTTCCAAGAATTGGAAGTGCAACTGTGCAATAAGAAAATACGTGAGGCTTTCACAAAAATCGAAGAGAAAAAACAAGAACTCGAGAAGAACGGAGAGATAATAAAAGACCGCAGAATGGCTCTCGAAGAAAAGAAGAACGAACTCGACGAAATAGTGGAAGAAACACGTACCGAGGAAGACAGACTGAGACTGAAAGCAAAGGAATTGGAACAGAAAATAGAGCAACGCCTGCTGACCAGTTTCAAGCGTATTCGCAAAAATGCGCGTAACGGTCTCGGTATTGTATATGTCAACAGAGATGCCTGCGGAGGCTGTTTCAACAAGATACCGCCACAGAGACAACTCGACATCAAGATGCACAAGAAGATTATTGTTTGCGAATATTGCGGACGAATAATGATAGACCCGGAATTGGCTGGAGTGAAAACAGACAAACCGGCAACCGAGGAAAAACCGAAGCGCAAGCGCGCAATACGTCGTACAAAGAAAGCAGAAGATTCTGCCGCAGAGGAATAACCGTAATGATTACGGCGTGCTTGCCGGCGGTTGGTAGCGTTTGCAATATTTGGCAGGCATTCCGAAAGCATCAAATTGAATACCAAAACAGGCGAAATTGAAGAGCAATTTCGCCTGTTTTGGTATTCAATTTCGCCCATTTCTAATTTCGATACGGATTGTTTTGTCAAACTTTCCGGCAAGTATTGCAGGGGCATGTTTATTCGGGAGTCAACCATGCCGATATGTCGCATCGGCATTTATTCTTCATTTCAATTTCCCATTCCTGTATTCCCACAGTTCCAACGAATTGATTATGTTCTGCCAAAGCACATAACATCCGGCACCGATTGATGCCACGGGGTTGAGATACATGTACGCCACCCAAATACTTAGTGCCGTGTTCTTTTGGAACATTGCCTGACCGGAGTTTATTTTCTCGCCAAAATGTCTGCCGATGGTGCGCCCTATGCCGAATTGCACGAAGCAGACGACAAGCGAGAGAACTGCAATCATGACGAGCAGAGTAAGTGAGGCGTCGGAATGTACGATGTTTTTCACGGTGATGCCGGTGGTTATGGCGAGTGACACTCCCCAGAAATAGAAACCGAGATTGGGTTTTGACACTATCCGGCGGTGCAAAGACCGGGCATAGTGGCGTATCATATAACCCAAGGCGAGCGGCAGAACAAGTACGATTGCCAGTTTTTCGAGAATGACGAGGAAAGCGGCAATGAAAGAGATTTGTGCTTCGTGCTCGAGCAGAGGGAACACAACGGGTATCATAAATGCCGAAGCAAGAGAGGAAATCAGCGTGAAGGTGGTCATGGTACTGATGTTACCGCCCAATTTTCCCGTTATTACGGGTGCTGCCGAAGCCGACGGACCGATGATACATGTGAGTACTCCCTCCCACATTATCTTTTGTTCGTCATTGTCGTACACTATGAAAATTATTATCAAATTGAGTGCGACAAGCATAATTTGTGCCACAAGTACCCACAGATGCCAGCGGTGGGGGCGCATCTGATGGAAATCCACTTTGCAGAAAGTGACGAGTAAAGTGAGGAAGACAAAGAACGGGAAGATGATGTCAAACATCCACCCGAACCATTCGGCAGCGGCATCGAGTGCCGGAATATGGCAGAACAGCAGATAGCAAAGCGTTCCCGTTGCTATGGATACGGGCAGCGTCCAGTCTTTTAGAAATTTCAGCATTCCGGATTGCAGGTGGGAATTATTTTTTCAAAGAAATATGTAGTACGGAGTTCTTATTGTATTGTCGCACTATTGTTTTTTACGGCATAACTCATTGGTTATGAGCGGGTCATTCTTCGACCACTTCTTTTAATTCGTAGAAAGGGTTTTGCACGTCTTCGGGAAAATAGGCATTGCCCGCATCGTCAACCCATACGGCAATTCCGCATTGCACCGCGGGGTGGTCTGTGGTAAGGCATACACGTTTCTCCTCGCCGGTTATAATATTCTTCATTATCGCTTTTTTCATGACATTATATTCTCAATCGTTTTTTTAATGTATGTTATCTGTCTTTTTTTCTGATAGTTGCGGTTTGTTCAGAGTTCTGCATAAGCGGGGATTTCCGTAAGGAAACGATAACTGTGTTGTTCGTGATTCATCTTGCAGCAGATGTGCTGCATTCCGTTCGAGACCGTCAGATAATCAACGTGCAGCAGTATGTTGTATGCCGTTATCTGGTTGAAAACGTGTTGTGTGAGCGGTATCGTGGGAGCCTTATACTCCACAATCATTACCGGTTGTGCCTCCTTATTATATATAATGGAGTCGCATCGCAGCCTCTTGCTCCCGATACGGAGTTCCACCTCGTTGGCAATCAATCCGGCGGGATACCCCTTGTGTCCGGCAAGGAAATGCACAAAATGCTGTCGCACCCATTCTTCGGGTGTCAAGGCGACGAATTTGCGCCGCAGAAAATCGAAGATGTGAGGCTTGCCGTCTTTCTCTTTTATTTTTATTTCGTAATCGGGTAGGTTTAGTCGAAACATTTTATTAACTTTGTAACCCAAATCTTTGAATGCCGCGTATGGCACGGCGCAAAGTTACTTATTTTAACCGAAAGAAACGAAAAATATGGCAGAAAAGAAGTCGGCTGTGTCTTTTGACAATGTGATGCGCGACTTGAAGTCGGGGAAATATGCACCTGTCTATATACTTATGGGAGAGGAAGCGTATTATATTGACCGTATATGCAACTTCATTTCTGAAAATGCGCTGAGCGAGGAAGAACGCGACTTCAACCAAACGGTGGTATTCGGAACTGACACCACGGCTGCAAAAATTGCCGACATGGCACGCCGATTCCCGATGATGGCAGAACGGCAGGTGATTGTGGTAAAGGAAGCGCAGGGCGTGAAGCAGTGGGAACGATTGGAGAGTTATCTCGAAAATCCGCTCTCAACGACTGTACTTGTAATATGCCACAAGAACGGAACGATTGACGGGCGCAAGAAAATTATCGCACTCGCACAAAAAAACGGGGTGGTGTTCACGAGCAATAAAAAGCGCGAACAAGATTTGCCACCGTTCATAGAGACATACCTGAAACAGCATGGAGCCGGAATCGACCACAAGGCGGCACAGATGATTGCCGACCACATAGGAGCCGATCTAAGTAGAATGACGGGAGAACTCGACAAATTGAGACTCGCGCTGACGGGAGAGGAGAAAATCGTTACGCCGGAACTCGTGGAGAAGAACATAGGCATAAGCAAGGATTATAATCCGTATGAACTGAGAAATGCCATCGTACAGAAAAATGTATTGAAGGCTAACCGTATAATGAAATATTTTTGCAGCAACCCAAAATCTGGAGGACCGTATATACTCATGCCGCAACTCTTCAGTTTTTTCCAGAACATGATGATTGCATACTATGCTCCGGATAAAATAAACGAGGAGGCAATGGCTCGGCATCTCGGATTGAGAAGCGGGTGGGCGGCACGCGACTACATAACGGGAATGAGAAATTACCCGGGTAGAAAGGTACTTGAAATTATTTCAAAACTACGGGAGACGGATGCTAAAATAAAGGGCATAGGGAAGGGAAATACCACCGATTCCGACCTCATGCAGGAACTCGTTTATTTCATTTTACACTGAAAAACGCCCTCGAAAAGGGCGTTTTTTTTCTATAATTGCATTTTGTCATGACACGTTTTTTTTATGTAACTCCCGTTACTTTCAGCAGGTTCGGGGAAAAACTCCTCTCCATTTCGGGGCATGGAATTATTTGTTTTGCCATCGGTTCGTAATTCTCTCGTTTTTAACGAAAAAACGCTTTATAACCAACACGATATTTATAGTTCACAATTTTTAGCATTTTGTTTTGTGAATTTACAAACACAAAACAACAAGCATCAAGCATAATATTTACAATTTAAAACATTAAATTTACCCTTTTGAAACACGAAACATGTTGCCTTGTTATATGTTTTAATATTAATATCAAAACTATTGATATGTAAACGAAATATATATCCATACATATTCTCTATACTATATATATGTAATAATCAGCGTTTTATAGCAAATAACCTTAGTTCTAAACCTACATCGAAGGTCATTTAGGCTGTAAAAAACGCATAATCGTAATATTACACTCCCAAGATGCCTTAATAACCGAATAATAACCAATATATTATAAAATACCAATAAACAATGGATTTGTAGCGATTTAGTAATCGAAATTCATGTTTGTATATGTAAATCCACAAATTCAAATTAGTAAATTCGGGATTTGAAAATTTGAATTCAAAAAGTAATAATTTGCAATATAAAATTTATTTCTTAAAATTTGGATATTTAAATAATACGCTTTACCTTTGTAAACTGAAAGAAAAAACGCCAAAAATGGCAAAAAACAGCCCTATCAGCAGATGAAAGACAGAATCAGACAGATAATGGAGAGTCAACACATGACTCAACAGACGTTCGCACAGTTCATCGGAATATCACCCGCGGCACTGAGCAGTATTTTCAATGGTCGCACGAATGCGACACTAAACACCGTGGAAGCCATTAAGTCGAAACTGCCGAAACTGAACAGCGATTGGTTGCTGTTCGGCAAGGGAAAGATGTACGAAGTTGATGATACGGGTGACAACACTGATATTCCGGATGGTCGTACACAAGGAGAACCCATGCTCGATTTCGGTGAGTCGGATGCCGGCGGCATCTCCGGTGTTACCCGGTCATCGTCCGCCAATGTAGGTGTGCGTATGCAACAGGTGTCGCAGAGACAGACGGTGAAGCCCGAAGTAAAATATGTAGAGCGTCCGCAAAGGCAGATAACCGAAATAAGGGTATATTTCGATGACCTCACCTACGAGACCTTTGTACCAAAGAGTAAGTA
Organism: Prevotella sp. OH937_COT-195; assembly: GCF_003932845.1. Lineage (GTDB taxonomy): Bacteria > Bacteroidota > Bacteroidia > Bacteroidales > Bacteroidaceae > Prevotella. The sequence continues at coordinate 203,309 of NZ_RQZH01000002.1, forward strand.
GGAAGTACCTGCATCTTGCTTTTAAAACATACGCTGGTATGGTGTGAATTAATTTTGTTTTTTATTACGATATACAATTAATTCTCGTTTTTTTTGTCTAAATTTGCCAAAAACTTTTGGCGAATGAAGAAATATATCCTTGACCTTACGGTTTCCGATGTGTGCAATATTAATGAAAGGTATGTCCTTGTCAAACTCACACACAGCGAGAAACTGCCTGCCATGTTGCCGGGACAGTTTGCAGAGGTGCGGGTGGATAACTCGCCCACGACATATCTGCGCCGTCCCATTTCGATCAATCTTGTAGATCGCGAGCGCAACGAACTATGGCTTCTCATAGCCGCCGTAGGCGACGGTACGCGCCGTCTTTCCTCGTTGGTAAAGGGCGGAACACTGAACTGCGTACTGCCGTTGGGACGCGGATTTACGTTGCCGCAGACTGCAGATGCCCGGGTACTGCTTGTCGGTGGAGGCGTAGGTGTCGCTCCGTTGCTGTATATGGGCATGGTGATGCGTGAGAGAGGCATCGCGCCAACGTTTCTTCTCGGTGCGCGCCGGGCTGCCGATTTGCTTCTTGTTGACGAATTTCGCAAGTATGGCAGGGTGTTTGTGACCACAGAAGACGGTTCTGAAGGCGAGCGTGGTTTTGTCACGGATCACAGCATATTGCGCAATGAACGTTTCACGATGATAAATACATGCGGACCGAAGCCCATGATGATGGCCATGGCTCGTTATGCCGCAGATAATGGGATAGAGTGCGAGGCGAGCCTTGAGAATTGCATGGCATGCGGTGTAGGTGCGTGTCTTTGTTGTGTGGAAGATACCACGGAGGGCAATGTTTGTGTTTGCACGGAAGGTCCGGTATTCAACATAAGGCAGTTGAAATGGTGAATTTGATAGAAATTCCCTATATACAATATATATAATAGCGGTTAATAAAGAGAGAATATGGCTGATATAAGCGTTAATATAGGTGGGATACGGATGAAGAATCCCGTGATGACGGCATCCGGCACGTTTGGTTACGGACCGGAGTTTGCCGATTTCGTTCCGTTGGAAGAGATTGGCGGCATAATTGTCAAAGGAACAACACTTCACCCACGGCAGGGCAATCCCTACCCGAGAATGGCAGAGACGGCGCGTGGAATGTTGAATTGCGTGGGCTTGCAGAACAAGGGCGTTGACTATTTTTGCGAACATATCTATCCGGAAGTGGCTAGGATCGACACAAATATTATTGTGAACGTGAGCGGGTCGAGCATAGACGATTATGCCGAGTGTGCCGCAAGGATAGACGCTTTGGAGCATATTCCCGGGATAGAACTTAACATCTCCTGCCCCAACGTAAAGCAGGGAGGCATGGCGTTCGGCGTGACATGCGAAGGTGCGGCAAGTGTTGTGCGTGCCGTTAGAGAACGTTATGGCAAGACATTGATAGTGAAACTTTCGCCAAACGTTACCAACATAGCCGACATAGCGCGTGCCGTGGAAGCCGAGGGAGCCGATGGTGTGTCGCTCATAAACACCATAATGGGCATGGCAATCGACATCGAGAAACACCGTCCCGTTCTAAGCATCGCCACCGGCGGACTGAGCGGTCCTGCCGTCAAGCCCGTCGCGCTGCGCATGGTGTGGCAGGTGGCAAAGGCGGTCAATATCCCTGTCGTGGGACTGGGTGGTATATCAGATGCCAACGATGCCATAGAGTTCCTCATGGCAGGTGCAACGGCCATTGAGATAGGCACTGCAAATTTCATAGATCCGCAGGTAACGGTAAAGGTGGCACGCGGCATAAACGAATGGCTCGATGCCCACGGTTGCCGTGACGTAAGCGAGATAATAGGTGCATTGGAGGATTGAGTCACTCCACATATTGCAAAATAAGGGCGGCAGGCATACCATTTAAATAAGATGTGCCTGCCGTTTGCCGTTTATATGATGTCGCGCAGATACCGGCGAAATGTTTACCTTACAAAAGAGGGCGGCCAAACAGCCGCCCTCAACCAACACAAAAACTAAATTAGACTTAATTGACAGTCGTGATTTTCACAAACCTCCGCTGTCTGAATGCAAAGTTACTATTATTTTTTTTATTTGCAATTTTTTTCCATGTTTTTTTGCTTTATATTGAATTAAGAGCAAATTTTTACAGTTTTTGAGATTAAATAGTGGTCGAGAATGGTAATTGCTGCCATAGCCTCCACTATCGGTACTGCTCTTGGCACGACACAGGGGTCGTGTCTTCCGGTTGCCCTCATCGTAGTTTCGTTACCTTCAACGTCAACGGTAGGTTGTTCCATCATTATCGTTGCCACCGGCTTGAAAGCCACGCGGAAGAAAATATCTTGTCCGTTGCTTATTCCGCCCTGTATTCCACCACTGTGATTTGTCGTCGTGTCAATCCTTTCGCCCTTGCCGTTGCATATTTTGAATATGTCGTTGTTCCGGCTTCCGCGTGCGAAAGCACTGTCGAAACCGTCTCCGTATTCAAAGCCTTTTGCAGCGTTTATGCTCAGCATTGCAGCACCGAGGTCGGCATGCAGTTTCCCGAACTCCGGTTCTCCGAGCCCTGCGGGACACCCTTTTACTACACATGTCACCACTCCTCCCACGGTGTCGCCTTCGTTTTTTACCTGTGTTATTAAACGTTCCATCATTACGGCCTTGTCCGCATCGGGGCATCTAACTGCGTTTGTCTCTGTCTGCGAGAGGTCGTACTGTGTGTAGTCACTGTCGAGCGTGATGTCTGCCACCTGCGATGTGTATGCCGCGATGCTTATTCCAACCCTTTTCAGTACCAATTTTGCCAATGCTCCCGCCACGCATCTGCTTATGGTTATGCGTGCCGACGAGCGTCCCCCTCCGCGATAGTCTCGCAGTCCGTACTTGTTATAATATGTGTAGTCGGCATGCGACGGACGGAATATGCCCCGTATGCTATCATAGTCTTGCGACTGTTGGTTGGCGTTGCGCACAATAAACCCTATCGGTGTTCCCGTAGATTTCCCTTCGAAAACACCGCTGAGCAGTTCCACCTTGTCCTCTTCCTTTCGGTCGGTTGTTATTTGGCTCTGCCCCGGGCGTCTTCTGTTCAGTTCGTGCTGAATGAAATCGGTGTCTATTTCAATGCCTGCCGGCATGCCATCTACTATGCCTCCGATGGCTTCGCCGTGACTTTCTCCGAATGTGGTGAGCGTGAAGATTTTGCCGAAAGTGTTGCGCATGGGGTGATGGAATTAATGGTAAAATCAGTTGCAGTCTCCGCAACTGCAACCTTCATTGCCGCAGCCGCAGCCTTCATTGTTGCAACCGCCTTCTCCGTTGTTGCATCCACCGCCGCAACCGCAGTCGCACCCTCCGCTCATCTGTGAAACCAACGACTCTATCTCGGAGTTCGTAGCCTCGCGATTTTCCACGATGTGACCGCAGAATTTGAGTGATTTGCCTGCCAACGGATAGTTTAGATCAACTTTTACGTGTTCTTTATCTACATTCACCACGGTAGCTTGAAAACGTTGTCCTTCCTCGTTGAGTAACGGCACTACTGCTCCGGGGAATATCCTCTTGTCGTCGAATTTTCCGTCAATACAGAACACGTCGCGCCCTAGTTCTATCACAGCCTCGTCGTCGTGGTCGCCGTATGCTTGTTCCTTGTCAAGTACTATTTCGAATTTCTCGCCTTTCTGTTTTCCCACCAAAGCATCTTCAAACGCAGGAAGTACCATTCCAAAACCACTAAGGAACGTATATGGAGTCTCCGTTGTCGCTTCTTCTATGAAATCTTCTTGACCGTTCTCGATGGCATACAACTTGTATGCCACTGCTAAAAACATGTTCTTGGTATTATTTTCCATTTCTTTTCATTTTGTTCTTATGGCTGCAAAGATAACGTTTTTATCTGACATTAGGCTGAAATCGTGTCAAAAAGATTACGGCATTGCACGTAATTCCGATAATTTTGCTCTGTCGCAGTATTAGTCGGTTATCTTAAATATGTGAATTTTAACCCCAATCGGTCATTAGAACCCTCAACCGATTTTGTTCGGTTGTTGAGCAGATGTGCGGCAGTTTCATCGAAGGAGTGGCGGGCTGCGTCGAGATGTAATGGCTGCGCAGATGGCAGCAAGCGGGCTAAAGCGGTTGGGAAGCGTAACAACAATAGCAAATCTAAGCAAATGCGGTCTAATGACAGATTTGGGTTTAATAGTTCTCGGAGATTTCGATTACCATGAATAATAATGTTTCTTTGTTGTGGTTTAATATTAGTTTTGTGTCTTTAAACTTGCTGTTTCCGTTTTTTTTTCTTTACTTTGCAGCAAAGAAAACATTTATTTATGAAACGCGGTTTGTTATTGTTGTTGCTCATTGCGACTGCCATTGTCGCTGTTGCACAGTCTGTTGCATTTGGCAAGATGTCGCCGATGGTGCGAATGGCTTCATTTTCTGCCGATGAGAATACCGCAGGGAGAAATTTCAATGTCGGTGTCGCAGGGCATGTTGGCAATGCAAGTATATGTGCTTTTGTGCGAATAAAGGGTGATGCCGCTGCCGTTATGGACAAGTACGGCTGTCGCACTCTCGTTTCTTTCGGTGACATACATATTGCCGATATTCCAATAGGAAACCTGCGTGCCATGGCATGCGAGCGCGATGTCGAACGTATAGAGGCTTCGCCGATGCATACCGAGTCGCTCGACAAATCGGTTACGATTATCGGTGCAGACAAAGTGCATTCCGGTACGCGTTTGCCGCAAGCGTTTACGGGCAACGGAGTAGTTGTCGGAATACAAGATATAGGATTCGACCTTACCAATCCCAATTTCTATAATGCCGACCAATCCCGATACCGCATAAAACGGTTTTGGGACATGCTGTCCACCGATACCGTGGGAAGCACGCTATATGTTGGTGCCGACTACACCACCGAGGAGGCGATACTCGGGTATAAACATTCGCGCGATGGTATCGAAAATGGTCATGGCACCTACACTCTCGGTGTGCTGGCAGGCACGGGTTACGGTACGCCTTACCGCGGTATAGCCTTCGAAAGTGACATTGTGGCGGTGAGTAATGCCGTGACGAGCGACACGATATTCATCAGCAAGCAAGACTTATATAAATATACCTCTGCCACAGACGCACTCGGTTTCAAGTATGCACTCGATTATGCGCAGTCTCAAGGAAAGCCGTGCGTTGTGTCGTTCAGCGAGGGAAGTCACCAAATGCAGGATTCCGACGAACAACTTTTCTACGAGGTGTTGCGGCAAATGAGCGGTCCGGGCAGGATAATAGTGGCTTCGGCAGGCAACGAAGGGCATTATCACACTTATATTCACAAGCCGTCGGGCAAAGAGAGTGCAGGTATGTTCCTTCAGGGAAAGGGTAGTAAGGCGTATCTTCGCATCTCTGCTGCCGGCGAGTTTGCATTCCGGCTCAATGCCTACGATGCCTCCAATGCCGTTGCAAGTGCGGAGTATAGTCTCTCGTCGGTAATTGCTTGTAACGATTCTGTTCTCAACGACACGGTTCGTCTGCATGGTTCACGCTATGTGGTAAGCCTTGCCGCTTATCCTAATGTATTCGATACCGACCGTGTAATGGTTGATGTTATGATAAAAACTACCAACGGCATGCTCGGTGTCGGGCAGCCCGTGTCGGTTCAGTTGGCAGGCAAGGAGTCTGACGTGGAACTCTACCGCATTTCCGGATATTTCATCGGGAACGGCATAGATACCTCTCTCATCGATGCAGAGAAGAGCCATACCATATATTCTCCGGGCAGTGCTCCGGGAATAATATGTGTCGGTGCCACGAGTTACCGTTCCAAATATGTTAATTACAAGGGAGAGGAACTTGGTAACGTGGATGCCGAGGAGGGTGTTTTGGCCTACTATTCCGGTCGCGGCCCAACTTTCGACGGTCGCATAAAGCCCGATGTCGTTGCCCCGGGCTCCAACATCATTACCACGTCCAACAGTTTCGTGTATGATAAATATCCATATCCAGCCTCCATGGTAAGCATCAGCGAGTTCCGCCGTCGCAAATACCCTTGGCAGGCTACGCTCGGAACTTCGTTTTCCACCCCCATGGTTTCCGGTTGCATCGCTTTGTGGCTACAAGCCGATCCGTTGCTCAACCCCGATGACGTTCTTTCGCTTTTCAGCGAGACTTGCAATCATATCGATCCGTCGCTCGAGTATCCCAACAATCTTTACGGATACGGTGAGATAGACGTATATCGGGGTTTGTTGCGCATACTCGGCATTGATGCCGTGGAAGGCATATCCGACAGTCAGCCGACATGTGTCGATTTCTGGCTTGATCGTTCGTCAACTCTGCATATTGATTTTGCCCGTCCGTCTGACTTTCCCGTACAAGTATATATATATAATGTGTCAGGAAGCATGCTCTATAAAGGAAATATAGCGGCAGGAACGGAGACGGCAGAGGTCGGCATGGACAAATTTTCCAAAGGTTTGTATGTCGTTCAATTAACCTCTCCCGATAAAACCTTGCACGGATCAACGCTTGTCAGAATTGAAAATTAATAATTTTATATACCCATTTTGTTACATCATAATAATTAGGTATTTTGTATAAACCACCATTTTTAGGTATTGCATGTATCTTTTTTTTGATTTATCTTTGCAACCGTAAATTAAAAAATAATTTTAACTGAATAACTAAAAATGGGAAAGACAATAGTTGTTTACGGTTCTTCAACCGGTACTTGCGAGGCAATCGCAGAGAAAATCGCAGAAAAAGTTGGTGCAAAAGCAATCAATGTTACCGACCTTGACACCGCAGTTTTGGCAGAAAACGATAATCTGCTCATAGGTACTTCTACATGGGGTGCAGGCGAATTGCAGGATGACTGGTATGATGGCGTGGATCTTTTGAAAGGAGCCGACCTTGCAGGAAAAGTGGTTGCAGTGTATGGTTGCGGCGACTCGGCAAGTTACAGCGACACTTTCTGTAGTGCAATGAAAGAACTCTACGATGCTGCCAAGGCAGGTGGTGCCACACTTGTGGGCGAAGTTGGAACGGAAGGATATACTTTCGACGACTCCGATGCAGTGGTGGATAACAAATTCGTGGGACTTGCTCTTGACGATATTAACGAGGACGACCAAACCGACAGCCGCATTGATGCGTGGCTCGGACAGATAAAAGACAGTCTCAAATAATAATTAATGAATATGAAAGCCGAAGTGATGCCCGTTGATATGAAAGTACTCATGAACCATATCTATGAGTATAAGAAAGGAGTGCGTAACATGGTACTCTACACTTTCAACCGCCGCTACGAGGATTTTGCCATACATCGTTTGGAGCGTCAGGGCATAAGTTACATCGTTCAGCCCGTAGGCAACGACCGGCTGAACTTGTTCTTCGGCAAAAGAGAGTGTCTTGATGCCATCAGAATGATGGTTACACGCCCTCTAAACCAATTATCGCCCGAAGAAGATTTCATTCTCGGTGCCATGCTTGGTTACGATATATGTGCTCAGTGCGAACGCTACTGCGAGCGGAAGTGCCGCACTTGCAACAAGGCACAATAAGATTAAATGTAATGCGAAACACATCTATTGGAATATAAGATAAACTTTTTAGAATCTTGTTCGCTAAATAAAATTCATAATGTTTTTGTATAATATGCTTGGGCTGTCCGTGAGGATAGCCCTTTGCGTTTTTACCGAATTTTGTGTATTTGGTTTTCGGTATGAGAAGGAGGATATGGTAAGAACTAATCGCTTATAATCTATTGCCAAAGAAACCATCAACGAACATCGAAATCATTGATAAACGCGGAATGATTGCATAATTGTTATATTGAACTTTAATATAAACAAAGATTTTAGACCAATGATATTTCGACTGAGCCTGTTTTGCTCACGAATTGAAAGATACCTCCTGCTTAGGTATAAGCAATTAGAAAAGACATCGCTTTCTTTTGTCCTCAATTACATATTCAACAAGTGCATTGGGCAGGTTGTCAAAGAAACACAAAGTTCTCAATGATGATATAATGTTCATCATGAAGTATTTACAATAATTATTATCCGGAACCGGTGTTTTATGTGAAATAATTTATATCTTTGCAACATAACATCATGTAACGTGAAGATTCTTAATTACTATATATTGCTTTTAACATACGAAATTATAATATTGACAATAACAAATATTGGTGATGAAAAAGACTTTTACGATCATATTTACGGCAGTTGCAGTATTGGCAGTGGCTTGCTTTTTATTTAATCCCGCAAAGGAGAGACATGTAGATGCGATAACGGAGCATTATGCCAAGAAACTTGATGTTGATGCAAAAGGCGCAACAGATGTCGGTTCGTACTCAAGACTTGTGCTTAATCACGCTCTTAAATATGATGATTATGTGTTTTGCAGCACGAGCAGCATGCTTGGCGAGCCGTTATCATTCGGCATAATGGGATATGTTTTTGTCCTTGACAAATAATTCAGGACATGCCACAGATATGGCATGCCCTGTATATTGGGTGTTTCCAGTTACTTTGTTAGTTTAATATGAACATTCCGAAGAAACTTATTGCAGCGGTGGTGGCTTCCTTAACGTTCTGTGCCTTTCCTGTATATGAGCCTGTTCGGTCGTAGATGTTGCCGCTTCCGTCAACCTTTCCCATGTACTCCCCCGTGCGGTCATACACGCTACCGTTGTTATCAATCTTACCCATGTACGACCCCGAGCGGTCATAGAAATTGCCTCGGTCAATCTTTCCCTTGTACGCCCCTGTGCGGTCATATATACTTCCGTTGCCATCCACTTTTCCCATGTATGCCCCTGTGCGGTCATATATTTTTCCGTCACTTTCAACTTTTCCTTTATAAGATCCGGCTCGGTCATACACGCTCTGTCCGAACGAAATCATGGGAATAAGCATCATTGCTGCCATTATCAACATTTTTTTCATAAGCCCATTTCGTTTTTATTATTAATAATAATGACATACGTTTCGTAATATCATCTGTTTATCGTTGCGAAGATAATAAAATAATTCGACGTTACATTATTTTTGATTGGAAAAGTTTTTGTTTTTCATATTCTTAACTTTAATTTTGCACTTGCTTCTTGAATCCTCTCATAACATTCTTGAAGTTAAATATTTCAAAAGGTTATAATGTTATAACTATTTTGAAGACTTTTTAGTATCTTTGCGCAAAAATCATCTGTATGAAGTATCTTAATTTAAAGAAAGCTCTTGCTGCGTGGCAGAATTTGCAGCCGTTATCTGAAAAGGATATGGAGCGGCTTAGTCGGCGTTTTACTGTGGACTTCAACTATAACAGTAACCACATCGAGGGTAATACTCTTACCTATGGTCAGACGGAGATTCTGCTGTTGTTTGGCAAGGTTATTGGTGAAGCTGATGTGAGAGACGTGCAGGAAATGACTGCCAGTAATGTGGCATTAAAGATGATGATTGAGGAAGTTGCAGTGAAGGAGATGCCACTGACTCCGAACTTTATACGTACTCTGCATAAGACGCTGTTGAGGGAGGACTATATCGTGTATCGCAACTTGCCAGGTGGTCAGCAGACAAGTTACGTTATCCATGCCGGTCAGTATAAAACCCGTCCTAATAGCGTGCTTACACGATATGGAGACCGCTTCGAATATACCTCGCCAGAGGAAACTCACGGACTGATGACAAATCTTGTGGATTGGTATAATACAGCAGAGCAGGAAGGTAAACTATCGCCTGTGGAATTAGCTGCATTGTTCCATTACCGTTATATCCGCATCCACCCGTTTGAGGATGGAAACGGACGTATTGCCCGTCTGATGGCAAACTTCATTCTGGCACGCCACGACTACCCGATGATTGTTGTGCGTAGCCGAAATAAGACAAAATACTTAGAGGCTTTATATCAGGCAGATTTAGAGGTGGGTCGGGTTCCCGGCGATGGTGCTCATGCTGACATCAAGGATATTCGTCCATTCCTAAAATACTTCAATGATTTGGTGACCACTGAAGTTTACAACGCTGTACTGTTTGTAAGTGAGAAAGATGAGAATGTTTGGTGGTATGATGGAGAACGTATAACATTCCGAACACCTAATTATACAAAAATTCTCAATGCCATGCGTACAGAACCTACACTGACTTTAGCAGATATGAAAGGAGTGACAGGCATTAGCGTGACGGCTATACAGAAACTTCTTGACCATTTGATTCAGAAGAAATACGTAGAACGTGGAGAGAAAGATGGAAGTTGGAGAGTGTTTGTAACACAGTGAGATACCATTAATACAGCATGGAAGGTAACGAAAAACTATGGCAAATTTAACTAACCGTTCCTTAAAAAGCCCACTTCACCGAAAAGTTATTCTTCTTTTTTAAGAGGCGACTATTTATGTTTTTGTCTGTTTTTCCTTTTACCATTCTCTTCACGTTTTGCTTTCGTCATACTGTCGACAGTCATTAGTTGTGCAGTCTGCCACACTCTTTATTACATACAGCGTACATACTGAAAAATAAACATAAATATACAGATAATTAATTTTGAACACCTGCTTGAAATTTGGCAGTTTGAATTCTTTTTAATATATTTGCACCGAAGAATCGACTCCCATGCCGCAGGATAATGTCAATGTGCGTGGGTGGGATATTATGCAACATCCAATAATGAATCTGCTGACTGCCATATTAAGTGCCAAACGTCCGAGCCGTATAAAAGACATGCCTGCAATGACAAACACGTTCCTTTGCAGAAAAGGATTTTCCGGGATAACGTTCTTCGGGCGGATATACACCAACAATCAGGATGTTGCCGATTCGCTCAACCGAGAATATTCGGTAATGAAAAATCACGAAATGATACATCTGAGGCAGGCGCAGAACACCGATAACAACTGGTTCCGATACTACCTCTTATACATCGTGCAATGGCTGAAAGGCATACGTCTTGACAGGAAAGGCGGCCGACTGGCATATTATCTCAATCCTTTCGAGATGGAAGCGTACCTGAACGAGAATGACATGCACTATCTCGATGAGGCAGACAATGGCACGTGCGGCTGGCGTAAATATTGCAAGATGACTTTCCCCGACCGTTACAAGTTGATGAGGAAGAGTGGAAAAATATGACAGATACCAAATTTTCGGATAATAAAACAAAGATAAAAAGAAATGGGAATATACGAATATTTTGCACAAAACTTGTGGCAGTTATGGGTGATAACGGCATTCCTGTTGCTGATACTCGAACTTACCAGCGGTGATTTCTTCATACTGTGCTTCGCCATAGGTGCAGGCATTACCACCGTTTTGTCGCTCACGGGAGTGTCCTTTTTGTGGCAGTTGCTCGCTTTTGCAGTCTTTTCAATACTCTGCATGTTCTTTGTGCGACCGGTAATGATTAAATATTTTCACCGCAACGACCCCGATCGCAAGAGCAATGCCGATGCCCTGATAGGACGTCAGGGAATGGTGAGCGAGACGATAAATGCCGATGGGCACGGACGTGTGGCAATTGACGGAGATGACTGGAAGGCCGTTTCTGCCGACAACAGTCAGATAGACAAAGGCACAAAGGTGCGTGTCGTGGGGCTGGAAAGCATAATCATAACGGTGGAGGAATGTTGAGTGTGGTAATAAAAGTCCCGAACCATATAACGACATATCCGCAAAGGCAAATATTAACAATATAATAAAAAACAATAATTATGACCACACCACTTATTGCAGCAATAGTGATAGTTTTGCTTGCACTGTTGCTTGTAAAGAAGAGTCTCGTGATAATCTCTCAGAGCGAGACAATGATAGTAGAACGTCTTGGCCGTTATCATGCAACGTTGCAGCCGGGTATAAACGTCATCATACCGTTCTTCGACCGAGCAAAAGATATAGTTACGCTGCGCAGCGGAAAATACGCGTACAGTACGACTATCGACCTGCGCGAACAAGTGTACGATTTCGACAAGCAGAACGTTATCACAAAGGATAATATTCAGATGAAAATCAATGCCTTGCTGTATTTCCAAATAGTGGATCCGTTCAAGGCGGTATATGAAATAAACAATCTTCCCAACGCCATTGAAAAACTAACGCAGACAACACTGCGTAACATAATAGGAGAATTGGAACTCGACCAGACACTGACATCGCGCGACACGATAAACACCAAACTGCGTGCGGTACTCGATGATGCCACAAACAAGTGGGGCATAAAAGTGAACCGGGTGGAACTGCAGGACATAACACCGCCGGAGAGCGTGCTGAACGCCATGGAGAAACAGATGCAGGCAGAGCGAAACAAGCGTGCAACGATACTCACGAGCGAGGGACAGAAACAGGCTGCCATATTACAGTCGGAAGGAGAAAAGACATCTACCATAAACCGTGCCGAGGCAGACAAGCAGCAGGCTATATTGAGAGCCGAGGGAGAGGCCACCGCAAAAATACGCAAGGCGGAGGCAGAGGCAGTCGCAATAGGAAAGATTACGGAGGCGGTGGGGCAGAGTACCAATCCCGCCAACTATCTGCTCGCACAGAAGTATATACAGATGATGGAGCAACTGGCAAACGGAGAACAGTCGAGAACCGTATATCTGCCGTACGAGGCAACAAACCTGCTCGGCTCGATAGGAGGAATAAAAGATTTGTTCAAGGCAGAGTAGGCTGGTGGTTAAGGAGTTTTTGAGTAGCAGATATTTCAACCACATAATTGCAAAACTCCTTGACTAATTTAAAAACCAAGAAGATGAAGAAAATATGTATAGTTGCTGGAGCGAGGCCGAATTTCATAAAGGTGGCACCGCTTATCCGCGCAATAGAGAAAACCGAAGGAATATGCTACCGACTCGTTTATACGGGGAGAAGCGATGACGACACGCTTGAGGATTCGCTGTTCAACGACCTCGGAATATCGCGTCCGGATGCTTTTCTCGAGGCAGACTGTGAGAGCCTGAACGAACTTACGGGCAAGGTAATGAGTGCTTTTGAGCATTATCTGACACAGAGTCCCGCCGATGTGGTCATCGTTGTAGATGACCTCGCATCGACAATGGCAGCCGCAATAGTGGCAAAGAAACAAGGTGCAAAACTGGCTCATCTCGTGGCAGGCACGCGTTCGTTCGACATTAACATGCCGAAAGAGATAAACCGTCTCGTTATCGACGGCTTGTCAGACCTGTTGTTTACAGCGGGAATAAGCAACAACTGCATAACAAGCAGGGAAGGAACGGAACAGAGCAGAGTGTATATGGTGGGGAACATACTCATAGACAACCTGCGTTTCAACCACGGCAGATGGTTGCGTCCCGCCGTTTTCGACGAATATTCGCTGCATGAAGGCGGATACATCGTGTTCACTCTCAACCGCAAGGCACTCATTTCCGACCGCGACAATCTGCGCGAGATGTTGACAGCCATATTGTCAAAGGCGGGCGAAACACCGGTCATTGCACCTTTGCGCAACGAGGCAAGAGCCGTTGTGAGCGACTTGCTTGGCGACATTGAGGGGGAAGACCGCGTGAGAATGGTGTCTCCGATGAGTTACCTTGAGTTCGGCTATTTGACATCTCACGCCAAAGGTGTAATAACAGACTCGGGCAATGTGGCAGAGGAAGCCACGTTCAACGGTGTGCCGTGTATAACCCTGAACAGTTATACGGAGCATACCGAGACGGTAAAAGTTGGCTCGAATGTTCTCGTGGGCGAAGATGCCGCACAGTTGTCTGCCGCGCTCGAAAGCCTTGTGGCGGGCAGATGGAAACAGTCTGACATTCCCGAACGTTGGGACGGCCGCTCGGCAGAACGCATTGTGAGCATACTTCTCAATGCTTGAGAATACTCCGTTTAATGTATGCGACATAATGCTTTCGTGCCTTTACAATTCCAATTTAGGCGGATTTGCCGAGTAATTTGGGCGAAATTGGTTTGCAATTTCGCCTGTTTTGTGTTTCATTATTCCGGCACTTCAATGTTGAATCGTGCCACGAGCGGCAGGTGGTCGCTGTATCCTCCTTTGTATCTGAACCCGTGGTATGTTCGCAGTGGTGTTTTCCCGCCGTATTTTTCATCGTCTTCGAGCAGAAAATGGTGGTCGGCAATGCGTGTGTCAGTCAGTCTTTTCACCATCTTAGGCGATGCCATTATGTGGTCTATGCTCTGCCATTCGCCTTTGAATTTGTATGTTCCTCCGGCTCCGTTGCTGCCCGTTGCTTTACATGTAATGTTCGTAATGCCGTGCCGGTACAACAAACTCGGTGCCGGGTCGTCGTGAATGTCGTTGAAATCGCCAGCAACGAGTATGGCGGCGTCGGGCGAAAGAGCATACACCGAGTCTGTTGCCGCCGCGAGTGTTTTTGCCACCTGCATACGGTTTGGTCTCGTGGCACGTTCGCCGCCGTACCTGCTCGGTGCGTGAACGACGAAAATGTGGAGCGTGTCACCGCCGATTATGGTGCCGCAGGCATATAGAATGTCGCGTGTGGGGCGCATGCCTTCGAGCGGGGCTGTGCGTATGCCGCGATGGGTAATGAGATGAAACGATGACGGACTGTACATCATTGCCACATCAATCCCGCGCACGTCGGGACTTTCGGTCATCACATATTCGTAGCGTGCCTTGCGCAACAACGACCTCTTTGCGAGGTCTCTCATCACACTGTCGTTTTCAACCTCGCATAAAGCCACGATGTCCGGCAGTCGCCATTCGTCGCCGTACTCTCCGCATGCTATTATTTCCTTGCCTATGTTGTTCAGTTTCTGCCAATACCGTTTGGGTGTCCAGTGCCTCGGACTGCCATCGAGCCACTCGGTGTCCTGTTTAAGAGAGTCGTGCGATGTGTCGAAGAGGTTCTCGCAGTTCAGTTCCACAAATGCGAACGGGTGACTGTTTCTGCCGTGTTGTTGTCCGGCTGCACTGTTTAATATAATTATGAGGCATGCCGCCGTCATAAGTCTCCTCATTACCTTTTCATCTATTTGTTAATAACCTCAATCTGCTGTCTGACGCTCTCTTCGTGTATTTCCGCATATATTTTTTTCACGAAGTCTGCATTCATTCCGCACATTTCGCCTTGCACACCGAGTTTGTCGAGAATTTCGTTGTACCTCCGTGTCTGAAGTACGGTTATGTTATGTTCCTTCTTGTATTGTCCGATTTCGCGGCATACGCGCATTCGTTTTGCGAGTATTTCCATAACCTGTTCGTCGAGTTCGTCAATATGTTGTCGCAGTTGGGCAATTCTCCCCGTTTCATCGGCTGCGTCACGTATTTTCAGATTGGCTATTATATTTCCGAGGACATCCGGTGTTATTTGCTGTGCCGCATCGCTCCATGCCTCGTCAGGTTTGCAGTGGCTTTCTATTATCAGTCCGTCTGTTCCGAGATCCATTGCTTGTTGGCACAGTGGAGCAATCAGTTCGCGTTTCCCCCCGATGTGCGACGGGTCGAATATCACAGGCAGTTCGGGTATCCTTCTTCGCAGTTCGATTGGTATTTGCCACATCGGTTTGTTTCGGTATAACGTCTTGTCGTAACTCGAGAAACCTCTGTGTATTGCCGCGAGCCGTTTCAGTCCGCTGCCGTTGAGCCGTTCGAATGCTCCTATCCACAATTCTATGTCCGGATTTACGGGGTTTTTCACGAGCACCGTGATGTCTGTTCCGCGCAGCGAGTCTGCCAATGCCTGCATTGCAAAGGGGTTTGCAGTTGTTCTTGCTCCCACCCACAGCATGTCAATACCGTATTTCATTGCCAGTTCTGCGTGTTCCGGTGTTGCCACCTCGGTTGTCACCATCATTCCCGTTTCTTCCCGTACTTGCTTCAGCCATGCCAGTGCCGGCTCGCCGTGTCCCTCGAATCCTCCCGGTTTTGTGCGCGGTTTCCATGCTCCTGCACGGAATATACGGAATCCGTTTCGTGCCAGTTGCTTTGCGGTTGTCATTACCTGCTCCTCTGTCTCTGCGCTGCACGGCCCTGCTATTACGAAAGGTCGTTTCGTTTCTTTCGGCAATTTCAGACTCTCCAAGTCAAGTTTCATGGTTTGTTCTCTTTTTTCTGTCAAATACTTTTCGGCGGGGTATATTCCCCGTGTAATTGTAAAGTCCCGCCTCAACATGTTTGAAGCGGGACTTGAACGTATCCTTTGTTTCGTCTTTTGCCGCTTGCGGCTGTTACGAATATCGTTTACGGATTATTTTTTCACGTGTTTTTTACCGTTCTTGATGTAAATGCCACGTTGCAGGTTGTCTCCGTCGGTGTTTACTTTCCGTCCCATAATGTCATGAACGGGTACGTTGTCGTTGTTCTGCACTGCTGTTTCCGGTGTCTCGATTGCATTCGTATTGGCATCTTTTGCAGTGAATACATACTCTTTTGCCTTTACATAATCGTTGAACTCGTACGAGAATATGAGTGCGTATTTCTTGTCAATGGTAAGTTTTTTGAATTCGAACGGTATTTCCATGGTTGCGCTCTTTTCTATTTTCACCGGCTTCTCTATTTTCTTTTCAATAGTGTTCATACCATTTTTCTTGCGGCGTGCAAGTTGTATGCGTATTTTTCCGATGTATGCTTTCTCACCGTTGTTTTTGATTACGAGATTTCCTTTTGCAACGTTTGAATACACGAAATTATCCATTCCCTCACTATTGCAGTCTTCAATTACAAAGTCGGACTCCAATTTCGGTTCTATACCTCCGAGTTTGTGGGTCTCGTCGGAGATGCATGAATTGTATTCTTTGTCGTATGCGAGAATGAACCGGTAGTTTCCGTTACGCTTCGGAGTGAACTTGACAACGACCGTCTTAGTTTCTTTGGCATCTGTTTCGAATTTCACTTCTTTCTTGATTATGTCTTTTACGTCTTCGCTTTTTGCCATGAATGAGAGTACGCACTCCCTAGTCTCGTCCTTTTCGTTGACTATGGTGTATGTTGCAGTCATCTCTTCGTGTATTGCCGTAGGGTCGCTCAGTTCCATCTTGTCAACGTGCAATTCTGCAAGCGGGTACATCACACTTTTCAAATTTCCGTCTGTGTCGAGTGTAGCTTCTACATAGATATAGTCTGTCGCGTCGCCGGGCTGCCATTTCTGTGCCGAACTCAGTTTACAGATGGGGAACACTTTGTATTTTCCCGGTGTATTGATTAGTTGTTTAAGATCGTATTTTACGCTTTTTGCATATGTCAAACTATTAAATTCGTAACTGTATTCTTTTTTTAGTACCACTATGTTTCCGTCATTGTCATAGCAGCCGATACCCAAATCAAATGAGTTTTTGTTGGGTGTAAAGTTGAAATAAGAACAGTCGATTATATTGTTTTTGAGCGAGTTTATGTGCGAATCCATGTATTCCTCGAACTCGCCTTGCTCTCCGGTAGGCTTCTGCATGCCGATTATTGCGTCCTGTTCGATTGAAAAGCCCTCGTTTGTCGATGCCGAACCTGCGCTCGAGGTGTTGTCCGGATTGAGTATCGTGATGTCAAAGTAGCCATCGCTTGTACTGCTCCAACCCCAGTTAACATGGTAGAAACCGTCACTCTTGCGATAACCGTCGATTACGAACGAGTGTCCCTCATTCTTTGTTGTCACTCCACTGTACACCACCGGGCGACCTTCTGCGAGTTCGTTATATATGATGTTGTTCCACACTTCGAGGTTGAAATCGTCTCTGTTTAGCAGACGTGTCTTCTTGTCGTAGCCAAAATATTTTCTAAGTGCATACGGTTGGTAGAACGAGTAAGCACCGGAACCTTGATAAGAGTAACTCATCTCTATGCTGTATCCGCAGTATTGCATGAGTGTTGCCACTGCTTTGTCAGGGTCGGGTGTGAACCGGCTGTATGTATCTTTCATTTTCTCCCACTTGAAAGTGGTTTCGGGAAGACCGTCGAGCGTTCTCTTCAATGTTTCCGAGTAGTATGACGGAATCTGCTTACATGCTTTTTCCGGCCATTTGTGATGGTACATCACTTGTGCCATTGACGTGGCAGCACATCCCGTGTAGGAGCGATTATAGCCGTCCTGAGGACACAGTCTGTTGTAAGGGGAACCCTGATCCCATTCCGATTTCATAATTTTAGGAATGTCGTTCTTTGCTTGTCGTGCAGTTAGCGAAATGTTTCTCGGCGTGTAACCTTCCGGTTTGCTTGCCACATATTTTACCAATCTTGCATACATGTCAAGTATCGTCTTCATGTTCTCCGGCATGTTCTTTGTGTCAAGACAGCCGTTCTCGCCATATCCGAATACCTCCGGCAGTCGGTCTTCCCCGCTTATTATAACGAAACTATTATTTTCTTCGGCATTGAATACATAGTAATCTTGTATCGTAGTGGCATCTGTTATAACACCTTTTGTTACGTTGCCTGCCATTTTTACGGCTTTCACGTTTTTTTTACTGTTCTTGTTCATAAACTGCAGAGCCTTTTGACGTGCCTCTTTCGGCGTTACCGGTCCTGCTATTGCCGCAATACATAAAAGCATTGCAACCCCGATTGAGTAGAATCTCTTCTTCATAAAAATAAAAAATAATGATTTAAATGCCTTGTTGTGATATGATGTGAGTGTGATTTCTTATTTAAAATCCGTAAGGATTATTATCCTTGTATGCCTGTTCCATCTTCTTTTCGATGTCCTCTTCGCCCGCCGTGGGTAGAATCTCATCGGCTTTCCGCATGTCTTCATCATGCCCGTCTTTGTCTCCCCTTGCAAGTTTCAATGCAGCTCTATTCCTGTATGCTTCTGTCGAGAACGGGTTTACATCGAGCACTTTGTCGTATGTTTTCATGGCGTTGTTGTCATTTCCTTTCGCTTTCTCAAGCCTTGCTTTGAGCAACAGCACTTCTTCAATGTCTGCATGGTGTTCCATCAACCATTCGGCATCTTCCGAGGCCTCGTCAAGTTTGCCGTTTCCGAGCAACGTCTCGCCGCGCAGAAGGTAGGCATCGCTATAGTCGTTGCGCAGGCTTATTGCCTTTGTCAGCATTGCGATTGCATTCGTGGTGTCTCCCTGTCCGATGCAGGCTTGTGCGTATAAGTACACGATTTCCGGCATGTCCTTGTCTATAAGCATTGCCTTTTCGCAAGAATTTGCCATGGCATTATAGTCGTCCAACATATATGCTACATTCGCCATTCGCATGTATATTCTAATATTGTCCGGCTCTGTTTCCGACAATTTTCTCAGGTGCTCGTATGCCATGAGCAGTTCGCCCTTGGCAATCAGTGCCTGACTGAGATAGTCGCGTGTCTCCGGGTCGTCTTTTATTTTCAGCGCATGCGACAAGCATTTCACGGCATAATCTGCATCCCCTTGTGTCAATGCCTGCTTGCCGTCATATTTCAGCACGTCGAAATCATGTGCTTCCGAGTCTTGTTTTTCCTCTTCGGGAGTCTTTGTTTTTCCTCCGAACAATGCTTTAAAAAAGTTCATTTACAACTGTTCCGTTTTTTATTCAAGGCGCAAAGTTAATCAAAAAAAGATTTATTTTGCCGAAACAAAATGTTAATCAATTTAAAAACAAGGAAAAAGAATTGCTTGTTTCAGGTTAAAAAATGCTTGTAAATTTGTAAGTATGCCGATAATTTTATATATTTGCATCATGAGAGATATGTTTACCGGCTACGACCTAAGTCGGAGATTGTTTAACCAAATTCGGGGAATAGGCACCGAAATAATAAAAAATATGAGGAGGTTTTGCCATGAAAATTAAGCCGAAATGTCACAATCAGGAAGATTTCGAACTTGACAATGTGTATAATGACGAGGACGAAATGTACAAGGAATACTCAAATTCCACGATATGGTACTCTTGAAACAGTTCAATAATTACGATTGAGAATACCGCGGTTGGACGATTATACGGTCACGCCGCGGTATTTTTTTGTCGTAACGTTAATTCGTTCCATCACGTTGCAGACTAAAATCAATAAATGAAGTCAATATTAAAAATATTTCATGTTAATTTTGGCGGTTAACGACTATTCGTTTAAATTTGCAGCCGTATTTTATATAATGATAATGAAAAGATTGTTGTTTTTTTTCGCATTCATCGTTACGAGCACAGCCATGAACGCGCAGAACGTGTTGGGATTTAACTTCGGAATGACCGTGGAAGAGGCCTCCGAGGTGGAAATAGAATGCGACAGTATAATAATAGACGAGGAAGCCAATTCTCTGTTGATAACAAACGTGGAACGCAACGGTACAGACTATGACCTGATGATAGTGCAGTTCGATGATGAGGGCAGACTGTCCACCATTACGCTCGGTGTGGAAGTGAAAGACCTTGCAGAGGCAGCAGCAATGCAGAAGCGTATAATAAGCGGTGGAAACATCATAGAGAATGACGATGACAACGAGTTGGCAGGTGCCAAAATATATATAGTAGATGAAACGAAGAATGGCGAACCCGACTATATCATTAGCATTATGCGCGATGAAGAAGACCGAACACTGTCCGTTGTCGCCACTTATCCGCGCGATTGGGAGTAGGGCGGCACGGAAGCAATGAGCGGTTTGGCAAATTGACTGGCAACGCGTAAAAACGGGGAAGCAATTTGGTTGTTCCCGTTTTTTTTGTTTCCTTTGCAAAATATAATATGTATAATATGGAAAAAGGACACGCTGACAGACATGTGCTTACAATAACGGGCAGCGACGGAACGGGTGGTGCGGGCATACAGAGCGACATAATGACCATTGCGGAACTTGGCGGTCTGCCGCTTACTGCAATCACTACGGTAACGATGCAGAACACTCTCGGCATTCAGGAGTTTTTCGACCTGCCCGCAAACGTTCTCGAACAGCAGGTGGAGGCAATAATGGACGACATCAGTCCCGATGTTGTCAAGATAGGCATGCTGCGCAACGAGGGGCAGGTAAAAGCCGTGGTGCGAATGCTGAAAAGGTACGCCCCTCGCTGGATTGTTTACGATCCGGTAGGCACCACCACCCGTGGCGAACGCCTGTATTCGGAAGAACTCTCGGAGGAAATTACCCACACGCTGCTCCCTATGTGCCACATCGTGGTGCGCGACCTCAACGTGCAGAGTCTCGTTGACTGGGAAAGGCACGGCATGCGCAGCATTTTCTCGGCATCGATAGCAGCATATCTTGCTCAGGGAATGACAAAGGAGAATGCAGTCAGCGAGGCAGCGGCATACGTCAACAGGCAAGCCGCATTGGCAGGCAACATCGAAGGGCGCGGGGCAGAACTTTACAACGAGTTGCTCAACCTCATAGCCGAATACCACGAGAGCCACAGCGATGTACAGTATTATGCCGACAAGATGAACGTAAGCAGCCGCTACCTTGCTCAGGTGACAAAACGCATGGCGGGAATATCACCCAAGTCGCTCATTGACGAATACCTCCTGAAACACATCAAGATAGCCCTGCAAAGCACCGACCGCACCATTCAGGAGATAGCATGGCAGTTCAGTTTTACATCGCAGTCGCATTTCACCAAGTTTTTCAAGAAGATGACGGGCGAAACCCCCACCGAATACCGCGGCAGACAAGAATAACCATCATACCTTGATGCCTGCGCCGATGTTTCACACGGCATGATTTTTTGAACAAAAGCGAGTTGTTATTGTCAATAAGGGAACACTGTTTGGCAGACTGCTCGTTTTTTCGTTCCTTTGCAAAAACTTTTAAATCTACAAATAAAAATGAAAGAGAACAGACAACAACTTAACCGCCAACTGGCACAGATGCTCAAAGGCGGAGTGATAATGGACGTTACTACCCCCGAGCAGGCACGCATAGCAGAGGCTGCCGGAGCATGTGCAGTTATGGCACTCGAGCGCATTCCTGCCGACATCAGGGCTGCAGGAGGCGTTTCGCGTATGAGCGACCCCAAGATGATAAAAGGCATACAAGAGGCCGTAAGCATACCGGTAATGGCAAAGTGCCGCATAGGACACTTCGTGGAGGCGCAGTTGTTGCAAGCCATCGAGATAGACTATATCGACGAGAGCGAGGTACTTTCGCCGGCAGACAATGTTTACCACATCGACAAAAACCAATTCGAGGTGCCGTTCGTGTGCGGTGCCAAGAATCTCGGCGAGGCTCTGCGCCGCATCAGTGAGGGTGCAACGATGATTCGTACCAAGGGAGAGCCGGGCACGGGCGACGTAGTTCAGGCCGTTACCCACATGCGAATGATACAGGCAGAGATGCGCAGAATAGCCAACATGAGCGAAGACGAACTTTACGAGGAGGCAAAGCAGTTGCGCGCTCCCTACGAATTGGTGCGTTATGTACACGACAACGGAAAACTGCCTGTGGTAAACTTCGCGGCAGGAGGCATCGCCACACCCGCCGACGCAGCGTTGATGATGCAACTGGGAGCAGAAGGCGTGTTCGTGGGCAGCGGTATCTTCAAGAGCGGAAATCCCGAGAAACGCGCACGGGCAATAGTTCAGGCAACTACAAACTACACCGATGCCAAGATGGTTGCAAAACTTTCCGAAGACCTCGGCGAGGCAATGGTGGGCATCAACGAGCAGGAGATACAACTGCTGATGGCCGAAAGAGGAAAGTAATTGATATATGAGAATTGCAGTTCTCGCACAACAAGGTGCTTTCATTGAACATGAACAGATGCTCGGCAGACTCGGAGTCGAGACTTTCGAGGTGAGGAAACCAAGCGATTGGAATCAGCCGAAAGACGCACTTATAATCCCCGGTGGAGAAAGTACAACCATGATGCTTCTGCTAAAACGTCAACAGATGTTAGACCCGATACGCGAAGCCATATTGGGAGGACTGTCCACCATGGGGACGTGTGCCGGACTTATACTCCTCGATCGTAATCACCTCGGCACCATGGACATACTCGCACGGCGCAATGCCTACGGCAGACAACTCGGAAGTTTCCACACATTCGGTACGCTGAAAGGTATTGAAGGCACTATACCCATGACCTTTATACGCGCTCCTTACATTGAGGAGGCAGGCAGCGAGGTAAGCATCCTCTCCGAGGTCGACGGCAAGATTGTCGCGGCACGGCAGGGAAAACAACTCGTAACGGCGTTCCATCCGGAACTCGACGATGACCTCTCGCTGCACAGGTATTTCCTCGACAGCATCGCATAGATCATCATGTATAACGCAAAACCGGCGGGATTGAAAAGCAATCTCGCCGGTTTTGCATTGCAATTCCGCCTAAATTGTAGTGTAATTCCGCCGGATTTGCTTTTCGTTCAAGTAGCTTTCATTGTGCTATATAATGTTAAATAGTATCCATGCCCACACCTTTTAACAAGTAATTTATTACCTTTGCAACCAATATGGCAACAGAGAGACGGCGCATATACATATCACGTTTGTTGCTGCTGGTGTTTTTGCCGGTGCTGATAGTGACGACGTTGCACATCCATGAAAATAGTGCGACGGAGACGTTGTGCGTTGATTGTGTCAACGACGCGCCTCATGCAGGGCATCTCTCAAACGGTAATATACATTTCGACAATTGCCTGCTGTGCCAGTTCAGCACTCTGCCATATCTTGCGGCAGTTGCCATTATCGTTCTTCCCTTTGTACTTAAAGGGCAGATTTTGCCGTCACGCCGCCATGTGTTTGTATTACGGCATGCGGCATTACAAAACTTCCGACGAGGTCCTCCCGAGGCAATATCCATTTTTTAGTTTTCCATTAACGGCATTGTTAAATGTCGCAATGGGGGTATTGTATCAATATAGGACGTCTGTTTATGAAACAAATAATGTATGCAGCCGTACTGTTTGTCGCAGCCTTGCCGTCATACGGTAGGACAGACAATGACAGTTCGGACACCATAAGAGGTGGCAGCGTGCAGGATGTCGTCGTGTTGGGAAACCATGCCCGGCGCAGCCTGCAGATGAAATCGTCGCAGAATGTTGTGAGTGTGAGCGACGATTATCTACACGCAAACCTCGGAGGAAGTCTCATGCAGAGCCTCCGAACCATTCCGGGGGTTAAGGCAATGAGCATAGGCTCGGGCGAGTCTAAGCCATCCATACGCGGATTGGGTTTCAACCGCATGGCAGTTACCGAGAACGGTATCAAGCACGAGGGGCAGCAATGGGGCGAGGATCACGGACTGGAGATAAACCAGTTCGACATCGACCGCGTCGAAATAGTTAAAGGACCGTCGGCTCTGCTATACGGTTCCGATGCCATCGGCGGAGTTATAAACCTTTACAGCGACCGCGTGCCCGACCGCATTTTGGAGGGTAAGGCTCGATTGTTCGCGCACAGCAACAACGCCTCGCTCGGTGCGGCGGTGCAACTTGGCGGTGCGATGAAAAACGGGCTGTACTGGAAAGCGACCCTCTCGGGAAGCGACTATGCCGACTACCGTGTGCCTGCGGACAGCATACAATATTATTCCTATTATATAAAACTCCACAAACACAGACTTCGCAACACCGCGGGGCGCGAAATCGGCGGCAGTGTGATGATGGGCTATCGTGGCGAACGTTTCTCAACAAGTCTGCGCTTATCAGACACCAACGGCAAGAGCGGCTTTTTTGCCAATGCTCACGGATTGGAGGTGCGCTTGTCGGAAATAGACTACGACAGTTCGGAACGTGACATATCGTTGCCTTATCACTCGGTAAACCACCTGAAAGCCGTGAGTCACTCGGAACTGCACATGCCTAAAATGCATCTTTTTCTCGACCTGTCCTTTCAGCAAAACATGCGCAAGGAAAAGTCGGAACCGGTGAGCCACGGCTACATGCCGATACCGCCGAACTCGCTCGAACGCAAATTCAGCAAACAAACATATACCGTACTTGCGGGGGCAAAGATTCCGGTGGCAGGCAGCCACAACATAAGTATTGGGGCGAGTGCCGAACTGCAGCGCAACAAACGCGGGGGATGGGGATTCATAATTCCCGATTTCCGCAATGCCACGGTAGGGGCGTATCTATACGACCGGTACTATGTTTCGGAAAAACTGATTCTGAATGCCGGACTGCGGTATGACGTTACGCGTACCCATATATACGCTTACCGCGACTGGTTTGCCACGCCGGAGAACGGTGTCGATGTGTTTAAGGAAAGGTCGGTAAACCGAATACTGAATTTCGGAAGTTTTACATGGTCGGCAGGCGTGAACTACATCGCCGGCAACTGGACTCTGAAGGCAAATGCGGGCAAGGGATTCCGTACCCCGATACCAAAGGAATTGGGTACCGACGGAGTTAACTACCACATCTTCAGATATGAGAAAGGAAACGCCGACCTCGACCCGGAAGAATCGTACCAAATAGATGCCGGCATCAACTGGCAGGGCCGATGTCTGAACGTTCAGATAGATCCCTATTTCAACTATTTCACCAATTATATATATATGAACCCCACATCGGGTTATTACGAGGGGTTGCAAGTGTATAATTACAGTCAAGGCAAAGTGATGAGATGGGGCTGCGAACTGACCGCGAAATACGAATGGTTGCCGTGGATGGAAAGCGAACTTACCGGCGAATACCTGTATGCGCGCCAGCAATCGGGCGAGAAGAAGGGTTACACGCTGCCTTTCAGCAGACCGTGGAGCCTGGGAGCTTCGCTCAAGTGGAAAACTCCCGAAACGGAGGACGGCGGAGGGGCGTATGCACAGGTGACATGCCAATTCACGGGACGGCAGAGCGAGATTGTGCCTCCCGAGAAACCTACCCCCGGTTACTATTTGATAAACATGTCGGCAGGAAAGACGTGGCACCTGAAAGGCGCGACACTGACCGCCAACATGCAGTGTAACAACCTGCTCAACCGCAGGTACTACGACCACACCAGTTACTACCGGCTGATAGGCGTGCCCGAGGCGGGGCGCAATGTCAGTGTGTCGGTGGGACTGGAGTTTTGAAAAACAAAACAGAGAAAATTTTAAAGTGTCCGGCGAAAGCGGGGCATCAAACATTAATTTAGTAAAATAAAAAAACAATGAAAAAGTTCATCATTTCAGGAGCGGCACTGCTCCTTTCGGTATTCGCAATTACGTTGACATCTTGCTCGGACGACAATGACAACAACACCGGCAAGGCACCGGTAGTAAAACTCGAGGAAGTGGGTCACAAGAACAGCAAGGAAGCAATTGCAGGAACCGACTTACATCTCGAAGGAGAAATACTTGCAGAGAATCTCATTAAGAACATCGAGGTGAAAATTGCAAATGAAAAAGGTGACGTTCTGTTAAAAAAAGATTTTAACGGCAAGGAGTTCGTGGGAAAGAAAAATACAAATTTCCACAAACACATCGACATTCCTGAAACGGCTGCCGCCGGAAAATACATCCTTACTTTTACCGTGACAGACAATGCCGGCCTGTTTACCACGGTTAAAGAGAATCTCACCATTAAAAAGGCTGCTGCCAACGAGCCGACGGTAGAACTGAAAGAAGTGGGCGAGGGAAACAGTAAAACAGTCATGGCAGGTAAGAGTCTGCATCTTGCTGCGCATATCAACGCTCCCAACAAGATAAAGAAAATCGTGGTGGAGATACACAAAGAGGGTAGTGAATATGAGAAAGAATTCGACCTTAGCAAAAACTATGTAGGTCAGACACACGCTCATTTCCACGAAGAATTGGCAGTTCCCGCCGATGCTCCCAAGGGTAATTATCATCTCCATTTCACCGTGACCGATGTCAATGGTGCATCTACCACCGAGGAGTGTGAGGATCTGCAAATAAAATAACCATTCGTATTTGTACGGGGGAAGTTTTTGAGTATCGGCAGACATGGCGTGATGACAGTGTCCGACCGCATCTGACCCATGTCTTTTGCGACAGCATATCGCTGTCATTGCCGCCATGACTGTTGTATACCGAAACCCTGTGACAAGTCATCTTCAAAAGATGAAACGATACGAAATTAAAATAATAAAAGATATGAAAAGATTGCTATCGGGAATTTTGGCGGCAATGGCAATAATTGTGCTTGCCGCATGCGGAAGCGATGACGAACTGCCGGTAAAGGATATGGAGAAACCTACGATAAGCAACGACAATGACTCTTATCCGCAGAACTGCCAAGTTTTTAATCGTGGCGAGGTAGTTCCGTTCCGCTGCACGTTTAAAGACAATATTGAACTTGGAAGTTTCAATGTTGAGATACACAACAATTTCGACCATCACTCGCACAGCACTTCCGCCGGAGATTGTGAAACCGACCCCAAGAAAACCCCGTTAAAACCGTGGGTGTATAACAGCAGCGAGAAGATACCGGCAGGCAGACAGTTGTACAAAGTAATAATAGACATACCAATACCGACAGACATTGATCCGGGAGACTACCATTTCATGGTGCGCCTGACGGACAAAACCGGCTGGCAGGAGCTAAAAGCCGTGTCGATAAAGATAAAATAACGATTGCGGCATAACAATTAAATGCGATAGACCGCGATACCGGAAAACGGCACTGAAAACGATTGCAGAGGGTGCCGTTTTCCGGTATTTTGCTTTCAAGATGTCAAAAACCTGTTATCACAGTGTGTTTTTTAAACCCAAATCGGTCATTAGAACCCTCAACCGATTTTGTTCGATTGTTGGGCAGATGTACAGCCGTTTCATCGAAGGCGTAGCGGGCTAC
Organism: Prevotella sp. OH937_COT-195; assembly: GCF_003932845.1. Taxonomy (GTDB): domain Bacteria; phylum Bacteroidota; class Bacteroidia; order Bacteroidales; family Bacteroidaceae; genus Prevotella. The sequence continues at coordinate 230,889 of NZ_RQZH01000002.1, forward strand.
GTCGGGATGAAACGGCTGCGCAGATGTCAGCAAGCGGGCTAAAGCAGTCGGGAAGCGTAACGGCAATGGCAAATCTAAGCAAATGCGGTCTAATGAC
>NZ_RQZH01000011.1 GCF_003932845.1 Prevotella sp. OH937_COT-195
CGAGGTTAAATGATTGGACATACAATACAAAGTTAATTAATCTTAGGGAGACTCAGGTCTCCTTTCTTCTTTTTTTGTATTGCCGTCGGACGCTCCCGAGGACTTTGCGCCCCCGCAGTGTTTTTCATGGATTTAAGGCTGCGCATGAACAAAAAACGTTGCGTTTCTAAATGGAATCTTCACATATAATCCGGAGGTCTCCGGTTCAGGTTCAGGCTGGTTCACATTAAAAATCAGGGGAATTAAGATAAGGTCTTGATTCATTTTTCTTTTCTCGGAGAATATGAGGTGAACACAGAGTGCTAATTTTTTAAGAAGTATTACTTGTTATATGTTTGGATTCCAATCAACCAAAGGATTTTATGACTTTTCGGTTGTTTGGTCATTTACACACAACATGAATCTTACTTCTGTAATTTGGCCAATCGTGATATTATGAGTTCTTCGTATGCTTTCTTCATATCTTCGCTGAGAAAAGAATTGCGTATGAGTGCCTGCCACTTGGGTAGAGCATTATGAAGACTCGCAATAAGACGCAATACAACATTCTCCTCTAATCCTATTGTTTTTGTGGTATTTAAGAAATCTGTCAAACGTAACTTCGTTTTCCTACCTGACAAGGGTAAAGCCAATTCTTCTTTATCTTTAGGATTGGCAATAGCCACATTGAGCAGGTCATAGGCAGGTGTCAGTCTATAATCCTCTGAAGGTCTGTAAAGAGAGAAATTCTTCAGATGCATATCATTATTACCCGTGACAAAACAAAAGAGCAACAACAACATATAGTTTGTCAAGTCAAGTTTGGGAGTACTGCTATATTTGGAAATAGCCTTTGCAATCTGCTCATACGAACCTTTATATTTATACTCCGTAGGATGCAGTGTCAGTTGACACATGTCTTCCATATCAATCTTCTCGCCATTCTTTGTACGATCAATGCGCTTTGTTATATAGCCAAGTCTGCCGTCTGCAAGACGAATAAGGCTGTGAGGCACGACACTTATCTTGATCGCTTCTGCAAGGTGCATGGTCAAGTCTTCGTTCTCAGGCAACATGGGATAATCATCTGTCTGAGGCTTTAATATGTAGTCGCCCCAAAGTCCCACGATAGTCAGCCGGCTGCTACCTTCGTGTTTATTAAGATTCATCGACAACTTGGGTTGCACACCCGTCAGTGATGTTTGGGCACGGATTACTTGTTCAGCAAGTCGGTCAAGGTCTTCGTGACGATATTCCAATAGAGGAACCTCTCTTGTACCGAAAAACTTCCGTGCACACCCCGGATGAAAGTCTTTCTGTCCTCCTTCCAATTCTTTATAGCAATATCAAGCAACCAACCCTCGGGTATCAGACCATCGAAGAAAGGAAACAAAATGGGACTCACGAACGCCTCCGTCTGTAATGGGAGAGTCAGACTTATCGGCCGTGCATCTTCTCCGGCAAGATACACGTCATCATAACAGAAACGGTATTCTCCACCATCTTCCGTTAGGATGCCGGCAAGTATGTCCTTGCGATATATCTCAGCTTGTCTCATGATTTCTTTGTTGCAATAAGTTCGTAATTAAACAAATCAAGTAGTTGATTTACCTTATCCATTCTCAACGTTGGCTTACCTTGCTCCAAATTTCGCACGAAACAAAGCCCTACTCCCGACTTCATGGCAAGGTCTTCCTGAGTAAGACCATATTCCTTACGCAGAGCCTTTACGACAGTTGATAATTGTGTCTTTTCCATAAGAATTATATTATTTCGCATACAAAATTACAACTTTATTTTAAAATTACATCGTTTCTAATATAAAAAGTATGATATTTGATGCTTTTATATGCTTTCAAATGTGCTTTTGGCAAATATCTCTCTATAAATCTAAAGCCCACTTCACCGAAAAGTTATCCCAATCTAACTTTTATGTGATTATTTTTATAAACCACAAAAGAAGCCTCGTAGCTCTTTTGAAGTTATACACCGCCGCTACCAACTGTAGTTTCATTCCAACACCATTGCAGTTATTAAGTCAAAATTTCATTATTTCAACTTTATTTCATAACTTTGCAACCCTATGGAAGAAACCTTTGACATAAGGCAGAAAGAGGTGTCGTCTGCCGAGAGAGATTTCGAGAACGCACTGCGACCGTTGCAGTTCGCCGATTTCAGCGGACAGAAGACCGTCGTGGAGAACCTCGACATATTCGTCGAGGCAGCGAAATATCGCGGCGAACCACTCGACCACACTCTCCTTCACGGTCCTCCGGGACTGGGAAAGACCACTCTGTCGAACATCATTGCCAACGAATTGGGCGTGGGATTCAAGATAACCAGCGGTCCGGTGCTTGACCGTCCGGGCGACCTTGCAGGCATTCTCACCTCGCTCGAGCCGCGCGATGTGCTGTTCATTGACGAGATACACCGCTTGTCGCCCGTAGTCGAGGAATATCTATACTCCGCAATGGAGGACTACCGCATCGACATAATGATAGACAAGGGACCTTCGGCACGTTCGATACAGATAGACCTCAATCCGTTCACACTCGTGGGAGCCACCACTCGCAGCGGAATGCTTACCGCACCGATGCGTGCGCGTTTCGGCATAAACATGCACCTTGAATACTACGAGCCGGAAACACTTATGCGGATATTGAAGCGCAGCGCGTCGATTTTGAACATACCGATAAGCGATGAGGCTGCGATAGAGATGGCGCGCCGCTCGCGAGGCACACCGCGTATTGCCAACGCATTGCTGCGCAGGGTGCGCGACTTTGCACAAGTGAAAGGTACGGGGCGCATAGACACACAAATAACACTCATCGCACTCACCGCACTCAACATAGACAAGTACGGTCTTGACGAGATAGACAACAAGATTTTGCTCACGATAATAGACAAGTTCTGCGGCGGTCCCGTGGGACTTTCCACCATTGCCACAGCCATCGGTGAGGATACCGGTACGATAGAAGAGGTTTACGAGCCGTTCCTCATCATGGAAGGATTCATAAAACGGACACCGAGGGGACGCATGGCAACCGAACTGGCTTACCGTCATTACGGCAAGAGCATATACGGCAGCAATGCCGCACAACCGGACTTATTCGGATAGAGTATATCCGGAAATGAACGATTTACAATAAAAAGATTTGCAATAATAATGCGAAAGAGAAATTTTATAATGCTGGTTATGGTGATGACAAGCATCGCCACGCAGGCACAATTGAAGATAAACTTCGGGGGGAAAAGCCCCACCGCAAAATTGAAAGTGGCAGAAAGTGCCGTATCAAACCTTTATGTGGATACCATTGATGAGGAAAAACTTGTCGAAGATGCCATACGGGGAATGCTGAAAGGACTCGACCCGCACAGCACATACTCCACGGCAGAAGAGGTAAAAGCAATGAACGAACCGCTGCAAGGCAATTTCGAAGGCATTGGAGTGCAGTTCAACATAGTCGAAGACACGCTGGTGGTAATGCAGCCGGTAATAAACGGACCGGCAGAAAAAGTGGGAATAGTGGCAGGCGACAGAATAGTTACGGTAAACGATACTGCCATTGCCGGCGTGAAGATGTCGCGCACAGACATAATGAAACGACTCCGAGGACCGAAGGGAACAATGGTACACTTGGGCATAATGCGCCGCGGAGCAGACGGGATTCTCTCATTCGACGTGAAGCGTGACAACATTCCGCTCTATACAATCAATGCCGCCTACATGATTCGACCCGGAGTAGGGTACATACGCATAGAGAGTTTCGGCGCAACGACATACCGCGAGTTCATGGACAAAGTACGAGAATTGAAACAACAGGGAATGCGCGATCTCCTACTCGACTTACAGGACAACGGCGGGGGATACCTTCAAGCGGCGGTGGATATTGCCGGCGAGTTCCTTACCGGGGGCGACCTCATTGTATATACCGAAGGAAGAGCAGTGCAACGAATGGAGTATAAAGCAAATGGAAAAGGCATAATGACATCGGGAAAAGTGGTGGTACTGGTCAACGAACTAACGGCATCGGCTGCCGAGATTGTGTCGGGAGCGGTTCAGGATCAAGACCGTGGCACCATCGTGGGACGCAGAACGTTTGCCAAAGGACTCGTACAACGTCCGGTGGAGTTCAACGACGGTTCGATGATACGACTTACCGTGGCACACTACTACACACCGTCGGGACGCTGCATACAGAAACCTTATAAAAAGGGAGATAGGGAAGAATATGCACTCGACTTTGAGAAAAGACTCAAGCATGGCGAACTGACCAACCGCGACAGCATTCATTTCAACGACTCTCTGCAATACCATACCCTGCGCAAACACCGCACCGTTTACGGAGGAGGGGGGATAATGCCGGATGTGTTCGTACCGCTCGACACACTGCAATACACCGCTTTCCACCGCAAAATGGCAGCGAAGAACATTGTCATAAACGCTTCGCTGAAATATATCGACAAAGAACGAAAGTCATTGAAACGCGCCTACGATAGTTTTACAAAGTTTGAACGCAACTACGAGGTGCCGAAATCATTGCTCGACGGCATAGTTGCCGAGGCAGACAAACAAGGAGTGAAGCCTAAAGACGACGAAGAACTCGGTCGCACCATTGACGCCTTGCGATTCCAGTTGAAGGCTCTCGTGGCACGAGACCTGTGGAATATCAACGAGTATTTCCGCATTTTCAACGAGCATAGCGACATAGTAAAGGAAGGATTGAAGGAAATGGAGAGATGAGGGAGAAGGAGAATTACGTAGTCGTGGAATAATGACAATGCCTTTATCAGTTTTCCAATAAAGCAAACATTGACAAAGATGTTGTTACAACTCCTTAATTTCCCTGCTCCCCCACACTTGAAAATTCCTCCCAAGAAAAGAAATATATGATTACATTCAACAATGACGACATAAAAATGCCGTCAATAAAAAAACGCATTACAACGGCATGGATAAAAGCCGTGGCAGCCACCTACGGAAAAAAAGTGGGAGACATAGGATATATGTTCGTAAACGACGAGCGCATACTCGAAGTAAATCGCGAATATCTCGGCCATGACTACTACACCGACATAATTACTTTCGACTACTGCGAGGGCGACACAATCAGCGGAGACCTCGTGATAAGTCTTGACACGGTGCGCAGCAACGCCGAACAGTTCGGCAAGGATTACGATGAAGAACTGCACCGCGTAATCATACACGGCATACTGCATCTATGCGGCATCAACGATAAAGGACCGGGCGAACGCGAAATAATGGAGCAAGCCGAGAACAAGGCTCTCGCCATGCGTTAGTCCTTCGGCATGCCGTGCTGCCGTCGCACCGTGACCGTGCGGGCTTCAATGCGATGTGTCTGCAAGTCGCCTGCGACACATTTCCAATATGGTTGTCAGTTCTTCCACCGTTTCCGCGCGCAGCATTGCAATCCGCGTTTGACGGAAATCGGGAATACCTTTGAATATCGGCGAAGATGCAAGGTGGCGACGTGTGTGAAGTATTGCACGCAGTTCGTTGCGCGAGTCTTCTCCCCTTTCGTTCCTGACATGCTCCATGTTGATGTGCAGTTGCTCTATCAGAATATTTATCTTGTCATCCGTTGATAGTGTTTTACCCGTGCCTTTCGCCGCAAACCAATCGTTTATCTCCTTGAAAACCCATGGTCTGCCGAATGTCGCGCGCCCTATCATCACCGCATCTACGCCATATCTTTCGAAAGCCTGCTCCGCTTCCTCGGGCGAGGTTATGTCACCGTTGCCTATTATCGGGATAGTGATGTGCGGGTTGTTCTTTATCTCGCCTATCAATGTCCAGTCGGCATTGCCGGTATACATCTGCGAACGTGTTCGTCCGTGTATCGTCAGTGCCTTTATACCGCAATCCTGCAGTTGTCCGGCAAGAGTGGCAATGACAATTTGTTCGCTGTTCCACCCCAGTCGAGTCTTAACCGTGACGGGCGTATTCACCGCTTTTACCACCTCTCGTGTGATGTCAAGCAGCAGCGGGATGTTCTGCAACATACCTGCACCGGCTCCTTTTCCTGCCACCTTCTTTACCGGACACCCGAAGTTTATGTCTATCACATCGGGGCGTGCCTCGGCCTCCACTATCTTCGCAGCCTCCACCATCTGCGGCACGTCGCGCCCGTATATCTGTATTCCAACGGGGCGTTCGCCGTCGTCAATGGTAAGTTTGTTTACCGTACTCTTTACCGATCTGACCAATGCTTCTGCCGATACAAACTCGGTATATACCATCGATGCTCCGAAGCGTTTGCACAATCGGCGGAAACCGATGTCCGTAACATCTTCCATGGGTGCGAGAAACAGCGGCCGTTCGGGAAATGTGATATTGCCTATTTTCATTTAACTCAGCAAGTGATATTGCCCTCCTGCCAATGGTTTCACAATACCTTTCAGTTCCATCTCGAAAAGCAGTGCCGTAATCTTGGCTATGGGCAGGTTCGTTTTTACCGAAATCATGTTTATCTGCATGTCGTTCTGTTTTTGCAATGCGTTGAACACCAATGTTTCGTCCGGCGACATCTGCGGGAAGAGTTGTCGTTCGATGCCTTGCCGTCGTGCCTTACCCAGCATGGCATCGTCCGTCCACCCCATTGCTTCTGCAAAGTCTTGCGCCGATGTAACGAGTGCCGCACCATTGTTGCGGATAAGGTTGTTGCAGCCCTCGCTGTACATGTCGCCCACCCTTCCGGGGAAAGCGAACACATCGCGGTTATAATCGCGTGCCAATCGTGCCGTTATGAGTCCTCCCCCGCGGGCGGAACTCTCCACAAGTATGCAGGCATCGCTAATGCCCGCCACTATGCGGTTGCGCCTCACGAAGTTCATTTTATCGGCATTGGTTTGCGTGAAAAACTCTGTCAGAAGCCCGCCTTGCTCTGTCATCCGTACCGCGGTGTCGCGGTGTCGCGGCGGATAAATTTGGTCGAGTCCGTGTGCCAGCACTCCCACTGTCTCGTAACCGTTTTGCATTGCACACCGATGAGCATTTATGTCGATGCCGTATGCCAGTCCGCTCACTATGAGAACATTCGGGCAAACATTTTTCAGTTCTTTTACAAAGCGACTTACAATGTCTTTGCCGTAGGCTGTGCAATGCCTCGTCCCGACGATGTTTACCACCCTCTTTTGGTTAAGATCGGCATTGCCGCGATAGAAAAGCAGCAGCGGAGCATCATCGCACTCGCGCAAACGGGCAGGATAGCGTGTGTCGTTCATCGCCAGCGGCATTATGCCGTGCTTCCGACAGAAGTCCATTTCCACCTCTGCACGTCTCATTGCATCATCGAGTCCGCGCAGTCCGGCTACCAATTTCTCCGATGCATCGGGGAACACTTCTCTTATATTGTTCCTATGTTCCAATATTTCCAGCGCGCTTCCCGTCTTGCGGTACATCAACGAAAGTCCCGAAAGGCTGAAATAGTTGATGCGCATCAAGGCGAGCGTTGCCAAAATCTCTTTCTCGTCCATCACGTCCGTTGTCATTCCATATTTTGTTTTCAATCAAAACAAGATATACTTGATTGTGTGTTGCAGACCGATTACTACTGATTTGCTTTACAGAAAAGGTCTGTCATTCCTCGAAATAATCATTGAAAGCAGCGTCGTATTCTTCCGAACGACCCAACTTTCCGTCAATGAGGCACACCAATTCCACCTTTGCCCGCAGGCTGATTTTGTTGTCGCAGGCACGTATTATATCCTGATTGAAAACATATCTAACTCCCTCTTTTTTTATGCTCAGTCGCGAGATGAACTCATCGTCGCATCGCAGCGGAACCTTGTATTGCAGCGTCATGCGCGCCACAACGGCATCTATACCCTTTCGGTGCATTTCGGCAAAACTCAGTCCGCACTGTTTAAGGAACAAATGTCTCGTGTGTTCGAGATAATGCAGATAGTTCGCATTGTTCACTATACCTTCTATATCACACTCGTAGTCGCGCACTTCCATACGTGTTTCAAATATGCCGCCCTTTTTGGCAGGCTTTGCATGTTCGTCGTTCATTTTAATTTCGTTTGCCATTATTTGTTTTTAAAAATGATGTGATCAATTTTCTTATTCAATGTCTTGTACCTATCAAAGCAAGATTGGGCGGCATCGTCATTTCCCCGGCTCTTTAAGATACTCGTATCCTATTCGGCATCGCAGGCAGTATTTACGGTCGCAGTATTCCTTTTTCAGTTGTATAAGAGCCTGACTGTCGCCTGCATGAGATGCGTCAATGCCGCAGTCGCGCCACATTCTCGTTATTCCGTTGTCCTCAACTTTCATTTCCTCAAGCATGTGGAAAGCCCTTTCGCAGAATGACTCGTCCTGCCCGTATCGCCCGTATGCGAAGAGTACGGGTATCGCCGTGTTTATTATTACAAGGTTTAAAGATGCTTGCGAGAGAGTTTTCGCACTCTTGCCGCTTGCACGACCGAAAGTGTAGTGGTTCTCCCAATATGGGGTTACTCGCGTCTTAAGCATCTCCCTTATTTCTTCTGATGTACGACAGTCCAACAGCCGGCTTAATTCCGTACGATGTTCGTAATACAGCATGGCGATTTGCGACAATCTTATGTACGGGAAATTCTGTGGTCGCAGTCTCATGAAACGCCATGCACCGGCATCCATCGGCTGCAACGAGAACTTGTGCGACAAGTAGGCGTACTCGTTTTTCAGTCTCGACAGATAAATGTCTTGCGCCGCATCGTTGCGGCTGTGTATCGGAATGGCAGCCTCGTCGAGTAATCCTGCCTGCCCGAAGAACATCGCCTCTATCTGGAAAAGATTGTCGCGATGGTGTGCTGCCTGCGTAAGCGGAATATGCCTCGCCCATGTCTCAAAGGCATCGCCGTTCACACCGAAACCGAAATTGCGTGCGAGTGTAACGAAATAGGCTGCCTCCCACGAGCCGCCCGATTGCTCGAGACGGGCGAGGATTGCCTGTGTCTTCTGTTCGAGACGCTCGGTCTGCAATGTGTTGAGCCATCCGTGCAACATTAGTTGAGACAGTCTCGGCACAATCTTATGGCACGGCGGATATTTGTCTGCCATCAACAGTTCCTCATACTGCCTGCTGACATATTGCGGCACACTTATCCTTACCTGCGGAACGACGCGTCCCGAAGAGGTCGTTACATCCGCATCGGAAAACTCGACAACATGCAACACGACATTGTTGTATGCCGCATCGCTATCGTGCCCGTGCTTGTACCAGTCTGACGAGCGGTTATGTATCTCTACGTTACCTACCCACAGTGTTCCGCCCACCTTCACCTTGGCATTGAAAAAGTCGGGACCGGCATCGTTGTTATGCAGTCCCGTGTCGATTATATCGACGATTTGCCCGTCGGTAGTTATCAAACTGTCCGCAAGAAACAACTTGTGCTTCCAGCAATAATGCAACAGCATCTCCATTATTCGTTTTCCGTTTTCTTGCTTTAACAAAATACAAAGTTACGAAAAAATACCGTAACGCAGGAATTATTCCGTGACAAATATGTTTTTTAAGGCATAAAGGCGACGTTTTGTGTCACTTTTCCAGTCTTTATTTCAAAACCTTTGGAGGTTAGCGGGTTATTTAGTAACTTTGCAACCTATATTGTCATATTAAAACCAATAAATCTATATGTCGGACATAGAGATAAGGAAAGTTTCTTCAAAAAAAGAACTAAAGACATTCATCGATTTCCATTACGACTTGTATAAGGGCAATGCTTACGACACGCCGGCTTTGTTCCTTGATGACATGAATACTCTCAGCAAGGACAAAAACGCAGCATTCGAGTTTTGCAAGGCGGAGTACTACATGGCATACAAAGACGGAAAAATGGCGGGAAGAGTTGCCGCAATAATAAACGAAAAAGCGAACGAGAAGTGGGGAAGCAAAAGCGTAAGGTTCGGGTGGATTGATTTCATCGACGACATAGAAGTATCGGGAGCACTGCTCAAAGCCGTAGAAGATTACGGAAAGGCGCACGGCATGAATCAGATAATAGGTCCGTTGGGCTTCACAGACATGGATCCGGAAGGCATGTTGACATGGGGATTCGACCAACTCGGTACCATGGCAACAATATACAACTATCCATACTACCCCGAACACATGGAGAGACTGGGAGGATGGGAGAAAGACAATGACTATGTGGAGTTCAAACTGCCCATACCGAAGGATATACCGGAGAAATACACGAAAGTGGCGCAGATGGTGGAGAAACGCTATAATCTGCACGTCAAGAAATTCACGAAGAAAGATGTGTATAAAGGTGGATACGGACTTAAGATGTTCCAACTCATAAACGAGGCTTTCAAAGACTTGTACGGATACAGCGAAATGAGCGAAAGGCAAATAAAACAATATATCGACATGTGGATGCCGCTCGTGGATTTCAACCTTGTCACAGGAATTGAAGACTGGAACACACCCGACCACGAACTGGTGGGAATAGGCATAACCATACCATCGCTCGCAAGAGCATTGCAGAAATGCCGGCGCGGACGGTTGCTGCCGTTCGGGTGGTGGCATGTGATGATGGCACTGAAATTCCGCAAAACAAAGATTGTCGATCTGTTGTTGATAGGCGTAAAGAAAGAATACCGCAACAAAGGAGCCAACGCATTGATGTTTGCAGACCTCATTCCGCGTTATCAGGAATACGGACTCGAATGGGGAGAGAGCCAAGTTGAGATGGAGACAAACGACAAGGTGCAGGGTCAGTGGCAGTATCTCGAACATATTCACCACAAGAGCCGCAGATGTTACAAGAAAAAGTTATGACGGAAAAGGCATGCCGCGGATAAATAAAAAACCGTGGCAGGTAACATGAAAAGAACTATGATGGAAGAAAATTTTATTGAAAGCAGCACGCCGATAAAGGACAACAACGGCACAGTACAGTATGACGAAGAGAACATCAGGCATCTCTCCGACATGGAGCATGTGCGCACGCGTCCCGGCATGTATATCGGAAGACTTGGCGACGGCTCGATGCCGGAAGACGGTATCTATGTGTTGCTGAAAGAGGTTATCGACAATTCCATCGACGAGTTCAAGATGAACGCCGGAAAAAGAATCGAGGTTGACATCGAAGAGGGACTGCGTGTTGCCATACGTGACTACGGACGGGGAATACCGCAGGGCAAACTCGTCGAAGCGGTCAGCGTACTCAACACCGGCGGAAAGTATGACTCGAAGGCATTCAAAAAGAGCGTCGGACTGAACGGAGTGGGCGTGAAAGCGGTCAATGCACTGAGTTCTCACTTCGAGGCAAGCAGTTATCGCGAAGGAAAAGTGCGCTCGGTGGTGTTCAGAAAAGGCGAAATGCAGAACGATACCACGGAGAATACACAGGACGAGAACGGGACATATATATTCTTTGAACCGGATTCCGAACTTTTCAAGAACTATCACTTCCATGACGATTTCGTGGAAACGATGCTCCGGAATTACACTTACCTGAACACCGGACTGACAATAATGTACAACGGGCGCAGGATTCAAAGTCGCAACGGATTGAAAGACCTGCTCACCGACAATATGACCAACGACGGTTTGTATCCAATAATCCACTTGAAAGGCGAGGACATAGAAATCGCTTTCACACACACCAACCAGTATGGAGAGGAGTACCACTCGTTCGTAAACGGGCAGCACACCACACAGGGAGGAACACACCAAAGCGCATTCAAAGAACATATAGCACGCACGATAAAAGAGTTTGCCGGAAAGAATTTCGAATACGGAGACATAAGAAACGGAATGGCGGCGGCAATAGCGGTAAATGTGGAGGAGCCGATGTTCGAAAGCCAGACAAAGATAAAACTCGGCTCGCTGACCATGAGTCCCGAAGGGGTAAGTGTGAACAAATACATCGGAGATTTCATAAAGAACGAGGTGGATAACTTCCTGCACAAAAAACCGGATATCGCCGAGCAGATGTTGCAGAAGATTGCAGAGAGCGAGAAAGAGCGTAAGGCAATGGCGGGCGTAACGAAACTTGCAAGGGAGAGGGCTAAAAAAGCCAACCTGCACAACAGAAAACTGCGAGACTGCCGGATACATTACAGCGACGCGAAAAACGAACGCAAGGAAGACTCGTGCATATTCATAACAGAGGGAGACTCGGCAAGCGGAAGCATAACAAAAAGCCGCGACGTAAACACACAGGCAGTGTTCTCGCTCAGGGGGAAACCGCTCAATTCTTTCGGACTTACAAAGAAAGTTGTGTACGAGAACGAAGAATTTAATCTGCTGCAAGCCGCACTCGACATCGAGGACGGTCTCGACTCACTGCGATACAACAAGGTAATTGTGGCGACAGATGCCGATGTAGATGGAATGCACATAAGACTGCTCATAATAACGTTCTTCTTGCAGTTCTTCCCCGAACTGATAAAGAAAGGACATGTATATGTGCTGCAAACACCGCTTTTCAGAGTGCGGGCAAAGCGTACCAAAATAAAGAACAAGGAAGTTATAAAAGATGTCGACACAAAGACTGCGGGGAAAAAGAACGACTATATAACACGCTACTGCTACAATGAAGAGGAAAGAGCGCAGGCGATATACGACCTCGGACCGGATCCGGAGATAACGCGATTTAAGGGTCTCGGAGAGATTTCGCCCGACGAGTTTTCCGGATTCATAGGTCCGGACATGCGCCTTGAGCAAGTGACACTGCACAAAACCGATCAAGTGCAACGGTTGCTTGAATACTACATGGGCAAGAACACTATGGAACGACAGAACTTCATAATAGACAATCTCGTAATAGAAGAGGACAGACCGGAGGAGGATATTTATGAGTAGAAAAGGTATTTTCGTAGGCAGTTTCGACCCGTTCACAATCGGGCATGCCGACATTGTCAGCCGGGCATTGCCGCTGTTTGACACCATAATTATCGGAGTGGGAGTAAACGAGCGCAAGCAATACATGCAGTCGGCAGAGGAACGATCCCGCAGGATAAAAGAGATATACAAGGACGAACCGCGCATCGAGGTACATACCTATGGCGACCTGACAGTGGATTTCGCACACCGCATGGGTGCAAACTTTATTATAAAAGGTGTGCGCTCAATCAAAGACTTCGAGTATGAGCGAGAACAGTCTGTAATAAATCGCCGCATTGGCAATATCGATACGCTGCTACTGTATGCCGATCCGCGTTACGACAGCATCTCATCAAGCATGATACGCGAATTGATACATTTCGGCAAAGACGCTGCCGAGTTCCTTCCATGACCGCCGGAAGGGTGTTAACCCAAGCCAAGCAGGTCTTTGTCGTAAAGTTGTCCGGGCAGAAAGGGGAGCAATACAGATTTATTTGCTCCCCTCTCTGCCCGGATTAATGTTTTGTGGACTGCCGCGGCGGAGTTGGTTGTCAGTTTTCGGAGAACAGAACTTGTACCAACGTCTGTCCCACGGCTTTGAGAGTGTTGCGGTCTATATTGTCCATAGTGTCATTAATGGTGTGCCACACAGGACCGAACGAACTCTGTGCGCAGTCGGGATAATATGCGATAATGTCGGCTGTGGGTATCTTTGCGTATTGGTTTACCGGCACATGATCATCGGTGACACTGCCTCCGATCTTGTCAGGGAAATAACTTCCGAAACCCACTACTTTTGCCGCTGCATGTATCTTATCGACCACCACCGGTGCCAGTTGTACCGAAATTCCCTCTTTATAGAACTGTGCACCTTGTCCGCCGACCATGTCGAGCAATATTCCGAATACCGCCTCGTAACCATGTCGGTGCGGGTTCTTTGCCCAATACTGTGCTCCGAGAGCCCATGAGTCGCCTTGATCGGATACGTTGCTCCACCGAGGAATGCCGTAGTCTTCGGCATCAAAGCACACGAAATCTATGCCCATTTTGAGCGAGTCCGCTTGATGCACGATGCGAGCCAGTTCCAACAGCACTGCAACCCCCGATGCCCCGTCGTTTGCCCCCATTACGGGCGTGTGCCAGTTGGCGGAGTCCGTATCGTTGTCTGCCCACGGACGACTGTCCCAATGAGCGCACAGCAGCACACGGGTGGTATGTTCGGGTTTGTAAGAAGCAATGATATTGGTACACTTCAGCGTCTTTCCGTCCCATGCCGTTATGTCGGTTTTCTGTTCGGTCACGGTGCATCCGTATTGCTTGAACTTGTCGGCAATCCACCTACCGCATTCTTCGTGTGCCGCCGAATTCATCGTCCGCGGTCCGAAATCGCACTGTGCCTTGCAGAAACTATACGCACTGTCGGCATTGAAATCAGGTCCTGTCGGTATCTGTGCCACGAGTGTGGCATCGTCATTTGTTTGTCTTTTGGTTTTGCAACTACCGAGTAATACCGGCAGAGATATTGCCGTAATAATGGTCACGATGAGACTTTTTCTCCCCATTTTTTCATATATATACATGATGATTATTTCTTTGTTGCCGCCGATTGTACTTGAGCCATTACGCGTATCCAGTTTCCGCCCCATATCTTCTGTATGTCGCGTTCGCTGTAATTGCGTTCCATGAGTTGCCGTGTAAAATTTATCATCTCCGAGGAATCCGCCATTCCGCGCACCCCTCCGTCTCCGTCAAAATCGGTTCCTATGCCCACATGGTCTATTCCCGCAATCTCTATGGCATGCTCGAGATGACGTATGACATCTGCAATGGTTGCTTCTCCTTGTGTTCTCAGAAATCCCGGGTAAAGTGTTATCTGTACCACGCCTCCCTTACCGGCTATTGCACGCAGTTGGTCATCGGTGAGATTGCGCGGGTGATCGCACAGTGCGCGGCAGTTGCTGTGACTGCACACCACCGGCATACGACTCAATTCCACTGCGTCATAGAATGTTTTCTCGCCTGCGTGTGAAAGATCCACCATCAGTCCGCAGTCGTTCATCTCGCGTATCACGTCTCTTCCGAACTTGCTCAAGCCTCCATGTGTGTTACAGCCCTTTGCAGAGTCGCAGATGTCATTGTCCCCGTTGTGACACAGAGTGATATATACCACTCCGCGCTGTGCGAAATGCCGCACGTTCTGCAGGTTGTGACCAAGTGCCAGCCCGTTCTCAATTCCGAACATGATGGATTTCCGTCCTTTCCGTTTGTCTTCGTACAAGTCGGCTGCGGTGCGTGCAATGCTTAGGTATTGGCGGTTTTTCCGAACAATCTCCTCTATCTTGTCGAAAATGAGATCGGCATATTTCGTTGGTCCGTCAACATCGAACGCCACTTTCTGCGAGAACATTTCGCCCATTTTCGGTTGCGGAAGATATGCCGCCATGATTACCGCATCCTGTCTGCCCTCGGTCATCTTATGCAGGTCGCAGAGTATTTCCGGATCGCGATGTCCGAAATCCACGCCTTTATGGAAGAACATCGGTGTGTCGCAGTGTGTGTCCAACGTAAGCACCCGGCAGTGAAGTTGTTTCGCCATTCGGAATTTCCCGGCTTCGTCAACGAGCCATTCGAACAGCGGAGCACCCTCCGGCAGCCATTCCGGATGCCATTGTACGCCGAGCACCGGTTTATATTCCACGCTCTCTATCGCCTCTATCACACCATCGGCGGCATGCGCCGAAACAGAGAATCGTCTGCCCGGTGCAGCCACTGCCTGATGATGTATGCTGTTGACAAGTATGCGTTTTCTTTCTCCGAATATCCTGTACAGCAGTGTTCCCGGTTCTATCGTTACGCTGTGTGTGAGTTCCTCTCTCGGCGCATCTTGCGAATGCTTTATCTCTGAAACCACATGTTGTTGCACTTTCCCGTCGAGTGCCACCGCTAATGTCTGTATTCCGCGGCATATACCGAGTATGGGTATGTGTCGGTTGTACGCCAATCGGGTTGCGAGCAGTTCGGGAAGGTCGCGCGTACTATTGATGTTGCTGAGGTTTGCCGATGGTTCTTCGCCCGCCCACAGTGGGTTTATGTCGGCTCCGCCCGTTAGCAACAGTCCGTCGATATTTTCGAGAGTGTTTACTATTACATCCCTGTCTGCCACCGGTGGTATGAGCACGGGCGTTCCTCCCGCTTCTATTACAGACATGTAATATCTGTCGGCAAGCCGTGCGTCTCGCTCCACATAGTTTGTCGTTATGCCGATTACCGGCTGCTGTCTGCCCTCCGGATAGTTGTTGTAGAACTCTCCCAAGTGGTTTCTCAGGTCGTATGTGCGCATCTTTCCTTGTCTTTTCTTACGATTTCTGCGCAATGACGGGCACGTTTCTCTTTATGCTCTGTTCGAGCGAAATAAGCGTTTCCGTTGCCACCACGCCTTCTATGCTCTGCATCTTGTTGTTGAGCAGATCCATGAGTTGTTCGTTGTCCCGTGCATATAGTTTTACGAGCAGCATGTAAGGTCCCGTTGTGAAATGACATTCAACTATCTCGGGAACATGCAGCAGTTGCTCGACCACTTTTTTGTACATGCTCCCTCGTTCGAGCGTTATGCCGACGTATGTGCATGTTGTGTATCCGAGCGATTTCGGATTCAAATCGAAACTGCTGCCCGTTATCACCCCGTCTTCTATCAGGTTCTGCACGCGCTGGTGTATTGCGGCACGGCTCATGCCGCATTCTGCCGCCACGTCTTTGAACGGTATGCGTGCGTTTCCTGACAATATTTTCAGGATTTTAATGTCGAGTGCATCTATTTTATCCATGTCTTATTCGTTGTTCTCGATGCCAATTACCTCAACATCGAAGATGAGTGTGGAGTATGGTTTGATGTCTGCTCCCGCATTGCGCTGACCATACGCGAGGTTCTGCGGAATATACAGTTGCCATTTTGAGCCTACGGGCATCATGGTAAGAGCCTCGGTCCATCCCTTTATCACTTGGTTTGGTTTGAATGTTACGCCTTTCTCGTCGTGCTTTGCGCTTGCATCGAACACTTTTCCGTTTACGAGTCGTCCCTCATATTTTACGCGCACCTTGTCGTCTGACTTTGGAATGGCACCCGTACCCTCTTTCAGCACTTTGTATTGCAGTCCGCTGGGGAGTACCACCACACCTTCTTTTGATGCGTTCATGGCGAGGAAGTCCTCTCCCGCTTTCTTGTTTTTCATGTTGGCAGCCTCTTTCAGCCGGTTCATCTTTTCGCGCGAAACCTGCTGTGCCTGCTCGTTCGTGAGCATTGTCGGGATGTTTTTCAGTCCGCTGACGAATGCCGCAAGGAATGCTTTCCGGTTCATGGTGTTGTTCTCGTCGGCGGCTTTCATGTCGTTTTCCATCGACGGTATCATACTCTTAGCCATCTGCAGTCCTATGGAGTGTCCCGCGAAGCGTGTCGCATCTTCCTCCGTCAACTGTTGTCCAACCACTTCTACCAGACCTTCTATGAACGGACAGATATCCGTAGTATCCACTTTCAGTTGGTTGGCGAGATATTCTTTCAGCCCTTTGCTCTGCGACAATCCCAAGGCATAACTCAGCGAGTCGATGTCGTTGTTCAGTTCTACCTGTGTGAGTGCCGTTATCTTGCAAGATTTCTTTTTCTTGTCTTTCTTTCCTGCCGTTGCCGTGGTTACCACTGCGCCTGCAACCATAAGCACTGCCATTATTAATATCTTTTTCATAAATATTACTTTTTTGATTTTTGATTATGTAAAGAATAAAGGGAGTCACGGAATCGGGACATTGCGTTTCGAACACCATTCTGTGTTTGCGCGCTGTATTACCCGGCTCCCCGACTCCCTTGTTTCCCACGGTTTCATTTATTCCCCGGGGTTATGTTTGTTATTTTTTCTCGCCCAAAGAAACGAGTTCTATCTTGAACACGAGAGCCGAGAAAGGCTTTATCTTTCCGGCTTCACGCGGTCCGTATGCCAGTTCCTGCGGTATGCATACCTCCCAGATACTTCCCACCGGCATGTGCAACAGAGCCTCGGTGAAGCCCGGTATCACTTGGTTAACACGCATCGGCACGGCAGTTCCGCGTTCGTACGAACTGTCGAATACGGTTCCGTCGATGAGTTTTCCTTCATATTGCAGCGTTACCATCGATGTATCCTTCGGCATGGGGCCGTTGCCTTCCTTTATAACGGTGTAATAAACGCCCTTACCGAGTTTCTTCACGCCCTCTTTCTTGGCATAATTTGCAACGAACTCCGCATTCTTTTTCTTATTGTCACCATACTGTTTTTCCATGGATACGGCTTTTATCTTATCCATCTTGGTCTGCACTGTCTGCATGGCCTGTTCCAATGTCATCAGCCCTTTGCCTCCAAGCACCGACGTAGAGAAGCCTGCCATGAAATTCTTCAGTGAGATTGTCTGGGTGGAGTCGCTGCCGAAGAGTTCTTGATTAATGCCTTTTACCATCTGGTTGCTTATCTGCTGTCCTATCTGCAGTCCGGCCATGTATGCGTTTTTCTTTTTGTCGTCTCCTGCATTCACGCCTTCGTTCACTCCTTTGAGGAAATCGTCCATGTAAGCGGTATCTACTCCGAGTCGCATTACGAGATACTCTTTCAGTCCGTTTGTCTGTGCCATTCCGATGGCATAACTCAGCGTGTCAAGATCTGTCTTGAGGTCGGCTTTTGTCGCCGTGTTGTCGCACGCCGTGAAAGAAGCGGCAGTCATGGCAATTGCTGCCAAGAAAGTTAATTTTTTCATTGTCTTGTTTTTTATGTTTATTTGTTTCTGTTTCTTTTGTTTCTTGTCCGTACCGGATTGTCGGCATTGTACGTAAGTAATGCGGACGAATCTCTGCCGACGTTTGTCGCGAGTTTTAAAGCACGTCAATCAGTTCGACATCGAACACGAGCGTTGCAAACGGCGGAATGCTTGCTCCCGCTCCTCCTTCGCCGTACGCCAGTTTGTATGGTATGAAGAAGCGTGTCTTGCCACCTTCTTTCATGAGTTGCAGTCCTTCGGTCCAACCCACTATCACGCCGTCGAGCGGGAACACTGCCGGCTCTCCGCGCTGCACGCTCGAATCAAACACCGTTCCGTCTACGAGAAAACCTTCATAGTGGCAGCGCACCTTGTCGGTTGCTTTCGGCTGTTTGCCGCTGCCTTCTTTTATGATTTTGTATTGCAGTCCGCTCGCCGTGGTTTTCACTCCGTCTTTCTTGGCGTTCTCGGCGAGGAATTTCTCGCCCTCTGCCTTTGCCTCTTTGCCTTTCTCCGCACGTTCCGCCTGCAATTTCTTTTCCTGCTCGGCGAAATGTTTCTGCACTATTTCCTGTGCTTCGCGGTGTTCCATCTTCAGCGGCTTATTCTCTGTCACATCTCTGATTGCGTCTGCGAAGTCGTCTATGCTCAAGCCTTCTATGTTCATCTGCGCCAACTGTTGACCGATGCCGAGACCCAAGCCATAACTAAGTTTGTTCATTCTTTACTGTTTAAAAATAAAATTGTTACTAAAATTTTAGGTTGCAAAAATAATTATAAAATTCCTTACTTGCAAGCAAACACCTATTTATTATAAACATTTAGCAATCTTTTTCAATGCCCCGAGATATTCAGTGCGAAATCAAAACAGGCGGAATTGCCGTGCAAATTCGGCGAAATTGCAAATCAAAACAGCCGAAATTGGCAGACAATTCAACCTGTTTTGCATTGCTTGAAACGCCGGGATGTTTGACGGACGGGAGGCGCGTGAGACATGCAGGAATGTTAAAAAATAAGAAGGATGCAATGTTGTGGCGTTTTATTCGTAACTTTGTCACGCTTACTTGGATTCTGCCATTGTTTGCATTGCAGTTCCTTGTGGGCGGGATTTTGCATTTTTGTATTTCCCTCCATGCAACTTCATGTTGTACGGTGGGTATTTTTACGCATCTGTCCAAAAAGAGTTTAACTTTTATAAATATTTAAATCAAAATTAAACTGAAATGAGAAAACTAAAAACAATGAAGACCAAGGCACTTGCACTATGCCTGTTGCTGTGCCTGTTTGGTCAGGTAAAAACACAGGCACAAGTCTCGCTCGATTTCTCGTCGTTGAGCGAAGAGAATCCGCAATCGGACATCTCGATTACGGAAAAGTATGTGGAGGCACTCAACGACGGGGTGTGGAAATCAATTTACACATACAAGAACAAGAGATGGATGGCACCTTTCAAGAACTTGTATTTCCAGCAGTCGAACACTCCTTTGGACAAGAACGACTATCAGAGTTACCTCGTTTCTCCGGCAATGACGCTCGGCGACCTCTCGGACAAGCAACTCACTTTTGAGTATGAGGCATCTTTGGTTAAGGGCAACGTAAAGATGGAGATGCTGGTCATAGACAAGAACGGCACAACCAAAGCCATAATCGGCGAAATAACGGGGGTGGAAGGTTCGAAACCGGGCGACTGGAAAGCGTTCAGTGCGAAAATTCCGGCAAACCTCAGCGGCACGGGCTTCATCGCTTTTGCCACGAGCGGAAACAGTAGTAACCGCGCACAGTTCAGAATAAGGAACATAAAGACAGTTGCAGGGGAACTCCCCGTTACTGTGACTGCAATGCCGCAAGAAATAGACTTCGGTCAGGTTAACGTAGGCGAACAGAGTTACAGAAAAGACATCAACGTGCTGATAGCCAATTTTACGGGCAATCCGACTGCAACACTGACGAGCGGCAACACTGCCGACTTTACGCTGCTTACGGAGGAACTGACCGCAACGGGCGGAAAAATAGGAGTGTATTTCACACCGAAAAACGGAGGAGCGAAGAACGCCACACTGACGATAATGGCGGGAGATGCCGTTGCCACCGTAACGCTAAAAGGTTCGGCAAAAGGAGGAGTGGCTCCGAACACACCAACCGTGGAACTTCTCGAAGACGAATTCTTCTATATCTTCGACGGCAACAAGCCTTCGAAATGGCAGACGGAAGGTACTGTGACGAAACTCGAAGGTACCGACAGGTATAACTCGGACAGCGGTTTCGGAGTGGGAATAGAAACCGGTGAGTCATTTGGTTCGCTCAAGCAGGAAATAAATCTTAAGGCAAACGGAAAAACGGTGGTTGAAGGCGATGAAGTGGAATGTCTCATACACTATTTCACGGAAAGGTCGGAACAGCCCGGAGGACCATTCAGACTGGCATTGAACTGGGTGGATGCCGAAGGTAAAAACATAGAAAGTGCTGAGAAAGACTTTATCTGCAACCCTGAACTTTTCTTCGGAAGAATGAAGGCTTGGGGAGAACTGAAATTCCGCACGGTATGTCCGGCGGGAGCGGAGAAACTCATATTCAACATCGTAGTGGCACCCAAAAGCAAAGTGCGCATGGACGATTTCAGCGCGAAACGTTTGGAAACAAAAGACAAGACACCGCTCGTGGCAATATTGCCGCAGTACCGCACCATAGTGGGAGAGGTAGGCGTGCCGGCAACATATCCCGTGGCAATACAGGGAATGCACCTCGCAGCAGACCAAGAACCAAACTTCGGCGGAACAGATGCTGACAACGTGATGAAACTAAGCGTGCAAAAACTACCTAATAACGGCACGACAAAGGCAATGCTGACGGTAACCCCGACAAAGAAAGGGGCTTTCGTGGGTGCAAACGCTTACTCCATGATGTTCGGAGGAGCAGACACGGAGAATTCGGGTAAACTCATCCTGATGGGATATTTCAAGCAAGCGGGAACTACGCCGAGCATGGAATTAAAGGCCGGAACAATGGTGCGCGAGATGAAAGCCGCACCCGGAAAGACCGACGAACAGACAGTGGAATTCGACATCAACAACGTGATAACGAGTGTCGACATCGCAATTCTACAAGATGTGGCAGGCACGTTCACAATAGACAAATCGCAGTTCTATTACTCGCAACCTACGGAAACATTATACCAAGGTCCCGTTAAAATAACATTCAAGCCGAAGCAGGCAGGCGAATACAATGCAACGCTGATGCTGACAAGCATTCTGGCCGACACACTGCGCATTCAACTCAAAGGTGTTTGCAAAGCGGCACCCGCGGGAGCGATTGTGGAGGAGTTCGGTGCAGACCAGACAATGGATCCGCGTTTCAAAGGTGAGGCATGGAAGAATTTCCATAAATTCGACCTCGGATATTGGAAACTGGACGGTAAATGGAATGCCGCAAACAACATAACAATAGACAAGGACGGTGTTCTCTACTTCGACGAAATTCTCGCAAACGGAGTAAACACCGTTACTATGACACCGGCAACAATTGCCGCAGACTGCAAAGCACAGTACTCGATAGACGGAGGAGGACACTGGACGGACGCAAATGCCGCAGACGCAGAGGGTAAGTTCACCGTGAACACACACCGCCCGACATTCGTTCGGTTTGTCGCCAAAAAGGAAATCAACGTTAACAGCGTGGCTTTCGATGTCAACAAAGTCGAGGAACGAGAGAAGTTTACCAAGATAGAAGATGCCATGGTGAAAACGGCTGATGCCGAAACACTGACCATTCTCAACGAGAAATTCGACGGACTGCGCCATACTCGCGTACTCGGTATCGACGGATGGCAGAACATCACGGTAAGAGGCGAACGCCCGTTCTATGCATGGCACCAGAAAAATGCCGCACAGACAGAGGTGGAAAACGAGGTGGCACAAATATCGTTCTTCCGCTGGGGAGTGGAGGATAAACGCGAGCACGAGACTTGGCTCATATCGCCGACACTCTCATACAAGAACTCCAAAAGCAAGGTGGTAACGTTCAGCCTGCGATTCAACAACCCGACGGAGAACGGACAGGAGGCTTTCGGACTGTATGTCATCACGGAAAAAGACGGACAAGCAAAGCCGCACTACATCAATCTGTTGGATCATGCACCGGCGGGAGTTACAGTGGAACCGGAGGCTTGGTATGACTATCGCATAGATTTGTCGAAGATTGAAGGACTTGACATCGACGATAAATTCCACGTTGCATACTCGTTCTACAGTCCGGTTGGCGGAAAAGAGACGTCGCTCAACTTTATGATAGACGACTTTACATACGGACGCACAGACCTGCCGAAGATTAACGTTGACAAAGATTTCCTCAAGTTCTTCTTCCAGACAGGCATAGGAACCGAACCGCAAACGCTGAACATTACCACGGAACGTGCATACTCTCCCGTTACAATAACGTTGCTGCCGTCGATGATGAAGAATTTCTTCAAGTATAACACTGAAAAACTGCCGTCAACAGGAGGAGCAATTGCCATTGGATACAAGAGCGACGACCCGACAACCCGTGCCGCAGCACTGATGATACAGACACGAGGCGCAGAGCCGGTGGTGGTGAAACTGCTCGCACAACTAATGGGAACGAGCGACATTGACACGGCAGCAGGCGAAAACAACGGTACACTGACACCGGTGGTTACGGCCGACGGCATACGCGTAAACGGCAATTACAAGACTTTCCGCATCTTCTCTGCAACAGGACAACTGCTGAAACAGGGCGGATACATGGAAAACATCGGTACCGCAGACATCAACAAGGGGGTTGCGATACTGCAACTGACAACCGAAGAAGGTGTCAAATCGTTTGCTATACAAGTGAAATAAGTACCGGAACAGACATCTGAAAATACATGAAATAATGCCCGACCGTTTGCATGGTCGGGCATTATTGTATCAACATGAATACATAAACCGTAGTTTTGACGTATGGAAATATTTGTGTGGTGTTGCCGTACTATACGACTTATGACAATAACGCGACTTGTTGCCTGTCCCGCCACAAGGTTGTAGACTGCCTTGCCGTTACTTCACAAAAACGTATGCAACACACGGTGGTGGGTATTATTTGAAAATAATGTCTGACAAATACACATTCCATATAGAATGTTTGGCTCGGATTTTAACGAACCGTCTTAAATCCAAATCGGTCATTAGAACCCTCAACCGATTTTGTTCGATTGTTGAGCAGACGTGCAGCCGTTTCATCGAAGGCGTATCGGGCTGCGTCGAGATGTAATGACTGCGCAGATGGCAGCAAGCGGGCTAAAGCAGTTGGGAAGCGTAACGGCAATGGCAAATCTAAGCAAATGCGGTCTAATGACCGATTTGGGTTAAAAGACAAAATAACAGAACAGGCTGAAATCCTTGCCCGGATTTCAGCCTGTTCCTAAAATGTTTGCCGTATGGCAATGATTAAAAAAGATGTCTAATCTTTGAACTTTGCACAGATGAACTCGCGATTCAGACGCGCAATGTTAGATATAGACTCGTTCTTCGGGCACTCTGCCTCGCAAGCGCGGGTATTGGTGCAGTTGCCGAAACCGAGTTCTTCCATTTTCATAACCATTGCCTTTGCACGTTTTGCGGCCTCGGGGCGTCCCTGTGGGAGTAATGCCAACTGACTTACCTTCGAGCTTACAAAGAGCATTGCAGAGCCATTCTTGCAGGCGGCAACGCAGCAACCGCAGCCGATACAACTGGCAGCGTCCATTGCCTCGTCGGCATCGGGCTTCGGAATGAGTATAGAATTGGCATCCTGAGCCTGTCCCGTACGTATGGTGGTGTAGCCACCGGCGGCAATTATCTTGTCGAAAGCGGTGCGGTCAACCATACAGTCCTTGATGATGGGGAACGCAGCAGAACGCCAAGGCTCAACCCAAATGTCCTGTCCGTCCTCGAAACGGCGCATATAGAGTTGGCAAGTGGTTGCACCGACACTCGATCCGTGGGGATGACCATTAATATATAGCGAACACATACCGCAGATACCTTCGCGGCAGTCGTGGTCGAACACGAACGGTTCTTTACCTTCATTTATAAGATCCTCGTTGAGAATGTCGAGCATTTCGAGGAACGAGGTGTCGTCCGGAATATCTTTCATCTGACGGGTATCAAAGTGCCCCTCTTCTTTCGGACCGTTCTGACGCCAGAAATGTAAAGTGAATGAAATATTTTTTGCCATGATATTAATTCTTGTAATTACGTGTTTGTACCTTTATCGCTTCATACTCCAGAGGCTCTTTTATCAGCACCGGTGCGGTGGTGTCGTCGCCTTGATACTCCCAGCAACCAACGTAGAAGAAGTTCTCGTCGTCACGTTTTGCCTCACCTTCTTCCGTCTGGTATTCCTCGCGGAAATGACCTCCGCACGATTCGTTGCGGTGGAGCGCGTCGTAAGCAACGAGTTGTCCCATCAATATGAAGTCGCGCAAATGGATGGCTTTGTCGAGTTCCACATTGAGTCCGTCTTTGTTTCCCGGCACAAAGAGGTTGGTGTCAAACTCTTTCTTGAGTTTCTTCATCAACTCTATGCCTTCTTTCAAGCCTTCGGCGGTGCGTCCCATGCCTACATGTTCCCACATTATATGACCCAGTTCTTTATGTAAAGAGTCAACCGAACGTTTGCCCTTAATGCCCATCAGGCGGTCGATTTCTTTCTGAACGCCCTTCTCTGCTTCTTCAAACTCGGGCAAATCGGTTGAAATGCGCGGCCATACCTCTTGGTCGGAGAGATAATTCTGGATAGTGTAAGGCAGTACGAAATAACCGTCGGCAAGTCCTTGCATGAGCGCAGAGGCACCGAGGCGGTTGGCACCATGGTCGGAGAAGTTGCACTCTCCAATGGCGAACAGACCGTCGATGGTGGTCTGCAATTCGTAGTCAACCCAGATACCACCCATCGTATAGTGTATTGCCGGGAATATCATCATCGGGTTATAGTACTTGACACCGTTTATTTCGTTTGCCATCTCGCCCGGATTGACATCGGTAATTTCCTCATACATATCGAAGAGGTTGCCATAACGCTGAAGAACAACATCGATACCGAGACGCTCGATAGACTCTGAGAAATCGAGGAATACGGCAAGACCGGTATTGTTTACACCGAAACCGTTGTCACAACGCTCCTTTGCAGCACGGCTCGCAACGTCGCGCGGCACAAGATTTCCGAATGCGGGATAACGACGCTCGAGGTAATAGTCGCGGTCTTCTTCGGGTATATCCGAACCTTTCTTTGTTCCGGCCTGAAGAGCCTTGGCATCTTCTATCTTCTTTGGAACCCAAATACGTCCGTCGTTACGCAGTGACTCGGACATAAGTGTAAGTTTCGACTGTTTGTCGCCGTGTACCGGAATACACGTCGGGTGTATCTGAACATACGATGGGTTTGCGAAATACGCGCCCTTGCGATAGCACTGCACGGCTGCGGTACAGTTGCAGCCCATGGCATTGGTAGAAAGGAAATAGGCATTGCCATATCCGCCTGTAGCTATTACAACGGCATTTGCTGAGAAACGTTCCAATTTTCCCGTAACGAGGTTCTTTGCTATGATTCCGCGAGCCCTGCCATTAACGATTACCACGTCTTCCATCTCGTAGCGTGTGTAGAGTTTTACCTTGTTGGCATTTACCTGACACATCAACGAGGAGTAAGCACCGAGCAGCAACTGCTGACCCGTCTGTCCCTTTGCATAAAAAGTACGACTAACCTGTGCTCCGCCGAAAGAGCGGTTGGCAAGCATGCCTCCATACTCGCGAGCAAACGGCACTCCCTGTGCCACACACTGGTCAATTATGCTGTTGGAGACCTCGGCCAGACGATACACATTGGCCTCTCGAGCACGATAGTCGCCGCCTTTCACGGTGTCGTAGAACAGACGATAGACCGAGTCTCCGTCGTTCTGATAATTCTTGGCTGCGTTGATACCTCCCTGTGCCGCGATAGAGTGAGCACGACGGGGCGAGTCTTGTATGCAGAAATTAAGAACATTGAAGCCCATCTCACCGAGAGAAGCGGCTGCACTGGCACCGGCCAAACCCGTACCTACGACAATAACGTCGAGTTTCAGTTTGTTCTTGGGGTTTACCAAACGCTGGTGTGCTTTATAATTAGTCCATTTCTCGGCTACCGAGCCTTCTGGAATCCTTGAATTTAATGTCTTTGTCATAATGTAATCTACGATTTTCGAATTTACAATCTACAATAGTTCATAGTCCCGACGAACACCTATCATAAGCACTTCCCGCAGCAAAGGCTCGGGGCGCAGCCGAAGGCGAATGCGAGGACAACGATGAGAAACACAGCCATGAGCACGGTGGTATATACGAGACCGATGACTTTCCAACGGTTGAACCATACCTTGCCGTTGACACCGAGTGTCTGCATGGCACTCCAGAAACCATGAGAGAGATGGAACCATATAGCAATGATCCAAACAACATATAGCACAACATAGACAGGATTCTTGAAAGTCTCCTGTATCCAGCCGAAACCATCGGTGGGACTAAGTGCCGTATGCATGCCTATTATCTCGGCAAACATCATATTGTACCAGAAATTAAACAGGTGAAGGAGAATGCCCAAGAGGATTATGATACCCAAAACAAGCATGTTTTGAGATGCCCAAGAAACCTCACTTCTGCGTGCCGTTTCATGGTAACGTTCAGGACCGCGAGCCTTGCGGTTCTGCATCGTCAGCCAGAAAGCATAGAAAATGTGAAGCAATGCCAGACCGGCCAGACCACAGGTGGCGGCTACGGCATACCAATTGGAACCCAACAGTTCGCAAATAGCGTTGTAAGCCTCACCGGAAATGAGAGCCACAACATTCATTGCACCGTGGAAAGTCAAGAACAGGATAAGGCAGATACCCGTGACAGACATCACAACCTTCCTTCCAATAGATGAATTTGTTAACCACATAAATGATTGATTTTGAATTATTTAAATGTTAAAATTACTTTAGATTCAGGTTTGCTTCACATGTAATATGACAGCATTTTTAAGATAAAATACCTTGTTTTAGGTATCATCACGCTCATTTTAGGCTGCAAATATACCATAAATTAATGATATTTCAAACATTTGGCGGAGAAAAAATGAAAAATATGTGTTTTTACATAACAGCCCGATGAAATGTATGTTGCAACGGAACGGATACCGTAATTCAACACATTGAGAACGGGCAGATTATCTCTTGGAAAACAAAAACAGCATTTACGTTTACCATTTGTTAACACTTTTACATCGATTATTCAAAATAATGAGAATAAAATGCTTATTTACGAAACTTTTAGTAATTTTGCACGGCATAATGTTTGGAAATATATGATTTTAAAATACGATGTCATAATCATTGGCGGAGGACATGCCGGCTGCGAGGCGGCATGCGCAAGCGCGAACATGGGGGCAAAGACATGTCTCGTTACCATGGACATGAACAAAATTGCACAGATGAGTTGCAACCCCGCAGTGGGCGGCATCGCGAAAGGACAAATTGTTCGGGAAGTAGACGCTTTGGGCGGACAGATGGGACTGATAACCGATGCCACGGCCATACAGTTTCGCATGCTGAACCGTTCGAAGGGACCGGCAATGTGGAGTCCGAGAGCACAGTGCGACCGTGAAAAGTTCATATCGCAATGGCGCAGGGTACTTGACAACACGCACAATCTTGACATCTGGCAGGATCAAGCCGACGAACTGATTGTGCAAGAAACCGCAACAGCCGGAAACAACAAAGAAAACGGGAGCAAGACTTACATTCCACGTCATATAAAAAGAGTGACGGGAGTGCGCACGATATGGGGAGTGGAACTGCATGCAAAGGCAGTGGTCATAACCGCAGGAACTTTCCTAAACGGAATGATGCACATAGGAGACAAGATGGTGGCAGGAGGCAGAATTGCCGAACCTGCCGTAAAACATTTTACCGAGAGCATAACAAGACACGGAATAACATCGGCACGCATGAAGACGGGAACGCCGGTAAGAATAGACCGACGCTCGGTACATTTCGAAGATACTGAAATGCAACCGGGAGAAACCGATTTCCACAAATTCTCATACATGGGAGAAGCAAGACCGCTGCCACAACTGCCGTGCTGGACATTATCCACAAACGCCGAATCACACGAGGTGTTACGCCGAAGCATGGAAAGTTCTCCTCTGTATAATGGACAAATAAACAGCATCGGACCACGCTACTGCCCGTCGATAGAGACAAAACTCACGACATTCCCCGACCGCCACAGTCATCCGCTTTTCCTCGAACCGGAAGGCATGGACACAAACGAGATGTACCTCAACGGTTTCTCGTCGAGCATGCCGATAAACGCACAGATAGAAGCATTGAAGTGCATACCCGCACTAAGAGACGTGAAAGTATATCGCCCTGGGTATGCAATAGAATACGATTTCTTCGACCCTACCCTGCTGAAACATTCGTTGGAATCGAAAAAAATAGAGGGGTTGTTCTTTGCAGGACAAGTGAACGGAACAACAGGATACGAGGAAGCCGCAGGACAAGGACTCGTTGCCGGTGCAAACGCCGCGCTCTTAGCGGGCGACGACAACACGGAGACATCATACGGAACACGGTTCGTAATGCACCGCGACGAGTCGTATATAGGCGTTCTCATCGATGATTTGGTAACGAAAGGTGTAGACGAACCTTACCGTATGTTTACATCGAGGGCGGAATACCGCATACTGTTAAGACAGGACGATGCCGACGCACGACTGACAAAGCGGGCATACGAATTAGGAATTGCAGGCCGCAACCGCTTTGATTGGTGGGAAGAGAAAAACAGCCACATAGAGCATATAATCGAAATATGCCGCAAGACATCGATGAGTCCCAAAGAAACAGAAGGAATGCTCGAAGCATTCGGCACGACACCGCTTCGCACCGGATGCAAAGCAATAGAACTTCTCGGCAGACCTCAAATAGACATATACAAGTTGGCAGAGATGATTCCCGAACTGAAAGAGGCTCTCGACGCACCCGAAAACCGAAAAGAGGAAATTGCGGAAGCCGCAGAAGTAAGAATGAAATACGCGGGTTACATTGAAAGAGAACGGGATATTGCAGAAAAGATGCACCGTTTGGAAAGCATGAAAATTAAAGGAAAATTCGACTACATGTCGATTAACCACATATCAATCGAGGCAAGACAGAAATTGTCACGAATCAACCCGGAGACTCTTGCACAGGCATCACGCATTCCCGGAGTTTCACCAAGCGACATCAACGTACTACTCGTGTTAATGGGGCGGTGACAAACAGATAGTGAAAAACGCAATGCCGAACAAGACATGAAAAGGAAACAAAAGGGAACTTAATGTTTCACGTGAAACAAACAGCATGCAAATAATTAAAAATCAATAATATATAACATCGATTATGAACAACAAATTATTAATGGACAATCTGAGATGTATTCCGGATTTTCCTGCAAAGGGAGTGAACTTCCGCGATGTAACGACATTGTTTAAGAGCGCGGAATGCCTTAAAGAGATGGTAGACGAGCAATACGAAATCTACAAAGACAAAGGAATAACAAAGGTTGTGGGCATAGAGAGTCGCGGATTTGTATTGGCATCGGCACTCGCAGTGCGTCTGGGTGCAGGCGTAATATTGTGCCGTAAGCCCGGAAAACTTCCCACGGAGACAATCCAAGAGAGTTATGAAAAGGAGTATGGCACCGACACTATCGAGATACACAAGGATGCCATCTCGTCTAACGATGTAGTGTTGTTGCACGACGATCTTCTCGCTACGGGCGGAACAATGAAAGCCTCGTGCGACCTCGTGAAAAAATTCAACCCCAAGAAAGTATATGTCAACTTCATAATAGAACTTGTCAATGAGGGTTTCGAGGGACGTAACATATTCGACAAAGACATCGAAGTAAGCACCCTCATTCAGATTTAACAGTCTCCGAGAGTGTGTTTTGTTGTTCTTGGCAATACACAAAGGCAAAGTTTCACGTGAAACAAGCACCCGAAATCTTATGACAAAGGAAGAAAACGAAGCACGTTTGGCGCACCTGAGAAACATTGCAGCCTCCCTACCCTCCCAACCCGGCAGTTACCAATACTACGACAGAGAGGGAACCATCATCTATGTGGGCAAGGCAAAGAACCTCAAAAACCGTGTTTCGTCATATTTCCACAAAGAAGTTGATCGTTTCAAGACAAAGGTTCTTGTGAGCAAGATATGGAATATAACATATACTGTGGTAAATACGGAGGAAGATGCCTTGCTGCTCGAGAACTCGCTGATAAAGAAATATCAGCCAAAATATAACATTCTGCTTAAAGACGGGAAAACATATCCCAGTATATGTATCACGAAAGAGCACTTCCCAAGAATTTTCTCAACACGCAACATCAACAGGAAGTGGGGGCAGTATTTCGGCCCTTACTCCAACGTCGGCACAATGTACGGACTGCTCGACATAATAAAAGAACTCTACCACCCACGCACCTGCCGCTTCCCCATAACCCAAGAAGGAATAAAAGAGGGCAAATACAAGCCATGTCTCGAATACCACATACACAATTGTGAAGGTCCCTGCATAGGGAAACAGACAAGCGAAGACTATCAACAAAATATCGCGCAGGCACGCGAGATACTAAAAGGGAATACCCGCGAGGTACAGAAAATGCTGTACGAAAAGATGTTGCAGGCAGCAGAAGAACTGCGTTTTGAAGATGCAGAGGTACTGAAAGGAAAATACAACTTGCTCGAAAAATTTGCATCAAAGAGCGAGGTGGTAAGTCATACAATTACCAATGTCGACGTGTTCACACTCACAGAGGACGACACAAGAGCATACATAAACTACATGCACGTTACCAATGGTGCAATAAATCAAGCATTTACATACGAATTCAAAAAGAAACTCAACGAAACCGCCGACGACATTCTCACCACGGGAATAATGCAGATACGCGAGCAGGTGGGTAGCGATGCAACAGAGATAATACTGCCGTTCGAGCCCGAAACAAGACTACCCAACGTAACAATTACCGTGCCTTGCCGCGGAGACAAGAAACACCTGCTGGAACTTTCGGCAATGAACGGCAGACAATATCGTTTCGACCGACTGAAACAAGCAGAGAAACTGAATCCCGAACAGAAACAGACACGCCTGATGAAGGAATTGCAGAATGCTCTCGGTATGCGGAAAATGCCATACCACATAGAATGTTTCGACAACTCAAACATATCGGGAAGCGACGCCGTGGCGGGATGCGTGGTGTTCAAAGGGCTCAAACCGAGTAAGGCAGACTACCGTAAATATAACATCAAAACGGTTGAAGGACCCGATGATTACGCCTCCATGAAAGAGGTTGTCAGACGACGATATACCCGGCTGAAAGAAGAGAAACAACCCCTACCCGACCTCATCATCACCGATGGAGGAAAGGGGCAGATGGAGGTTGTGAGACAGGTAGTGGAAGACGAAATGCGTCTCGACATTGCCATTGCAGGACTGGCAAAGAACGACCGGCACCGAACCAACGAACTGCTGTTCGGCTTCCCGGCAGCGGTGGTGGGCATCAAGACCGACTCCGAATTGTTCCGTGTACTCACACGCATACAAGACGAGGTACACCGATACGCCATAACGTTCCACCGAGAAAAGCGGTCAAAGCACGCACTGCATTCAGAACTCGATGACATACGAGGCATAGGACCAAAGACAAAGGAACTGCTGATAAAGGAGCTGAAGAGCGCAAAACAAATTAAAACCGCTGATTTACAGATACTTACAAAAACAATCGGAGCATCGAAAGCCAACATTCTATATGAATATTTCCACAAGTCAGACAACGTTTGACATTCTACCATCAGACACATTACACCAAACAAGAAAACAAAACCGCCGAATTTGACGAGCAAAACAGGCGATTTTAATTTGCAATTTCGGTTGTTTCACAACACATCACAATCCTGCACAAATTGCGAAAAAACAGAAAAGACATTCTAAAATTGTAAAATCAAATAAAAAGCCGTAACTTTGCACCATGAGAATCGTGATACAGAGGGTGAGCCGCGCGAGCGTAACCATAGACGGTACCGTTAAATCCGCAGTAGGAAAAGGCTTTCTGATACTCGTGGGAGTGGAAGAAACCGACTCGGAAAGCGATGCCGAATGGTTGGCAAAAAAAGTCGTGGGGCTGCGCGTTTTCGATGACGAGAACGGTGTTATGAACCTCAGTATCGGTCAGGTGGGCGGCGACATACTCGTTGTAAGCCAATTCACGCTGTTTGCAAGCACCAAGAAAGGCAATCGCCCCTCATGGCTAAGGGCAGCCCGCCACGACATTTCCGTGCCTTTATACGAGTTTTTCTGTCGCCGACTCGAGGAAGAGACCGGCAGAAAAGTGGGTACCGGCGAGTTCGGAGCCGACATGAAAGTAGAACTTGTAAACGACGGACCGGTCACGATTTGCATTGATACGAAGAACAAGGAATAGTAGTAAATCCCACCTCCGCACCACTCCACCGGTGCCGGCATGGTAGCGATTACAACCATAAGAAGGTAAAAAGATATGCGTAAAGTTGCCGATTTCATGGAAATGAAAAATCCCACGCTGAGTGTCAAAGAGATGCAAGAGATTGTTGATGAGTGGGTAAAAGAATATGGAGTACGCTATTTCTCCGAACTTACAAACATGACATGCCTTACCGAGGAGGTCGGAGAATTGGCACGAGTAATGGCAAGGACTTACGGCGATCAGAGTTTTAAAGAGGGCGAAAAGCCTAATCTCGGAGAGGAGATGGCCGACGTTCTGTGGGTATTGGTATGCCTTGCAAACCAAACCGGCGTTGATCTGACAGAAGAGTTGAGAAAGAGTTTCGTCAAGAAAACCACACGCGACAAAACGCGACACTTGAGAAACCCGAAATTAAAGTAATGGTATTTAATAATTTATAAAAACAATGGAACAGAAAAACAAGTACGAACAGGCATTGGCAAAATATGATTGCAACATTGACGATGCCAAAGTAAAAGAAGCCGTAAAGAAGATTATAGAAGAGAAAGTGCCGGAAAACGATAACATGGAGGTTAAGAAATTCCTCTTTGGAAGCATCGAACTGACAACCCTCAAAACCACCGACTCTGAGGAGAGCGTAATGGCTTTTACCGAGAGAGTGAACAAGTTTTACGATGAATATGCAGACATGCCGCACATTGCAACAATATGCGTGTATCCGTGTTTTGCCAAGACCGTGGCAGACACGCTCGAAGTTGACGGCGTTGAGATTGCATGCGTGAGCGGCAGTTTCCCCTCGTCGCAGGCTCGTATCGAGGTTAAGGTTGCAGAGACGGCACTCGCCATCAAAGACGGTGCAACGGAAATTGACATGGTTATGTCTGTTGGAAAGTTCCTTTCGGGCGACTACGAAGGGGTATGCGACGACATTCAGGAGATGAAAAATGCCTGCGACGGACACGATTTGAAGGTTATCCTCGAAACAGGCGATATAGTAACTGCGTCAAACATAAAGAAAGCGTCTATCCTTTCGATGTATGCAGGTGCCGACTACATCAAGACTTCAACCGGCAAGGAGAAGATTTCTGCCACTCCGGAGGCTGCATACGTAATGTGTCAGGCCATCAAAGAGTACTACGACGAGACGGGTATCCAGATAGGTTTCAAACCCGCCGGCGGACTCAACACCGTTATGGACGCAATGATATACTATACCATAGTTAAGGAAGTGCTCGGAGAGAAATGGCTCACAAACAAGTGGTTCCGTCTCGGAACAAGCCGTTTGGCAAATCTTTTGCTCAGCGAAATAGAAGGAAAAGAAATCAAGTTCTTCTAAAATATCGGTAACTTTTCAGGAATTAAGGAGATTTTCGATGGAGATTTCTTAAGAGTTGATTTCCCAACTCTTCAACTCCGTCGAAAATCTCTTTGATTTCCCAACTCTCCAAAGTCTTTCTCTAATCTCCGTGGTTTTCCTCCACTTTCTCAAAAGAGCAACCCGTATTTGCACTTATCCTCCCCACCGTGTCGTCGCTTCCTATGGCAAGCAGCACAAACAAGGAGAAAGTAAACATCGTCAGGAATAATTTCAGAGAACTTGTACGCCGCCGTTCCACCCTTCTTACGGTTTTGAAAGCAAACTTTTCTATAAAATAAATATATACAAAGCCTGCCACAAGGGCTACGATATAGGCAAAAACATCATTCGGGTCATAGGTTCCGTGCATTATTCCGGGCATCTGCATGAACTCGTGCGAGATTGATATTGTCGGCATTACGAGAATAAACATCCAGCAGTCTCTTATCTTGAAATTCCATATACAACCTATTATTATCGTATATGCGAACAGCCATACACCGTCCGGAAGATTGTAAAGAACCCACGAAGAAACAACGGAAGGGTCTCGTTTCATGTTCTCCAAAATGTCGAGAATACCGATATATCTGAAAAAATGAAACATTTTCAGCGTGTCCGGACGGAAATAGATATACATCATTCCGCAAAACAACACGCAACACAACGCCATAACAATCGTTACGGATTTACAAAATCTAACATTAATGTTCGCTGTCATGTTGTATCAATGTAATGCGCAAAGATAGGCATTTTTTATAAAATGACAACGATAAAAGGAACGAAATTTCACATTTTCGTTATTTATTACGCTGCACTATGAAATCTATATATGCGTTCAGTGCCCTTGCCACATCGTCTTTTTTCACGTTGCGGGATATGAACTGTTGTGCAAGAGCACGAAAATGTTCCATCTTCCCACGAGCATATTCCACCCCGCCGTTTTCCTTTGTAAAAGCCACCAAACGGGCGATTTCATCAGTCGTAACGGTACGTTCCTTCACTTTCCGAGCCAAAGCGAGCATCTCTTCGTTTCCGGTAGAATTTAATGCGTATATCACCGGCAGCGTAAGTTTTCCTTCTGTCATGTCGTTCCCCGTGGGTTTGCCTATTTCCGACGAGTCGTAATAGTCGAAAATATCATCTCGAATCTGAAAAGCAAGACCTATGTTGCTGCCGAACTCGCGCACCTCCGCAGTGTCTTTCTCATCTACCCCTGCCGACAATGCCCCCATTTCGCAACATGCCTCGAAGAGTGCAGCCGTTTTCTGCCTTATTACTTGATAATAAATGTCTTCCGAAATTTCCTTGTTATCTATGTTGGCCAACTGCAACACCTCTCCCATCGACAAAGTCCTACCGAGACGTGCAAGATTGCTTATTATCCTGCTGTCGCCCGTTTCCGATACGCGCAACAGTGCCGAAGATAGTATAAAGTCGCCTACAAGCACTGCCACCTTATTGTTGTAAGTGGCATTTACAGATGCCTGTCCGCGTCGTTCGTCGCTCTCATCCACCACATCGTCGTGTACAAGGCTCGCCGTGTGCAGCAGTTCCAGCCCCACGGCAGCGTTAAGGGTAGCATCATTCACCCCGCCATAGTTCTTGGCAATGAGCAGTATAAGCATTGGACGCATGCGCTTGCCTCCACGCTGACGTATATGACCGAGTACGTTGTTTAGCAGTCCATACTCATGTTTCAAGGTAGAGTTGAACAATTCGACGAAAGTTTCCAGTTCGTTGCCGACGGGTTGTTTTATGATTGACAGGAAATCCATAAACATTAAATTTCCGACAAAATTAGTGTTTTTATCGCATTTATGGAAAAGTTTTTGTAATTTTGAGCGTAAAATAAGTATATTTATGGAGAAATTGTTTCTTTTAGACGCATACGCACTTATCTACCGGGCATATTATGCCTTTATAAAAAATCCGAGAATAAACTCCAAAGGATTCAACACCTCTGCCGTCTTAGGTTTCTGCAACACGCTTCACGAGGTTATTGAAAAAGAGAAGCCTACACATCTCGGTGTGGCATTCGACCCGCACGGATCGACATTTCGCTCGGAGGTATTTCCCGAATACAAGGCACAACGCGAGGCAACACCGGAAGATATACACTCCTCCGTACCGATTATAAAGGACATTCTCGCAGCAATGAGAATCCCCATACTCGAGGCAGAAGGTTTCGAGGCCGACGACGTAATTGGAACATTGGCACTGAAAAGCGGAGAAATGGGCATACAGACGTATATGCTGACACCCGACAAAGACTATGCACAACTCGTGGGAAACAACGTTTTCGTATATCGTCCGCGCTACGGCGGAGGTTACGAAGTAATGAACACCGATGCAGTGTGCCGAAAATACGGTATCACCACCCCGCTACAAATCATAGACCTTCTCGCACTTATGGGCGACAGTGCCGACAATTTCCCGGGATGTCCGGGCGTGGGCGAAAAGACTGCCGTGAAACTTATCTCACAATTTGGCGGCGTAGAACAACTGCTGTTGCGTACCGACGAATTGAAGGGAGCGTTGAAAAAGAAAGTGGAGTCGGCAGTGGAGGATATAAAGATGTCGAAGTTCCTCGCCACAATTCGTACCGACGTGCCTATCGAACCGGATTTGGAAAAACTCAAACTTACCGAACCCGATGAAAAAAATCTGCGCAAAATTTTCGAAGAATTGGAATTTAGAAGTCTCTCGGAGAAGTTTTTGAAAAACCAAACAAAACAGAAAAAAAATACCGTTATAACACAAGATTTATTCGGCTTTTTCACGAACGAAACTACGGAAGAAGAAAAAACATCGCCAAAATCGCAGTTAAATTCCGTTAAAACAGAATATCAACTTATTGAAAACGAGAGTAAAGCATGCGAAATTTGTGATTTTTTATTAACATACAAAATATTAAGTTTGGACACAGAAACCACTTCTACCAATGCCATTGAGGCAGAATTGGTGGGTCTTAGCTTCGCCGTGGAACCGCACAAGGCATTCTATGTGGCAATACCGGAGGACAGAGAGAAAGCACAAAGAATCGTTAACATTTTTAAACCTTTATACGAATGCCCGACAATCCTTAAAGTAGGACAGAATATAAAGTACGACCTTGAAGTTCTGGCGAACTACGGCATTAACCTCGCCGGCGAGATGTGGGACACAATGATTGCGCATTATCTGATACAACCGGAACTGCGCCACAACATGGACTACATGGCAGAGGTGTACTTAAACTATAAAACGATACACATAGAAGAACTCATCGGACCCAAAGGGAAAAATCAAAGGTCGATGCGCTCGCTGCCGCCGGCCGATGTGTATGAATATGCCTGCGAAGATGCCGACATAACACTACAGTTGAAAAACGTGCTTGAACCGAAACTGAAAGAGGCAGGTGTGGAGGAATTATTCTACGAAATAGAAATGCCGCTGGTAAAAGTGCTCGCCGAAATGGAGATGAACGGAGTGCGGATTGACACAGACTCACTCGCCGAGACATCGCAGGAACTAACGTCCAGAATGCACGAGTTGGAACAGAAAATATACATGCTGGCAGGTGAAGAATTCAACATTGCATCGCCTAAACAGGTGGGCGAAGTTTTGTTTGGCAAGATGAAGATAACAGAAAAACCCAAGAAGACGAAGACGGGGCAGTTTGTTACCAACGAGGAGGTGCTGCAAACGCTGCGCCACAAACACAAAATTGTAGATAACATATTACAACACAGAGGATTGAAGAAACTGCTCGGAACATATATAGACGCCCTTCCAAAATTGATAAACAAGAAAACCGGACACATACACACGTCATTCAACCAGACCATAACCGCCACCGGACGACTATCTTCGTCGGATCCGAACCTGCAAAACATACCGGTGCGCGGCGAAGACGGAAAAGAGATACGCAAGGCTTTCATTCCCGACGACGGCTGCCTGTTCTTCTCTGCCGATTACAGTCAGATCGAACTGCGTGTCATGGCACACCTTTCGGGAGACGAGAACATGATTAGAGTGTTCTGCGAAGGACACGACCTGCACGCTGCAACGGCAGCCACGATATACAAGAAAGACATTGCAGATGTTACGCGCGACGAACGCACAAAATCGAAACGGGCAAACTTCGGCATAATATACGGCATAACGGTTTTCGGACTTGCCGAGCGATTAGATATAGAACGGAACGAGGCAAAACTGCTTATAGACGGCTTTTTCCAAACGTTCCCACAGGTACACGACTATATGGAAAAGTCGAAACAAATGGCACGAGAACACGGATACGCCGAGACAGTGTTACACCGACGACGTTACCTGTCAGACATCAACTCGCGCAATGCCGTGGTTCGCAATTTCGCAGAGCGCAATGCCATCAATGCTCCCATACAAGGCTCTGCCGCCGACATAATAAAGGTGGCAATGATACGCATTTACAGACGTTTCAAAGAACTATCCCTCAACAGTAAAATGATACTGCAAGTACACGACGAACTCAACTTCAGCGTCGTTCCCGAGGAGAAAGAGACCGTGGAGAAAATCGTTCTCGAAGAGATGCAGAATGCCTACCGCCTCCGTGTTCCGCTCATCGCCGACTGCGGTTGGGGGAAAAACTGGTTAGAGGCACATTGAGAAAGGGGAAGACTTTTCCAATAGTAAAGAATATATTTTTGAGAAATGAAAGAGTTGGAAAATCAAGGGGTTAAGACAACACTTGTTTAAACCCGAATCGGTCATTAGACCGCATTTGCTTAGATTTGCCATTGCCGTTACGCTTCCCTACTGCTTTAGCCCGCTTGCTGACACCTGCGCAGACATTGCATCTCGATGTAGCCCGCTACGCCTTCGATGAAACGGTTGCACATCTGCCCAACAATCGAACAAAATCGGTTGAGGGTTCTAATGACCGATTCGGGTTAAATTGATGTTTAATGACTTATAAAAAAATCATTGTCTTAACTCTTTGATTTTCCAACTCTTTCACTCCCTAACAGAGATAACAATTATTTCAACTCCCCCACCCCTTTATTGTACTTGTCGAACAATGCTTTCATGTTCTTGTAGAACAGGTTGCGTTTTCCACGTTCTGCGGAATTTAGCATGCTGTCAGGTATATGCACGGGGTATATTCTGAAATTCTTGTGACCCGAAATGGCAGGTCGCGACACCCACACAAGACTGTAACCGCAGTCTTCGAGAGTGACTCCCCCGCCCCGTTTCTTGAAATCGAGACGTACCATTGCTCCACCATCGGTGTTTGTTCGAGTCATGTTGCTGACATAGTTTCCAAGCGAATATGCCACCATATTTCCGCCGCGTCGCTCCTTGTTGCGCAGTTCCATCGGCTGAAGAACATGCGGGTGCGCACCTATCACATGGTCAACGCCTTTGTTCAACAGCCATGCCGCCATGTCCTGTTGCTGTCGGTCAGGCTGCAGCATGTACTCTATCCCCCAATGCGGAATGGCAATTATTATGTCCGGTTTCATTGTCTTTGCCTTCTTTATGTCGCGCGCTATCTCTGTGGTATCCATGTAGTTGACAACGTTTGGTGCCTGCACCCGAATTCCGTTAGTACCGTATGTGAAGTTAAGTATCACCACCCGGAAACCATTCCGTTCTATTATGAAAGGATAGCTCTTGTCTCTTTCCGCCTTGTTTTTATAAGTTCCGAGATGCAATACACCGTTTTTGTCCATCATGTCTATGGTTCGTTCCAATCCTTTCTGTCGCGAATCGAGACAGTGATTGTTGGCAGTAAGCAGCACGTCAAAGCCCGCATCGACAGACGCTTTCAGGTATTCGTCGGGCGCAGAGAAACACGGATAGCCTTTGTAAGGTTTCCCTCCGAGCGTCACTTCGAAATTTGCCACGGCAAGGTCGGCACTGCTAACCTCCTCTTTTACATACTTAAAAGTCTCATCGTAACTGTATGTTCCGTCACCGTTGTGTGCCGCGTTAATCTGTCCCTGATGCTGCATAAGGTCGCCGGCGACAAGTATCGAGAGGGTATATTCGGCAGAGTCTTCCTCAACAGATCCCCCTGCCCCACCCTGCGGACGTGCATTCGTGTTGCATGCGTATGCCATTGCAAGCACCGCCATAAACATTGTGGTAGATAATAATTTTTTCATCATGATGTTAACATTTATATTTTTCGGGTTGTAAAATTACAAAAAATAAACTTATCAATCATTATTTGCCATGAAAAATTTTGCCATTTGGCTATCTTTCGGTACATTTGCAGCAATATCAAAACAACATACTTTTACACAATAAAGAAACAAAAACAAATATTTTTCACAATGAAAAGAACATTGACAACAGCATTTGCACTTGTCGTAGCGGCATTGTCGTTCGCCGAAGTGCCGCCTGTTTCCCACCCAAAGATTGGCACTACCGCCCAATCAACCGATGGAGCAATCACCATGACACTGATTGCAAAGAAACAGAACTATGGCGGAAGTGCCGACACTCGCGACACCGACATCAACAGCCCGAAGTCTATCAACATCCACCCCGATGGCTCAAAGTACTATGTAAACTCGCTTGAGGGCTGTACCACAATAAGTTACGATTTCCGGACACACAAGAAACTCTCCGTTATACACCATCAGTTCAAGGACGGACGCGATGATGCACTATGGTCGAAACCATCGGGATTATACCCTTGGCGGCACTATCATAATAATGTTAACACCTTTTCCGGGAAACCCGTGGAGAGCACTTTCAGTCACAAAGGGCGTTACTTGTGGGTGCCTTATTACCGCCGCACTTTCGACATCAATGCACAAGACCCGTCGGCAGTGGCTGTGATAGACACCAAGACCGACAAGGTGGTGCGAATGATGGAAACCGGTCCGTTGCCTAAAATGGTAAGTACCTCGCCCGACGGCAAGACTGTTGCCATATCTCATTGGGGCAACAACACCGTCGGACTAATCGACATATCCTCCGAAAAGCCTGAAGAGTGGCAACACAAAATGGTTCTCGTGGTAGATCGCCAACTCGAACTCAACTATCCGCTGAACCGTGCCGTAGACCGTGACAGTGGCAGCGGATATGCTCTTCGCGGCACGGTATTCACACCGGACAACCGCTATCTCATCGTTGGTTGCATGGGCGGAGGAGGAGGCATTGCCGTAATCGACATTAAGGAACAGAAATATCTCGGTCGCGTACTTGGCATGATGAGCAACGTGAGGCACCTTGTAATCTCGAACGGATACCTATACCTCAGCATCAACGGCGGCGGAATGGTGCAGCGAATGCCGCTGAAAGAGTTCATGGCAGTGGCAAAGACCATGAACGGAACGACAAAAAAGAATGCCACGGCAAATAACTGGGAAAACTGTAAGGTAGGCACCGGCGCACGCACCATAAGCATCTCGCCAGACGGACGATATGTCTTCGCCGCCTGCAACAACGTAAGTCAGATGTATGTGGTTGACACCAAGACAATGAAAACAATCTGCCGAATTGGCGTGGACAGTTATCCCGTGGGACTCGACTTGTCTTCAGACGGTCGATATGTATTCGTCACGTCACAAGGTCGCAAAAATTGCGGAGGCAATGCCGTGAACATCTACGAGGTGAAATACAAAAACCCTCCATCGGCACGTTTCTGTCCGGCATGCGGAGCAACGCGAACCGATGACATGAAAAAGTGCCCCGAATGCGGACTGCAATACGAGGGAATGACAGTCATGAACAACACCAAGAACCCTGTTGACAATCAACTATATACCAACAATTCCAAAACCTCAACCACTACCACCATATACTACTCCGGAGGAGCACTTGCAGCAGTGCTCGCCGGAATGTTTTTGTTCATCCGCTTACGCCGTAAAAAATAATCCCGACACAATCTTTCCGTCTCGTATTTGTCTTTACATTTAAGAAAATACGCTTCCTGCTTGAATGTTTAAACCTAACTCTTGGCATTCTCAAGAGAAAGAAGTATCTTTGCATTCTACAATAAAATAAAAGGAATGGCTACCAAGAAGGAAGAGTTGACACCAATGATGAAGCAGTTCTTCTCGCTGAAATCGAAGCACCCTGACGCACTGTTGCTGTTCAGATGCGGCGATTTCTACGAGACATACTGCGACGACGCCGTTGCAGCAAGCAAAATTCTCGGCATCACACTCACACGGCGCAACAACGGCGCAACGGGAAAACCGGTAACCGAAATGGCAGGATTCCCGCACCATGCGCTCGACACCTATCTGCCGAAACTCGTCCGGGCGGGTAGGAGGGTGGCTATATGCGACCAACTGGAAGACCCGAAACTTACAAAGAAACTGGTAAAACGGGGCATTACCGAACTCGTAACACCGGGAGTGGCAATGAGCGACAACGTTCTCAATCACAAAGAGAACAATTTCCTCGCATCGGTACATTTCGGCAAAGGAAGTTGCGGCGTGGCATTCCTTGACATATCGACGGGAGAGTTTCTCACCGGAGAGGGAACTCCGGAGTATATAGAGAAACTACTCGGAAATTTCCAACCTAAGGAGGTTTTGTTTGAACGAGGACGCAAAGCAGACTTTGAACGCGCTTTCGGAACAAAGTTCTTTACCTTTGAGATGGAAGACTGGGTTTTCACGGAACAGACCTCGCGGCAGAAACTGCTGAACCATTTCGGGGTAAAAAACCTTAAAGGCTTCGGCACGGATAATCTCTGCAACGGTGTCACGGCAAGCGGAGCGATACTCCAATACCTTGAGATGACACAGCACACGCAGATAGGTCATGTCACTTCGCTTGCAAGGATAGAGGAGGAAAGGTTTGTAAGGCTCGACAAGTTCACAATCCGGTCGCTCGAACTGCTGCAGCCGATGCAGGACGACGGGGCAAGCCTGATGGACGTAATCGACCGCACCGTGTCACCGATGGGCGCAAGACTGCTTAAGCGGTGGACGGTGTTTCCACTGAAAGAGGAACGCGCCATCAACGAGCGTCTCGACATAGTGGAGTATTTTTTCAGGCAACCTGACTTCCGCACATTAACAGATGAGAAGTTTCACTGCATGGGCGACCTCGAACGCATCATATCGAAAGTGGCAACGGGGCGTGTCACTCCGCGTGAAGTGGTGCAACTGAAAGTGGCACTGAACGCATTGCGACCGGTGAAAGATGCATGCATGAATGCCGCAAACGAGGCTCTCGTAAGGGTCGGGGAGCGACTGAACTTGTGCGAGAAACTGCGCGAACGCATAGAAAAAGAGGTGGAGAACGACCCGCCGCAGATGATAAACAAGGGTGGGGTAGTGAGGAGAGGAGTTAACAGCGAACTCGACGAACTGCGCAACATAGCATACAGCGGAAAAGACTACCTGCTGAAAATACAGGAACGCGAGACACAGCAAACGGGTATCGCGTCTCTGAAAATAGGCTACAAC
The DNA here is from genome assembly GCF_003932845.1 of Prevotella sp. OH937_COT-195. Classification (GTDB taxonomy): domain Bacteria; phylum Bacteroidota; class Bacteroidia; order Bacteroidales; family Bacteroidaceae; genus Prevotella. Next base: position 43,902 of record NZ_RQZH01000011.1, read on the forward strand.
AACGTGTTCGGATATTACCTCGAGGTAAGAAACACCTACAAGGACAAGGTTCCGCCTGATTGGGTTCGCAAGCAGACACTCGCCCAAGCAGAACGATACATCACACAGGAATTGAAAGAATACGAGGAGAAAATTCTTGGAGCAGAGGACAAAATATTATCGCTTGAGGCACGGATATTCGGCGAATTGGTGTCCTCGATGCAGGAATACATTCCTTTGATACAGGTAAATGCCAATATAATAGCACGGCTCGACTGCCTGCTGTCGTTCGCAAAGGGTGCCGAGGAACATCATTATGTACGCCCCGCAATAGACCGAAGCGAAATACTCGATATACGCGGAGGGCGGCATGCCGTAATAGAGACACAACTGCCTCCGGGCGAGAGTTATGTGCCGAACGACATCTTACTCGATACCGAGAAACAACAAATAATAATCATCACGGGACCAAACATGGCGGGAAAGTCCGCATTGCTGCGACAAACCGCACTCATAGTGCTTATGGCACAGATGGGTTGTTTCGTGCCGGCAGAGAGCGCACGCATAGGCATGGTGGATAAAATATTCACCCGTGTGGGGGCATCGGACAACATATCGCTCGGCGAATCGACCTTCATGGTGGAAATGACAGAAGCCTCCAACATTCTCAACAACGTAACACCACGCTCGCTTGTACTGTTTGACGAACTCGGACGCGGCACATCGACATACGACGGCATAAGCATTGCATGGGCCATCGTGGAATATCTGCACGAGCACAAGAAAGCGCAGGCACGCACGCTCTTCGCCACGCACTACCACGAATTGAACGAGATGGAGAAGAATTTCTCACGCATAAAGAACTATAACGTGTCGGTGAAAGAAGTGGATAACAAAGTGATTTTTCTGCGGAAACTGAAACGGGGAGGCTCGGAACATTCCTTCGGAATCCATGTGGCACAGATTGCCGGAATGCCCAAAAGCATAGTGAAGCGTGCAAACACCATACTGAAACAATTAGAGAACGACAGCAGCGGGGTAGGGACTGTGGGAAAACCATCGGCAGAACAACTCAACCGAAGTCGCGACGGACTGCAACTTTCGTTTTTCCAACTCGACGACCCGGTGCTCTCGCAGGTGCGCGACGAGATACTTAACATCGACGTGAACAACCTCACACCGCTCGAAGCACTGAACAAACTCAACGAGATAAAAAAGATTGTAAAAGGCAAGTGACCCGCACCTCCGCCTGCGAATGACGCGAAGAAAATACCTTTTACCTGTTTACCGCCTTGAAACTGCGCCAGAGACAGAACAAACCCACCATTACAAAAGGAATGCTCAGTTGCTGTCCGATGTTCAGCGTCATGGCAGCCTCTTTCGCCACTTGTATGTCCTTGGTGTATTCTATGAAGAAACGGAAAGTGAAAATCAGCGTGAGACACAATCCGAAGAAGAAGCCCGTACCCACACGCCAGGGATATTTGCGGTAGAAATACCACCCTATGGGGAAGAACAATGCGTATGCCAAGGCCTCATATAATTGTCCCGGGTGTCGTGGAAGCATATCCACCCGTTCAAAGACAAACGCCCACGGCACGTCGGTCACCTTGCCAATAATCTCCGAATTCACGAGGTTTCCGAGGCGTATGAAACACGCCGTTACGGGCGTTGCAATGGCAATGTTGTCGAGAATCTGCCATATCCCGAGCCCTTCCTTGCGAAATTTCAGCCAGTATAACAGCAGCATGACGGTAAGTCCGATGGTGCCTCCGTGGCTTGCAAGTCCCTCATATCCCGTGAATTTCCAGCCACCGTCGGCCATAAACTTTATTGGAACGAATATTTCCAACACATGCTGCGGCGAACTCAGCCAATATTCGCGCTCATAGAAAAGACAATGCCCTATGCGTGCCCCTACGAGTATTCCCACGAAACAATATATAAACAGAGGGTCTATGAGTCCCTCCCTTATTTTCTGTTCCTTGTACAGTCTTTTAACGATGAAATATGCCAATGCCAATCCTGCGAGCCAGCACATCGAATACCATCGCACCGCCAGTCCTCCGATACGGAATATCTCGGCATCGGGATTCCATGTTATGTAACCCAATAATTCGTTCATAAGCCTTTAAACATTAAATCTGAAGTGCATAATGTCGCCGTCCTGCACAACATACTCCTTACCTTCTATTCCCATCTTTCCGGCCTCTCGCACAGCCGTTTCGGAACCGTATTTTATGTAGTCCTCATACTTTATCACTTCTGCACGAATGAATCCTTTCTCAAAGTCGGTGTGTATCACTCCGGCGCACTGCGGTGCTTTCCAGCCCTTGTGATAAGTCCATGCCTTTACCTCCATCTCTCCCGCAGTGATGAACGTTTCAAGATTAAGCAGCGCATACGCCTTTTTGATTAGCCGGTTCACACCGCTCTCTTGTAATCCGAGTTCTTCAAGGAACATCTGTTTGTCCTCGTATGTCTCTAACGATGCAATATCCTCTTCGGTCTTTGCCGCTATTACCATTGCCTCGGCATCTTCCTGCCTTGCAATTTCTTCTATTTTTCTGCTGTATTCGTTACCTTCCTTTGCCGATGCTTCATCTACGTTGCATACGTACAGCACAGGTTTCGCTGTGAGCAGGAATAAGTCGTGCGCCGCTTTTTGCTCCTCTTTGCTCTCGAAAGACACCGTGCGTGCGTTCTTTCCCTGCTCCAGCACCTCCTTGTAAGCGTTGAGCACGTTGAGCAACACCTTGGCATCTTTGTTGCCTGCGGCAGCCGTTTTCTGTGTCTTTGCCAGTTGTCCTTCTATCGTTTCAAGGTCTTTCAGTTGTAGTTCCGTATCTATTATCTCCTTGTCTTCAACCGGATTTACAGCCGCTCCGCCCTCTCTTACGATGTTGTCATCGTTGAAACACCGCAGTACGTGTATTATGGCATCGGTCTCGCGTATATTCCCGAGGAACTTGTTTCCCAGTCCTTCTCCTTTCGATGCGCCTTTCACGAGTCCTGCAATGTCAACTATTTCGCACGTTGCGGGAACTATGCGTCCCGGGTTCACTATTTCCGCGAGTCTTGTGAGTCTCTCATCGGGTACGGTTATCACGCCCACGTTAGGTTCTATTGTGCAAAAAGGAAAGTTTGCCGCCTGTGCCTTCGCACTCGACAAACAATTAAAAAGTGTTGACTTGCCAACGTTTGGCAGTCCCACGATACCACATTTCAATGCCATCTTGTTATATAATTCTTTTCGGTTGCAAAATTACTACAAATTAGGCGTATAACAAAAAGATTTATATCATTTTTCTTCTCGCGATGGAATGATGTAATAGAGCTCGTCGAAGTTCTCCACGCCCATGTCTGTGAGTATTTTCCTACTGCGTTCAACGTCGTCGGGTGTGTTGTAGCCGGGTATGTGAGGCAGCCGAACGATTATTTTCGCCGCCATTCCCTCGTGCGACAGCAGCCACCGCAGGTTAGAAACCATTCGTTCGATCGGCTGCGAGGTATATCTGTTGTAAATGTCCGGATTCAAATCTTTCACGTCAATATAGTATTGACTTACGCAGGGTATCAGTCTTTCAAGATGATGCCGCTCCATGTTGAGTGCCGTTTCCAGCCTTACTTTCCATTCCTTAGGCATTATCCGGCAGAAATCTTCTATGAATGTGTCGTACATACACGGTTCTCCGCCTCCGAAAGTGATGCCTCCTCCCGATGCGAGAAAATATATGTTGTCCTGCATTACCTCATTCAAAAGTGCGTTGGGCGTAACGGTTTTCCACACACCGTCTGCTCTCAGGCATTGCCTGTTGAGACAATATCGGCATGACAACGTACACCCGTGGAATGCCACGAGCGTTACCACGCCTTTGCCGTCGATGCCTATGCGATGCCGTGAAATTCCTATCAACGGTGCCACCAAACAATCATCATTTTTCTCTTTGTTCATTGTCATTTTGTCCGTTGGACGGTTATAATGAAGACAAAGATACTGAAAATATTCTTATTAAAGTGAGTTAGATATAAGAATTATACAATCATGCAGAATCAACCGGCAAGTGAGAAATTAGTCAATATTATTGTAAAAGACTTCTTTTGGTGTTTAAAATTTCAATTTTTTCCCTTACCTCTTATGTTGAAGATTCGAAACCACACCTTCAAAACTTCACCATTTGTAATAACAACTGATCTTTTAGTTGAAGTTTTAAACCCAAATCGGTCATTAGAACCCTCAACCGGTTTTGTTCGATTGTTGAGCAGATGTGCAGCCGTTTCATCGAAGGCGTAGCGGGCTACGTCGAGATGTAATAGCTGCAAAGATATCAGCAAGCGGGCTAAAGCAGTTGGGAAGCGTGACGGCAATGGCAAATCTAAGCAAATGCGGTCTAATGACAGATTGGGGTTAAAATGTCTCGAACTATAATTTGTATAAATATATAGTCATAGCACAGAGGGCTGCATTTTTCTTTCGTTTGGATTATGGTAATGTCATCATACAATCTATGTCTTGAAAAATAAAATAGCATTGCCTGATAAACAATTTTGCGATAATCATTTTTCATACTGCAACTATTCGAGTAAAGGGTATTAGGATGAGGATGAAAGGTAAGTAAATGGAAATGAGAGCGATTTGCGCCATATCTCGGTGATTTGCACAGAGGGATTAAGTGCAGAAAGCGTGGATTTATGCAGAAGTTCCGTTACCAAATCGTTAGTCCATTCCTCGAATGGTAACGAAAAGGCAGGAGAAGGTAACCGATAGAAGAGTGTTTGGTAACTCATCCCTGTAATTACGGTGCTTATGCTTTGTATTACAACGTTTTGCATAGCTGAAAACGCTTCGATAACGGGTAACTTTGCCCATAAAAACAGAAGCGTATGCAAACAGACAAAATGAAGGTGTTGCTCTACCTCAAAAAGAGCGGATTGGACAAGTCGGGACAGGCTCCGATTATGGGGCGTATAACTTGTGGGCGAACCATCGCCCAATTCAGTTGTAAACTCTCGTGCGACCCGAAGCTGTGGAATGCTCGTGAGAGCAGATTGAACGGCAAGAGCCGTGAAGCGGTGGCAACGAATGGCAAGTTGGAACGCTTGCTTCTTTCGGTACAATCGGCTTATCGACTCCTTTGCGAGCGAGGTGCGGTGTTCACGGCAACAGACATCAAGGAGCAGTTTCAAGGCAGTATGCAGAGCCAGACAACCTTCTTGGCGTGCTATGACCTGATGTTGGAAGAGTTGGAGATGCGTGTAGGGATTGACCTAAAGCCCGTATCAATGAGAATTTATCATTCGGCTCGTCAGCACTTTGTGGCGTTCATTCATCGACAATTCAGAACAGACGATATAACCTTCGGTCAAATCACGGAGGATTTTCTTCTTCTCTTTGAGCAGTATATAAAAGGCGAATTAGGTTTCTCACAAAGCTATTTCTATACCCTCTCCATCTGTTTGAAGAAGGCTTGTCGTTTGGCATATCGTAAAGGATTTGCCGACAGACTTCTTTTCGAGAACAACAAGGTGGAACGGGGGAATAAGAAATTGCCTCGGGCTTTGGATAGGGCTTCATTGGATAAGTTGCTGGGATTGACCTTTGAGCCGTATGAGGTGGAGTTGGAGACCGCTCGCAATCTCTTTCTCTTCTCCTGTTATACGGGTGTTGCCTATTGCGATATGGTTGCCCTTAATCGGGAACACCTCTTTACGGATGATGAGGGAGCTTTGTGGTTGAAGTTCCGCAGACAGAAGACCAATACCCTTTGCCGTGTGAAGCTCATATCCGAAGCGGTGCGTTTGATCGAGCGGTATCAATCGGGTGAACGCAACACTCTTTTTGCTTCCATAGCCTATTCGGCTTACCTCGTCCAACTCAAAGCTCTGCAACTTCGGGCAGGTATCTCCATTCCCCTTTCGGCACACGTTGGTCGCCACACTTTTGCTACCTTGATTACCTTGGAACGTGGTGTTCCCATTGAAACGGTCAGCCGAATGTTGGGACATAGCAATATCCAAACGACCGAGCGATACGCCCACGTTACCCCGAAGAAACTCTTCGATGAGTTCGAGCGGTTTCTCTCTTTCACTGAAAATCTAACCTTAACCCTATAAGAGCTATGCGCAGTACATTCAAAACCCTATTCTATATCAATAAGAACAAGACTAAAGCGGACGGCACAACGGCAATCCTTTGCCGTATCACCATTGACGGAGCGAACGTAGTGATAACCACAGGCGAAAGTGTCCTTCCTCACGATTGGAGTGTGAAGCGAGGAGAGACAACGGACAAGAAGACCAACCAACGCCTGCAAACCTTTCGGGAGGAAATCGAGCAAGGGTACAATACCTTGCTCTACAAATATGGAGCAGTGAGTGCCGAGCTTCTGAAGAACCACCTGCAAGGTATCGGGAGAACTCCGACAACACTTCTTGCTCTTAGTTCGGAGGAACTCAAAGCCCAACGAGAAAGTAAGAGCGAGGGAACGTATAGCAATAATCGGTGTTCCGACAGACAGCTCAACACCTTTGTGCGAAGTCGTGGAGAGGAGGATATTCCCCTAACAGCTCTTGCGACAGACTTCTTTGATGATTATCGTTTCCATTTGAAGAAAGAGGGCTATGCCCCTGCAACTATAAACAGGCATTTGTGTTGGTTGAGTCGGCTGATGTATCGAGCCGTCAGTCAGGGAACAATACGCTTCAATCCGTTTGAGGAGGTGAAGTATGAAGCCGTGGAGCGCAAGCCTCGTTTCCTGAGCAAGGGCGATGTGGCAAGGCTCTTGGCATTCCCGTTGCAGGAGGAAGGGGCGGAACTAAGCCGAAGGATGTTTCTCTTCTCCGTCTTTACGGGGTTGGCATTTGCCGACTTGCAGAGCCTGCGAGCTTCGCAAATCGAAACGAACAGCGAGGGGAAGCGGTATATCCGTAAGGCAAGACAGAAAACGGAAGTGGAGAGTTTGATACCCTTGCATCCGATAGCGGAGCAGATACTTTCGCTTTACACCAAGCAGGAGAGCAAGGAAGATTACAAGATATTTCCCGATATGATGAGCAAAGGTAAACTACTGACCCATCTTAAAGCCGTGGGCTTGGCGTGTGGCATTCGTACTTCGCTGGGCTACCACGTTGCTCGCCACAGCTTCGGCACACTGACCTTGGAGGCAGGCATTCCGATAGAAAGTATTGCCAAGATGATGGGACATTCATCTATTGCCAGCACGCAAATCTACGCCCAAATCACCGACCAAAAGATTGCAAGGGATATGGAGAGGCTGATGAAACTAAAAAACACATAGACAACTTCGCAACTTTCTATACTCCTCACATCTTCTCAAAAATAAGAATACAAGACGATGAATATCAACACAAAAGAAAAGACTATTCATAATGCTTTTTAATGTAACAAATTATTTATCTTAGATATGCCACACAATCAGAGGTAAAAAATCAATATATAAAGGCCAAAATCTTTGATTTCTTCAACAAAGATTAGTTAAAGATGTCATCTTCGTGATTGCAAAGAAATTCAAGAGGATCAATGTCTGCTATTTCCTTCATCCTTTCTTCTATAAAATCATTTGTTGACGGAGCTATATTTAACTGGATACATTGAAAAATAGATAACTCTTTAAGCTCGTTTTGATATCTAACAAACTTATCCGTGCGTGGTGTAAGGACGAAATTTAAAGCACTTGCATAAATGTCGGCAAGTTGTATGCCAAATTCATTATGTGACTCCACTATATCCATATTGCCAACAGGCAGCGGATAAATATGCTTTCCCTTACCATATCCGACTTCAGTTTCAGGGACACGCATATCTCTTAAACTCTCCAAAAATGTTTTGTTTGCATAAAAAGGTTCGGAAGAGTCAAATAATACATCTTCCTTGATACCTGTTTTCTTATACCATTCTTGAATAGATGCTGAAAACAATGGCACGGTTAGGTCTATATAAAATTTATTATCAGAGAGAGCCTCCTTTATATATTCAATAGTAGGCGGAATTTCAGATAACAGACAACAGAAACTCTTATCTGTATCTTCATTTTTTCTTAGCCTATCTATTGTTCTATAGAAATCAGCAATAGAATTAACAGCGGGTTCTCTAACCATGGTAACGAAATTGCCTTCAATCTTGGCTATAAGCTCCTTGTTTGGATGCAAAAGAGCAAAATAATACAAGCCATTCGCAAGTATAAGATTCTTAGCACCCTCATATAGATTTATCCCTTCGTTATGATAGCGAGTTTCTATAAGCATATTGACTATATTTGCATAGATACAATATCGCTTATTTGCGAAAGAAGGAAGTACATGATCATAATTCATAAGCGGATGAGTAAATATTTTTTCTAGCATCTGCCTCCCTTGATAATTTGAATACATACTTTTGAAATGGAGTTCCTTTCCCCATTCAACATAACCTATCTCTTCCTTCATAACAGCAACCTCATCCTCTGTTAGTCTAACAGAAGCTAATGTGAAATAAGGTTGTTCTGGATTTATTAAATCCGAACCAGTATAGCCTGACTCATCAAAATACAACATAGCAAAATCGTTACACTATTCTAGTACTATACTTTTCAACTCAATATTGTCCTTGGTTGAAAGTTCTGTTGTCCATTTAATTCTTACAGCAGATAAAACATCCGATTTTATTCTCTGGTTGAGCAATACTTCAAATCCACATTTTTTATAAAATGACAAAGGTGAAAAATAGGTATCTCCATCTATTTTCTTGTACAAATCATGGTCTATAACCCATCCATTTAATTCAGACTCTTGTAATTTTAGCAACTCAATCATCATTCTACCTAAACCCTTTGAATGAATGGTGGCAGATAAGATAATGGCAAACCATTGAGCATTATCTCTATAAAATTTGAAAGCCCAACCTTTTATTTGTCCATCAGATAGCTCCTTCAATAGGAAGTGTTTGGCATTACTTAATCCATCTAAGTAGTGATTAAAGCTATTTAGAGAGGAATGAGATAGCCCTTGAGGATATTCTCTATTCCACAAGTTAATCAGGCTCTGCTTCTCATCTAAACTCAAATCTTCCATTTCTATTAAGTTGAAGCCGTTTGAGGTAAAAAAATCACTTATATCCTTTTTCGAGGTATTCATTTTTCCATCTTTATATTACATTGTCAGAATCCATGAGGAAAAGACTTATGATGTGAATAACGCAAATGTACTTGATTTATTGCGAAAAGATACCGAGTAATCAGCAAAAAGATACCGAGCGATGGTGAGATTGCTCGGTATCTTTTGGACGACCATTCGGCAGGTTCTTCTGTGTGATTACCAAACGGCAGGAAAACGCTTCTTGCAAATGCTTTATCTCCGATAATTCTCTTGCAGTAATCTGTTGATGTCGGATAGTCGATAGAGTATTTTCCCTGCAATTTGGGTGTAGGGGATAATGCCCTTGTCCCGATAATCCTGCAAGGTGCGAGGGCTGACGAAAAGCCGTTCGCAGACCTCTCGCCCCGTAAGGTAGATTTCTCCCCCGAAGAGCGGACGGTGCGTTTGGGCAATCTCCCGAAGGCGTTTACTCACTGCTCTGATGCCTGAGATGAGTTGCTTCATCTCGGGCGTTTCTTTGTTTACGATTTCGTGTTCCATAGTCATTGTATTTTGCGGTTGGACTTGGCAAGGAGTGCTTCCACATCCTCACGTTTGTAATAGCACTTATGCCCGATTTGGATAAAGGGCAACACGGACGTATCCCGATAGTGTTGGAGCGTTCGCTTGCTGATGTTCAGTATTCGGCACACATCCCCGTTGTGCAACAGGTCGGGGACTTCGGGTTTCGTGCCAAACTCTTCTCTCATACAAAGAGCCAGTTCTTCGATGCTCTTTTTCAGTTCCTCCCAAGCGGAGGTGTCGATGGCGGTAAATCTCATATCAATATCGTTTTAATTGTCATTTTTACTTCGTTCGGTGCAAATGTACGCAGGCGAAATCCTTGTTCCCAGTCCCGATGAAATAGAGGGAAACAGCAGGAAGTCCGAGGCAAATGTACAAGCACAAACCACCCTTTCCACCCTCTTTTCTCTAAGTGCGTACTTGTGGCTCTGATATGGTATGAAGTGGCTCTCCTGCCAATAAAAACAGACGCTCCTCTTTCGTCCGAAGAAAAAGGATGCAGGCTTTGGCAATCCGATGAAGTCGCTTTTAGAGCCGTTCTCCTCACTGTTCGCTCCTTTTGAGCCTTTTCGTCCCAATTTCTCCTGCTTGTGTCGTCCATTCTCGGAGCATTTCTCTGTACCTCGAAGCAACAGACACACTAACCTTGGGACTCTGTGTTCGCCTCTGTAACTTGGTTTCAGCATCCCGTTTCGGATGAAAGTTCAAAACCAAGCAAACAGAAGAAGTACGAACAATGAAAAGAACCAAGCGAATAAGAAACGCCATAGATACTTTCTTCTTTCACTGTGAAAGGAGATATACAGTGAAAGAGAAAAAGCAGAGAAAGACTTTTTGCTTTGAGTGCAAGAAAGTCCGTCCTCCGTAAGAAAAGAGCTTTTTCCTTTCACCGTTTGAACCACTCTTTTTATTCACTCAATAATCATCGAATCAACTTATGAAATCAAGATTTTACGATCTACAATACATCAAGGCGATACCGATAACAGACTATCTGCACGCCTGCGGTATCAAGCCTGCCAAGCGTTACAACGGCTATGCCCTTTATCACGCACCCTACCGAGAAGACCCGAATGCCAGCCTGAAAGTGGATTTTCGGCAAAACCTGTGGCACGACTACGGCACGAGCCAAGGCGGAAGCATCATCGACCTTGTGATGAAGATGCGAGGATGCAGTGCCTACGAAGCAATAGCGCATCTTGCCGAAGGGAAAGCAACAACCCTCGCCCCTTCTTCCTTTCATCGTGAAGCTCACATAGGGCAGAGAAGGGACGAACAGCGACCCAATAATACAAGGCGTATTCTTTCCATCAATGAAGCGTTACCCCTACATCTGCAAAGCTATCTCCGAGAGGTACGCAAGATAGACCTTGCCGTGGCAAGCCCCTATCTCCATCACGTTCGCTATGAGGTAGGAGGAAGAGAATACTCCGCCATCGGCTTTCCCAATCGTGCAGGAGGGTATGAGCTTCGGGACGACAAGACATTCAAAGGCACAATCGCTCCGAAGGATATTTCCGTGATTGCAGGACAAGCGAACAACGCCCCTCTGTGCATTTTCGAGGGGGTTATGGACTTCCTTTCCCTTCTCACGATGAAAGGGAAAGAAGCCATTTCGCCTTCCATCGTTCTGAACTCCGTGAGTAATATCCATAGAGCCGTTGCCTATCTCCACGAGAAAGGCATCGACTCCGTTCGGGCTTTCTTCGACAACGACCCTGCGGGACGGCAGGCTCTTCAAGCTATCCAATCGACAGGCATCAAGGTAGAGGATATGAGCCGACACTATTCCCGATACAAAGACCTCAATGAGTACCACATTGCCCAAAGAACAGGGCAAAAACAGGTGATACCACCTCGTAAACGAGGACTTAGATGATAAGGCAAAACAGAGCAAACAACATTATTCTATCATCAGGTATTCAAAGATGCAGGAAATAAAATGTATGCGAATAAACGGCTTTGTTTCGATAACTACGGCAGTTCCTCAGAACAGCAAGTTTGCAGAGCCAAACTTAGAAACAAAGCGTGCAGGCATTCACAGAATGCAACTCAACAAGAAAGAAGTACGAGCAGGGCGGAGCGGACATTTCAAGAAATGCCATAGCTCATTAGGGTATTTTCTTTACGCTGCACTCCGTTATCGCTAAAAATACCCTCCTGAGCCAAGGGGCGGTGCCCCTTTGGATACCCCTAAATCAATCTTCAAGCAATGGGCTACGCCGTTTTACATATAGACAAGGCGAGAGGAAACGACTCGGCAATGACCGCACACATAGCGCGTACATTCATGCCGAGTAACGTCGATTCCTCCCGCACACACCTCAATCGAGAGCTGGTGCAATTCCCTGCAAATGTAACTAACCGTACCGAAGCGATAGAGCATCGCATCGCCACGGCAGGTATCTACCGAAAGGTGGCACAGAACCAAGTCAAAGCCTTACGCTTTATCCTGTCAAGTTCACCAGAAGATATGGCTCGCATAGAGCAAGAAGGACGCCTGTACGAATGGTGCAATGAAACGATGGATTGGCTTCGCACCACTTTCGGGGCGGACAATGTGGTCGCAGCCACACTGCACGCAGATGAGGACACACCTCATATTCACGCCACAGTTGTCCCGATTGTCACGGGTGAAAGACGGAAAGCCAAAGAGGAAGCCAAGAACGGCAAGCGGAAGTACAAGACAAAGAAGAATAAGGTACGACTTTGTGCAGATGATGTGCTCACGCCCAAAAAGTTGGAAGACTATCAGACGAGTTATGCCAAGCGAATGCAACGGTTCGGATTGGAACGGGGCGTACACGGTTCGGAAGCCAAGCACCGCACCACGATGGAGTATTACAAGGAAGTCCTAAAATCCACGAAAGAGAAAGAGGCGCAAGAAGCAGAACTCACTGCCAAGATAAAAGAGTTGGAGAAGCAGGCAGGCAAACTCCGTATGAAAGGAACGCTATATTCTATCTTTGGCAACTCCGAACTTGACAAAGCAGAGAAGCGTATTGCAGACTTGGAGCAGGAAGCCGAACGGCAACGGTATCTTTCGGAAAAGGAGAAGAATGAAATCCGAAAGGAAGTCGCTCTCTTGCAGGATACGGTCAAGGGAAGGGACGGAGCCATTGCCGAGTTGAAAGAAACCGTGCAGATTTACGAGGAAGAGCGGAATTGGATAAAACGCTTCTTCAATGGCTTCTACCAGCTTTTGAATATCCGTCTGATGCTCCGAAAGATGGGTTTTTCTGACGACAGAATAGTGGAGATGTATCGCACGGAAGCTCCCCAGCGAGGAACGGCTAAAGCCTATTCGGGATTATACAAGAGAGAATTTACAGAAGAGGACAGCGAAATCCGTATCATCAAGGATGAGAAGAAGCGACCGCTCCTCACCATCAACGGGCTTCCCATTGCCGATTGGTGCGAACAGAAATGGAGACAGCTTATCAACCGTAATCGCTCGCAACGGTTGTAAATGAATACGCATACTTTTTCCTTTCATCGTGGTATTTCAGTTGCGACAAAACTTTTTAAGAAGAAAATCACGCAAGAACGCTCACTTTCCCTCGCAAATATGTACCTTTGCAAGCAGTAAAAGTGAGCGTTCTTTGGCTATTCAAAACAATGTGCCTCAAAGCACTCCGCTCATTTCTAAATCGTTACCTGTTTACCTATATTCAAAAGGTAACACTCTACTTCTCAATAAGATAGTTCGCAAGCAAAAAATAACTAAGCTTTTCAATTTCCAACCTTTTAGCACGAGCATTTGCAATACCAAGTAATATTGACTCACTATAATCTTCGTCATTTACCAAATAATTCATAATCTCTGTAAGCAAATCTCTATCCATACAGCCTGCAGCCAAGTCCAGTACTATTTCCTCCATGTTTTTCATGAAATTTTGAGCCACGAACAGATAGCCATTTTGTAGAAAGAAGAACATTGTGAGCGTTAGAGAAATACGTTTGTTACAATCATTAAAGTAATGACCACGGCACAAACTGAACATCATGTAAGCTGCTTTATCTGCAATTTCAGGATAATAAATATCATTTTGTACATTGTTCAACATGAGTTTTATACCTCCCTCATCACGAACTCCAATTATTCCTCCGCCACTTTTATCTATCGTCTTGTGGTAGATTTTAAGAGCCTGTTCATAGTCAATATAATCTATTCCCACGATACCTACACTTTTATTGCTTTAAATGTTCAAGAACATCCTTGTTGTCTTCAAGAAGTTTGTCAAAATCTATCGACAAATTGCCAATAAACTTCTGATATTCTTCCGGCATCAACGAACGGACGTATGCCGCAAGATTTCCGTGATATACATCTCTAAGAGCATTATCACGAGAGGCCATTTTGGTGCGTGCATCCTCAATTACCGGTTTGATCAATGGGTTCTTTGACAATTCATAAATAATCCGATTTACATCCTTTACAGATAGTTTACCTGACGAAACAGCTTGTTCTTTTATCTTCTCGGCTGTAGCATTTTCAAATGATGCTACAGCAACTAACACTTCTGCATACAATGTGCGTCGAAGACTGTCTTTCTTGCTAAGTTCCAAAAGTTTCTTATATTCAGATGCCTTTTCACAGAACACCACCTTATAGATAGTGTCCATAATTTGAGAGTATTTAAATTTATTATTATTTACACAATAGTCCCTTATGGCATCTGTCAACTTTCTATGGTAATTTTCTTCTGATAAAGCGGAGGTCACATAATTCTGATCACGACGATTGATAAATTTCGTTGAACCACCACTTTTCTCATTCATTACCGCTATTACAATATCCAAAATACGGCTTCTTACCTCTTTCGCTTTTTCACTGGTTGTAAGCAACATACCAAGATTAAGAAAAGATCGGAAATCGAAAACTCCAAGCACCGTTGTTTTGGTAGGGAAATCAATTTCCTTACCAAAGGCAGATTTAAATTCTTTCAAGTCATCTCCCTGTAATACACGGTAACCATTTGATGCAAGTTCTTGTTCATAGTTATTTAAGCAATTTGTTAAGGTTCTAATATCAACCCCATAATATTCGGCAACCTTCTGTCTGGTGATAACATATTGACCTTGAAATTCAAGGAAATTAGCATCTAACGACTCCCTTATCTTGGGTAAAGCCACCGGATTATTCAATATATTTTGTCTGTCAATTTCAGATGTCGTCAAATCTTTTGCCATATATTTATTTTAAAACTTTAATTGGTTGTATTCTAAATACACAATCAAATTCGATTGCAAAGGTACTGAAAAAATACACTTACAAGAAAATTCACATAACTTTAAACCCAAATCGGTCATTAGAACCCTCAACCGATTTTGTTCGATTGTTGAGCAGATGTGCTACCGTTTCATCAAAGGCGTAGCGGGCTGCGTCGAGATGTAATGGCTGCGCAGATGTCAGCAAGCGGACAAAAGCAGTTGGGAAGCGTAACGGCAATGGCAAATCTAAGCAAATACGGTCTAATGACCGATTTGGGTTAAAAAATAAGAATGCTTTCTGAAGCAGAAAAGACCGTAAAATTCTGCGACACCAACCGCCGTTGATGCCGCTTTCTGAATCAAAAGAGAAATCTAACCTAATCATAAATCCATCATAAGTCATCGTTTAGTTAGTTGTGAATTTCGGTTTTCTTCATCTGCAATTTACCGTATCGAAAACAACTTGTTTTCCTTTCTTAATGCAAAGATAATGATTTATACATGCAGTTGCAATAGGGAAGTTCCTAAACATAAGGGGGATTTCCCCTATTTGTTTGACCGGAAAGAGGATAAACAACATTCCGACATTCAAAGACAACTTCAATGTGGCACAGACACTCTCCAACTTACGTCTTTCTCTCGGCACTCCATGTAATTTTTCTGTATAAGTTTGTCGGGCTGTGTCTGAATGGCTGTGATACCGATGCACGTAATCTCTCTCATGTCTGCCAACCTAAGTGCAGGCTGCGTGCACATGGCATTAATAATCTGAGACCTCTGCAAAATTAGTTACTTTTACAAGAGGTCTCGGACTATTTACGTTATTTCTTACCCCGAACAGGCGTATCATTTGTGCTTAATCGCACTGCAATTTCGCCGAAATTATTGACCAATTTCAGCGGTTTTGCTCACCAATTTAGCCGAAATTGCCGAGCAGTTTTTATTTAACCCAAATCGGTCATTAGACCGCATTTGCTTAGATTTGCCATTGCCGTTACGCTTCCCAACTGCTTTTGCCCGCTTGCTGACATCTGCGCAGCCATTAAATCTCGACGCAGCCCGCTACGCCTTTGAGGAAACGGATGCACATCTGCTCAACAATCGAACAAAATCGGTTGAGGCTTCTAATGACAGATTTGGGTTTAATGACACACATTCTCGTTATCAAGTAGCAACAGAACACATGTCCGTAAAAAATATGTATGGACAGTACTATGCAGAGTTATTTTTCAGAAAAGGGATAAAACAAAAAGAGGGTGACTGTATGAAGCGCACCCCCTTGCGAAAATAAACAATCAGAATGTGTAAGTAAGTGTCGTGGCAATAGTCCCATTTCGATAAGTTGAAAGGGTTGTTCCTTCGAATTTAGCATCATTCTTCATCATGTTGGGAATGCCGAATTCATAATTACATTTTACCCGAATCTTGTTTGATAAATCTACGCCCAACCCGAGTGTCAGTCCGTAGTCAAATCTCTTATAACCATCTTTGCCGAATATGTCATGCCGCGTATTGCTAACACCCTCTTTTTCCACCTTGCTGCTTCCCCACAACGAATAAGCAACATAAGGTCCTGCCTCAACAAAGAGTTTGTTGTCATTACCAATGGAGAAATTCTTTCCGAAAACAACAGGCAACTCCAATGCCGTCATGTTTTTTCTTATATCATAAGGTTTTTCCTCGCCCTTATATCGTTAGTATAGAAGATATTATCCTGCTTATATCCTTTCTGAGAAAGAAGTAAAGAGCCTCCCCAGTACCAAGAATTATTGCTTTCCGACAGAGCATGGCAAACATTGCCGCCAAATACATAGCCAAGAGTGGCACCACACGGATCACCGCCGCGTGCAACATTTACGTTTAGTCCTGCCGTAACTCCTAATCTTAATTCCTGAGCATTAGCAGTAATGCAAAGTATGCCAAATACTGCTGCAATCAATGTTTTCTTCATAATTTTTAAAAATTTTAAAACTCGTAATATCTATTTGGTTTTGCAAAGGTATGATAAATAAAGATAACACACAATACTAAACAAACAGGTATTTTTTGAAATTAAAATATTTAGAATACGTTATTACAAATAATAACAATACCTACATTCGGGTATCAGGCAAATAAAAAATCGCTTTGAATTAAGAGTTATATTGAATATAAAAAACTTTTTCGTTCATGAATATATCCCACAAAACGCAGATAATTGTTTGCGGTGTAAGATTTTTTACATAACTTTGCAGCGAAAGAAAACAAATATTTAACTAAACATTTTGTCACTAATAAAAAATAATTTATGAAAGCAATAAGCACAAAGAACGCTCCGGCAGCAATCGGACCATACAGTCAGGGCGTAGAAGTAAACGGTTTCGTATATGCCAGCGGACAACTGCCGCTCGACCCGGAGACAGGTACTTTCCCGGAAGGAATAAAGGCACAGACTCGCCGGTCGCTGCTCAATGCACAGGCTATATTGAAAGAGGCGGGACTTAGCCTGAACGATGTTGTCAAGACCACCGTACTGCTTGCAAACATAGAAGATTTCGCCGAGATGAACGAGGTTTATGCCGAGTTCTTCAGCGAGCCGTATCCCGCACGCAGTGCTTTCGCCGTGAAGTCGGTTCCGAAGGGTGCGCTGGTAGAGATTGAGTGCATCGCAGCAAAGAAAATCTAAAAAAGTTTTGTAAAAAAACTAATTATTAATTACTTTTGCAGACAGATAAAAATCTGTCTGTAAAGGTATGTTTTGCCGTATGCCGTTAAACGAAAGGCGTAAAAGGATTTGCATACAGGCATTATATTAACACACGATGAAAGAGTTCCTCCACATATTGGGGCGTTTTCTGCCTCCCTACAAGAAATACTTGGTGCTGACGGTTATGTTCAACATTCTATCGGCGGTGCTAAACATTTTCTCATTCATGGCATTGGTGCCGATATTGCAAATCCTTTTCCAAACGAAAGAGACGGCAGAGCATTTCGAATATGCCGAATGGGGAACCGGGGAAGCGAAAGACGTGTTTATGAACAACATGAACTACTATGTGCAGGAAATGATAAACAATATCGGCCCCACAACCACACTGCTATTAATCGGACTGTTTCTGGCACTGATGACAGCACTGAAAACATGCTCTTATTTCCTCTCATCGGCAACGATAGTACCGATAAGAACCGGAGTGGTGCGCGACATACGCAACCAACTGTACGAGAAAATAAACTCGCTGCCGCTGGGATTTTTCAATGACGAGCGCAAAGGCGACATAATGGCACGCATGACGGGCGACGTGCAGGAGATAGAAATGTCCATAATGTCGAGTCTCGACATGCTTTTCAAGAATCCGATATTGATACTCGCATACTTAACGACGCTAATCGTTACATCGTGGCAACTTACACTCTTCGCCATTGTATTCGTGCCGATATTCGGGTGGTTCATGGGATTCGTGGGCAGGAAACTCAAACAGAAATCGATAAAAGCACAAGGGCTGTGGAGCGACACGATGAGTCAGGTGGAAGAAACACTCGGCGGACTGCGCATAATCAAGGCGTTCAATGCCGAAGAAAAGATGAACAAGAGATTCGACAAGGTGAACTCCGACTACCGCAACAACATAATGCGCGTGAACATACGGCAGTCAATGGCACACCCCATGAGCGAGTTTCTCGGCACGCTGATGATAGTAATCGTGCTGTGGTTCGGCGGAGTGCTGGTGCTGAACGACATGGCACTATCGGGACCCGTGTTCATATACTACATGGTAATACTATACTCTCTCATCAATCCTCTTAAAGAGTTTTCAAAAGCAAGTTACAACATTCCCAAAGGACTGGCATCGATGGAGCGCGTGGATAAGATTCTGCTGGCAGAGAACAACATCGTGGAGGCAGAAAACCCGAAGTATATTTCATCGTTCGAACGAGAGATTGAGTTCCGCAACGTGTCGTTCAGATATGGCGAGAAATGGGTGCTGCGCAACATCAATCTCGTGATACCGAAAGGCAAGACGGTGGCTCTCGTGGGACAGAGCGGTGGCGGCAAATCTACAATGGTGGATCTCATACCGCGCTACTACGACGTACAAGAGGGCGAAGTGCTCATCGACGGAATAAACGTGAAAGACCTCGGCATACACGACCTGCGCCAACTAATCGGAAACGTGAACCAAGAGGCAATTCTTTTCAACGACACTTTTGCAAACAACATCACTTTCGGCGTTGACAACGCCACAACGGAAGAGGTGGTGAAAGCAGCAAAGATTGCCAATGCGCATGAGTTTATCGAAAGTTCGGAAAACGGTTACGAAACCAATATCGGCGACCGCGGCGGGCGACTTTCGGGCGGACAGAGGCAACGTCTGAGCATCGCCCGCGCCATACTCAAAAACCCTCCCATACTCATTCTCGATGAAGCGACGTCGGCTCTCGACACCGAGAGCGAACGATTGGTGCAGGAAGCATTGGAAAAACTTATGAAGACAAGAACAACGATTGCCATTGCTCACCGCCTGTCAACAATCAAGAACAGCAATGAGATATGCGTACTACACGAAGGGAGAATAGTGGAACGAGGCACACACGACGAACTTATTGCCAAAGACGGATACTACAAGAAACTGCACGAGATGCAGAACTGAACTTAATTTTGCTCGAAATAGAAAGTATAAAAGATGTCCCTGCCGTGACGGTAACTCCAAAATTGCATGTAATGCCGTCATAATGTGCAAAATACATCGTCATCGTGTCTGCTTTGATATACTCCGATTACCCGAACACGATATTGCCGGCAACGGCAGCATAACAAGCAGATACTTGAACAATCTTTTTACAGTTGATATTATCTCGCTTGTCATGCGTTGTCAACTCCGCGCTTGTACTGCGTTGGCGACACCCCGTAATGTTTCCTGAAAGCATGGTAGAAACCGGAATAATGGTCGAAGCAGCAACGGTCGGCAATCTCTTCGAGCGTAAGTTCGGGTTTGGTGTCAAGCAACAGTTTCGCTTTCTTCATTTTTATCCTAATTATGTACGATGTGGGCGACTCTCCTGTAAGTGCAATCATTTTACGATGTAGTTGCCGCGGGCTCATACATAGTTTTTCGGCAAGCGAACAGACGTCTGCCTTTCGGTTGTCCATAAGCAGATACACGGCATCGACCATTTTGCCGACGAAATGCTTGTCGGCATCGTTCATCTGTATTTCTTGTTCTTTGCCTTCGGCAATCATTTTGGAGAATTTCTCGCGCAGATTACGGCGTTGCTCAAGTAGTTTCTCCACTCGTACACGCAATTCTTCCTCGTTGAACGGTTTGCACAGATAGGCATCTGCACCTGCTTTGAGTCCCTCTATCCGTTCTTCATCGGTAACCTTTGCCGTTACCACTATTATCGGCACATGGCTTATCAGTTCGTCGGAACGCACATTCCGGCACACTTCCAGTCCGTTCATCTGAGGCATCATAAGGTCGGTAATTATCAAATCAGGCACTATTTGACGAGCCTTGTCAAGTCCTTCTCTTCCATTGGGCGCATAGAAAACATCATACTTGTCAGACAATCGACTTCCGATATATCTTGCCACATCGCAGTTGTCTTCGATGACGAGCAGGCGCATGCGGTTGCTGTCGGATGCAATACTATCCTCGACATCCGTGTTGTTGTCCTCGTCATGCAGCGTTATGTCTATTTCGTCAATCTCTCCGAGTTCTTTCCACCCTCCGTCTCCGTGTTTCAACGGTGCATGTATTGTGAATATCGTGCCTTTCCCCACTACGCTTTCCACCTCGATGGTGCCTTTTATCGACTGTATTATCTGTCGCACGAGTGCCAGTCCCACACCGGTTCCGAGATGCTTGCAGTCCATCTCCTCCTGATAAAACGGTTCGAATATGTGTGCGAGATTCTCCTGTTTTATTCCCATGCCGGTGTCTGCCACGCGTATTACCGCCTGTCGGGTGTTGCTTTTCCCAACATATACTGTTATCTTTCCTCCTTCGGGTGTGAACTTTACGGCGTTTGACAGCAGATTGTTTATAACTTTGCTTGCGAAATCTGGCACAAAGTCCATTTCAAGTTTGCCTGTCGATTCGTATTGAATCATTATCCCTTTCCTTCCGGCATGTTCGCGGTATGCATTCACCATGACGCCTATATATGCCGCGATGTCGCCATGTCGCCAGTCCGGTTCGCCCACTGCCGATTTCACTTTCGATATGTCAAGCAGTTGATTTATAAGCACGAGCAGACTGTTTCCCTGCTTTTCTATTACCTTTCCCATGCCACGTGTATTTTCGGGCAGTTTCTCGTCATTGACTATGTCTCTTCCAAGACCGAGTATAAGCGTAAGCGGTGTGCGCAATTCGTGTGTTATATTTGTAAAGAATGTCTCGCGCATCTCGCTCATTTGTGTTAGCATGCGGTGTGTGCGTGTCCTTGCCTTGATTATGTATAACATCATGACAACCACCCCTGCAAGCAAGACTATGATGACAGAGAAGACAATTATACTTATATTCCGGGTGGTGCGTTCCGTCTCATACTGCCTACGCGCTTCGCCCATCTTTATGGCTTGTCTGTTGCGTTCTACGGCAAGACTGATGTTTTGTATTTGGTTAAGTTTCTTCACTCCCACCAAACTGTCTTGCATCTCCGACGCAATAACATAACTGTCGAGTGCCTTTTTCCAGTCTCCGCGTTTTTTATATATAAGATAATACTGTTGTTGTATCTCTGCAAGATGCTCTTTCGACTTTATTCTCGACGCAATCCCTTTTGCCTTGTCCAACTGTTCCAAAGCCTCTTTCTCTCTTCCCGTGTCGCAGTATATGTGCGCCAATGCGAGCAGTGAACCTAATGCATGCCACTCGTCTTTCGATGCCCGCATCAACAGGTATGCCTTGTCGTACTCCTCTATCGCCTTGTCGTATTTCTTCTCTCTCTGGTATAGCGAGCCAAAGTTCATGTGGCACAGCGACACTCCGAGTACACTATGTGCCGACTCGTTGAATTTCATGGACAGTTTGTAATATACCCATGCCGAGTCCATCTGTCCTCGTTTCTCAAATATACTGCCTATGTTGGCATGGTTTATTGCCTGTCCAATGTCGCTGCGAAGCCGTTTTTCACCTTCCAGTGCCATGCGGAAAGCACTGTCGGCACGCTCGTAGTTGCCGGTGGTCATGTATATGTTACCAAGTCCGTTGAGCGATACCGACCGGTTTTTTTCTGCATACTCCGACGTATCACTGTATTCCTCGCTTATTTTCCATGCACGATAATGATAACCTGTTGCAAGGTCGAACATTCCCAGCCTTCGGTAGTTTGTTCCGATATTATTCAACGCCTGCACCATCTCGAGTGTGTCGCAGGCCATCTCTGTCAGTCTCAGTCCCTCGCTGTGTGTCTTCAATGCCTCGTCGAAACGGCTCTCGTTGCATTGTCTCTTGCCAATTTCCCGCAACACAACAATGCTTCCGAGTTTGTTACCCTCGCGCTCGAAACGTTTATACATGGCGCATAACGAGTCTTCCGTGTCCACTTCTTTCACTATACTGTCGGTTATCCGGCGTTCTGCCGGTGTTATTTGATGTTGCGAATCGCTGCATGAAAACATAAAAACCGCAGTAAACAAAACGGCGATCCATACAGTTGTTTCACGTTTCGGACACCAACGTGCCGTAATATATATTATTTGTTTTATAAAGTGATTTAAGGATTTTATTCCCATAAATAAATTAAGAATATTAGTAAACGCAACAAAGTTACGCATTTATGGTTGTATGAACAAGAAAAAGTCTTTTTTTGTTTGATGATAATATTTCTTGTGCTTATTCTGGAAAAAAGACAAAGCAAAATTGTTTTTTATTGGAGAAAAGCATCTGTTATCTTATATTTGCAAGTGAATTTAAAAAACAACAATTATGAATAAAAAACTTTTTACTACAATCGTTGGGGTTTTCCTTACCGTAACCATTACGGTATCTTCGCATGCGGAAAATCCCGTGCCTCATCGTTTAATACATGGTTTTTTCCTTAACGGAGACAATCTGAACGGGTTTGGATTTGGACATTTTTATATGGACAACTTAAACAATTTGACACTGTCATACCCATATCAACAACCCTTGGGCATCTATGGCGGAGCATGTGTAGAAAATGTTTATTATGCTTGTGAATATACTTACAATTCTTACGGTCCTCCCACTGCCGGAGATTTTATCTCATATAACATGGAGACAGGTAAAAAGAAGATTATTGGTAAATATGCAAACGACAACGACCAGTTCAGAATACAAGGCATGACTTATGATTACAATTCCGAAACTTTATATGCCGTCGGATATGAGAATGGCGAATCTTCTTTATATACTTTCGACAAAGAAAAAGGCACAAGACAAAAAGTTGTCACATTGTCGGAAAAAGGTGTGGGAACTTTGGCTGCCGATTTAGATGGTAAATTATATACAATAGGACAAAACGGTATGTTGTACCGGATTGACAAGACTTCGGGAGAACTGACATCTGTATGTGAAACAGATTACAAAGGAATGATTTCCAATCAGACAATGGAGTTCGACCATACAACCGGTCTTTTGTACTGGGCTTCTTTAACATATTCGAAAGACGGAGGAACAAATATCTATTTATTGCAATTCGACTTGAAAAAATCTCCCGTTGAAGTAAAAGAGATTGGTAAATTAGGAGAAAATGCGTGTCTGCTGGCAATGTACATTCCCTTTGTCAAAGCAGGCGAAGGTGCTCCTGCCGCTCCTTCCGACGTTTCGATAGAACCGGACAAGACAGGGAAAAACAACGCCAAAATAACATGGAAAAATCCTACCAAGACTTTTGGAGGAGATGATTTGAGCAACTTAAAATCCATTACCATTAAAAGAAATGGAACAATCATTGCAAACATACCGGCGACAGGCGTGGGAGAGATAATGAATTACGAAGACAATGAAATTGGCAATAACGGAGAATATAAATATACGATATATGCCACAAATCAAATCGGTGACGGAGAAGAGATAAATATACCTACATCGGATACGACATGCCCAACATACCAACAGACATCAATGTTACCGTAAACGAAGGTTGCAAATCGTTGACCATTAATTGGAAAAAACCACAAAAAGGATTCCATGACGGATATTTCACAGACGCCGACTTAACTTATAAACTCATCAGGCTTCCCGACAATACCATGGTGGCATCACAACTCAAAAGAGACATCGTTCACAGATAACAGCATAAAAGAATTGAACAGATATAAATATAAGGTGTATGCTTGTAACCCCTATGGAGAAAGTGGTGAAATAACACAAGAAAGTTATGTGGCAGGCCCTGCCGTAAGAGTACCTGTCACACAAAAATTCGAAGATTCAGAAGAGTATTTCAAAAAATGGACGGAACTGGACGGCAACCAAGATAATTACGGATGGATTCACAATTCTCCATACGGTGCTTTTCAATTCGGAGAAGAAACAAATTGTGCAGAATATCTTATCAATCCCGGAATAATAAACAGTGGAAATAATGCGGATGAATGGATTATCTCGCCACCCATGATTTTTGAAAAAGACAAAGAATACGAACTGAAAATCATGGCACGTTCCATTTCGGACGAGATTCTCGCGGGGACCATCGGCAACACCAATACCATAAAAGATCAAGAGGAAATGGGAACGGTAACCGTTGTTTACGAAGAAGGTAGCCCTGCTCCGATGAAAGAATACAAAATCAAACTCACCAACACAACAGATGGAATAAGATGTGTCGGTCTGCATCTTAAATCAGAATATCCCGCCAACGGCGCATCGCATATCCAAATAGGCGAAATAACCGTTCAACAGATTAACACTTCTTCGATAGAAACAATATCAGATGGTGTTTCCCATCATGTTTACAGGAAAACTTTATCAATAGTGCCTGACAATGCCGTTTCATCAATATACACCCTGAACGGCTGCAAGATATTGGAGACGAGACAAAAAAACATCGGATTGGAAACATTCCCATCAGGAATTTATATTCTGAAGATTCAATACAACAATCGCATCGAGACCTTTAAATTAAAATTATAAACGTTTAACCCAAATCGGTCATTAGAACCCTCAACCGATTTTGTTCGATTGTTGAGCAGATGTGCAGCCGTTTCATCGAAGGCGTAGCGGGTTACGTCAGGATGAAACGGATGCGCAGATGTCAGCAAGCGGGCTAAAGCAATTGGGAAGCGTAACGGCAATAGCAAATATAAGCAAATGCGGCCTAATGACAGATTTGGGTTTAATCTCACTGGAGGAATCTGCCTAAATCAATTCCTCCAATGAGACTATTGTCCATGTTACCGAAATTCATGTCAACATGCTTTGCCATATCCTGATATTCCGAAGGGGTAAGTCCCGTTACACGTTTGAATATCGATGTGAAATTCGAACGTGATTTAAAACCTACACTATTTGCAATTGCCTCGATGGTGTAATTTCCATAATTTTCTATATCGTTAAATCTCCTGCATGCTTCCTTGATTCGGTATTGACTCAAAAGCGAATTGAAATTACAATGGTATTTCTCATGTATTACCTGAGACACATATCTCTGTTTGGCTTCAACCAATAGCGACAAACTTTCTGCAGAGAAATCTATTGAAAATACCTCTTCGCTTGTTTCCATTACCTTGACTATCTTGTCAGCAAGTTCCTGTTTTTCATCTTCACCAAGATTACTGTTTCTGTACTTTTCGGTTAATTCTTTCTCGGCATCGTTCTTATTATCCGTCTTTTTCAATTCGTCTATCTGTTTTTCATATTCTTGTCGCAACAATCTTTCTTTTTCTTCAGACAACAACACCTCCAAATTCTTTTTATAAAGAAATTCATTCGTTTTGTTTAGTTTACGATTCTTGAAATAAAGAACAAAAGAAAAGAATACGATAATCGTAACAATGATAACCACAACATAGAGCAAATTTCTCTGGGCATTATATCCCAAAACAATATCTTCCAATTGTTTCTATACGTTTTTTTTATTGTACTCTGCACGCATCTCGTTCATGGCTACTATCTGACGGTAATTCAACAGCGAATCTTTTATCAAAAAATATTTCTCGGTGTATTTATTGCCAATATCAAACCTGCCTGTCTCTTTGTAACACTTTGCCAAAATGCGATATATATCCAGCCAAGCATCTTTCATTCCAAACGTATCCGACAACTCTTCCGGACATTTGAGACACATGATGGCTTTTTCATATTGTTTTGTTTCCATAAAAACTTTCGCCTTGTTGATGAAACCTGATATGTAGAAACGAGAATACGAAGGTTTATCACGCAATATTTTTTCCTGACGGTCAAATTCTTCAAATGCCTTTTCATAATCTTTGTTACGCATAAAAAGATAGGCAGAATAAAGTGATTTGTTAAAATCTACAATATCTTTACGACTATCATCATTAAAGGTTTTATAAAAATCCCATTCTTTTTTCACATCATCGATGCGCTGCAAAACATAAGCCACCGTGAGCAGATTGGTAAAACAGATGCTGAGTGTGGGTTTGTCATTATTTTTCGAGGCCGATGCAAAAGCTTCTTTATAATATTTAAAAGCATGCTTATAAGGTTCGGTATCCTGACTTTGCTCGCCTATCGATTGGTAAATACAACCCATATTCAAAGGAATAATGGCATTATGCTTGTTTATCTCCTTATAAATACTTTCTGCTTTCATCAGCGATTCATAGGATTTGGAATAGTCATAATAAAATAAGAAATAGACAGTCCACATACCTATATATCCTTTGGCACACCATTCTTTCTCAATCGATGACATATCTTTATTATATCTGTTTACAACCACTGTATAATAAAAGAGCGCACTGTCCGGATTATTGGAATTGACATGTTGATAACCTTTATTCAACAACTTTTCAGATGATAAAAGAGAGTTTTGTTTTACTGTTTCCCGAATATCATGAGGAAAAAACATTTAAAACAAAAACCACAAAAAATATAATAATGAAGAACTTTCTCATATCAGTTTTTAAAAACCATAGATGCAAAGTTAATACTTTTAAGTAGATGTCCAAAATTAATTATCTGCATATTTACATGATGTTCAAAAAACATTGGGGAGACGGTTTTCTTATGAAAATAAGAACAAATACCCACAACAATTTATCCCAAATCGGTCATTAGAACCCTCAACCGATTTTGTTCGATTGTTGAGCGGATGTGCAGCCGTTTCATCGAAGGCGTAGCGGGCTACGTCGGGATGTAATGGCTGCGCAGATGTCAGCAAGCGGGCTAAAGCAGTCGGGAAGCGTAACGGCAATGGCAAATCTAAGCAAATGCGGTCTAATGACCG
>NZ_RQZH01000101.1 GCF_003932845.1 Prevotella sp. OH937_COT-195
GCAGGCGCAGACCTACTACGACCTCTGGATTGCCGGCACGCAGGTAACCTCCGACAACTGCAACGACCTCAGCGTGATTGACGGCGTGAGCGGAAGGGTGAAGTACGACCACTCCACCAAAACGCTCACCCTCGACTACGCCAGAATCAAGTTAGATAGATATGGCGACATGGACGATTACAGGTTCTATGGCATCTATTCAGAAATCGACAACCTCACGGTGAAACTTATCGGCACAAACACGATAATGACGAGAAGTATAACCATCGACCACACCAAGCCGATGACCATTACGGGCGGCGGCACGCTCAACGCAGAGAGCCAAAATCTCTCCGGCATCATTGTTGAGGGAACCTCACTCACCATTGACGGCTGCACCGTCAATGCCAAAGGCGGATGGGGCATTATCGGAAGTGCTGTAAATGGGGCCAAGACGCTCATCATCCGTAACGCCACGGTAACGGCAGAGGGCAGGAACGCCTCCATCCGCTACTTCAATACCTTCACCCTCGACGGCTGCGCCATCACAAGCCCCGCCGGCGCGGTGTGGAACGCCGGAAAGAAAGCCGTGTGCGATGCCTCGGGAAATATCATCAAATCCAAGGTGACCATCGAGCCGGTTACCACCTACGACCTCGAGATTGCCGGCACGAAGGTAAACTCCGCCAACTGCAACGACCTCAGCGTGAT
>NZ_RQZH01000102.1 GCF_003932845.1 Prevotella sp. OH937_COT-195
GAACAGCGAGCCTTAGTAATCAACCCAAAAGAGATGAAAAAAACCAAAGACGGAATATTATTTTATTACTTGAACAAAACGGAGCTTTAGAAAATGACAGAGTTAGAGAAAGCATTATTAGACGAAGTCGAAACACTTCAGACAGAAATTCTGAGATTGCAAGACGAGATCTTATCCAAGCAGAAAGAAAACGACGAATTACTAAGCGAAATAGAGAGCTTGCAGAGCAAGAGCATAAAACTTTACTACAGCGACTTAGAGCAGAGTTTAACACAAGACTTCAGCAATATCTTATCCTCACACAAGAACGAACAAACGCAAATCGAAGTTATCAAGACGGAATTAAATCAACACTTAGAAGCTCTAAAGAGCGATTCAATAATAGCGGACTACCACAAATTAGAGAGCGAATACAAGACCTTACAAAAAGATTACGAAACACTAAAGACAAAATACTTGATGTTGAAAATAGAAGCGGAGCAGGACAAGGAGCAATCCTTGGAGCATATCAAGACTTGGCAAAAAGCATTAGAAGCAACTTTAATGAGCGAATTAAGCGACTTAGAAACCTTAATCAAGAAAAAATAACCAAAAAAGAACAAGAAAGAAAGCGAAGAAGTTACGGCATGAGTTTATAAAGCCCCGCAGGGTATCGGCGAATAGAAACGCTTTTATGTGGCTTTAAAGC
>NZ_RQZH01000103.1 GCF_003932845.1 Prevotella sp. OH937_COT-195
CGCCGGGGATCACGCTGAGGTTGTTGCAGTTGGCGGAGTTTACCTTCGTGCCGGCAATCTCGAGGTCGTAGAAAGTCACGGGCTTGATGGTCACCTTGGATTTGATGATATTTCCCGAGGCGTCGCACACGGCGTGCTTCCCGGCGTTCCACACCGCTCCGGCGGGGCTTGTGATGGCGCAGCCGTAGAGGGTGAGGGTCCGGAGGTCGCAGATGGAGCCGTCCCTGCCCTCTGCCGTCACCGTGGCATTGCGGATGGTGAGGGTTTCCGAGGAGCCGCTATTTCCTGCAATGCCCCATTCGCCCTTGGCATTGACGGTGCAGCCGTCGATGGTGAGCGAGGTATTGTTGGTATAGATACCGCAGTTATTTGTGCCCTCTGCGTTGAGCGTGCCGCTGCCCGTAATGGTCATAGGCTGGGTGTGGCCGACGGCTGCATATCCCGTTACGGTGTTTGTGCCGGTGAGTTTCACCGTGAGACCGTCGATTTTTGAATAGATGCCGCGATAGTCACCGGCGTTGATGGCGGCGTTGTCGAGGGTGAGGGTGCGGGTGGAGTGGTCGTAGTTCACCGTTCCGCTCACGCCTTCAATCACGCTGAGGTCGTTGCAGTTGGCGGAGTTTACCTTCGTGCCGGCAATCTCGAGGTCGTAGGTGGTAACCGGCTCGATGGTCACCTTGGATTTGAT
>NZ_RQZH01000104.1 GCF_003932845.1 Prevotella sp. OH937_COT-195
ATATAATATAAATGACGATATTCCTAAAAGAAAGATTGTATTATACGCTATTGGATCAAGCCTACCTGAAAGAGGGCGATACTTATTTGCAGAGGATTATTCACTAGACAAAGAAACCTTAAGCGAAATCATTAAAAAAAGAAAGAGATTAACTAACGAAAACTTCAATAAAGATTTTAAGCGCATAAATGATAAATTAGACAATCTAGAAAATTCGTTAGACAGCAATAGCTCATCAGATAGTCAATTACAAACAATTGAAGTATTATTAAGGTTACTATTAGCAGATAATTTTAGTTTAGGTACAGATATTAATAGTTTAAACAATTACCTGAATAGTAGAACTGATAGAGAAATAATGAACTTTGCTAAAAATAAGATTTGAACTGTAAACGGTGCAATTTATGGCAAAAAAATGTGTAAACGCCTTACCATAGATTGTGAATTAAATGAGAAAATTAAACGCAAAGTAAAACAAAGGAATATAAGCAGCAACTTGTTTATTAAAGAAGTCATATCATTTTACGTAGAGAATAAGCGAAATTATACAAATAACGATAACACGTGTACGAAAAAGATTAATGAATTTACAAAAGAAGTAAACTTAATAAGGCATAAAAATACTTCATTAAGTCAAGCATTATTGAGCCAATTAGATACTACATTGGGATATCAAGGACTAGCG
>NZ_RQZH01000105.1 GCF_003932845.1 Prevotella sp. OH937_COT-195
TCGGCATAGCGTGAGCTATTAAGCCGACCATTCGACAAGTTTTGGGATTGTTAAGGGTTCCGAGGCTCAACGTCAATAAAGCAATTGGAATAAAGCAACAAAGTTATTTCCGTGATAGTGCTATTGCGCCGAAAAATATTAGTATAAACGGAATAAATAGTAAGATAGCTCCACCTAAAGCAATGATTATAGCTATGCCGACAACTGCATAAATTAAGTAGCCTAGAAATGACAAAGCCCAATGCCAATTGGTAAACATCTTGTACAAAGAAAGGATTATTGTTGCTATAACGATTATTGCAGCAGGTATCCAAAAACGTAAATCCATAGTTGGAACACTTAAAAGAAGTGCTAATAAAATAATGCCGATTGCTTGTTCGGGTTCGATATTTTTCACTTTTTCTAGCATAAAAATCATCCCTCAAAATGAAATATTATTTGAGTAAATATTATCATTTTTTAGGACGAATTTTGGGGGTGGTTTTTTCTTATCTTGTTTTGGTTTTTGGTCTTTTAGGTTATTTTTTGATTAATTGTTCTAAAAAAGATTAGACATGCATTTATGCCGAGAAAATTTATTGATGTTGAGAAGAACCCTTAACTAAACTTGCAGACGAATGTCGGCATAGCGTGAGCTATTAAGCCGACCATTCGACAAGTTTTGGGATTGTTAAGGGTTCC
>NZ_RQZH01000106.1 GCF_003932845.1 Prevotella sp. OH937_COT-195
AGCTACTTTGGTAAGGGATTAGATACGATGTTTGCAATTATTCATTATCATGGTCCGTTTTCAGCTTTAAAGCAATTTGATTATTTTCATACAATGCAACAAGCCATTAATAAAAGGGTGGATAACCCATATTTAAGAGAAATGCTAGGTTATTTCATAAAATATGTAGGTTCCTCATCTTATGATGCTCCGGCTGTATTGAGTTTATTACCTCAAATGCAACATGAAGAAGGTTTGTGGTACGTAGATGGTGGCATTCATAAGTTAGCGAAAGCGATGGAACAATTAGCGAGAAAATTAGGTGTGGGCATACATTTTAACACCCCCGTAAAACGTATCAATTATAATAGTCAAAATAAGGTGACAGGGATAACAATAAAAAGTAATGAGGAAATATATGCAGATTATATTATATCTAATATGGAAGTAATCCCTGTTTATAAATATTTATTGAATTTTGATGCAAAGCAAATAAACAAATTGGAACGTAAATTTGAGCCAGCTAGTTCAGGTTATGTCATGCATCTTGGTGTGGACAAAAGTTATCCAGAGCTTCAACATCATAACTTTTTCTTTTCAAGTAATTCTAAAGTTAATTATGATCAAGTTTTTCACCAGTATGTTTTGCCTGAAGATCCGACAATTTATGTAGTGAACACAAATAAAACAGATAAGACACA
>NZ_RQZH01000107.1 GCF_003932845.1 Prevotella sp. OH937_COT-195
TCAAACCAATAAAACACTTAGCTCTCTTTCTTTCTACATACACCTTTAATTCTTTTAATTCAGGAACAACATAAAACTCATTACAAACATAGGGATGTAATTTATAAGAAATCAAATTTAAATTTTCATTATTTTCTATAGCTATAGCTGCTTGTAATAAGTGCTTTTTTAAATCATTACTAATATCTAAACTATTATAAGCTTCATGTATTAAATCAAAAAACAATTGCCTCTCATCTAATTTTTTCTTTCTAAAAAAAATCATGGCTTTTGCCCCCAACTAGTCAAATAATCATGACTGGCACCAGCAGAATCAACCCAACCATTTACCATGACTCGTCCAGTATGAGCTGCAACTTCACCCCAATCTACAGAACACTTAGCCAGATTCCTATTTCCCACTTGCCAACAGGTAACTCCATACCCCATATTAGTTACACCATGAACTGCTCCATACCCAAACTCAGGTAATACAGCACTACGAAATCCTATCCCAGAATAGTTAGAAACATCATTAATTTCATCAGCTTTAACTTCCATAGTTCCAATCCAAAAACAAGCCATAGTACCTGCTAAAATGGCTAATTTCCCTACTTTTTTCATAATGAACACCTCCTTCTTTTTCTTAATTTTATTCTACATCCAAAACAGCAAAATAAAAGTCTGTTTTTTCAAATG
>NZ_RQZH01000108.1 GCF_003932845.1 Prevotella sp. OH937_COT-195
AAAATCACCAGATACCTGTCATCCTTAATCAGAAAATTGCACAGAAACTCATTGAGAATGTAACCATGACTGCCATCGCTCAAACCCTAGCTGTATCAACCTCAACGGTTATCCGAAAGCTAAAGGAGTTCCAATTTAAGACAGACCTGAACCACCTACCTGAAAAGATGTCTTGGGACGAGTACAGCTTCAAGAAGGGGAAAATGAGCTTTATCGCGCAAGATTTCGACTCGCTAAAAGTGATCGCTATTCTGGATGGGCGGACACAGGCAACTATTCGCAATCATTTCCTACGCTACCCTAGTGCTGTCAGAAACCGTGTCAGAGTCATTACAATGGACATGTTTAGTCCATATTATAAACTAGCTAAACAACCCTCGCTCTCTCATTTTCAAGCTCAGGCTGAAACAGTCTCTCCCCAGACTGTTTCACTCCCTAACGCTAAAATTGTCCTTGATCGCTTTCACATCGTACAACACATGAGTCGCGCTATGAATCGTTTGCGCATACAAGTCATGAATCAGTTTGACAGAAAGTCTCATGAATACAAGGCATTCAAACGCTACTGGAAGTTGATTCAACAGGATAGCCGTAAACTCAGCGATAAACGCTTCTATCGCCCGACTTTTCGCATGCACTTGACGAATCAAGAAATCCTCACTAAGCTGCTCAGCTA
>NZ_RQZH01000109.1 GCF_003932845.1 Prevotella sp. OH937_COT-195
TTTCCGGAGCGTTCTCGTTAACACAACACACGGGAACGCCCCTTTTTTGTTTTTAGACCAATCGGTTTGCCAGGATATAAATTAGAGTTGTTTGTATGTTTTCTATTGTTTGCCGTCTTGTTCTACAATGTAGGAGTGGGCAGATTGCTTGGCTACGGTGAACATACCAAAAGTTGATTATTACGGAAGATAGAGACAGGTGACAGGAATTTCTATCACGAATTAGTCTTCTTTCTGCCGACAAAAAGGAAAAGTTCTGCGAGATCTTGCCAAACGATGAAAGCTGGAGTTTGCCCTGTTTTATATATCCAGATTTCACGAAATACGCCCTTTGCAAGTTTGAAGTGCCCCCGAAAAGTTGGACATAAAAACTTTTTTGGGGGCACTTCACTGCTCAAATCCTCTTTCAACTCTTCAGCAATTGGTCGGTTGTTGGAATCTGTTGTTGCCATTTTTTGAAAGTTTTTATTTTCCTTTTCTTTGTGATTGGAAAGATTTTTCTGCTTTCAGAAGTTCGGACAAAACACATAAGTACCCCAGTTCGGGATAAGATTTCTCAAAACATCATAAGTTGCTTGGTGTCCTCAATATAATATCCATCAAGTGCTTTCGGCTTGTTGTCGAAGAAGCAGTATGCCGCCAGTGCTGCAATCATGCTCATGATGAAATTGTT
>NZ_RQZH01000110.1 GCF_003932845.1 Prevotella sp. OH937_COT-195
TGAATAAATTGCTTAGCTTACTTTTGAGTGATTTTATTTTTGATATTAATACTAAAAGTAGGAGTCTTAAGAGTCTTTGATTAAAAAATTAAGACTCTTAAGAGTCTCGACGTCAAATGAAGCCTATGAAATCAGCAAAAAAGGAGTATTCTGACAATTAAAAGTGGTCTTGTAACAATTGTAAAGAGTCTGCAATAAACAGTTATATTACACTCGTTAGACAAATGCACATGAATGCTTACAATCACTTTTATATAAAGCTTTTAAGCTATTTATGGTGAACAATTGAGCAGAACGAATAAAAGGAAAATCTTTCAGCTATGCTGAATACCACCGAAGGTGGTACTGGATTTCCTTATGCTCATGTCAAATACTCTTTAAAAAGACTCTCATGTTTGTAATATTTCAAAAAGTAACATCTACTTTGTAACCAAATAGGTTATGCTTCTCTTCACTTTTTACTTTAATTTCTTATTTCTATTTTCGAAACGATCATTGTTAATAAGAAGATGATAATAAAAAGTGAAGACTAAGAAGAAAAGATACTTGGATATTTAATAATAAAACATTCAAATTTAGAGATGTGTTTATCTCATTTCTTGAACATTAAAATCACTTATTGTTTATTTATGACACATATAAATTGAACTTACATTTTAATTTTTTTGATAGT
>NZ_RQZH01000012.1 GCF_003932845.1 Prevotella sp. OH937_COT-195
TCGAATAAATCCCTCGTTGGGCTCGGATTTGAAGCCCGACGAGGGGTAAAGGGGGAGTATATTCTTCTCGAAAAGAACTCTAATCATTCCTTTGAAGCGTTCTGATAGGGCTCCTCTTAGGGAGCATTTAATTATTCAAAGGTCTCATAATGTTGGCAGCGGCGGCGTATAACTTCAAAAGAGCTATGAGAGTTCTTTTGTGGATTATAAAAAAAATCAGCGTGAACTTCGATTTTACAAACTTCACGCTGAAATATAGTTTTTAAGGAACGACTAAGTAAGATGATTAATACAAATACCTTTTTTATACCATTCGTACATACGGTGTATACCTTCATCTATTTCCACTTTATGATGCCATCCCAAGCCGTGCAGTTTGCTGACATCTGTAAGTTTTCGGGGGGTACCGTCAGGTTTTGAGGAATCCCATCTTAAATCTCCGCAGAAACCAATTTCGTGTATTATCTTTTCTGCAGCCTCCCTTATGGAAATCTCCTTACCTGTACCTACGTTAATATGGCAATTCCGAATTTCCTTCTGTCCGACCTTGTAAGTATCCTTGAAATCAACATTTAGAAGAACATGTACACTCGCATCTGCCATCTCTTCACTCCATAAAAACTCTCTCATTGGCGAGCCTGTTCCCCAAAGCATGACGCTATCATAATGTATTCCGAATTTACCAAGCTTCTCAAGAATTTCTTTCTCGGAATTACTGCCGTTGACACCTTCCACCGGACGCAGATCTATATCTTTACGCACCGCTTCCCAGTTATTCTCATTCAAACATTTGGCAAGATGTATTTTGCGTATCATGGCCGGCAGCACATGACTATTTTCAAGATGGAAATTGTCGTTTGGACCATAAAGGTTAGTTGGCATTACGGCAATATAATTGCAGCCATATTGTATGCTGAAACTTTCGCACATCTTCAGTCCCGCAATCTTTGCAATGGCATAAGGCTCATTGGTATATTCCAATTCGCTCGTCAACAATTCTTCTTCTTTCATCGGCTGTCTTGCCATACGGGGATAGATACATGTAGAACCGAGGAACAAGAGTTTATTGACTCCATGGCGATAACTCTCGCCTATAACATTCTGCTGTATCTGTAGGTTTTTATATATGAAATCGGCACGATACTGCAAATTTGCCATTATTCCGCCGACATGAGCAGCGGCAAGTACTACGGCATCGGGCTTTTCCTCATCGAAAAAAACACGCACTGCAACAGGGTCAAGCAAATCGAGTTCTTTGTGCGATCTGCCCACAAGATTATCGTAACCACGTCCTTTCAAGTTGTTCCATATCGCCGAACCTACAAGTCCTTGGTGCCCTGCCACATAAATCTTTGATTTTTTACTTAACATTTCTTGTTGTTTTATTCGGCGATTTGAGCCTTTAGATATAATTTTTTCACAAATTTCATGTCGTGTTCCACCATAATTCTTACAAGTTCATCGAAAGTTGTCTTTCTTGGATTCCAACCCAACTTGTCTTTCGCTTTCTTAGGATTTCCAAGCAACTGATCCACTTCCGCCGGACGGAAATATTTCGGGTCAACTTCTACAATAACCTTACCGGTTTTCTTGTCAATACCTTTCTCTTCAATACCTTCACCTTTCCATTCCAACTCTATGCCTACATGATGAAAAGCAAGTGTGGCAAATTCCCTTACTGTGTGATATTCGCCCGTGGCAATTACAAAATCTTCTGGTTTCTGCTGTTGCAGTATGAGCCACATACATTCAACGTAATCCTTGGCATATCCCCAATCTCGTAAAGAGTTAAGATTACCCAGATATAGTTTGTCCTGCATTCCTTGTACAATTCTTGAGGCTGCAAGTGTTATCTTTCGAGTGACAAAATTTTCACCACGTCTTTCACTCTCGTGATTAAACAATATGCCATTGCAACAATACATATTATATGACTCACGATAATTCTTCATTATCCAAAAAGCATAAAGTTTTGCAACAGCATACGGACTACGTGGGTAGAAAGGTGTTGTCTCGGACTGCGGAACCTCTTGAACCTTTCCATACAGTTCCGATGTTGATGCTTGATATATTTTGCAACTATGTTCCAAACCGCAAATGCGAACAGCCTCAAGAAGACGCAAAGTACCTACGGCATCAGTATCTGCCGTGTATTCGGGAACATCGAAACTAACTTTCACGTGACTTTGGGCTGCAAGGTTGTAAATCTCTGTGGGACGCGTCTCACCGATTATACGAATAAGTGAAGACGAGTCTGTCATGTCTGCCCAATGCAGGTTGACAAGTCTGGCTTTCTTCATATCTCTCACCCATTCATCAAGATATAGATGCTCTATTCGTCCTGTATTGAAAGAACTGCTCCTGCGAAGGAGACCGTGTACTTCATACCCTTTTTCAATAAGGAACTCTGCAAGATACGAACCATCTTGCCCCGTTATTCCTGTTATCAATGCTATTTTCTTTTCCATATATTTATGCTTTGAAATCCTTTATTCTTTGTTCTTCCGACAGTTTGCAGATTAAGAGTTTTCCGTCTTTTTCTGCAACAATATATCCATCAAGTCCTTGGATAACTACCTTGTTGTTCCGTG
The DNA here is from genome assembly GCF_003932845.1 of Prevotella sp. OH937_COT-195. GTDB lineage: Bacteria > Bacteroidota > Bacteroidia > Bacteroidales > Bacteroidaceae > Prevotella. Next base: position 2,592 of record NZ_RQZH01000012.1, read on the forward strand.
TCGTATGTATTATGCAGTTTTGTGTTTCATATAATCGCACATTATCGCCTATGATACTGTTTCCGTATATATCTCGCTTTGTCTGTGTCAGCAAAGAACCCCATGTTCCGAGATCGCTCCATCCGAAATCGGAAGGACATACGAAAATTTCTTCTACTTTCTCCATTATGGCATAGTCAACAGAAATGTTGGGACATTCCGGATAACGTTTGTCTATAATACCTTGTTCCCGTTCTGTTCCATAATCTCCGATCATACTCTCGAATATCTTGCTCAATGCAGGTTGAAAAATCCGGAATGCATTAACTATTGTCGTTATATTCCATATAAAAATACCTGCATTCCAAAAATAACTATTATCTTTTATATATTCCTTCGCTGTATCATAATCCGGTTTTTCCTTGAAACTGTCAACCCTGAAAATTTCTTTGTTACGAATGCTGCTTAAAGATAAATCCGCCCGAATATAACCATATCCTGTTTCCGGACGAGTAGGTTTCATTCCAAGAGTAACGATAGCATCATTTTCTTTCGTAAAATCCAGACATTGTTTAACCACCCTCCTAAATTCTTCAACATCGGTTACGATATGATCGCTTGGGGTAACTACGACATTTGCTTTAGGGTCTTGTCTTTTTATGCGCCAACTTACATACGCTATACAAGGTGCCGTATTCCTTCTACATGGCTCACAAAGAATCTGATTGGAAGGCATGTCAGGCAAGTGTTTCCGTACCATGTCTGCATATTTGCCATTTGTTACTACCCAGATGTTTTCGGGGCAGACAACACCCTTGAAACGATCCATTGTCAGTTGCAGCAGCGACCGTCCAACTCCGAGTACATCTATAAACTGTTTCGGGCATTCATCGGTACTCATAGGCCAGAATCTACTACCTATTCCACCCGCCATTATAACAAGATGGTTTCTATTATTCATGATTTTGCTTTATTTATTTAATAAATACTTTTTACCGTTCATTATGTATATACCGCGTGTTGTCTTTTCAACTCTTCTTCCTTGCAAATCAAAGATAACCGAATTTTGACGACGTTCTTCATTTTCTATCTGTACAATGCCAGACGAAAAATCATACTTGTCGTAAGAAAAAGGAGAACCAACCTTACTACCCCAAATATATTCTTCAAGTCCGGGATAGTCTATAAAAGGATTTCGGTTTTTTTGAATTGCATATACAGCATCATTTCTTGCAGTTTCCTTTGGGCTTACGGGATCGTCTTTCGACCATTGCATCAGCATATTCATCTGCCAGTCCTTGTAAGGTTTGTATGAATCTTGTGCGAGAATTGCACCTTCGTCCCCATTCCATTTCTCTATTACATTTTCATATCGTGTAGCCATGTAAAAATAATTGCGAGCCATATCGCCCTTATATTCGTCATTAGGTTCAAATACAATGCCGGAATAACCTTCAGTGGTACTGCGACCGAGTTTACTATAATTGTTATTGCTCGAATATTTCTCACCGTTATTAGTACCAAATGGATAATTGTCTCTTTTATTGTTTACATACCCGTCAGACGGCATTACATGAAAAAGATCCGTGTACATGGGATACTTTTTACCACCGAACCAACTCTTGGGAAAAGTATGTTCCCGATTATACACATCTCCCTCTTCCTTATAGTTTCCCGCCTGATCAACACCGTATGTATAATCGGAAGTATTGCTATATATATCATATATTTTATTGGTTCCCGGCTTTGTGTCGGTTGTTTTATAAGCTGTCCATATTGCACTGTACGTCTGCTGGTTATAACCTTTGCTTATTATGTTGCATAATGCAGTTTTCAATGTGCGTCCCGTTTTCCCGTCAGCGTCTTTATAGTACGTGCCGGTATTGTTTGGAGCCTGAGCCAATGCTACGGTAAAATTAATTAAGGCCATGAAGGTCAATGAGTAAATCTTAAAGTTCATTTTTATTTGTTTTGATAATTATATTTTTCAAAGGTAGTAAAGTTTATTCAACCTTGCAAATATACATATTAAAATAGCATTTAATTATTCATAAACCTCTTCAATACCATTCATTCCCAGATCTTCTGCTCCGCAAGGATTGAAATCTTCCGGTATATCGAATTTGTCATTTTCATTATATCCGAGTGATTTGTCGGACAATACTTTCTTCATGAAATATGCCCATATAGGCAGAGACATGCTTGCTCCCTGCCCGATGCCGCCGGAATCAAAGTGTATATCACGGTCTTCACCGCCAACCCATCCGCCACATACAAGGCGCGGAGTGAAACCAATAAACCAACCGTCGGAGTTGTCGTTTGTAGTTCCCGTCTTGCCTCCCATCTCACATTTCACATTATACCTGTTGCGCATGCGGGCACCAGTTCCGTGGTCAACCACTGCCTTAAGCATATCTATCATTCTATAGGAGTTTTCCTCACTTATAACCTCTTTCATCTGTGGCTGAAAATTAGCAATCACATCACCGTTGCTGTTTTCTATTTTTGTAACGAACATTGCGGCAGAACGAATTCCGTGATTGGCGAAAGCGGTATAGGCAGACACCATTTCCCTTACACTCGCTTCGTATGCACCAAGACAAAGTGCCAGCGAAGGCTGTATTCCGGTGGTACATACTCCGAACTTTTTCAGCATTTCCATATAAACAATACCACATTGTCGGTAGTCGTTTGGCACGAGTCTGCTCATAAGATATGCAGAAACGAGGTTGTTGGAGTTTTGCAATCCCCACTTCAATGTTACCATGCCGCGGGCACTGCCGCGTGGCGACCAGTTGCCATAATTATGACGCACACACGGTACTATGTTGCACGGAGTAAAACCATGCTCCAAAGAAAGGGCGTAAAGATACGGTTTTGCCGTTGAGCCTACCTGACGACGACCAAGACTGACCATGTCGTACTTAAAATGGTTGAAATCAATACCGCCGACATAGGCTTTTACTGCACCCGTACGAGAATCAAGACACATGAAGCCGGCACGAAGGAAACGTTTGTAATATTTTATGGAATCCATCGGTGTCATTACAGTATCTATCTCCTCATTATATGTGAACACACTCATTTCCACCGGTGTGTTGAAATTCTTATCTATTTCCTCTTCCGATGCACCACTTTTTTTCAAAGCCCTATAACGGTCTGTCTGTCTTTTTGACCTTTCATATATTCGCTTTACCTTATCAGTCGAAGCCGTAGAACTGTATGGAGCATTTCTCTTATACTTGTTTTCGGAATTAAATGCAGGTTGTAGCGTTTTGGAAAGGTGTTCTCTTACAGCCTCCTCAGCATACTTCTGCATTGAAGTATTGATTGTTGTATGTATTTTAAGTCCGTCTGTATATACGTTATACGGTTCGCCGTTTTTCTTGAAATTCTTATTGCACCATCCATAAAGTGGGTCTGTTTCCCAATATAAAGAATCTATTGAATACTGAATCCGGTTCCATGAAGGATAGTCTTTAAATTCCGGTTTCTTTGCCATCATATATTGCCGTAGGAACTCACGGAAATAAGGAGCTTCACCATCTTTGTGACTTGTGCGATGGAAGTCTAATTTAATTTCCTCGGCACAAGCGTCATTGTATTGTGATCGGGTTATATATGCAGACTTGAGCATCTGTCCGAGTACCACGTCACGTCTCTCCTTGCAACGTTCCGGATACCTTACAGGATTAAAGTAAGATGGATTTTTGCACAAGCCTATAAGCGTAGCTGATTCTGCAAGCGTCAATTTGCCGGGTTCTTTGTTGAAATATGTATTTGATGCACGTTTTATTCCTACGGCACTATGCAGGAAATCAAAATAATTGAGATACATTGCAATAATCTCTTCTTTCGTAAAATTACGCTCGAGTTTAACTGCAATAACCCATTCTATTGGTTTCTGTATCAACCTTTCTATAGAATTATGCGCAGCCTCACTATATAATTGCTTGGCCAATTGCTGAGTTATGGTCGAGCCACCTCCGGCACTTGCCTGTCTCATAAGTCCACGCTTTATTACGGCACGTCCCAAAGCAATGAAATCAATGCCCGAATGTTCGTAAAAGCGTTCGTCTTCCGTAGAAACCAATGCGTGAACAAGATCCGGAGACAAATCGTTATATTCAACCATTATGCGGTTTTCACGATTTATGTTCCAAGTTCCGATTATTTTTCCATCTTCGGAATATATCTGTGACGCATATCTGCTTATTGGATTTTGCAAGTCTTCCATATTAGGCATGTAGCCGATAAATCCAAACCAAATTGCAAAAAAGCCAAGTACTACGCAACCTGTTACGGAAAGCAATACAAACCATAGAGATATAACAAATTTCTTTCTCATTAGAATAGTTGTTCTTTTATCGAACGCAAAAATACAACTTTTCTTTGAATTTTTCATCAAGAAATAAAAAATTATGTGTAACTTCGCAGAAAAATCATTAAACAACATTCTGTGCGATGAAAAAAAACAATTTCGTAACCATTGCTGATCTGTCAAAAGAAAAAATAATGTATTTAATTGAGATGGCACAGCAATTCGAGAAGTACCCTAACCGCGAACTTCTTAAAGGAAAGATTGTTGCAACTCTTTTTTTTGAGCCTTCCACAAGAACGCGCTTAAGTTTCGAGACCGCAGCCAACAGACTCGGTGCAAGGGTAATAGGTTTTGCAGACCCTAAAGTAACGAGTGGAACAAAAGGAGAAACCTTAAAAGACACCATCTTGATGGTAAGCAATTACGCAGATATTATCGCAATGCGCCACCACATAGAAGGTGCGGCACAATATGCAAGCGAAATATCACCAATACCAATTGTAAATGCCGGAGATGGAGCACATCAACATCCGTCACAGTGCATGCTTGATTTATATACTATTTATCAAACGCAAGGCACTCTTGAAAATCTAAATATATTTCTTGTCGGAGATTTAAAATATGGTCGCACGGTTCATTCACTGATAATGGCAATGCGTCATTTCGCCCCCACTTTCCATTTCATTGCACCGGAAGAACTCGCAATGCCCAACGAATATAAAATTTATTGCAAAGATAACGGAATAAAATATGTAGAACACTCTGATTTTAACGAGGATGTTATAGCAGACGCAGATGTAATATACATGACAAGGGTACAGAAAGAACGGTTTAGTGACTTGATGGAGTATGAAAGGGTAAAGAACGTATATATCTTAAAAGCAGATATGCTTAAATATGTCAAACCCAACATGAAGATACTTCACCCGCTTCCTCGGGTCAACGAAATAGCATACGATATAGATGACACCCCATACGCTTATTATATACAACAAGCTCGCAACGGACTTTATGCACGCGAAGCGATTATATGTTACGTGTTAGGTATAACCCTCGATGAAATCAAGGAAGACAAGACAATAATCAACAATTAAACTTTAATATAAGATGTTGAACAAGAAAGAAAGATTGGTTGCCGCCATAGAAAATGGTACAGTAATAGACCATATACCTGCGGAGAAGACTTTTCAGGTTGCAAGTCTGTTGGAATTGTTGGAAATGAAGAGTATAGTTACCATTGGTAACAATTATGCCTCTAACAAAATTGGCAGAAAAGGAATTATAAAGGTTGAAAACAAATTCTTTTCAGATGAAGAAATATCACGTTTGTCAGTCGTGGCTCCCAACATAGTATTAAACATAATAAAAGACTATGAAGTTGTTGAAAAAAAGAATGTTGAAACTCCCGATGAAATTCGCGGTATTGTGAGATGCAACAATCCAAAGTGCATTACGAACAATGAGCCTATGCAAACAGTGTTCCATGTAGTTGACAAAGTTGAGGGGACATTGAAATGTCACTATTGCGACGTGGAACAGGATATAGATAAAGTTGAGTTGATATAATGTCGGTTCATTTGTGCTTAGTCGTACCGCAATATAGCCGAAATTACCGACCAAATTCGGCGGTTTTACTGACCAAATTCGGCGAAATTGCCAAATAGTTTCTATCTAATGACAAACATGCTCGTTATCAACTTGTAGCAGAACATACATCAAAAAAATATATATGGATAGTAATATGCAAAATTATTTTTCAAGATCTCAGTAGAAGTAATTACTTTTAAAGAGATTTTGTTTCCTTTATATGTGAAGTATTGTTTCCTTTATATTTATGGTATCTTTTTATAATGGCACGAACATATTCTGTTGTTTCGCTACTCCTCACATAACCATGTCGTACCAGAGGGTCGTTGTAATATTTCGGTTTACTTAGCAATGACAGATAATATTCCACGTCTTTCCACGACTCTCCGTTGGCTCCGTTCCTTCGTGCCAATGCACGAGCATCAGATATGTGACCGGCTCCGCAGTTGTATGCTGCAAGTATAAAATTTATTCTCTCTTCAAAAGGAGTTATGCCAGAATAAAGAGAAGATAGTTTCGCCATCAATTTTGCCGCGGCATGCACGTTTGTTTCCGGTTCGAATATCTTTCCACGCGGAACACCGAGCGAAAGTGCGGTCTGCGGCATAAGTTGCATTAATCCGCAAGCACCTGCCCAAGAACATGCCTCCGGATTGAACCCTGACTCTTGATAACATTGTGCTGCAAGCAGTTCCCAGTCGCATCGTGCCAGCGAAGCATATTTCTTGAACAAGTCGTCCCATGGCGACAATGCACCGTGTGGCATGGGCGGTATTTTAATCCTTACTTTCAAAGGATTTGTTTCTGCGAAACCTTCATCATAGCGTTTCCTGTTATAATCATTTATTCCGAAACCGCTTGGTGCACTACCTCCCCATACACCGAAAGGAGATATCAGATTCGTGCTGTTACGAAGTGCGGCATATCCTTTAACCTGTAATTCTTTACCTTGTTTGGAATACCATTTATTGATTGCATCGGCCAGTTCATCGCTTTGTGAAGAAACCACCCATTGACGGTTCCCGTTCTCTTCTTCCACACCACAGAAACGGAATTCCGCATCATCTTTTTTCTGCATGGGTGTTATAATAATGTCCGCTTCTCTTTCAATCAACATTTTTTTCAGTTCGGCCGAATCACGACAAATATTAACACGAAGCATTATTCCGAGTTCGGTAGCAAAATTATTACAAAGCAAATAATTCAATCCAAGCCTTTCCCCACGATACTCATAATAAGTATCAGGCCCGTAAAGCGTGGCTGCTATGATTTCTCCATTTGTGATAATATCATCCAATGATAATGCTGTATTGTATGATAAAGTATCCCCCCAAGGCGGCAGTCCGCCTCCTGTCGGACTTACCGAGCAGGAGGCGAACAGTGTCGCTGTAAAGAAGATTATCGTACAAACAAACTTCATTTATATTAACTATGGCTGAACAAACTTGTCGCCTGTTTCTTTTATAAGTTTTCTTGCATATTTCTCTGGGAATCCGGGACGTTTCACTTTTGCTCCAAGTCCTTCCGGCGTAAGTTCAAACTTTCCGTTCACCTCTGGTTTTTCTGCCATGTCATTATATTTCACTATGAGGTAAAATGCAAGTTGTTTCCAACGTTCGAGCATTTGCTGGGCGGTCTGATTGCTATAATCGTTAAGATATTTCCGTGATAATGCAGGATCTTGTCCATGCAGTTTCAAGGCATGCTCCTCAACTTTCTTCTGATTGATGAAATATTGATTTTCAAGTGAATCTCGTACAGCTTTCAGTGCCGGGAACATCTGTGAATATCGTGGATAAACCATGTTACTAACCCAGTTACAAACCCAAAAAGCATTATCCATAGAGAATGTCACAGCATCAGCTCCGGGGGTGTTATAGCATTCCGGTTGAACGGTATTGCAGCAATATATCGGTGTATATGCTATCATGTTTCCGTCATCATTTCCCCACCACATGCAGCCACCTATTTCGCGTGGGAGCCATGAGCGCATTTGGCTTACATAACTGAATCCGGTTTGCTGAGTACTTGTAGGACGTTCATTGAAACATTTTTTTCCATCGACCTCGAATGACAGCGGAGTCGGACGATAAGGCATATCCCAAATACCACCTCCCATATCGTTATCAAGAGCGAACGGAGTACCTTCATAATGATCGCGCATACAATCTTCAATGTCTTGCACACTTACCTTACGGTTCGGTATAATCCACAGTGGCATCGGTTCTGCATTGGGAACTTTACCCATTGCATAATCAAGGTACGGTGTCATATCTGCAAAATGGTTGAAGAAACTCCATACGCGTGCTTCACAATACCTTCTACCCCCGAAATCCGGTGCCCCGTATGCAGCATTAAATGAGAATTCGGCATCTTTTCCCGAGAAAAAGCCCATTTCACGAGCAAACTTTATAACGTCCTTTGAATATAGAACATTTTTCTTGTCTTTTTGGTCAAAGGTGGTAATCCTGCTTTGGTTTGCATGTGCACTTATGGCATTGTCCGGTATGCGTACAGCCACCCATACGGCACCTTTCCTGTCCGGTCCCTTACCCACCATTTCCATTATCCAAGCCTCGTTAGGGTCGCATATCGTGAATGACTCGCCACCAGAGTTGTATCCATGCTCGGCAACAAGCGATGTCATAATATTTATTGCCTCACGAGCAGATTTACAACGTTGCAGAGTAATATAAATCAGAGAGCCGTAGTCAAGTATTCCTGAAGGATTTACAAGTTCTTCACGACCGCCGAATGTTGTTTCGCAAATAGTCACCTGCCATTCGTTAATATTACCTATTACATTATAGGTCTCAGCAGCCTCGGGAATTTCTCCATGATAAACATTGTTGTCCCAATCATATACCTTGCGCATCTCTCCTTTTGCATGTTTTGCTGCGGGAAAATGACACAATCCCTGAAACATTCCATAGTCATCGGCATTATAAGTACAAATAACCGAACCATCGGTACTTGCTCCCTTGCCTACAATGAAATTCGTGCAAGCCATTGATATGCTTGCGCTGCATAAAGCAGCCAATAAGAAAAACGTTTTCTTCATAACATTAGAATTTTAATTATATAGTATTAAACACTTTATATACATGATAAATATTTATGTGTTACCACAAGATTTTCCATATCTCTTTTATAGTATTACTGCAATTATCTGTTGCACATATAGTTAACGTTCGCTCCGAACCTTTGCGTTTTATTGGAGTTTCGTTAAGAATACATCTTTTATTTGTTGATTTCGGAACGTCTTCAAACAATACGAACTCGCCATCTACATAAGCCTTGAACGAAGCAATTCCACTTTTCCCGTCAACAACGTCCAATACTAAATTACCATTGGTTTCTGACAACAATTTCACCTCCGGAGGAGTGTCATCATACGCCACCTCATAACTTAGTCCGAGGTCACGAATATATCCTTTCACCCATCCGTTATCATATTTCCCTTCGATGTAACGGTCGTAAATGTCATGGCAAACGATGTAAAACTTATCTGTATGTTTAACATAATTGGTCAATACCTTTAGACGGATTTCGCCCCAATCGAATATTGGCATAAGTCTTTCATAGAAAGTATATGCCGCAGATATTCCGTAATGGTTCGCCGTCTCTTGCGGATTAATGTAAATGTCTCTTGGCAACAGACCTCTTTTCAGTGTTAACATTACATCAGGACGTTTCAACGTATTATCAATGTTGCATGACATGAAATTGCCCGCCGGTACTTTTCGTGGTTCTATATCCTGCCGTTTACCATTTATTACAAAACAATATTCATTCTTGTTACCGAAATAGTCACAAACCGAATAAGTCAAGTGATAGAGGCGTTCCTCGTTAAAGATAACCACTCCTCGGTTGTCATCAACAAATATTGTGGGTATATTTGTGCCTTTGTCAAGAAAAGACTTCATAAACCACATGCGATTCTCCGTGTAGTAATCAAAGTCGCCCCACGAGTTAACCATCCGGTGTTTGTTCTCTGGAATACGACTCATATCGCTTTTGAAAACCGTATCGCCATCTACAATAAGTGCCGAATGCCTTATACCAAGCCGATTCCAACTACCTTCCATACGGTCTTCTGCATGAAAAGCAAAGCCAACCTTACCCCATGCCGTCATTTCCGACATGTTGCCGGACAGGGCATATCGTTGCTTACGATTGCTTCCACAGAACATACCCTCTCCTTCTACGGGCATTACCATTACGGCATCGACATTTGGTGCTGTTTTATCTTTTACATATATGCCTATAAATTCAAGTGGATCGAGTGCATCCCATGTACGGGTGTCATGAACCTCAAGATGAAGATGCGGAGCAACACTTGCACCGGTATTTCCACTGACGGCTATCAACTGACCTTCGGCCACCGGAAAATCCGTAGGTCTTAACACTACGTCTGCAACATATTGCTGATGTGCATATTGCCATTTCTTAACCATTGCTGCCATCTGTGGAATGAAACGCTGCAAATGACAATATACGCTTGTATAACCATTTGGATGTCTCACATAAACAGCATTACCAAAGCCGTTCTTTCCGACCGTAACACGACAAACATAACCATCTGCTATCGAGAAGACAGGTTTACCTTCTATTTGTCCTGTCTTCACATCGCATCCGGCATGGAAATGGTTGGGGCGTGGCTCACCGAAATTCCCGGCCAACATTACATCGTGATGGATAGGTGGAGAGAAAGTAAGCACAGCACTTAGCAACAATGATGTCAGCATGCCTTGAAACTCATGTCGAGACCTTTTACCGAATGGGTCAGGGCACCCACCGAGACAAAATCAACACCACATTCTGCATAGTTACGTATGGTATCCAATGTTATGCCACCGCTCGACTCCGTTTCATATTTCCCTCCTATCATTTCTACCGCTTTCTTGGTGTCTGATACACTAAAGTTGTCTAACATTATTCTATCTACTCCTCCACATTCCATCACTTGCCGTAACTCATCAAAGGAACGAACTTCTATCTCTATTTTAAGATTCAGTCCTTTCTTTTCAAGATATTCATGGCAACGATTTATTGCATTGTTGATACCACCGGAAAAATCAACATGGTTATCCTTTAGCAATATCATGTCAAAAAGACCGATGCGATGGTTAACGCCTCCACCTATCTTAACTGCGTGCTTTTCAAGCATTCTCATGCCGGGTGTTGTCTTACGGGTGTCAAGAACGCGAGTCTTTGTTCCTTTAAGTTTCTCCACATAAACATTTGTCATCGTTGCAATGCCGCTCATTCTTTGCATTATATTGAGCATCAGGCGTTCCGTCTGGAGTAAAGAACGGGTTTTTCCACTGACTATCATGGCAACATCGCCTTTCTTTACCTTCGAGCCGTCGCCCATGATTACCTCCACTTTCATGTCAGGGTCAAAACGTGCAAAAACTTTCTTGGCGGCCTCAACTCCTGCAAGTATCCCGTCTTCTTTTATAATAAGTCTGCTGCTGCCGGTGGCATTCTCAGGAATACAACATAATGTGGTGTGGTCTCCATCACCAATATCTTCTGCAAATGACAAGTCTATCAATCTTTCTTCCAATTCTTCTGTCAATAACATGCCAAATATAATTTACCATTAATTTTAATCCTTGAACAAATACACTCCCACTCCGAGACGCAATCCGAACTTGCTGTAATCCGAATGTTTACGGAACGATTGGGCATAATACAATGACGGCTCTATTGTAACGGTGCGGTTTACAAAAAAAGCATATCCCACTTCTATTCCCGGCATTATATCATTATAACTATGATTGGCATGCAGCAGTTTCGCATTTACACCGAAATACAGACCGTTTTGAATTATATAATAGCGGCCACCTACTCCCAACGTAAAATCTGTGGGGGCATCGTTCCTACCAAAATACTCCACGGCGGCATTTGCTTTCAACATGATATTGTCCATTACAAAATATCCTCCTTGTGCTTCTAATCCGAAATGAAGTTTATCTACACCACTGTAACTTAAGTCAAGTCCTGTCAATGACGCACCGAGGTAAATCTTTCCCTGTTCAAATTGTGCATTGGCTGATAATGATGCAACCAAAGCAATGATAAACATTGTTATTTTCTTCATACCATAATTTTTTTTATTCATAATTTTAAATTTAAACATTATACACTTGCTTTTATCTTTTCCAAGAGAAAGAAACATGCAAATGAGATTATTAATATCGTATCAGCGTCTTGCCGTTTTGTCCATACCGGATAACCAAATCAGCCGGAGTCTTTTTATCATCGGGAGAGAAAATTCTCTCAACAACTTTGCCATGGATGAAATACTCAGATATGAGTATTACAAGGCTAATAACAAATGTTATCATACGATGTTTACAATTCCTTTAATTTATTAAAAACCGAGTGCAAAGATACTATTTTTTATCAAACATGCAAAAGATTGCCGGAAATATCGCTAACTTTGCAAACGATTATGAAAAAGAAAAATATAATTCTATCCATAGCCGTCATGCTTTCATTGACGGTCTGTGCCCAAAAGAAAATGAACATCAATTATGGTGAGACTCCTAAAAGAGAAGTCAGGGCTGTATGGCTTACAACTGTTAAAAGTCTTGATTGGCCGGAAATAAAGGCTGACTCACCGGAAAACATAAAAAGGCAGCAGAAAGAACTGACGGACATTTTGGACAAACTTCAAAAGGCCGGCGTAAATCTTGTGTTGATGCAATCAAGAGTGAGGGCATCTACAATATACCACAGCGACATCGAACCTTGGGATCAGAATATCACGGGTATCCCGGGGAAATATCCGGGTTACGACCCACTGCAATTTGCAATAGAACAATGTCATGCAAGAGGTATGCAAATACACTCGTGGATAGTAACATTGCCAATAGGTCCTTGGAATTCGTATGCGGCAAAGCAATTGCAGAAAAACCATCCGAACATTTTGCGCAAGATTGGAACCGACGGATATATTGATCCGGAAAACCCAGATACGGCTCCATACATTGCCGATATTTGTGCCGAAATAGTAAGAAAATATGATGTAGATGGTATTCATCTTGACTACATAAGATATCCCGACGCTTGGAAAATGCCGGCAAACAGGGCAAAATGCCGTGAAAACATAACTCGTATCGTGAAAGCCATAAACCATGCGATAAAAAAAGAGAAACCGTGGGTTATGCTTAGTTGTTCGCCGGTAGGAAAGCATGATGACTTGACAAGATTCAGTAGCAGGGGATGGAATGCACGTAATGCAGTGGCACAAGACGCACAACAATGGTTGAAAGACGGATTGATGGATGCTGAGTTTCCCATGATTTATTTCAAAGGGGACAATTTCTATCCTTTCGCACTTGATTGGAAAGAAAACTCAAATGGAAGGATTATGGCGCCGGGACTCGGAATATATTTCATGCACCCATCGGAAGGACGCTGGAACTTGATTGACGTTCAACGGCAGATGAATTATCTGCGACAGATTGGCGTGGGGCATACATATTTCAGAAGCAGGTTCTTTACCGAGAACACCAAGGGGTTATATGATTTCACCATAAATGAATTCGATCGTTTTCTTGCGGTAGTTCCTGCAATGTCATGGCTTCAAAAAACACCGCCGACAACTCCGACTTGCCTTAGTGTTAAAAATGGAGTCGACAAACAAGTGTTAACATGGAATGCAGCAAGAAGCAGAAGCGAAAGTCCGGATGTATCATACAACATTTATGCTTCCCACGAAGAAAACGTAGATGTTGACGACCCGAGAAATTTGATAGCACAATTAGTAAAAGGCACATCACTGATAATAGACACTAAAATTCCATACAATTATGCCGTATGTGCAATCGACCGTTTCGGGAACGAAAGCGAACCTGCGATGGTGGAAGGAAAACATAAAAAAAACATGTTCCCACATCTTATTGAGAACAACGGGAAAATTGTCAGGCTTCCATCACGTCCGAACACACTTGATGCAGAATATGTCATTTTCAAATCATTGGCAGGCACACCGATTGCCACTCGCATATATCATGGAGATGTCATAGACATTACTACTCTTCCCTGTGGTTTCTACTCTATCCATTCTCTCGGAAAGAAAGGAAGAACTCACCGCATCGGTTGGATAAAGAAAGAAACGAAAAAACAATAATTCTTTTCTTTTTCAACCACAAATTGTATTTAACAAAAAGATAAAACAGTGTTAAGTAAAAATCTAATAAAATACATTCATTCTCTTGAACTTAAGAAATTTAGGAAAAGAGAAAAAGTTTTTGTGGCAGAAGGACCAAAGGTTGTTGGCGACTTATTGAAAGTTGTACAACCCAAAAAGTTGATTGCAACAAAAGAATGGTTTAAAAAAAACGGTGACAGCGACCATGAAGTAGAAATCGTGACAAACGATGAATTAGCCAAATTGAGTTTCTTGCAACATCCTCAGAATGTATTGGCGGTTTTCCCAATACCACGTATCAAAGAAAAAAACGATTATTCACATTTGCTTAAAGGCAAACTGACACTCGCACTCGACTCCGTTCAAGACCCTGGAAATCTCGGAACCATAATAAGAATTGCAGATTGGTTTGGAATTGACACAATACTTTGCAGCAACGAAACAGCCGATGTTTATAATCCGAAAGTGGTACAGGCAACAATGGGCAGCATTGCAAGAGTTCAAGTAATTTATGTAGATCTTGTGACTGCTCTGACAAGTGTAAAGGACAATATACCCATATATGGCACATTCCTCAATGGAGACAGCATATATGACAGCAATTTGTCAAACGAGGGCATAATCGTCATGGGTAACGAAGGAAATGGGATTTCCAAAAAAATTGTTGATTTGATAACAAACAGAATTTTAATACCGAGTTACCCAAAAGAACGAGAAACAGCCGATTCGTTGAACGTTGCCATAGCAACGGCTATCACCTGTGCGGAGTTTCGACGCATGGTATAACTGCGAGTCTATTAAAAAATACTTAAAAAGCACACTATATCAGAATTTATTGTTACCTTTGCAGAGACTATTTTAATAGGAACACATAAAAAAATAACAAATTAACAGAACAAAAAGAAATTGTATCACATGAACGTCTTAGAACTGAGTGAACAAGAAATAGGAAGGCGGCAGAGCCTTAAAGAATTAAAAGACATGGGCATTGACCCATACCCTGCGGCAGAATATCCCACTAATGCCTTTAGTACAGACATAAAGAACGAGTTTCGTGACGATGACGAGCAACGAGAAGTTTGCATTGCCGGTAGAATTATGAGCATCCGAGTAATGGGAAAAGCCTCTTTTGCCGAGTTGCAGGACTCCAAAGGTAGAATTCAAGTATATGTCACACGTGATGACATCTGCCCGGAAGAAAACAAAGATCTTTATAATAAAGTGTTTAAGAAACTCCTTGACATAGGAGATTTTATCGGTATAAAGGGTTTCGTTTTCAGAACGCAGATGGGGGAAATATCCGTCCATGCAAAAGAATTTACTCTCTTGAGCAAGAGTCTCAAACCGCTACCAATAGTAAAATATAAGGATGGAGTGGCATACGATAAATTCGATGATCCGGAACTTCGTTACCGACAGCGATACGTTGACCTCGTGGTAAACGAAGGAGTAAAAGAAACGTTCTTACAACGTTCGACCGTGTTGCGCACATTGCGACAAGTGCTCGATGAAAACGGATATACAGAGGTAGAGACTCCTATCCTGCAGACAATAGCAGGAGGTGCATCGGCTCGACCGTTCATTACACATTTCAACGCACTGAACCAAAACATGTTCATGCGTATCGCAACCGAACTTTATCTTAAACGACTTATTGTGGGTGGCTTTGAAGGTGTCTATGAAATAGGCAAGAATTTCCGGAACGAAGGAATGGATAGAAACCACAATCCTGAATTTACGTGTATGGAGTTGTATGTGCAATACAAGGATTACAATTGGATGATGTCATTTACCGAGAAATTACTTGAGAGAATCTGTATCGCAGTAAACGGCAAACCGGAACGTGAGATTGACGGAAAGATAATTTCTTTCAAGGCTCCATATCGTCGCTTGCCCATACTTGATGCAATCAAAGAGAAAACAGGATTTGACGTTAATGGAAAGACCGAAGAAGAAATTCGTTCATTCTGCAAGGAAAAAGGAATGGAGATTGACGACTCCATGGGAAAGGGTAAACTCATTGATGAACTCTTCGGGGAATTCTGTGAAGGAACTTATATCCAGCCAACTTTCATTACAGACTATCCTGTTGAGATGTCGCCACTTACAAAGATGCACCGCTCAAAAGCCGGTCTTACAGAACGTTTTGAACTTATGGTAAACGGAAAAGAGCTTGCCAATGCCTATTCGGAACTGAACGACCCTGTTGACCAAGAAGAACGTTTCGTGGAACAAATGAAACTTGCAGATAAAGGTGACGACGAGGCTATGATAATTGATAAAGATTTCCTAAGGGCATTACAATACGGTATGCCGCCGACATCAGGAATCGGAATAGGAATAGACAGACTCGTAATGTTAATGACCGGCAAAACTTTCATTCAAGAGGTTCTCTTTTTCCCACAGATGAAACCAGAAAAAACGATACCTCAGAGTAATGAAGCAGAATGGGCAGAGATTGGCGTTGCTCCGGAATGGGTACCTATACTGCGCAAAGCCGGATTCAATCTTGTAACAAACATCAAAGACGAGAAAGCACAAGGTCTGCAACAAAAGATTGGCGACATCGTAAAGAGATATAAACTCGAAATGCAGAAGCCGTCTGTGGATGAGATACAAATATGGATTAACAAAATCAACGAATGACAAATCGATGACAGGCAATAAACGGCAATAACGTTACATATAAATTCAATTTTTAAGACACTGTTCGTGTGTTGCCTGCCATCACCCTTATATATCTTTTGTAATATTAAATCGAAACACTATGTTTGACTGTGGGAAAATAGCAATAATTGGCGGTGGAAGTTGGGCAACGGCAATAGCAAAAATTGTTGTTGGGCATACACATCACATAGGATGGTATATGCGGCGAGATGACCGTATAGAAGACTTCCGCAGACTTGGGCATAACCCTGCTTACCTCGTAAGCGTGCGTTTCGACATGAATGAGATTGAGTTCTCAAGTGACATAAACAAGATTGTGGAGAATTATGATACTCTTGTTTTTGTAACACCTTCGCCATACTTAAAAAATCATCTTAAAAAATTAAAGACAAGAATCAAGGATAAATTTGTCATAACGGCAATAAAAGGTATTGTACCGGACGAGAATCTCGTATGTTCGGAATATTTCCATCATGTCTATGACGTTCCTCACGAAAACCTTGCATGTATAGGAGGACCGTCCCACGCAGAAGAGGTTGCATTGGAACGACTCTCATACCTAACAATCGGTTGTGTTAATACAGAGAAAGCTAAGACATTCGCAGATCTCATAGCAAGCGACTACATAAAGACAAAAACATCAACAGATGTTATCGGCATTGAATATTCATCAGTTTTGAAAAATGTTTATTCCATTGCCGCAGGTATTTGCAGCGGATTAAAATATGGTGATAATTTCCAATCGGTTCTCATGTCCAACGCTGTTCAGGAGATGAACCGTTTTATGACAGCAGTACACCCCATTGAAAGAGCAATAATAGATTCTGTATATATGGGTGACTTGTTGGTTACGGGGTATTCTAATTTCTCACGGAACCGCACATTTGGAACAATGATAGGAAAAGGATATAGCGTAAAGTCGGCACAAATTGAAATGGAAATGATTGCCGAAGGTTATTTCGGAACCAAGTGCATGAAAGAGATCAACCGTCACATGCACGTCAACATGCCAATACTTGATGCCGTATATAATATACTATACGAACGCATAAGTCCGCAGATAGAAATAAAGTTACTTACGGATAGTTTCAGATAAAATAAATAAGTGTTCAACATTTATTACGGTAGAGTCAACCGGCAAGTGCAAAATTACAATATCTTATTGAAGAACTCATCTTTTGGTGTGTGAAATTTCAACTTTTCCCTTGGTCTTCTATTGAGTTGAGTTTCTTCTGAATGTTCATAATTTTCTTGTCCGTGAAATTATAAAAACTTTGCTTCTAAGGGCTTTGATTGCTTTCACATATAGGCAATTTATGCATAAAGAGCATGCTTGCAGACTTCTGCCAACTATCTTGGCAATTTCTTTTCTTGCCGTTTCGCCTGATGTCAATAGTCCTCATGTCGCCGTACTTCGCGCTGCGGGTGAACTCCGCGTCTTTCAGTTCTTTCAGGTCAGCGATGGGGTTCGGTTTCGGTCGTCTGTTAATGTTCCTCGTTTCCATTTCTTCGTTTGGTTTTAATGGTGAAACATTCTTCTTGTTAATTCCTCTCCCGCCGCTTTCGCCACGGGAGAGGGTTATAGTAGATGTAGCAGGCGTGGTCCCCGTCGCCCGTCGGCTCCTGCCCCTTTGGAGGGCTTGGAGGAGACCTATTTTCTCTTTAAGGGCTTAGTCAGGGGGAAAGTGTTTCCCCCACCCCACACGGGAGGTGACGGTGTGAGCCTTTTACTTTTTGATGATTTTCTTATCTTACCATTATATATATACACTCCCACGGGCAGGCGGTCGAGGCTGTCACCGAGGCGGGCAGGGCAAACAGGGCTGTGAACAGCGCGACTGTCGCCGCGAGCATGTTCGTAAGTAAATTGGTTTTCATAATTGTTTGAATTAAGTCATTGATTTGAACTGAAAAGTTTGATAATAAGTTGTGGCTCCGGGCAGGTTCGCCCCATGGTCGTGCCTCTGCCCGTTTGCCGTGCGTGCCGCCCGCGGGGGGCTACACCTCGTGCGTCACCACGCGCTGCACCACCTTTGCCTGCTTGAGCATTTCCTTGCGTGGGAAGAACTGTATGCGTGGCGTTTTGAGGGTTTCGGCGGTGACGTCCTGCCTGCTTTCCACGCGCTTCCGGTGGAGATGACCTTGAATGAGCCGAGGTCTGCCAGGTCGATGGCTCTTCCGGCGAACATCTCTTCGCGGACGATTTCCGCCAGGGCGGTGATTGCCGAGCGCACATCGGCGCGCGAGAGGGCTGTGAGGTTGATGATGCGGTCTTCCACCTGCTTGGCGGTTATCTTGTCCTGCGCCACGGGTGCGGCGTAGAACATGGTCTTGCCTTTGTTTTTGCCGATGCGCATCATTTCGGATTTTACTTTGTAAATCAACATATTTTTTATTTTTTAATGATTATACTTATGCGGCTCTTGCCGCTTTGACGATTCCGTTTTCGTCGTTCCTTAGGAAGCCCTTTGGTCGTTCCTTGGGAAGCCCTTTGGTCGTTCCTTGGGAAGCCCTTTGGTCGTTCCTTGGGAAGCCCTTTGGTCGTTCCTTGGGAAGTACCCTGTCGTAGCGGGGCACTCTTACTCCCCGGCGTAGTCTTCCCAGTAGTTGCCGTCATTCCACTTCACCGTCCAGCCCTTCTTCTTGATGGCATTAACCTGCGCGGGGGTGAGCGTCTGCTCCTCGTAGAACCTCTTGTAGTAGAGTATTCCGCCTGAGACGGTGGGGAGGCTGAGTTTGGCGTAGGTGAGTTGGTTGCCATAGCAGCCGATTATTGTCAGTTGCGGGCAGCCGCTCACGTCCAAGGCGGTGAGTTGGTTGTCGTTGCAGTAGAGTGTTTCCAGTTGCGGGCAGCCGCTCACGTCCAAGGTGAGTTGGTTGTCGTTGCAGTAGAGTGTTTCCAGTTGCGGGCAGCCGCTCACGTCCAAGGCGGTGAGTTGGTTGTCCTCGCAGCCGAGTCTTGTCAGTTGCGTGCAGCCGCTCACGTCCAAGGCGGTGAGTTGGTTGATGTAGCAGTCGAGTCTTGTCAGTTGCGGGCAGCCGCTCACGTCCAAGGCGGTGAGTTGGTTGCTGTTGCAGAAGAGTAGTTTCAGCTGCGTGTTGCGGCTCACGTCCAAGGCGGTGAGTTGGTTGCCATAGCAGCTGAGTCCTGTCAGTTGCGGGCAGCGGCTCACGTCCAAGGCGGTGAGTTGGTTTTCGCCGCAGCCGAGTCCTGTCAGTTGCGGGCAGCCGTTCACGTCCAAGGCGGTGAGTTGGTTGCCGCCGCAGTAGAATTCTGTCAGCGTGCCCTTGACGGTGAGGCTCCGGGCGGTGAGCGTGTAGGTCTTCTTGAGGTATTTGGTACCGTCGCCGTCGGCAATAGTTTCCGACGCTGTTTCGTCTGCTCCCGTCACTTCGGGCTTGTCGGTCTCGGCGAAGTAGAGCGTGACGCTCTCGCCCACGGCTTTCGCGGTGGTGAGGGTGATGGTGGGCAGTTCGCCCGGGTAGTCTGCCCAGTTGCTGCCGTTATAGTGCTTCACCGTCCAACCCTTCTTCTTGATGGCTTTCACCTGCTCGGGGGTGAGTGTCTGCATGTCGATGATGCCGCCCTTGTAGCGTAGCGTTCCGCCGGAGACGGTGGGGAGGCTGAGTTTGTCGTAGGTGAGGCAGTTGTTGTTGCAGAAGAGCTCTTTCAGTTGCGTGTTTTGGCTCACGTCCAAGGCGGTGAGAGAGTTGCCGGCGCAGTTGAGGTTTGTCAGCTGCGTGCAGCCGCTCACGTCCAAGGCGGTGAGGGAGTTGCTGGTGCACCGGAGTGTTTTCAGCTGCGTGCAGCCGCTCACGTCCAAGGTGGTGAAGGAGTTGTCGCTGCATTCGAGGTATGTGAGCAGCGGGAAGCGGCTCGCGTTGAGGGCGTCGAGGGCGGTGTCTTCGCAGTTGAGCTTGGTGATTGTGCCCTTCAGGGTGAAGGTTTGCGCCTTGAGCTTGTAGGTCTTCTTGAGCCATGTGGTGCCGCCGTAGCCGACGATTTCCGATCCGGTTTCGTCTGCTCCCGTCACTTCGGGCTTGTCGGTCTCGGCGAAGTAGAGCATGACGCTCTCGCCCACGGCTATCTTGGCGGTCAGGGTGATGACGCTTTCTTGGGGCGTGGTGCCGCCGTTGTCGTCGTCGTTGTCACTCGAGCATGCCCCGAGGGCGAGGCTCATCATCACTGTCGCTGCAAGGGCGAGCGCTTGGGCTGCCATGCTTGCAAGGAATTTGTTTGTTCTCATTTTCTTGAAATTTTAATGTGTTTGAAATAAAATATGTGTTTGAAATAAAATATGCAATAAAGTGTATTTGTCGCTGCATTACCTTATTATTAAAGGATGCCGGCGAAGAAACTCACGATGCGCTGCCACAATGTGCGCCCGAGGCGGAGGGGTGCCATCGGCGTTCAATCCGCGCCGCTCCAGTTCGATGTCGATCATCTCGCGAACGGTGTCGAGCAGTTGCAGGCGGTCGTCAAGAAAGCCTAAGTCTTCCTTGTCATGCCGCTTGGGGGCTGTCGTTCTTCCGTTCATACCTTTTATAATTTGAACAGTTGCCGGAATTTTTCCATACGTGGGAAAGCGTGTTTCGTCACTGTTGATTGTCATGGTGCAAAGTTAAGCACAAAAGTGGCTGACCGACATTGCAAATCCTGCCAAAAATATTGCATAATCGGACATTTTGCATACTGCCAATCTTGCACCATCGGACATTTTATGCTCGCAACACACTAATTACCAACAAATAGCACTGACATATTTGCAGATTTTAACAAATGTCGGTTTTTTTGAGAAAAAAGAGGCTTGCGGGGAATTCATTCATAAGATTCCGACCACAACACGAAAAGCCGCAACAGGGTTTTCGATGCCTGTTCCGGCTGAAGTCATATTTGTTTAGATGTTGATTTCAGACAAATTCGCAAGCCATTGCTGATACGGGGTGCCCGTCAGGCGGGCAAATCTAATGCCGTAAGAGAACTCGGAAAGCAATTCCGCCACTTTGTGAAGGTGAACCTTGAAAAGGAAGAAACATGAAGATAAGAATACAATTAAAAGTAGATAAAAACTACACATAAAATCTTGAATACCTACTATTTAACTCATTAAGTCTAATTACATTCTTCTTACAAAGCAAGTTCACCGGAACCATAGCATTTGTGATGTTGTTCATCGTAAACGACACAGAATTGCCCAGGTGCGACACCTTGTATTAGCGAATCCGAACATACCGTATAAGAGCCATTGCCATTTTTTATCAACGTAGCATGGTGAAATTCGGGAGTATGACGTATTTTAAATGTAACTATTTCAGGAAGTTCTTTCTCTGTAAGGAAATGGAAATCCTTTATTTCAAATTCTTTTTTCCAAGCTTGACACGGTTCATATCCATTTGCCACATATAATATGTTGTTTTCAATATCCTTACGCACTACGTTCCAAGGTCCTCCCCCAAAACCAAGACCATGTCGCTGCCCAATGGTATGAAACCATAATCCGCGATGTTTACCCAAGACCTTTCCCGTTGCAATATCAACCACGTCTCCGGGATTTTCGCCAAGATAACGCTTTATGTAATCATTATATTTTATTCTCCCAAGGAAACATATTCCCTGCGAGTCTTTACGCTTTGCATTGACGAGATGCTCGCGTTCTGCAATCTCACGCACCTCATCTTTCATAAAATGACCTATCGGGAATATGGCTTTCTCCAATTGCCAATCATATATTTGTGCGAGGAAATCGGTCTGATCCTTAACCGGGTCAGGACTCGTAGTAAGCCATTTCTTCCCGTTGATCCACTCGGTTTGCGCATAATGCCCCGTTGCAATGATGTCGTATGCATGTCCCATTTTCTCGTTAAACGCCCCGAATTTTATCAGGCGGTTGCACATAATATCAGGATTGGGCGTTAAGCCGGCTCGCACCTTGTCAATGGTATATCTCGTAACCTTGTCCCAATATTCTTTATGACAATCCACCACATGTAGTTTGCAGCCGTATTTTGCGGCTACAGAGGCTGCCATTTCGAGATCTTCTTCAGAAGAACAATCCCATTCCTCGTTTTCTTCCGGTCCAATCTTTATATAAAAGCAATCGGGCGACAATCCCATTGAAGCAAGTTCGTGTACAACAACAGAACTATCCACTCCGCCGGAAAGCAAGACTGCGATACGTTTATCCTCGATTTCTTCAGTTTTTATCATCATCTATTTCTTTACCGGATCAAATGTTAGTCCACAACCGAGTTTCTTAAAAATCTTGCGATCAACCTCGCTAAGCATTACCGTGGCATGCACCTGACATCCGTCTAACATTGGCAATGTGTCGAGGGCACGACGGCAATTATCGTCTTTTTGGCTCAATACTGCAAGTGCCACAAGTACTTCGTCTGTATGAAGTCTCGGGTTATTTCCATGTAACATTGATGTCTTCATTCTCTGTATGGGCACTATCATCTCTTGTGGAATAAGTCTTACCTCGTGGTTAATTCCTGCCAAATATTTAGTGGCACTCAACAGCAATGCAGCACTGGGACCAAGCAAAGGAGTTGTATCAGCCGTTATCAGTGTGCCGTCAGCCAATTCTATGGCGGCAGACGGTGTTCCGGAACGCAGTTTACGCTCGTATGCAGCCACCGTGCACGGACGATAAGCGGTGGTAAGTTTCATCTGCTTCATAAGCAGCACCAATTTGTTTACCTCGTGATCATCGTTCTTGCCGTCCGTCATGTTACACAACGCAGTATAATAGCGACGTATTATCTCTTGTTTCGAAGCCTCGCAACATTCTTTGTCATCACTTATACAGAAACCGGTCATGTTAACACCCATGTCGGTGGGCGACTTATACGGACTTTCACCGTATATACCCTCGAATATAGTATTCAGAACCGGAAATATTTCAATGTCACGGTTGTAGTTGACGGTGGTTTTGCCGTATGCTTCAAGATGGAAATGGTCAATCATATTGACATCATTAAGATCGGCTGTTGCCGCTTCGTATGCCACATTAACCGGGTGTTTCAGCGGAATATTCCAAATAGGGAATGTCTCAAACTTGGCATATCCTGCCTTAATGTTCTTACGGTTATCATTATACAATTGACTCAGACACACTGCCATCTTACCACTTCCGGGACCTGGAGCGGTAACCACAACAAGAGGACGTGTTGTCTCAACATAGTCGTTTTTCCCGAAACCTTCATCAGAACCAATCAGTTCCACATTGGCAGGATAACCCTCTATAATATAGTGATAATATACTTTTATCCCCCCTATCCTCTCAAGGCGTTCCCTGAACAACACCGCACTCGCCTGTCCGTTAAATTGTGTGATGACAACACTGCTTACGAAAAGCCCGCGTTCGGTAAACACTTCTTTCAGTCTCAGCACGTCTTTGTTGTATGTTATGTCCAAGTCTCCGCGAACCTTATTACGTTCTATGTCTTCTGCACTGATTACGATAACGATTTCCACATCATCTTTTAGTTGCATCAGCATGCGTAACTTGCTGTCAGGTCGGAAACCCGGCAACACACGGCTCGCATGGTAGTCGTCGTAAAGTTTTCCTCCAAACTCCAAGTATAGTTTGTCCCCGAATTGTGCTATTCGTTCTTTTATATGCTCCGACTGAATACGGAGGTATTTCTCGTTATCAAAACCAATCTTCATAAAAACAATATAATGAAAAAATGATAAGATTTGAATTCAAATCGCAAAATTAATAATTCTCCGCGATATTACGTTGTTAAAAATAAATAATTTGCCAAATATTTTTCATTTACCAGACAAAAACAAAGGTCATTCTTCCACATCACATGATTCAAATCCCATTTCGCGAGCCTTGTCTCCGTTCATGCAAAAATACGTCACACGCCCTTCACAGCACACTTCTCCCGAAGAATTTTTAAGCACAACGTCAACAAACACAAGATTACGTTTTCTCTCAGCAATGTGCCCTCTGATTTCAAGTTGTGGCTCCGTTGTCATTACGGCCTTGCGATAATGCACGTCAAGATGTGTCGTCATTCCGCTTGTCTGTAATTTACGAAATACGACCCAGCCTGCCGTTTCATCCATCAGAGTTGCTATTATTCCACCATGCAACGTATTTATCCAACCTTGATAATGTTCACCGGGTTTCCAAAAACTTACCACATCGTCTCCGTCTTCCATAAAAGTCATACGCACACCTATTGGATTATCCTGACAACAGCCAAAGCAGTCATACCCTTCCCTATGTGTCCACGGATTAATAATCTTTTTCATTAGAAACACTTTGTAACAGATTGTATTTTAAAATTTTATCAAAAAATCGCGAGTAATATTAACATACCATTCCGAATACACTGAAGGAGCACTGAAAATTATTCCATGTTCTTCATTCAGTGAAGCCGGAGAGAGTGAGAATGTCATTAGCAATCTGCGCGGAGATTTGTTTGGTGTGGTACATATTGAACATTTGCGAACAAGAAAAAAACCACTTAAAACGGCAGAGGTCTCCACTTTCGACAACGCATCAGCAGGTATTATTATAGAAAACAGTCCGTTTTTCAGCAATAAACAACGTGCGTTGCAAAACAAATCATCGAATGGTAAAGCCACGGAATGGCGTGCCAAAGTGCGTTTTGCATCAGGAGAAATCAAAGATTGTGTGAAATATGGAGGATTGCAAACTATCGAATCATAACATTCCTTTCCGTCAAACTGTTGTAACGAAGAGCATTTAACAACCACCCTTTCGGCAAAAGGAGACAGACTGACATTCTCTTCTGCCTGCAATGCGGCATCCGGATCTATGTCTATCGCCATCACAGAGGCATTAGGAAAACGTTGCGCCATCATAAGGGCAATAAGCCCCGTGCCTGTGCCGACATCAAGTATATGCCTGCCGCCTGCCGCCCATGCACCAAGCAAGATTCCGTCGGTACCTACCTTCATGGCTGCTCGTTCCTGTCTGATATTAAATTGCTTGAGTGAAAAATCGTTGCCCACGACTGCAAAGGTACGAATATTTTATAAGTTATAATCAAGAATTAGGAATTAATTTAGTAACTTTGCACCCGATTTATACATATTAAAAAAGAAATGAGCGAAAGACAAAATAATCAATTCTCTATGATTGCCGACTACGAAGGTGATGTAAAACATCTCTTTGAAGCACCGGTTGACGGCAAGATGCCCATACTTGCCACACGAAACCTTGTGCTTTTTCCGGGAGTCGTGACACCGATTCTTATCGGCAGGCAAAAAAGCAGACTGCTCGTGGAGAAACTGAAAAAATCTCCCGACACCCTGATGGCGGTTCTTTGCCAACGAGACCCCGACATGGAAGACCCTGCGGGAAAAGATCTCTTCACATACGGAGTTGCAGCAAAGATAATACGAGTTCTTGACATACCCGGACAAGAAGACAGAATAACTGTAATAGTGCAGAGCCTCGGGAGAATTATGCTTAAGAAAATAGTCCGTCAATCCCCCTATCTCATCGGCGAGGTGGAGAGTGCGCCGGAAGCGATCACGCCGATAAAAGACACAGAATACAGTGCCGCAATAGAGGACATGAAACGTGCCTCGATAGAATATATCAAGAAAAACGAAGACATACCCGACGAGGCACAATTCGCCGTGAACAATATCAGCAACGATGTCATCACGGCTAATTTCCTATGTTCAAGCCTTCCGCTCGAACTTCACGAGAAAATGATGTTGCTCGAAAAGAACAGCACCAAAGAGAGAGTGTTCGCACTGCTCAAAATTCTGTATCGCGCAACTCAACTGGAACAAATAAAGCAGGACATAAGACTCAAGACACGCGAGGACATAGACGAGCAGCAAAGGGAATATTTCCTGCAACAGCAAATAAAGAACATCCGCGAAGAACTCGGTAACAACGAAGGCTCTCCAGAGAGGAAAGAACTCCTTGAAGAGGCTGTGAAGAAGCAGTGGAACGAAGACGTAAAAAAAGTATTCCATAAGGAATTGGACAAGTTGGACATGCTAAACCAGCAAAGTCCGGAATACTCAATGCAGATGAACTACCTGCAGACGATGGTCGGACTGCCATGGGGAAACTATTCGCAGGACGACCTTGACTTAAACCGTGCGCAGAAGATACTTGACCGCGACCATTACGGACTTGAAAAGGTAAAAGAACGCATTTTGGAATACATGGCCGTGCTTAGTCTCAGGGGAGATTTGAAATCGCCGATACTCTGCCTTTACGGCCCACCGGGAGTCGGTAAGACGTCTCTCGGCAAGAGCGTGGCAAAAGCCATGAAGCGAAAACATGTGAGAATGAGTCTCGGAGGACTGCATGACGAGTCTGAAATTCGAGGACACCGTCGTACATACATAGGAGCCATGCCGGGAAGAATTATCAAGAACATACAGAAAGCAGGCTCTTCAAATCCCGTTTTCATACTTGACGAGATTGACAAGATTACACAGAACACCATAAACGGCGACCCTTCGTCGGCGATGCTTGAGGTCTTAGATCCCGAACAGAACAATGCTTTCCATGATAACT
Source organism: Prevotella sp. OH937_COT-195 (assembly GCF_003932845.1). Taxonomy (GTDB): domain Bacteria; phylum Bacteroidota; class Bacteroidia; order Bacteroidales; family Bacteroidaceae; genus Prevotella. The sequence continues at coordinate 29,845 of NZ_RQZH01000012.1, forward strand.
ATCTCGATGTGGACTATGACCTGTCGAAGGTTCTATTTATAGCAACCGCTAACGACCTTAACACCATACCGAGACCTCTGCTCGACCGTATGGAATTAATAGAGGTGAGCGGATATACTACCGAGGAGAAGATTGAAATTGCAAAACGACATCTCATCCCGAAAGAGAAAGAAAGCACCGGTCTCGACGAAGAGAAAAAACTCGCTTTCAACAAGGCGGCAATAGAGAAGATTATCGAGCAATACACACGTGAAAGCGGTGTGCGTCAATTAGAGAAGCAAATAAACAAAGCTCTGCGCAAAATGGCTTTTATAAAGGCGCGCGAGGGCGAACTGCCATTCCTTAAAATAAGTGCAGACGAAATAGAAGGGCTGCTCGGAAAACCACCGTTCTATCGCGATATTTATCAAGGCAATGACTATGCAGGAGTTGTCACGGGGTTGGCATGGACAAGCGTGGGAGGTGAAATCCTCTTTATAGAGACAAGTCTTAGCAAGGGAAAAGGTTCTAAACTTACACTTACCGGTAACCTTGGCGATGTTATGAAAGAAAGTGCCGTACTGGCATTGGAATATGTCAAAGCCCATGCCGACGACCTTAAGATAGACTATCGCATTTTCGACAATTGGAATATTCATATCCATGTGCCGGAAGGTGCCACTCCGAAAGACGGTCCAAGTGCCGGCATAACAATAGCAACGAGTATAGCATCGGCTCTTACCCAGCGTAAAGTGCGCAAGAACACGGCAATGACCGGCGAGATAACCCTGCGTGGAAAGGTACTTCCCGTTGGCGGAATAAAAGAGAAAATACTTGCTGCAAAACGCGCTGGAATATCAGACATACTATTGTGTAAGGACAATAAGAAAGACATCAATGAGATACCGGAAAAATATCTCAAAGGAGTATGTTTCCATTATGTGGAAAACGTGGGTGACGTATGGAACTTTGCACTCACGGAAGAGATTGTCGCACACCCTGTAAGTTTTGATATAGAAGAGAAGAGCCTATGACTTTCGAACTTCAACATACAGACAATGCAAGCGATGCCCGTGCAGGAGTGATAACAACAGCACACGGAAAGATAGAAACTCCGATTTTCATGCCGGTAGGAACGGTAGGCAGTGTCAAGAGGGTTCATTTCAACGAATTGCGTCAACAAGTTGGAGCACAGATAATACTTGGCAACACATACCATCTATATCTCCGCCCGGGACTTGACACTTTGTATAAAGCCGGAGGCTTGCACAAGTTTATTTCATGGGACAGACCGATGCTTACCGACAGTGGCGGATTTCAAGTATTCTCGCTTGCCGGTATAAGGAAACTGACAGAGGAGGGCTGCATGTTTACCTCTCACATCGACGGCTCACGTCATTTCTTCACGCCCGAGAACGTAATGGATACCGAGCGAACGATAGGTGCAGACATAATAATGGCTCTTGATGAATGCCCGCCGGGCAAGAGCGACTACGAGTATGCACGCAAAAGTCTCTCCATGACACAACGATGGCTCGACCGTTGCATAAAGAGATTCAATGATACAGAACCGCGATATGGCTATGAGCAAAGTCTTTTCCCAATAGTACAAGGTTGCACATATAAGGACTTAAGGCGCGAAGCGGCAAGATTCATCGCTGACAAAAATGCCGACGGAAATGCAATCGGCGGTTTGGCTGTTGGCGAACCTACGGAGGTTATGTACGAAATGATTGAAGTGGTGAACGAAATTCTCCCGAAAGATAAACCGCGATACCTCATGGGAGTTGGCACTCCGCAGAATATTCTTGAAGGAATAGAAAGAGGTGTCGATATGTTCGATTGTGTGATGCCGACGAGAAACGGCAGAAACGCGATGCTGTTTACCTACCAAGGTACAATGAACATGAGAAACAAGAAATGGGAAAACGATTTCTCACCCATAGATCCGGACGGTTGCGATATAGACCTCATACACACCAAGGCATATCTGCATCATTTGTTCAAAGCACAGGAATTGTTGGCCATGCAGATAGCAAGCATACACAATTTGTCTTTCTATCTAAGACTCGTGGGAGACGCACGCCGACATATCATTGCGGGAGATTTCGTGTCATGGAAGAACAGTATCGTGGAACAACTCGGGAAACGAGTTTAAAAATAGTTGTATAGCGTATTCATAATAACAACAACAATTTGGAATACCACAATATAAGACGACGTAGAAGACCACTTAAAGCCATAAGGGCGGCAAGAAAGGCTTTGACACCCGTTTCAAGGACAATGAAATGGGCAGCAAGATACATGGTATGGTTGAAATATTTCAACCCAAAGCGTTATGTCAAGATACTCGACTGGTATATTATTAAGAAATTCATAGGAACCTATTTCTATGCAATAGCACTTATCATATCTATCTCCATAGTTTTCGACATAAACGAAAACCTCGCAAAATTCACACAATACCATGCTCCATTAAAAGCAATCGTCTTTGACTATTATGTAAACTTTGTACCATATTTTGCCAATCTTTTCTCTCCGCTCTTCGTATTTATAGCCGTTATCTTCTTCACTTCCAAACTTGCAGGCAACAGCGAAATAATCTCCATGCTTGCCGCAGGTGTCAGCAAACGACGACTCATGCGCCCGTACATGATTTCAGCGGCACTGATTTCGGCTCTCACTTTCTACCTCGGCTCGTATGTCATACCCAATGGAACGGTAATTCGCCAAAATTTTGAAACACTGTACAAGAACAAAAAGAAGAACACGGCAGCCGAAAACGTTCAGATGCAGGTGGGCAAGGGAGTGATTGCATATATCCAGTTCTACGACAACAACAACAAGCGGGGATATGGTTTCTGTCTCGACAAGTTCGAGAACAAGAAACTTGTAAGTCACATGACTGCCACAGAGATACAATATGACACGATAGCAGACTCCAAATATCACTGGCACGCCACAAACTGGCGCATCAGAGACATGAGGGGCATGCGCGAGAAAATTACCAACGGAGCAGTAATTGACACGATCTTGATGATGGAACCGACCGACCTTGTGTTTTCAAAAGGACAGCAAGAAACATTCACGAGTCCGCAACTGCGAGAATATATAAGCAAACAAATCAATCGTGGTTCGGGCAACGTTGTTCAGTATGAAGTGGAATACCACAAACGCATAGCATCGTCGTTTGCTTCGTTCATCCTTACCACGATAGGTCTTTCGCTGTCGTCACGAAAACGAAAAGGTGGTATGGGAATGTATCTCGGAATTGGGTTGGCATTGAGTTTCGCCTACATAATGCTGCAAACAGTATCGGCAACATTCGCGATTCAGGCTAACACGCCGGCAATGCTCGCGGCATGGATTCCCAATATAATATTCGGAGTGATTGCATGGTTATGTTATAGGAAGGCACCGAACTGACGATTATGTTGCAGTATGTGATATAAGATAAAAATGAAAATAAAAGAAACACCGATATGGAATTTTACGATTTAGACCTCAACGATAACACCCTCGACGCACTCGATGACATGAACTTCCACACCTGTACGCCCGTACAGGAGAAATGTATCCCCGAAATCCTCGACGGACACGATGTCCTCGGAGTGGCACAAACGGGTACGGGAAAAACTGCTGCATATCTGCTCCCGATATTGAGCATGCTCGATGACGGCGGCTTTCCACACGATGCGATAAACTGCATAGTAATGAGTCCCACACGAGAACTGGCACAACAGATAGATCAGACAATGCAGGGTTTTGCATACTACATGCCCGAAGTGAGCAGTGTGGCTGTATATGGCGGCAATGATGGCAACCGTTACGACCAAGAGTTCAAGGGAATGAAAATGGGGGCAGATGTGATAATAGCCACACCGGGCAGGCTGAAGAGCCACATAACCATGGGGAATGTTGACCTCGGGCGCGTCTCGTTCTTCGTCCTCGACGAGGCTGACCGCATGCTTGACATGGGATTCAGTGAAGACATCATCGCCATTGCCAAATTACTTCCCGACACCTGCCAAACGATTATGTTCTCGGCAACCATGCCAAAGAAAATAGAGGAACTGGCAAGGACGCTCCTCAAAAAACCTGTTACGGTGAAACTCGCGGTAAGCAAACCGGCAGACAAGATACAGCAGTCGGCGTATATATGCCACGAGACACAGAAAATTGACATACTGAAGCATCTTTTCAAAGGGAACAAACTTAGTCGCGTGATAATATTTTCAAGTTCAAAACTGAAAGTAAAGGATATTACACGAGACCTTAAACGCGTCGGAATAAACTGCGACGAGATGCACTCGGATCTCTCACAACAACAGCGCGATGATGTGATGTACCGCTTCAAATCAAACCAAATTGATGTTCTCGTGGCAACAGACATCGTTGCACGCGGCATAGATATAGACGATATTGCAACGGTTATAAATTTCGATGTTCCACACGACTCCGAAGACTATGTACACCGGATTGGAAGAACGGCTCGAGCCGACCGCGACGGGGTTGCGATAACACTCGTAAGGGGCTGGGAGATAGTAGATTTTATAGAAATTGAAAGATTTCTCGGATACGAGGTTAAAAAGAACACATTGCCGGAAGGCATAGGCGAAGGACCGGAATATGTGCCGATGATAAAGAAAGGAAGACACGGCGGGAAACCGCGAAAATACCATTCTCGAAGCGGAAAAAGCGGAAAGGGGATTCCTAAAAGAGATGGACGAAAAGGCAGAAGGACGGAAAACAAGAAGCAAAACAGACAGAATTAGTAATCAAAACCGGCGAATTTGATTATCAATATCGCCGAAATTGCATTGCAATACCGCCTAAATTGCATAACATCGGATTGTTGACTACGACTTAAAAGTATATAGACATGCTTATAGATTATAACAAGGTAAGTATTTATCGAGACGATTTGTGCGTTCTCAAAGACATTGATTTCAATGTCGATGAGGGAGAGTTCGTGTATATAATCGGTAAAGTAGGCTCCGGCAAGAGTTCGCTTCTAAAAACATTATATTGCGAACTCGACATCGAAAGTGCTCAGAAAGCCGAGGTTCTCGGAATAGATTTAAAAAAAATAAAGCGCAGGGAAATACCCGGATTACGCAGGGAAATGGGGATAATTTTCCAAGATTTCCAACTTCTGCATGACCGCACGGTGGAGAAAAACCTTGATTTCGTGCTGAAAGCAACAGGATGGAAATCTGCCGAACGCAAGCAGAGGATAGAAGAAGTTCTCGAGGCTGTGGGACTATCGGACAAAGCCGGAAACATGCCACACGAACTGTCCGGGGGAGAACAACAACGGACGGCCATAGCAAGGGCATTGCTCAATAATCCGAAGATTATCATTGCAGACGAACCGACGGGCAACCTTGACCCCGAGACGGCAGGCAACATCATTTCGCTGTTGAGAGACATAAGTCTCACAGGTACTGCCATAGTGATGTCAACCCACAACATTCCGATGCTTGACAAATTCCCGGGGATAGTTTATAGATGTTCCGAAACATCTATAAACGACATTACAAATACTTACAACAACATTGACCTCACAGAGGAAAAGGAAAGATCGTAACGTTGAAAAACAAGATATAATATGAAAGTAATGAAATTCGGCGGTACCTCTGTAGGTTCTCCGGAACGCATAAAGGACGTATCATCATTGTTGACAAATGTAGGAGAACCTGTTTTCGCAGTACTCTCGGCAATGTCGGGTACCACCAATTCGCTCGTAGAGATTTCAAATCATCTATACAAAAAGAATCCCGACAAGGCAAACGAAGTTATAGACAACCTTGAAGCGGCATACATGAAACATGTTGAGAAATTATATTCTACGGAAGAATATCGCACCACAACACGCGAATTCCTGCGCGAAAGATTCAACTTTCTACGCTCTTTCACGATTGGACTCTTCACGAGTTTCGAGGAAAAGAACATTGTGGCACAAGGTGAGATAATGAGTACGAACATGATGGTGAACCACATGAAAGAGAACGGACACGATGCCGTGTTGCTCAATGCTCTCGACTTTATGAGAACAGACAAGAACGAGGAGCCGGACACTAAATATATCCATGACAAATTGAATGGTATAATGAGTGTTGAAGACGGGCATCGGGTATATGTCACACAAGGATTCATCTGTCGCAACGCATACGGCGAAACAGACAATCTACGGCGTGGAGGGAGCGATTATACGGCATCGCTAATCGGTGCCGCAATAAGTGCAGACGAAATACAGATATGGACAGACATTGACGGCATGCACAACAATGACCCGCGAGTCGTTGAAAAAACGGAAACCATCAGGCAACTGCACTTCGAGGAAGCTGCGGAACTTGCTTATTTCGGTGCAAAGATTCTACACCCCACATGCATACAGCCGGCACAACAAGCCGGTATACCCGTACGCCTCAAAAACACGATGCAGCCGGAAGCACCGGGCACTGTCATTAATGATGAGAAAGTGAAAGGAAAGATTAAGGCAGTAGCCGTAAAAGACAATATAACGGCGATAAAGGTAAAAAGTTCGCGAATGCTTCTTGCTACAGGTTTCCTTCGCAAAGTGTTCGAGATATTCGAAAGTTTCCAAACACCCATTGACATGGTGGCAACGAGCGAGGTGGGTGTGTCGATGAGTATAGAAAATGACTTACACCTTGATGAAATTGTCGAGGAACTTAACAAATATGGTACAGTAACGGTTGACAGTGACATGTGCATAGTCTGCGTTGTCGGCGACCTTGATTGGAACAATGTTGGTTTCGAAACGATAGCGGCCGACGCTCTGAAGAACATTCCGGTAAGAATGATATCATACGGAGGTTCTAACTATAACATATCATTCCTTATACGCGGAACAGATAAAAAACGGGCACTGCAAAGCCTGTCGGACACTCTGTTTCATAAATAAAGGGCATGTAAATGCCACATTGTAAAGATTATAATGCTGAATACGATAATAATATCAATACTTGCAATAGTAGCCATAATTTCGCCATTGTTAAGCATTTACATGCGGAGACAAAGGTTCGACACTCCCGATGTGGAAAGTGAGGGGTTGCCGGTGTCGGTAATTATAGCCGTACATGACAACGCAGAGGAATTGGAAAGCAATCTGCCCGCATTCCTCGGACAAGACTACCCTCCGGGATTCGAAATTATTGTCGTAGCGGCTAAAAGTGAAGACGGAACCGAAGACGTACTCAAAAGGTTTAAAGGAAATGAAAAACTTTATACAACATTCATTCCTGACTCTTCGAGATACATAAGTAGGAGAAAACTTGCACTCACACTCGGAGTAAAAGCCGCACACCACTCTCTGCTTCTGTTCACGGATATTACATGTCGTCCTGCCTCCGACAAATGGATAGAGTCGATGGCAGGTTGCATGAAAACGGGTAAAAATATCGTAATTGGCATGACGGTCTATGATGAAGATACCCCCCTACCCTACCGCTTCCAACGTCTGTATGACGACATGGCACATGCCAACGAAGCCTCATTCGGAATTGCATACAGTTCTGCAAGCAAAAATATAATGACACTTCGTGACGACTTTATGAACCGCAGAGGGTTTGAGGGGAACCTGAAATACATGCGTGGAGAATATGATTTCATTATAAACAAGTATGCGGCAAAAGATTGTACGGCCGTAACAAATTCGCCGGATGCACTGCTTGTTGAAAAGTGTCCGACAGATAGGGAGTGGCGCAACCACCGACTGTTCTACATGGAAACACGCAGGCACCTGCAAAGGAAGACGAGACACAGAATGCCACTGTTGATTGATGGTATTTTATTATATTCAAGTTTGTTGCTCCCGATTGCAGCAACAGCATACGGCGCAATGTCAAACGACATTACCGTTCTTGTTTCCGCACCGACTGCCATGTTGTTTTCAGTAGTGTTGAGGAGTGTGATTGCCCGCAAAAGGATGGCACAGTTCTTTACCGAAATTCCTGCATGGAAAATCGTTCCGCTTGAAGTCGGAAGTCACCGGCAGAAACTTATCCACTGGTTGGCATACAAGCGAGCCGACAAATACGATTTCATTACGCATAAAATATAATTTCCAATCTATCTTAATATTAACTACAAAAAATCTAACGCTATGAATCAGTATGACATTGTAAAAGACATGCGCTATCTGGAATTGCTTTCGCATACATTCCCGACAGTGGCAGATGCAAGTACGGAGATTATAAATCTCCAAGCAATTCTTAATCTTCCCAAAGGAACAGAACACTTCCTTGCAGACATACACGGTGAGTACGAGGCTTTCCAGCATGTGTTGAAAAATGCATCGGGCAACATTAGGAGAAAGGTAAACGAACTCTTCGGAAACGAAATCCGCGAAAACATCAAACGAGACCTGTGTACATTGATTTACTATCCGGAACAAAGATTGGAACTGATAAAGAAAAAGGAAGAAGATCTGAAAGAATGGTATCAGATTACCATACACCGGCTTGTAAGAGTGTGCCGTGAGGTTTCGTCTAAATATACTCGCTCGAAAGTGAGAAAATCACTACCACAGTCGTTCTCGTATATCATTCAAGAACTGCTGCACGAACGTCCGGACGATGTAAACAAGAGTGCATACGTTTCTGCAATCATAGAAACAATTATATCAACCGGCAGAGCAGACGATTTCATAATTACAATATCTAACGTGATACAACGCCTTGCAATAGACCAACTGCACATTCTCGGCGACATATATGACCGCGGTCCCGGGGCACACATCATAGCCGACACACTGAGCAAATATGGTTCGTGGGATATGCAATGGGGAAACCACGATATATTATGGATGGGCGCAAAGGCAGGAAACGATGCCTGCATCTGCAACGTTCTGCGTGTCTCGATGAGATATGCCAACCTTGACACACTCGAAGACGGGTATGGAATAAACCTCGTTCCTCTGCTTTCGTTCGCACTCGATACCTACGGCGACGACCCATGCACGGAGTTTATGCCAAAGTGTGGCAAAGACGACATGATGGACGATCGTACAAAACTGAGGATTGCACGGATGCACAAAGCCATTGCCGTGATACAATTTAAGGTCGAGGCGGAACTTTTCGAAAAATACCCACAATGGAAAATGCAGAACCGCGAACTATTGAAAAATATAGACTACAAACGAGGCGTATGCACAATAGAAGGCAAGGAGTATAAAATGACAAGTTGTAATTTCCCGACCATAGACCCTAAAAACCCGAACAAACTTACAAAAGAAGAAGACGAATTATTGAAAAGGCTGCACGACTCGTTTGTACACAGCGAGAAATTGCAACATCACATGTGGACCATGCTCTCGCATGGATGCATGTACTCGGTGTTCAACAATAACTTGCTGTTTCATGCTTCAATACCGCTTAACCAAGATGGTACGCTGAAAGAGGTTGAAATTTACAAAGGCAGAAAATATAAAGGGAAAGAACTTATGCACCACACCGGTATGCTTATTCGTGCCGCATTCCAGAACGACTCTTCTCCAAAAGAAAAAGAATATGCAATAGACTATTTCCTGTATTTGTGGTGCGGACCGGACTCTACGTTGTTCGACAAGGCAAAGATGGCAACATTCGAACGTTATTTCCTTACCGACAAAGAAACACACAAAGAAGAGAAAGGTGTGTTCTTCCACATGCGTGACAATGAAGAAGTTATGGATAGAATCATGGACGACTTCGGACTGACCGGTTCCAACCGCCACATTATCAACGGCCATGTGCCGGTGCATGTCACAAAAGGTGAGAATCCAATAAAAGCGAATGGAAAACTTATGGTGATAGACGGTGGATTCTCGCGAGCATATCATAAGGAAACAGGAATCGCAGGATACACATTGGTATATCACAGTCGCGGATTTGAACTCGTGCAGCATGAACCATTCACAAGTGCCGAGGATGTGGTAAAAACCGGTGCAGACATCAAAAGAACCACACAAATCGTGGAAATGTCGTCACGACGCATGAAAGTGGCTGACACGGATAAAGGCGTCGAGTTACGCAAACAGATAAGCGACCTCGAAGAACTACTCTACGCATATCGTCATGGCTTTATAAAGGAGATGCGATAAACATATTTATCCGATATTGCTTTAAACTAAACAGTGAATTACGTCTCGTTTCATGGTCTTCCGTATTAAAGATTGTGAACGGGACGTAAACTGATTAACAAACAATTTGAAGTCACATTAATATTACATGTCTTTGTTTTCCGAGATAAAAAGAATTATAAAGCTAACTTTACAATACTCATTAACTCGAAATATTACATACTACATTTGCAATAATATTTGTAATACATCGTTATAATGAAGATGAAAAGAATAATATCAAGTCTCTTGTTTATCTTTGTTGTAGCAACAACATTTGCTCAGTCATTCACGTTGCAAGGGCGTGTAACCGATCAAGAAAACAATCCGGTGGAACTCGCGTCAGTAGTCAGTCAGGGAAAACTGACAATGACAAACCTCAACGGAGAATTCAGCATGGAATTACAATCGGCAGACTCTGTAAGTGTAAAGTTTTCTATGATAGGATACAAAACAAAGACAAGAGTGTTACGTCGTCCGAAAGGGAAACTTACATTACAAGTACAACTGCTTGATGCCGGACTGCTTGATGAGGTCGTGATAACAGAGCGGAGACGACAGACAGGTACAACTCAGGAAATAGACACGAAACAACTCGGTACCACACCATCCGCTTCAGGAAACAAAGTGGAAGAACTGATACAACAACAAGCCGGAGTAAGTACGCATAGCGAGTTGTCATCACAATATAACGTAAGAGGTGGAACGTTCGATGAAAATTCTGTATATATAAACGATGTTGAAGTGTACCGCCCTTTCCTTGTACGTAGCGGACAACAAGAGGGACTGTCGGTAATAAACGGAGACATGGTGGAGAAAGTAGGCTTCTCCACCGGAGGGTTCGAGGCAAAATACGGCGATAAGATGTCATCTGCTCTTGACATAACTTATAAACAACCTAAGAAATTTGAAGCCAATGTAACGGCAAGCATGCTCGGAGCAAGTGCATACGTCGGATTCGGAACAAAGAAAATATCATGGACAAACGGTTTCAGATACAAGACTAACAAATATCTGCTCGGTTCGCTTGAAACGAAAGGAGAATATAACCCTTCATTCATTGATTATCAGACATACTTAAGTTACCGGCCAAACAAGAGATGGACTATTGACTTTATAGGAAACATTTCGGACAACCATTATAATTTCGAACCGGAAGATAGGGAGACTAATTTCGGTACCATGGAGAACGTAAAGTCGTTCAAGGTATATTTCGACGGACAGGAGAAAGACTTGTTCCGTACATTTTTCGGTTCACTGAACATTACACGGAATTTCGGAGAAAACACAAAGGTATCGCTCATAGGATCGGCATTCAAGACACGCGAACAGGAAACTTATGACATTCAGGGACAATATTGGCTCACACAGACAGAGACAAGCGAAAACCTCGGTGTGGGTACATATATGGAACATGCGCGTAATTACCTTAATGCCACCGTTGCAAGCATGAGACTTATGCTTAGCCATAAAACAAGAAAACACGATATTCGAGCAGGTATAACATTTAAGTTAGAAAATATAGAAGAAAATACACGGGAGTATGAAATGAGAGACTCAAGCGGATACAGTGTGCCACACACTGGAAAAGATCTGTATATGATTTACTCACTAAACTCACATAATAAACTGAAAGCTAAAAGAATAGAAACATACATTCAAGACACTTACAAATTCTCTTCTGGCGATAATTTCTTTACACTTAACTACGGAGTGCGTTTCTCGCATTGGAATTTTAACAAGGAAAGCATATTCAGTCCGCGACTATCTCTCGGCATGGTGCCGGCATTCAACGACAATGTAACATTCAGGTTCGCCACCGGACTTTATTATCAGGCACCATTCTTCAAAGAACTTAGGGATACGATGACCATAAACGGGGTGACACATGCAAAATTAAACGACAAAATAAAGAGCCAACGCTCAATACATTTCATTGCAGGAATGGACTACAGATTCAAGATGATGAACCGACCATTCAAATTCTCGGCAGAAGCATATTTCAAGTTGCTTGGAAACCTTGTGCCATATTCGGTAAACAATGTAAAGGTTGTGTATGATGCAAGTCAGCAGTGCAACGGGAATGCGATGGGGCTCGATTTGAAATTGTTCGGGGAGTTTGTAGAGGGAAGTGACTCGTGGATAACGCTCTCCGTAATGAATACAAGAATGAAACTCAACGGACACAACATACCGTTGCCCACCGACCAGAGGTTTGCACTCAATCTGTTCTTCACTGACTATTTTCCGGGGACGGACAAATGGAAAATGGCATTGAAACTCGCTTATGCCGATGGACTTCCATTTGGAGCACCACACCGCAGACTCGATATTATGCCGTTCAGGGCAGCAGCATACAAACGTGCAGACATTGGCATGAGTTTCAGGGCTTTCGATAATGAAAAGAGACAAAAGAAAAGTATTTTCAGGAATGTTTGGATTGGCATAGACTGCCTGAATCTGCTCGGAATAAACAATGTCAATTCATACTATTGGATTACAGATGTGACCAATCAGCAATATGCAGTACCAAACTATCTGACAGGCAGACAGATTAACGGAAGAATTCTTCTTGAATTCTAACGAATTATATTTATAATTTATTTAATTGATAAAATTGTATCATTTAAAAATAAATTTCGTACCTTTGCAGACATCATATAACCATTTATATATATAAAATATTATGAAGATATCTCACATTGAACATTTGGGCATTGCCGTCCAAAGCATTGAGGAAGCACTACCCTATTTCGAACAGGTACTCGGATTGAAGTGTTATGCGGTAGAAGTGGTTGAAGACCAAAAAGTTAAGACTGCATTCTTGAAATGCGGTGAAACGAAATTGGAACTTCTTGAACCAACATCACCGGAGAGTACTATACAGAAATGGCTCGACAAAGGAAACAAAGGAGTACACCACGTTGCTTTTTGCATAGAAGACGGAGTGTCAAATGCCCTTGCAGAATGTGACGAGAAAGGCATACGTCTCATTGACAAAGCTCCACGCAAAGGTGCAGAAAAACTTAACATTGCATTCCTTCACCCGAAATCAACATGTGGTATCCTAACAGAACTTTGCGAACACTAAGTGTCATAACAAATATAAAATAAAAGATGAGCAAACAATTAGAAAAAATCAAAGAGCTTATCGCCAAGCGCGAGCAGGCTCGTCTTGGAGGTGGCGAAAAAGCCATTGAAAAACAGCATGCACGCGGTAAATATACAGCACGCGAGCGCATAGATATGCTTCTTGATGAAGGCAGTTTCGAAGAAGTGGATATGTTCAAACTCCACCGTTGTACAAACTTTGGTATGGAGAAGAAACAATTCCTCGGCGATGGTGTCGTTGCCGGTTCCGGAACAATTGACGGACGACTTGTTTACGTTTTCGCTCAAGACTTTACCGTAAATGGCGGTTCTCTATCGGAGACAATGGCTGAAAAGATATGCAAGGTAATGGACATGGGTATGAAGATGGGGGCTCCTGTAATCGGCATCAATGACTCTGGTGGCGCACGCATTCAGGAAGGTATAAATGCACTTGGTGGATATGCGGAAATATTCGAACGCAATATCCTTGCAAGCGGAGTAATACCACAAATATCAGGTATCTTCGGACCGTGTGCAGGCGGTGCGGTTTATTCTCCCGCACTTACCGATTTCACACTTATGATGGAAAATACCTCTTACATGTTCCTTACCGGTCCGAAAGTGGTAAAGACCGTTACCGGCGAAGACATTGATCAAGAACACCTCGGCGGTGCTTCTGTTCACGCCTCAAAGAGCGGTGTCACACATTTCACTGCAAAGACCGAGGAAGAGGCTGTTGAGATGATAAAGACTCTCATCAGTTATATTCCACAGAACAACATGGAGGAAGCGCCTCGCAAGAAATGTACAGACCCGATAGATCGTAAAGCCGACATATTAAATGAGATTCTTCCCGATGACCCGAATAAGGCATACGATATGTATAAAGTCATCACAGCCATTACTGACGATGGAGAGTTCTTCGAGGTACAGCCTAAGTTTGCCAAGAATATAATTGTCGGTTTCGCACGTTTCAATGGTCAAAGTGTAGGTATTGTAGCAAATCAGCCTTCAGCATACGCCGGTGTACTCGATGTAAACGCAAGTCGCAAGGGTGCACGTTTTGTTCGTTTCTGTGATGCGTTCAACATTCCTATCGTATCATTGGTTGACGTTCCCGGTTTCCTTCCCGGTACGGGACAAGAGTACAATGCCGTTATTCTCCACGGAGCTCAACTCCTCTACGCTTATGGCGAGGCTACCGTTCCAAAGGTTACAGTCACTCTTCGTAAGAGTTATGGCGGTTCGCACATTGTTATGGGATGTAAGCAGTTACGCACAGACATCAACTACGCATGGCCGAATGCGGAAATTGCAGTCATGGGTGCTTCTGGTGCTGTTGCCGTACTTTATGCCAAAGGTGCCAAGGAAGCCGAGAATCCGGCAGAATATCTGGCAGAGAAAGAGCAGGAATACAGCGACTTGTTTGCAAATCCGTATCAGGCTGCCAAATACGGATATATCGATGATGTCATCGAACCGCGCAACACTCGTTTCCGCATCTGCCGGGCATTGGCACAACTTGCTACAAAACGCGACTCGTTGCCGGCAAAGAAACATGGCAATATTCCAATGTAAGGAAACATTTAACATTAATACAAATGAAACAAAACGAAGTATTTGCTGCCATTGCTCTTGCGATGCATGAATTTCAAGGCAATAATGTGCATGACAAGGAGACTGGTATCATTACCATAAAGGAACATCACTCCGATTGGTCTTCAAGAATACTCACGATGACAGCCCGTCCTTAACTTAAAACGTCTAATAAAGTATGAAAGAATACAAGTATAAAATCAACGGCACAGATTATGAAGTGCAAATCGGTGACGTGGAAGAGAACATTGCCACAGTAACCGTTAACGGAGAAGAATATAAGGTAGAGATGGAGAAAGAGGCAGAACCTGAAAAGAAGAAGGTTGTGGTAAACCCTGCCGCCGCAAAACAATCCAACTCTACGGAAAGTACCACAGCAAAGGGAAATGTAAATACCGCAAATGCCATAAAGGCTCCACTCCCCGGTGTAGTGACTGATATAAAGGTTGCAGTGGGCGATGAAGTCAAAGAAGGAGATACGGTAGTTATACTCGAAGCGATGAAAATGGCAAACAACCTTGATTCGGAGAAAAGCGGCAAGGTTACAGCAATTCTCGTTAAAGTGGGAGACAGCGTAATGGAGGACACTCCGCTTGTTGTAATCGAATAAGCACGACCTTGTTATTACAAATGAATAAAGGCATAGATATTAAATCCATGCCTTTATTCATTCTATAAATTAAGTGTTAATTACAAATTGCCTTTGAGTTATATATTTTCAACTAAAGCAAATTACCTTCTTTGGGAAATACCACTGTGGGGGTGTATGTTTTGGCTTCCTCAAAATCCATCATACAATATGCAATAATAATAACTGTATCCCCCACAACACATTTTCTTGCTGCAGCACCATTGAGACATATACAGCCGGAACCACGTTTACCTTTTATTATGTATGTCTCCAACCGTTCGCCGTTGTTGTTGTTCACAATCTGAACTTTCTCTCCGGAAATAAGACCTGCCGCATCCATCAAATTCTCGTCAATGGTAATGCTACCCATATAATTGAGATTGGCCTCCGTGATTTTAACGCAATGCAACTTGCTCTTTAAAACCTCTATCAACATAATGAATATCTATATTGATTAAAAATTATCTTTATATTTGATATGGTCTATCAAACGTATCGGTGTTTTTCCACAATATACGGTAATACAACCCACGATATGTTGACAGTCTTCCCAAGTTTTAACATCCTGCAATGTTTCTCCGTCAACGATTGAGAAATACTCGACACGCAATCTCTCATTGGAGTTTATGTCACAGACAACTTTCTCTTTCGTTTCCTCAATAGTATGATTTTTTGCATATTCAAGACTCGATTTCAACGTCTCATAAATCATGGGAGCCATCGCACGTTCATCCGAAGTAAGCAGCGTGTTACGCGAACTCTTTGCCAATCCGTCCTCTTCCCTGACTATAGGACACTCTACAATTTTCACACCAAGCCCTAAAGACTTCACCATTTCTTTAATTACCGCTATCTGCTGCCAATCCTTCTCTCCAAAATAAGCCTTGTCAGGGCGTACTATATAAAACAAACGGCTTACCACCTGACACACCCCGTTGAAATGCCCCGGACGGTGTGCACCTTCCATTACAGTAGAAATCGGTGGGTATTCAAAATGGCGGTTGTCCGGTTCCGGATACATATCGCCTACCGTGGGAGCAAAAACATAGTCTGCCCCGACTTCATCAAGGAGACGGCAATCTGTATCAAGTGTACGTGGATAGTTTTTCAAATCTGTGGGATTGTCAAACTGTGTAGGGTTCAAAAAAACACTGACAACCGTAATATCATTTTCTTGCAAACTGCGTTCTACGAGAGAGATATGCCCTTTATGCAATGCTCCCATGGTAGGAACAAGTCCTACTACCTTTCCTTCTTTGCGAACCTTGAACAATTCGTTCTGTAATTCGACAATTCTCTGAAATACTTTCATCTAAAACAATTAATGTTTAAAAGCGAGTGCAAAGTAACTACTTTTTTATGAATTATGCAAAGATTACTTTTAAAAATTGCCAATACACACATGCATTTGACTAAATTAAACAAAAAGTAATGAGAAATACGATTATATTTTGTACCTTTGCATATATTTTATAAAAACAATATAAGATGAAAGCAAAAAAAGTATTATTCATAAATCAGGAGATAACTCCATACGTTCCGGAAAGTGAATTGTCATCTTTTGGAAGAAACGTACCACAAACAGTGCAGGAAAAAGGGTACGAAATAAGGACTTTCATGCCGAAATGGGGGACAATTAACGAACGTCGAGGACAGTTGCACGAGGTTATTCGCCTATCGAGAATGATGCTTATAATAGATGAGACAGACCACCCGCTTATAATAAAAGTGGCATCTATACCACAAACACGCATACAAGTGTATTTCATCGATAATGACGACTATTTCAGCAAACGGCAGATGGAGTCGGATGAAAACGGAGAAGAATATCAAGACAACGGCGAGAGAGCCATTTTCTTTGCACGAGGTGTCCTTGAAACTGTCAAAAAACTGAGATGGACACCTGACATAATACATTGTCAGGGCTGGATGAGCAGCATTGTTCCGCTTTACATTAAAACAGCATACCGAGACGAACCTTCATTCGCAAATACAAAAGTAATAACGTCATTGTTCAACAAAGCATTGCAAAACGATCTCGGGGAAAATTTCAAGAAATGTGTGGAATACAAAGAAGTAACATCCGAATTACTTGAGAAATATAATGACAAGTTCGATTTTACGGAATTGGGAAAACTCGCAATCGATTTCAGCGACGGGATAATAACCGCAGGAGACGAAATCAACAAAGAATTAATAAAATATGCCTCCGAAAAAAACATACCTGTAATGCCGTTTAAGAAAGAACCGGACGGAGACGATTACAGCAATTTCTATGATGTCGTTTACGATAACAAATAAACAAGAAAAAATTACTTCGATGAAAAAAAAGCTCATATATACGCTGACTCTATGCGCCTTACTATTAGTCTCATGTGATGACACAACCGATACAGTCGGCTCGTCACTGACTGAAAACAAAGACCATCTGAAAATAATGACGGACACGTTTATGGTGTCATCGCGCTCTATCGTGGCAGACTCTGTTCTGTCAAGAAACAGTATAGGCTATCTCGGAAGAATAAAAGATCCAGAAACAGGGGCTATAATAACCGGGAATTTTATGACACAGTTCCATCTGCAGGATGACTATAAATTACCCGATGAAAACGACATCATTACAAAAGAAGAAGACGGAATATACGCAGATTCGTGCGAACTGCGCTTGTATTACAGAGATTTTTATGGTGATTCGCTCGCCACAATGAAAGTCACTGCATACGAAATGACCAAACCTATGGAAGAAGGAACAATATATTATTCCAACTACAATCCCGAAGAGAAAGGATATATCGACGAATCAAGTTTCAAGGTAAGCAAGGTTTACACCCTTTCAGATCTCAACTATAGTACAAAAGACAGAACCTCAAGTTCTTTTGTTCCGCATATATCCATATCGCTAAATCAGGAATATACCGACAAAAACGGAAAAAAATACAAAAATTACGGAACGTATATTATGAGGAAATACAAGGAAAATCCTGAATATTTCAAGAATTCATACAACTTTATACACAACGTATGCCCGGGCTTCTATTTTAAGACGGTAAACGGCATCGGGGCGATGGCAGGCGTTTACATCACGCAACTCAACATATTTTTCAAAGTCAAGAAAAAGGGGAAGCCGGTTGTCGTAACATCATCATTCTCCGGAACGGAGGAAGTAATACAAAAAACTGTCATAAACAATGACAAGAAATCTATTGAGAAACTTGCAGGAGACAACTCATGTACATATTTGAGAACACCGGCGGGAATTTTCACAGAAATGACATTACCCGTCGAAGAAATAAGCAAAGGACACGACAACGATACACTCAACACGGCAAAAATAGTATTGAAGAGAATATATACGGGTGCAAACTCGAAATATACGCTTAAGAACGCATCAAGACTTTTGCTTATACAGAAAGACAGTTTGTATAGTTTCTTCGAGAAAAACAAATTGTACGACAACAAGAAGAGTTTCTTATCAGAGGTAAAAACAACCGGTAACAATACGGAGAACTCATACAACAACACTTATGTGTTCAGCAATATATCATCGCTTATTACATATATGAAAAAACTGAAGACGGAAGGAGAGAAAAGCGATGCAAAATGGACAACAAACCACCCGGATTGGAACAAGGTGGTGTTGGTACCGGTTTCAATAAGAATGACAGCCGGCAACACATACGCACCGGCACAGATAATTGGTGTTGACAACGAGATGGGGCTTACAAGTACCAAACTCGTAGGTGGCAGTGCCAATCCTTATACACCAATAAAAATTAGTGTAGTGTATAGTAAATTCTCTAATAAATAAATCTGTTGAAATGGCAGACAATTTCCTTGAATACAGCCGACAGGAATATGAAAAGAGGAAGGAAGAGTGGCTTGCAAAAAAGCGACACATGTCTAAAACAAAAAGACAAATAATGCCGCCGGAAGACGAAGCACTTTAATCGCGAATTGCAGTAAACCGGAGGTATATTCCTTTCTCACAACATAATAATCATGTACAAGGCGATGAAAGTCTTGACATGCAACAATAATATAATCGACAAAAAGGAATATTAAGGCAAATAATCCCTACCCTTTTCTCGTTTATTTTAAAACCATTTGCGAAAGCATGCCACACAGTTCGCAAATTCGGCGATATTTCAAAGTAAATTCGCCTGTTTTAGTCGATAAAACAGGCGAATTTACTTTGAAATATGAGCAAGTTATTGTATTTTCACATACTCTCATCATCAAAATTTAAAGGTAGTATGTCTTTTATACTTTCTAAAACATAAATTTTGTCTGCACCATATAAATATATTCGTATTTTTTGCTTGTGAATATTTTCGGCCTCAAGAATTGCTTGTCTGCACGAACCGCACGGAGCAATTGGTTCCGTGGTAAAGCCTTTTTTATTACGCGCCGCTATTGCAAGTTGTTTAATCGGTTGATCCGGATATTGCGACATCGCTGCAAATATAGCAGACCGTTCGGCACATATAGTCACGGAAAAAGCGGCATTCTC
This sequence comes from Prevotella sp. OH937_COT-195, assembly GCF_003932845.1. Taxonomy (GTDB): domain Bacteria; phylum Bacteroidota; class Bacteroidia; order Bacteroidales; family Bacteroidaceae; genus Prevotella. Next base: position 49,780 of record NZ_RQZH01000012.1, read on the forward strand.
TTGATTTGCTCCCATAATCTCCAACCCATTGCCAAGCCTTATTGCCGCTCCCACTTTAAAATGCGAATAAGGAGAATATGAGTTATCCGTGGCTTTTTTTGCCATTTCAATAAATTTTTGTTCTTCCGGTGTCAGCTCGTTCATCTGACAAACAATAAATTTGTTTTCAATCGTAACTTCTTTCATATATTTTTAAATGTTATCAATTTTACTATTCCTTAAACTCATAACAACCCATATCCGGCTTATCGTCACGCTCATTTCCGTCACGGTCGTTTTTTGTTGAATGGGATGCCGCAGCAGAACCAATTGCTTTTGACTTTTCACTTAAATGAAAATCATAATGTTGTTTGTTTATGTCAACAAGTTTGAAATTTTTTTCTCCTCCGGAAATATTATCAGACGGATCTTCCCATATAATATCGACAAAAAAACTCTTGTTTTTCTCATCTTTTATTTCCGGAGTACGAATTAAACAACTTGTAAACATATAATTAAAAGTGTTTTCTGAATCATCTTTTTCTCCGGACAATACATCTTCTGAATATCCGGTTATAATATTATTTACACATTGCATTGACAAGATGGGCAATGATTTATTTTCATACGAATTGGAAAATCTCAAAGCCTGTCCTCTTTTTGAATCGAAAGGATAGAATTGGGCTATTGTAGAATTTCCTATAAAGGCATTTCCCCCGAATATAGCCAAACAATCTTTGAGAGTATTTGTTATCTGTGAATTATTGATATAAATATTACTATTTATTGATTTCACGCCATATCCTTGACAATTATGAATTATAGAGTTTTCAATGTTGAGTTTCCGTTTGGATACATTACTCGAATCGCATACTATTGCATTCATGGTACTATGTATGTCCGCATATTCAATCCTATTATTATATGATGTTTCAGTATAATGTATTCCCTTCCATTGACCGCTTAACAAATCGTATGGAAGATAATCAAATATATTATCAAGACGTGCTCCTCTTAAAATTACGTTGTTTTCTTTTGTCCCTTTCAATATCAATGTTCCATCAACTTCTATACCGGCATTACTGTTGAAATATAAAGTTTGTCCGGCGGGAATTGTAAGTATGGCACCTTTTTTTACGTTTATAGTACCATTAACAAGAATAGGCAATTCGCTTTCTATTATTGTATCTCCGTAAATTACGAGATTGTTAATTTCTTTTGCATCCCAAGAAAAGGCATCAAGTATTATTTCATGTACGTTTCCACTTTCAAGTTTGAAAACAAGTTTGTCTTGAAGACGTTTTGCCTCACGCGTTCCATTTTTAGGAGATGTCAATTCAACAAAAACCCGGATGCTGTCATTTTTTCTTATTTCTACATTTTGTACTTGAAATCCGGAAGAAGGACTGAGATAAACACCATCCACATTTACTCTGTAACCAGTCTGATTACCATTAAGAAGCCTTACATTGTTACACCTCAAGTTTTTATCTGATTTATTGTAAACCCACATGGTTCTTGTACTTGATGGTACTTTGGAGAATATGGTGTCAAATTTTACTGTATCTTTAGAAAAATGCAAATGATAAGACGGTGAAGAAGAAAATTCCCCGTCTATACATGCAGAAATTGTCATTAACATGACCACCGATAATATAATATACTTATATGATTTCATAGTATTATAACGCATGTAATCTACAATTATTATAAGTGGATGTTCAAAATTAAACGTATATTGTTCGGTTCAATTTGTCTTGTTTTTCATTTGTCAAAATCTTCTTTCAAAATATTATGGCAATTAAATTTAAATATCAATTTGCCATAATCAGTTTTATGTGTTGATTACACAATTCATCGGACATTTGTTTTTCTCTTTACAAAAACATAACACAATATTATTATTGCGACATATATGGAGAATACACCTGTTTTATTAAAATGAATGTTGTCAATACTTGCTCCCGGCAGTGATGAAATCCATATAAGACAATCGTCCATAACAGCAACTGCCAACGAGAGAATCTTTGCAATAGAATATTGTATAACCGGGAGTGGTATTATCAGTAACAACATTCCACATATAATAATGATATATGTGCATGGTATGGCAATGAAGTTCGACAGAAGGAAATAACAAGAAAAGCGACCAAAATAATATGCGACAAGTGGTGCCACTGCTATTTGGGCGACACATGATACCACGATGAATTTCCATAAATAACGTACGATATTGTAACGGAAAACAGAAGAATGCCATTCCATTGAAACAATCTTGGGGCAAATTGATAATATAAAAAGTACAGCAATGAAAGACATCTGAAATCCTACATCGAAAATACTTTCAGGAGTGATGAATATAATTATAAGCGCCGATAATGCCAATGTATTTATGGGCTGGGTATTTCTGTGTATTACGTCTAACATGCAAAATACACTAAGCATTATTGCCGAACGAAGCAAAGAAAAAGGCATGCCGGCAATGAATACAAATGCCCAAATTATTAATATGTTGAAAAGCGAGACGGCAACCCACCTTTTCCGTTTTCCCCAAGCATAAGTCAAAAAAAGGTATAGTATGCTGAGATGAAGTCCGGACATGGCAAGCACATGGGAAACACCGGTTACCGAAAATCTATCACGCACAGATTTGTCTAACATCGACTTATCTCCCAAAGTCATGGCAGACGCAATTGCAAGTTCGTTGTTTTCCAATCCCGAAATTCGGAATTTATCAATCAAGACCTCTTTATATTTGACTGCCCGCAATCGCAATATGTCTAAAGTTGACAATTCGGAAAGTGATGTCCTTATTAAAGTCCATTTATTTGGTGTTATGAATGCCGTACCGGAAATACCATGGCTTAGAAGATAGTTCTTATAATTGAAATTCCCTCGTTTGTAATCCTTTATTGGGGATATTGACGCATTGACAACTATACCGGTTCCTGTTTTCAAATGTCTGTATCTGTTTTCAACGGTATCACGCATTATACTTGCTTGTAATCTTTTTCCTGCCATTTCTCCCGTTGTTACTATTACGTCACAACGCATCACTTTACCATGTTGTTTTGGCGAAGACATTATGACCGCTTGAAATATTGTACTTTCAGTAATATTAATCGACAATTCTTGTTGTGATTTGTTGTACAATACTATTCCTAAAAATATGACAGCGACATAGAATACTATATCTCTAAATATCAAATTCTTATACGAGAGCAGTGCCATAAACAATAATGCGATGAGCAGTGGTACGACAACGGTTTGATGAATTGCAAAATTATTTCCAATAACTATACCCAATATCAATGGCACTACAACTTTAACCAAAGGGTATAACTTTGTTTTTTCAATCAAACTTAATCTGCGTCGCAAGATTTCATTCTTATTTAAAGTGACATCGTATTCTAATATTTACTCTTTTGATGCTTCAAAAAAATAGCCTGTACCATCAAAGCAATGTGTACACACTCTTTCTTTTGGCAATCCGATGGCATCAATCAATGTTTCTATTTTATTGAATTTCAGACTTGACAGTCCTAAGCGTTTTCCTATCTCTTTTACCATTCGATTATATTCGTCAGAATCGGTTGTTGAGTATTTTTTAAGATTTTTATCGGGTATCCCTTCAAAATCATTGATAACTTGACGAGTTATGAGTTCCATCTCGCTCTTTGAAGCCGTGAAGCCAATGAATGGGCAAGCATAAATCAACGGAGGACACGAAATGCGGGCATGCACCTCCTTGGCACCATACTCAAAGAATTTTCTTACATTGTCACGCAGTTGTGTTCCTCTAACAATAGAATCATCACACATTACCACACGCTGTTCTTTTAGCAAGGCACGGTTGGGAATTAGTTTCATTTTTGCCACTAAGGAGCGACGACTTTGATTACCGGGAGTGAAACTCCTCGGCCAAGTCGGTGTATATTTCAAAACTGCACGTTTATATGGTATTCCATGCCCCTCTGCATATCCCAGGGCAGTTCCTATTCCGCTATCAGGAATTCCACACACACTATCTGCTTCGATATCGTCTTCTTTACCCATTGCCTTACCATTGCTTTCCCGTACATATTCCGTATTTATACCTTCGAAATCACTCGTAGGGAAACCATAATATACCCACAAGAAAGAACATATCTGACATTTGGAAAATGGTCTTTTAAGAACTGTTATACCATCAGTCTTGATTTTTACTATTTCACCCGGACCTACGTCTTTTACCGGTTTGAAATCAAGATTGGGTAACGCCGTCGTCTCACTCGTCACTGCATACGCCCCTTCTTTTTTTCCTATTACAATAGGCGTGCGTCCCAACGCGTCTCGTGCGGTGATGATACCATCCTCTGTAAGTATAAGCATTGAACAGGAACCTTTAACCTTATCATATACATTTTTGATTCCCGCTTCGAAAGTATCCTCCATATTAATCAAAAGAGCGACCAATTCCGTTTGATTAATATTATTGGCACTCATTTCACTTAAATGCATACGTCTTTCCATCAATTCCGATACTATCTCACGCATGTTGTTTACCTTTGCTACTGTAACAACAGCATATCGCCCCAAATGAGAATTGATGAGAATCGGTTGAGGATCTGTATCACTTATTACTCCTATACCGGAGTTGCCGGAAAACCCGTCAAGTTCTTTTTCAAAACGAGAACGGAAATAATCGCGTTCCAATGAATGAATGGAACGGGAAAAGCCGCGTTCTTCGTCAAACGTAACAAGACCAGCACGTTTTGTACCAAGATGAGAGTTGTAATCCGTTCCATAGAACAAATCATTCACACAATCTTTTACAGAAATAGTTCCAAAAAAACCGCCCATTATATTATATTATTTTTTAAGGTAACAAAGTTATTAATTTTATTAAACATCTGCATGAAACAGAATTTGTTATATGTTAATAGTCAACCGACAATCACAAATTTACACATAATATTTGTAAAACGATTGCATTATGGTGGAAAAGTTTAATTTTCTTCCCCATATTCTCTACACTGTAACATTATGTCACAATAAATAAATGTGTCCTCCTTTGGAAAAATAAAAGCCATACCTACACCGCAAGAGGTAAGATATGGCTTTTATATATTTATTCGTTGACATCTAATTTACAGATCCGCCTACAATGTCAAGAAGTTCGCTCGTAATTGCTTGCTGCCTGCTCTTGTTGTATTGTAAGTTCAACTCGCGCAATATTTCGTCTGCATTATCGGTCGCAGTCTGCATGGCCACCATACGTGCGGCATGTTCGGACGCTATGGAATCGAGTAATGCGGTGTAGAGCATAAGGTGTGCAAGTTTCGGAATAAGTTTGTTCATCACTGATGCAATATCCGGTTCAACTATGAAATTGTCATTAATCGGTACGGCATCGTTCTCACTCCTCTTCGCTCCTTGATTCATGTCGCGTTGACGCAGGTATTCCACTGCTTCACGAGTTGCGACATTCGATTTCAAGTCACGTTCTTTGTCGGTTGTGAGTTCGCTCTCAATGTCAATTGGCAAAAATGTCTTTCGAGTGAGTATCTGTGAACCTGCGCTCTTAAAATGATGATAAATCATTTCCACGCGGTCTATCTCTCCTCGGCTATACATCGCTTCAAGTTCTTGTGCTATAACGCGACAGTTTTGTGCATTCGGTTTGTCGGCAAGTGAATTGTAATTGCCGGCAATGTTGTAGCCGAGTTTCTTAACTTTCTCTGCGACTTTCCTACCTATCGGATAGACTATTATGTTCTCCTTACCAAGATGCCGGTAATCATCTAAGGCTTTTTGCATCTCTTTTATGATATTGGCATTGAAACCACCACACAAGGACGAATTGCTCGAATAAACTATCAATGCCACCCGATTCACAAGACGTTCCGCCACATATATGCTGCGTACATCAGCATCGGAAGCAAGAAAAGTCTTCAAGATATGCTCAAGCATTGCCTCGTATGGCAACATATTCTCAATTGCTACCTGTGCATGGTGCAACTTTGAAGAGGCAACCATCTTCATGGCACTCGTAATCTTACGGGTGCTGTTTACACTTGCTATTCTACCTTTTATCTCTTTCAGTGACGGCATAGGCAATTATTTTTTGTATGTTTCGGCGATGTCAGCCATTGTTGATTCTATGACAGACGTCACAGAATCGTCAATCTTGCCACTTCCCAAAATTGCAATAGCTTCCGGATGTGCGGAACGCATCTTGTCAAGGAATGTGTTTTGACATTCGCGTACTTTTTCTACGGGAACATCTGCCATCAGCCCGTGTGTTCCGCAATAAAGAATTGCGACTTGCTCGCCTACCGGCATAGGGCTGTATTGGGGCTGGATAAGCAGTTGATTATTCTTTCGTCCTCGGTCAAGTGTCATTGCCGTTACGGCATCCATGTCGCTTGAGAACTTGGAGAATGCTTCAAGCTCGCGATACTGAGCCTGATCTATCTTCAATGTTCCTGCAACTTTTTTCATAGACTTTATCTGTGCCGAACCTCCTACACGACTGACGGAGATACCAACGTTGATGGCAGGACGGAAGCCTTGATTAAAGAGATCGGTCTCAAGATATATCTGTCCATCAGTAATAGAAATCACGTTTGTGGGAATATATGCAGACACGTCTCCGGCCTGGGTCTCAATGATTGGCAGGGCTGTCAGCGAACCTCCACCCTTTACATGGCCTTTCATACATTTTGGCAGGTCATTCATCTGCATAGCCACTTCGTTCTGATCGTTTATGCGTGCGGCGCGCTCAAGCAGACGGCTGTGCAGATAGAAGACATCGCCAGGATATGCCTCGCGTCCTGAAGGACGACGAAGAATAAGCGACACCTCACGGTATGCTACGGCTTGCTTTGAAAGGTCATCATATACAACGAGTGCACTCTCACCACGATCACGGAAATACTCCCCGATGGCAGCACCGGCAAACGGCGCATAATACTGCATGGCTGCCGGATCTGCAGCCGTTGCGGACACTATGATAGTGTAAGGCAATGCCCCATGTTCTTTCAAGTTTGCAACGAGTGCGGCAACAGTGGAGGCTTTCTGACCGATGGCTACATAAATACAATATACCGGCTTGCCGGCATCATAAAAACTCTTTTGGTTGATTATAGTATCAACTGCGATGGCTGTCTTTCCTGTCTGACGGTCACCAATAATTAACTCGCGCTGTCCGCGACCGATTGGAATCATCGAGTCAACGGCCTTGAGTCCGGTCTGTAACGGTTCCTTAACCGGCTGACGATAAATCACACCGGGTGCCTTACGGTCAAGCGGCATTTCAAATGCGCCTATGAGGTCAATGTCACCGTTACCATCTATCGGCTGACCGAGCGGGTTTATAACACGTCCAAGCATATTGTCATTGACAAGTATGGAAGCAATGCGCTTGGTACGTTTTACCACTTGCCCTTCCTTTATACCGGCCGTAGGACCAAGTAACACACAACCTACGTTGTCTTCTTCCAAGTTCATCACAATGGCCATGGTGCCATTCTCGAACTCAAGCAACTCGTTAGCTTCTGCATTGCGAAGGCCATAGATACGTGCCACACCATCGCTTACGGTCAGCACCGTTCCCACTTCTTCAAAATCCTGTCCGGAACCAATACTATTTAATTGTTGGAGCAGAACCTCTGATACTTCGCTTGGTTTTATCTTATCCATTATTCTTTTTTTATTTCAGCGTTTTCAAGATGTCGCGCAACTTTGATTGCACAGACGCATCCATTCTATAAGTGTCATACTCAAGGATGAACCCACCTATTATTTCGGGGTTTACCTCGGTGAGAAATTCTACCGTTCCATTTGTCTTGTCCTGAACGATTTGCCGCATTCTTTGCTCCGTAGCAGGACTTACGGTAGTAGCAGTGATAAGTTTGCCGTGGATAATATTCTTCTGCTTACGATATAAAGTTATGTAGGACGAAGCAATGAACATCATGACCATCTCTCTTCCCTCCTTGATTACCAGTTCAACAAAGTTACGTGTTAGCGGATTAATATCCACTCCGCATGCTGTTATGAGCAATTGTTTCTTTGTTTCCTTATTTAAGGTAGGGTTGTTTATGGTATGACGTAATTTAGGAACATCAACAAATGATTTTGTCAATGCCGCCATATCGTTATACACATTTTTGTCGCATCCGTTCTGTATGGAACTCTTCAACAGAGCACGCGCATAGCGAATAGAAATGACGCCTATATCCATATCCTACAATTATTTATCATTAGAAGACAACTCATCCAGCAACTTATCAACATATTTCATCTGCTCTGCCTCGCCGGAAAGACGTTCACGCAATATCTTCTCGGCAACGGAAACACTGAGTTCGGCAACCAACTTACGGATGTCGCTTATCGCACTCTGTTTTTCTGCCTCAATCTGTGCTTTCGCCTCAGATATTATGCGTACTCCTTCCTCACGAGCCTTCTCTCGGGCTTGCTCAACGATGGCTTCACGAGTGGTAGCTGCCTCAGAAAGTATCTGAGCCTGACGCTCGCGTGCCTCTTTTAGCAAGGATTCGCCTTCCTGCTGAATATTGGCAAGTTTCTCATTGGCATCATGTGCCTTACGAAGGCTTTCGTCTATATATGCCTTTCGTTCTTCTACCATTTTGGTGATAACGGGAAATCCGTATTTTGCCAAAAAATAGAAGATTACGAGAAATGCCAAAAGCATCCAGAAGAGAAGTCCCAAATCCGGAGTGAGTATGGATGGCAAATTCTGAAAATCCATTTGCAATTAGTTGTTGTTGAGATTAATAATATTAAAGGTTTCACTTGTCGGAATCGATTATACACATCATCGACTCCTATACATTACGCCTTATTTTATAAGGAATGCACAAGCAACCACAGCAAACAAGGCGACACCCTCTATAAATGCAGATGTCAGAATCATGTTTGTCTGAATCTTACTTGTTGCCTCCGGCTGGCGGGCGATAGCGTCCATTGCACTGCTACCAATCTTACCAATACCCATACCTGCACCAATTGTTGCGATACCTGCACCAAGACTGCAACCTAATGCACCAAGTCCTTCTGCTGCCAATAATAATGAAATCATAATCTTAATTTTTTTAATTGTTATTAATAAATATTTTTATTTTCGTTTTTTACTTATAGTTTATGAACTGTGATGCTCCGGATGTGCCAATCCTATGAACACAGCCGAAAGCAATGTGAAGACATATGCTTGTACGAAAGCAACAAGTAATTCCACACAATTCATAAAGAGAAGCATTATTACACTGAAAAGGTTTAATCCTATGCCCATGCCGACTCCCAATGTCCATCCGAGGAATATCACACATGTGAAACTCAATATTATGGCATGTCCTGCCATCATGTTGGCAAAAAGACGTACCATGAGGGCAAACGGCTTTGTGAATATACCTACCAATTCAATTACCGGAATCAATGGCACCGGATATGCTTTTAGGAAGAATGGTACTTCCGGCCATAAAATTTCTTTCCAATATTCTTTACTGCCGAAAATATTAACCATCAACATTGTACATATTGCAAGAAAGAAAGTAACATTGATATTACCTGTAACGTTGGCACCTCCCGGGAAAACAGGAAGCAGTCCGAGAAGATTTGTAACGAGTATGAAAAAGAATACCGTAAGCAAGTAGGGAGCGTACTTCTTGTAATGTTTCTCGCCAACGCATCCCTTTACGACATCATCATGAATTGTCATGACTATCATTTCCATTGCACCGACAAAGCCTCTTGGTGCCTCACTCGTGCAGTCACGTTTCTTGTACCACTTTGCAACACTCAGGAAAACAACAATAAGAATTATTGCCACTATCCAAATCTGACAAACCGATTTAGTCATGCTTAAATCAAGCGGTCGTCTTACTGTTCCATCAGACATTTTCTCAAATATCTTACCATGGTGAGACTCATCGAAAAACAATTTCCCATGTTTCACAATTCCCTCAGATGTGCCGAAGAACCACCCGTCCTCCCCATACACAATAATTGGTAATGGCACACTTAGACTTCCGGCAATATGCCATTCGTAGGCATCTGACATGTGATGAAGCACAATCTCCGGTATGTCTATGGTCTTCTCTTTTTCTCCGGCAAAGAGATTTATGGGTAGTATCACAAATGCCCAAACAAGTAAAATAGACTTGAAGTGATTCATGTATTATATAATTAATAGAGTTGTTAACTTGAAAAGATTTATTGACGGTTAGTAACTTTAGAGAAGTAAATGGTATGAAACCCGACCATTACGAGGTAGAATACCATGAACACCAACACATAAGGGAACATGGCATCCCTGCCAACTACCAAGAAACAAATGAACATCGTGAAAAGTGCCAATACCATACGTAAGCCTGATACCACAGAATAAAGTGTCGTAAGAGACTCTTTATTGTTTATGGAAATCCATCTCCACAAAAATGCAAACGACAACATGAACACAACAGAGAAGCAGGTGCTTACCCATATCGGTGCTGTCATATTCCATTCCGGTCGGAGTGCAGAAACAAGAAGAGCGATTGTCAAAAGTACTATGACAATGCAAGAACCTATTCCCACATAGTGTTTGGCAACTTTGTCAACGTCCATCATACCTCTATACAGATATTGACATCATTTTTTTGTACGGATACAAAACCTCCTTGTATGTCAAGACGTTTGCTTCCTTCTATTCCGACATAAGTCAAAGTTCCGCATTCTAAAGACGATATTATGGGGGCGTGGTTAACCAATATTTCAAATTCTCCTGCCGTACCCGGTACCGTCACGCTTTCTACTTCTCCCTCAAATTCCACCCTTTCGGGTGAAACAATTTTAAGTTTCAGCATCAAATTTAATCTTTATCTTTAAACTTTAATCCTTGATTACAAAGTCTATCCTTTTGCGGCCTCCATGAGTTTCTTACCTTTTTCAATGGCATCTTCTATCGTACCGACATTGAGGAATGCCTGTTCCGGCAAGTAATCAACCTCTCCGTCAAGTATCATGTTGAAGCCCTTGATAGTATCCTCAATACTTACCATCACTCCCTTAACTCCGGTAAACTGTTCTGCTACGGTAAAAGGCTGTGAAAGGAAACGCTGTACACGACGGGCACGGTTTACTATAAGTTTGTCTTCATCAGACAACTCATCCATACCAAGAATTGCAATAATATCTTGTAGTTCGTTATATTTCTGGAGTATTTGCTTTACACGTTGCGCACATTCATAATGAGCCTTGCCAACTATCAGCGGATCAAGGATACGACTTGTTGAGCCAAGTGGGTCAACAGCCGGATATATACCAAGTTCCGTTATTTTACGAGAAAGTTCCGTAGTTGCATCAAGATGTGTAAAAGTTGTGGCAGGAGCAGGGTCGGTCAAGTCGTCTGCCGGTACATAAACGGCTTGTACAGAGGTGATTGAACCTTTTTTAGTTGAAGTTATTCGCTCCTGCATTGTACCCATCTCACTTGCCAAAGTCGGCTGATAACCTACGGCAGAAGGCATACGTCCCAAAAGGGCAGATACCTCTGAACCTGCTTGTGTAAAACGGAAGATATTGTCTATAAAGAACAAGATGTCTGCCGCAGCACCGTCTTTACCTCCGTTGTCACGGAATTCCTCTGCCACAGTAAGTCCTGATAGTGCAACAGAAGCACGTGCTCCGGGCGGTTCGTTCATCTGTCCATATACGAGTGTTGCCTGTGATTTCTTCAACTCCTCCGGATCAACAAGTGACAAGTCCCACTTACCTTCATCCATTGCTTTTTTGAACTTATCACCATACCTTACAACTCCGGATTCTATCATTTCACGTATAAGGTCGTTGCCCTCACGGGTACGCTCTCCCACTCCGGCAAAAACAGAATATCCGTTATGTCCCTTTGCAATGTTGTTGATAAGTTCCATTATAAGTACAGTCTTACCAACACCAGCTCCACCGAACAAGCCAATCTTACCACCTTTCATATATGGCTCAAGTAGGTCGATCACCTTTATACCCGTGGCAAGCATTTCTTTCGTTGTGGAAAGTTCCTCAAACTTCGGTGCTTCACGGTGAATTGGATATGCGCCTTTCATATCCAATTTATTCATGCCGTCTATAGGTTGTCCTATGACGTTGAGCATACGTCCCTTTATTTGGTCACCGGCAGGCATAAGAATAGGCGATCCCATCGGCTCTACATCCAATCCTCTTTGTAATCCGTCAGTGTTGTCCATGGCAACACATCTTACGGTATCTTCGCCTATATGCTGCTGAACTTCGATAATCAGTGGAGAGCCGTCGGGTCTTGTAATCTTCAAGGCCTCATGTATTTTAGGCAATACTTTCTCGGCATCAAGTCCCTCTGTATCGAAATACACATCGATTACTGGACCAATAATCTGGGATATTCGCCCTTTGATTTGCGTCATAATTTATATATATTTAAGAGTTAAGCAAGTAATAATGGTGCAAAATTAATTAATTAATTCTTCATGGACAAATTTTTTACTTATAAAATCCATATTATGATTTTTTGCAAGTCGCAATACATTTATATGCTCAATTCATCAAGCACTTTTATGAGTTTCTTGTCAAATGGTTTATCACTTCTGATTGCTTCGTTGAAAGGCACATATACAACTTCATTATACCTCACTCCAATCATCACATTCCTTTGTCCCTGAATTATTGCTTCTATTGCTCCCACTCCGGTTCGCGCAGCGAGTACACGGTCGTGTGCCGTTGGTCTGCCTCCTCTTTGCAAATGTCCTAATATTGACACCCGGACATCATAGTCTGGGAATTCTTTCCGTACACGATCTGCATAATACAACGCACCACATTTCTTACTTTCAGACACGATAACGATGCAACTCTTTTTCGACTTTCTTATACCTCTTTTCATAAAACGAGACAACTGGTCAACATCGGTGGAATCCTCAGGAATAATTGCTGCCTCTGCCCCACTTGCTATTGCGCTGTTCTGCGCAAGAAAACCAGCATCTCTTCCCATTACCTCAATAAAGAAAATGCGTTCATGACTTTGCGCAGTATCTCTTATACGGTCAACACACTCCATAATTGTATTCATCGTGGTGTCGTATCCGATAGTTGAATCAGTTCCATAAAGGTCATTATCTATTGTACCCGGCAGTCCTATACAGCAAACATCATATTCTTCTGCAAAAATGCGCGCACCTGTCAATGAGCCGTTGCCTCCTATAATCACGAGTGCATCTATACCTTCTTTTTGCATGTTTTCGTATGCTTTCTTCCTGCCTTCCGGTTTCATAAATTCGTTTGACCGTGCCGTTTTTAGTATTGTCCCTCCCATCATTATGATACCGGAAACGTTCTCGGTCGTAAAATCATGTATCTCTCCATTAATCAATCCATCCCAACCCCGGTATATACCTTTTATATTAAAACCGTTATATATTCCTGCACGTGTCACGGCACGTATGGCAGCATTCATTCCGGGAGCATCTCCGCCGGATGTAAGCACGCCAATAGTTTTTATCCTACTCATTGCATTATTATTTTCAAAATAACTATAATGTCATTATCATAATGACAAACATTCCTATAATCCATGCCATAAACGACATGAGACCTACGTTTCTCAGATACCATCCCACATGTATGCGTTCCATTTTCATTAATGCCAATCCGCTTAGCGAGCCGGTAAGCATAAAATTTCCTCCCATTGCCGTACTATATGCTATTACTTTCCAGTAATTACCGTTTTGAACAAACGATGCCATATAGTCTGCATCTGTCCATCTGTTCAATGCTTCGGCATCAACAATCGGATATAGCGATATGAAACTTAATGATGTTGCAAAAGAATCCACCATACTGCTCATTACAGCAGCCATGGCACTTACTATCCATATATTATGTATCTGATAATCTATATTTCGCGCCTGCCAACTCAAAGCGCCAGTCTCATATACCACCCCGACCGCAAGCATCATACCCATGACAAAAAGCATCATCTGTATAACTCCATACTGAAGTACACGCGGCATTCTGCGCTGTATCATCTTGTCAACATTCATAAGTTTGCGGTTCACAATTTCATTTACTATCCACAAAAGCGACAGTACGCAAAGTGCCCCTATAAACGGACTCAACTTGGTTATGTTGTGGAATGTGGGTATGAACCAAAGTCCGCCTATACCCACAAAAAGCATCATTATGCGCTGCCATCTTGATAAGTTGGTATCGTCTCCTCTATAAGGTAAGACCCATTCAATACTGATTCTTTCCGGAAGCATTCTGCCCAACATAAATACCGGCAATGCGCATGAAACGAGGCATGGAATTGCCAATGATGCCGAGAACCTCGATGCCGTAACTGCGCCATTATTCCATAAAAGTAAGCCTGTCGGATCTCCGATGACGGTCAATGCACCTCCACAATTTGCCGCCAATACTATTGCACACCCATATATTATCCGATGACGGCGGTTTGGTATCAAACCGTGCATCACTACGAGCATCATTGTAGTAGTGGTTATATTGTCAAGATTTGCAGAAACGACAAATGTTATTCCGGTCATCATCCATAGCAGTTTCCTACTATTCCGTGTTTTCATCAATTCTGTAAGGAAATCGAAACAACCATTATTGTTAAGTATCTCCACAATAGTCATGGTGGCAAGTAGAAACAATACTATTTCCGCTCCTCTACCTACATATTTCAAAAAAATGTTTTGTGCGATATAGTGTTTAACCGCAGTACTTGTGGGAATTGCTCCACCGAGAAAATCAATATATTCGGCTGAGTGCTGACTCATCACAAAATCTGTTCCGTAACAGATATACAACACCCAACCCACAGCCGCTGCAAAGATGGCTATTGCCGTCTTATTGACTTTTGTGAGGTTTGATGTGGCTATCAAAAGATAACTCAAAATCAATATAGTTACGATTATCAGTGTCATTTCAACCGCAAAATTACCATTTTCTTGTCGAAACTCAAAGTTTTATCTGACATTTTTCAAATTCTTCCAATAAGTTTCTTTAAAGTGAAGTAAATTTCTTCTTGAAGACGAAATAATTTCCAAGAGAAACGCAGGGGCATATATCCGAATTTGTGTTTCAATGCAAAGTCAATCTTGTCAGTTTCAATAGTTTCCCACACACGTTTAATCTCATTGATACCGAAATCGGCTTCTTCTCTTTTCAATCGATTGCGGTTAACGAAATAAAACATATATGTATCTACTACCACAAGCCATCTTACTTTTTCATACATCCGCATCACTTTGTCGTCAACACCCATAAGCGTGAGTTGTCTTTTCATCGATTCATTTGCTTTCATGTAATCAAACCGTCTTACGCTTGGCTTATGGGTAACCGACATTTCGTTTTTATAATAAAAGTAAATTCCGTCGCAGCATCTCACTTCCTTTGAATTGAAGTAATGTATTCTCGTTGTGTTGTCATCACTATATGCGCGGCAAGTTTCGTCATAAGGATATCGTTTGTGAAGCGGCATGCGTGTCATGTAACAGCCGTGTATCTTCCAAGTAAGGGAAGCCTCGAAAGCCTCATATCCTGTCATAAAGTCAAAGTGTGACATAGGGTAATTCTCTTCCACTTCTCCGTCAACCATTCTCACATGAAACAGAACGCAATCTGTACGCGGATTGTCATCGAACACGCACAAAGCCTTTTCCAATGCGTCTTCAGACAAACGGTCGTCACTGTCAAGGAAGCATACAAAATCTCCTGTAGCTTCTGCAAGTCCTTTGTTACGCGCCATCGCCGAACCTTTGTTTTCAGTATGCTTGAAAACTCTTATCCTGTTATCATTTCTTGCATATTCACATAACAGGTCAAAAGAGTCATCGGTGGAACAATCATCTACACACAGTATCTCTATGTCGTTATGTGTTTGGGCAATAAGCGAGTCAAGGCATCTTGCAATAGTCTTCCCGGCATTATAAACCGCCACCAATACACTAACTTTCCCCATCATCTCCCCTCTTCGACTTTATTTTTAATATATTCAAGAATTTGTCGGAAAGCTTTTTCCAAAGTTTCACTTTCTGTCTCAAAATCATATACGAAAAGAGAATACTGCAAGCAACGAGCAACACACCGAAACACCAATACATACAGCCGTTGATAAGGAAACTTATTGCGAGGGCACAAATACCGAGCGGAACTTGCACAACGACATATTTCATTACATTGCGACTAAAGACATAAGAATATCTTAAACGAAGAAAAAAAATAGTAACGAAAACATCTATCAGCCCCACAAGCGTGATGGCTACACCGGCTCCGATAAGGCCGAAATTAATGTAAAGTAATGCCGTCGCAGAAAACAACAACACATCATATATAGCCTCAAGCAGAAGATAAGAGCGCGAATCAGCACGGGAAAGTGGCAGATATTGCATAGGCAGGACAAGTGCCCTCCCATAGAGCGACAACACCATTACCTGCATCATTTCTATAGAGGGTAGGAACTTGGAACTCAGCAATAATGGCACTATAACAGGCATAAAGACTATGAATGCCACTATCATTGGAGATATTAGCAAAAGCAATACCTCAATCTGGTTGTTTATGGCGATGTTGCGTGCCGCCGTATCTGATGTAATTGCCGACAAACGCGGGAAATAATCGGATTCCATAGCAGAAAACACCATGCCGGCATAGGAAAGAGTGATGACATATCCCGCATTATACAATCCTACTGTATCCAACGCACCATAGTTGTTGAGAAACGACCTTATGGCAAAATCGATGCCGCTTCCCATTATTCCGGCCAAAACAAATGCCACACCAAGTTTTATCATGCCCCCTCCCCTGCCAAGGGCTGCCTTTGAGAAATCAAATTTTAAAGGATACTTTCTGGAGGAGTAACGTATTGTGAGCAACATCTGTATTACAGCAACGACGATAAGCGACGGAATAATACCGCTTTCACCCCATATATAATATATAGGTATTGTTGTGACAAGTGCAAATATTATGTTAAGCGAGGAAATAGCAGCAAGACCACGAAGTTTCTGCGTACCTTTCAAAATTGCCGTTTCACCGCCGGTAATCGCAGCCATACCCACAATGGGAGACAAAAGTATAAAATGAAGACTGTGGTCGCCCCAACTAAAAGCAATATTGTCCAACATTGATCCCGTAAGCATGCACACGAGCATGCCAAATAATGCCACAAGAAGACTCCACGACCTTACTATTGCAATGTTTTTCTCTACCTCATACCCGTCATTCTTGCTTAACGCTTCGGAAATATTCTTCACAGCACTAATATGAATGCCGAAATTAGTAGAATCGGAAACGAGTTTGACCGTGGAATTGAATAGCGAGACAAGCCCCATTCCGTCAGGTCCCAGTATTAGTGCAACAAACTTATTCCTAACAAGGGCAAAAAGAATATTGACACCTTGTATGCCACCAAAAATACCGGTATATTTCAAAATATGATTATAACTGACCCTGTTGCTTTCCATAACCTCATTTATTAACGAGGGAAGTGCTTTTTTATTACACGCCACCGCCTTTTTTTATAAAAATATTTAAAACGCAAAATGTCATATATAAATATTTCACATGAAAAACATCATTTTTTCAAATCAATATCGTAACTTTGCAAACGATAAAATACCATTACGATGCCTAACAATATTTATGCTACGGAACAAACTCCGCTCGTTAGTTTCATAGTCACGACATACAATCTGCCGGATGAAATGCTCAAAGAATGCCTTCAAAGCATAACGGCATTATCACTGAACCACCGCGAGGTGGAAATTATAGTTGTCGATGACGGCTCTGACGAGGATACGCTTTCGGGTATAAGGGAAATCTGCGACAATATCATATATATACGGCAACCAAACAAGGGTGTCAGTGTGGCAAGGAATATGGGATTGAAAATCGCGAGCGGAAAATACATACAATTCATCGATGGAGACGACAAACTAATTCTTGCCGGGTATGAACACTGTCTCGACATAGTTAGATTCAAAGATCCCGACATAGTATTATTCAATTTCACAAAAAAAGACACAAACATAGACACGCCATATATGTTCGATGGACCGTTGAGCGGAGAAGAATACATGCGTCGTAACAACATCAAGGCATCTGTGTGCGGATATGTATTCAGCCGTAACATACTTGCAAACCTTAAATTTAGCGCAGGAGTAGAATTTGGTGAGGATGAAGAATTTACACCACAACTAATACTAAGCGCAGAAAAATTGTATGCCACTGATACTTGCGCATATTATTACCGCAAGAACAGTTCATCGGTAACGCACAAAAAAGGTAAACGAAGACTTGCCAAACGACTTGCAGACACCGAGCATGTCATATACAACCTTTACCACCTTGCCGGCACCTTGCCGGCACAAGATTCCGCGGCATTGCGTCGAAGAGTGGCACAACTTACCATGGACTATATTTATAACACCATTGTACTTACCCGGTCAAGGCATCAACTCGAAAAGCGAATAAGGAATTTAGAGAAAAAAGGACTATATCCGCTCCCATCCGACAATTATACATGGAAATACAAGATATTCAACAAGATGATAAAATCCGACACCGGAAAGAAAGTATTAATGCTTGCACTGCCTTTGCTGAAACGTGAAAGATGAGAATATTACTGTTAGGCGAATACAGCAACTTGCATGCGACACTTGCCGAGGGATTGCGTGAATTGGGAAACGAGGTCGTGGTGGCAAGCAATGGAGATTTTTGGAAAGATTTCCCAAGAGACATTGATATTGCACGCAAACCGGGGAAGATTGGAGGAGTCAAATTAATGGCAAAACTGTTATCCGTAATGCCAAAAATGAAAAACTTCGATGTTGTTCAACTAATAAACCCCATGTTCCTTGAATTGAAGGCGCAACGTATTATTCCATTCTACAAACGAATAAGAAAAGAAAACGGGAAACTTTTCATGGGCGCTTTCGGTATGGACTATTATTGGGCAAAAATAAATTCTTGTCAAATGCCTCTGCGATATAGCGATTTCAATATTGGCAACAAAATCAGAAATAACTATGATGCGGTAAAGGAAAGAAAAGATTGGATAGGTACTCCGAAAGAGCAACTTAACAGAATAATAGCAAAAGACTGTGACGGAATAGTTGCTTGTCTATACGAATACTATGCAACATACAAGAATGTATTCCCGGAAAAAACAAGTTTTATTCCACTTCCAATTAATCTTGGAAAAAACTCCCCCTCCTCCATAACCTCACACAATGAGAAGATTAGAATTTTCATCGGAATAAGCCGCGGAAGGAACGAATACAAAGGAACGGATATTATGCTGAAGGCTGCACTCGACGTTGCCGCACGCCATCCGGAAGAAATTGAGATAATGAAAGCGGAGGGGGTGTCATTCAACGAATACCAAAAAATTATGGATGGAAGCGATGTCATTCTCGACCAGTTGTATTCATACACACCAAGCATGAATTCTCTGCTTGCAATGAGCAAGGGAATAATATGTATAGGTGGAGGAGAACCGGAAAACTATGATATTATAGGTGAAAGAGAACTTCGTCCCATTATAAATGTTCTGCCATGCTACAAAAGTGTCGTTGAACAATTAGAGTGGCTGATAGAACACAAGAAAGATATTCCGACGATGAAACAAGACAGTATCGAATATGTTCGAAGACATCATGACCATGTAAAGGTTGCACGCCGCTACATTGAGTTTTGGAATGCCAAAAGTTCGCTATAAATACGCTGTACCGGCAGTCCCATTACATTGAAATAACTACCTTGTATTGATTCCACCCCAATAAAGCCTATCCACTCTTGAATGCCGTATGCACCGGCCTTGTCAAAAGGTTTGTAATGTTCAACGTAATATTCTATCTCACTCTCTGAAAGTTTTTTGAAAGTAACGTCGGTCTCAACCGAGAAAACTCGCTCTTGTTCTTTTGTCATAAGGCATACTCCGGTTATGACCTGATGCGTACGACCGCTTATCAATCTTAACATTGAGCAGGCTTCTTCGGCATCAACAGGTTTACCAAGAACTTTACCGTCAATCACTACAATCGTATCGGCGGTAATCACAAGTTCGTCGCAAGAAATACTTCCCTTGTAAGCAGAAGATTTCTTTCTCGCAATAAATTCACTAATTTCCTGTACAGGCAGATCGTCCGGATAACTCTCATCTATTCCGGGCAACAATCTTATCTCAAAATCAACATTTAACCCCGATAACAATTCTTTTCTTCTCGGACTTCCCGAAGCCAATATTATTTTCATTGTATATTATCTGTTTCCAATTAAAAAATCACCATCCGAATGCTCGTGCATCACAAAGCCATTTTCCTTGTGCTTTCAATACTTGCTCCACCACATCACGACCACAACCATATCCGCCACGCCTGTCACTTATGTATATACAAGTCTGTCTTACTTCGGCACAAGCATCCGAAGGACAGCAGGGACAACCGCACGTTCTCAACACTTGAAGATCCGGAATATCGTCACCCATAAAAATCAATTCATCGTCAGAATATCCGTAACGGTTTTTTAAATCTTCGTAAGCATTTATCTTAACGGCGGCTTTCATATAAATATCCTTTACGCCAAGACCTTCATACCTCAACCGCACAGCCTCTGTGCCACCTCCCGTTATTATGGCAATACGAAGACCTTGTTTCATGGCGAACTGTATGGAATATCCATCCTTAATGTTTACCGTCCTCATTGGCTCGCCGCCGGGGTGGAGAGGAACAGTCTCGGAACTCAATACCCCGTCAACATCAAACACAATGGCTTTTATCTTGCTCAAATCGTAGTTTATCATTTTTATATTACTCTGTCATTTATCAATTCCCATTATACTTTTACTCATAATTTCATAAATATCCCTCGCCACAGGAGATTCTATAAGTTCCAAATGCTCATTGATAACATCAATATCTCTCCTTGCCGCGGGACCTGTTTGTGATTCTCGTGGAGAAAGCATCTCAAGTTTTTTCACGGTTTCATTTATCAACGGAAGCATCACACTGAATGGTATGTTGTGGGCAGAAAGCAAATCATCTGCAATGGCAAAACAATGATTGGCAAAATTACACACAAACACTGCGGCAACATGAAGATAACGACGCTTCTCGGAATCGAGACGATATACCTTTTCCGTAAGTTCGTGCGAGAAACATTCAAGCACCTCGCAAGTACGCTCGTCGGAAGCCTCAACGAAAATTGATATCTCTCTGAAATTCACATTCTTCTGCTTGCTGAAAGTCTGCATGGGATAAAAAACGCCATGCGCCACATTTGTGTCTCCGAAAACACTTAACGGGACACTTCCTGCAGTGTGAACCACTATGCCGCCTGCCGCCTTTTCCAAAACTTTCGGAAGAACAATGTCGAGTACACAGTCCTTGACAGAAACGATATAAAGGTCGGCTCCCGTAACGATGCCGTCAAAAGATGTCGTCCGGCGACTGCCGAGTCTTTTTGCCAAAGATTCGGCAGACCTTTCCGTGCGACTGAAAACCTGTTCTACTTTTATGCCTTGTCGCAACAATGCCTCGCCAAGGTTCGTGGCAAGGTTTCCGGCACCGATGATTACAATACGCTTAATATCGCCCGACATGAACATTCTCCCACTTCAAGCGATCTTCATTTTGAGCATTCCTTTCTTCGGCTTTGTGTCCGAATGCAATCACACACAGACACGATAGATTTTCAGGAATATCAAGTACTCCGCGTATTACGGTGTCGGCAGATGTGCCGTCGGAAAGTCCTCTCCCGCGCATTTGCACCCAGCAAGAACCAAGACCTAAATCCTCGGCTTGGTATTGCATGGATATTGCAGCAATGGAAGCATCCTCCACCCAACAGTCATTTGTCATGGGATCGCCTAAGACTACAACGGCAAGCGAGGCTTCTTTTATAAGTTGTGAACCATGACTTTTAGCATCTGAAATCTTTTCAAGATCATTCTTGTCATCAACAACAACAAACTGCCAATCTCTTCTGCTCTTACTTGTAGGAGACATAAGTGCGGCACGAAGTATCAATCTTACGTCGTCTGCACCAATTTCTTCGTCTGTAAACTTGCGATGGCTGCGTCTAACCTGCGCCAATGTTCCAAAATCTCTCATAACTCACATATATTCTTTAAAGTTAAACTATAAAAGGTTAAAAGTCAATGGCAAAGAAAATACCTGCACATTCAACTTTTAACCTTTAACTTTCTTGAGCCTCTTGTCGGATTCGAACCAACGACCCCGAGATTACAAATCACGTGCTCTGGCCAACTGAGCTAAAGAGGCGGGTGGGTAAGCGGTCTGCATCGCGCCGCTACAACCAACTACCTTTGCTACGTTCCCGTCCTGGAGGATTCGAAGGGAGCTGGCCGTGCAGGACTTACCCATTTTTGCAGGTGCAAAGTTAGCGATTTTATTTATTAAAAAAGAATGTTTACTTAAAGAAAAAGTGCTTTTAACCTTTTTTTATTACATTTTGTCATCTTGTAATTCGTCGATATGTAGGAGTGAAAAATGAGAATTAACACATTAAAACTTACAATATATATGTATCCGTATTCTGCACAAAGTGCGCTCTGTTCTTTTGCTTTTCCATCGTTCTAATTGTCACGGATAGATTTGATTTCTTCTGTACACCGATATTAATATGGCAAATCTCACAAGTATTTGAATGCTTGTCCGGTTATTATTTGAATGCCGTATTTCTAAAAAACACTACATATCTCGATTGATTTCCAACCAGAAACCGTAATCAATTTCATACGGCATTTTGATGATAATCCTTTTATTCTCATAAAGTCCTATTTACCAAAAAGATTTATTGCATTATTCGTCGTATTCCAAATAACATCGTGACTTATGCTCTTGCTTTTATGTTAACGACGAATAGACCTGCCACTAATTACAAACAAGATAGTAAATTTGCCGAATTTACAGACCAAAATCGCCGAATTTACTGTTCGGTTAAGTACAAGTGAAAAAATCATTTATGTTTAAACCCAAATCGGTCATTAGAACCCTCAACCGATTTTGTTCGATTGTTGAGCAGATGTGCAGCCGTTTCATCGAAGGCGTAGCGGGCTAACGTAGAGATGAAATGGCTGCGCAGATGTCAGCAAGCGGGCTAAAGCGGTTGGGAAGCGTAACGGCAATAGCAAATCTAAGTAAATGCGGTCTAATGACCGATTTGGGTTAAATGTTGCATCGTATGATATAAATTGGAACAACAACGCATTAACTGATATTGAAAAAAGAAGGTTCCAAAAGTGTGTAAAACTTTTGGAACCCGCCCTAATGGCATAATTGTATTATGTTGTTTACATTACATACTTTCTAATAGAAGATTCAAATTAGAAGAAAACGTATCTCTTATCTTTCACGTCTGCCTTGATGAAATACTCCTGCAATGCCTGCTGAGCTGCCTGTGCTGCTCTCTGTCCGAGACGTGCGGCGTATGTTGCCTCATCATATTTTCCGGGAAGAGTAACCTTGTCTTTTACCATGAAAAGATATACTCCGGCATTACCCTTTACGGGGGAAGCAGAGAACTTGCCCTTGCCTGTCGCAGCCACAGCACCACTGAGAGCCGGTTCGCTTGCACCGGTAGCCTGAACGAACACCGGTGCTGCAAATGTCACTTGTGCCACCTCATTTACCAGTGCGCCCTTTGCTTTTGCTGCTTCAACAGACTTTACATCTTTCACGTTGGCAATTATCTGTTCTGCTTTCTTGTCACGAATGACTGCATTCTTTATATATTCCTTAACATTGGAATCGTCAAGCGTGCGGAATCCGACATCATGTATTCCTGTCAATGCAACGACAAGGAGATTGTCATTGTTGCCACATTCGTAAAGCGGAGAAACCTCATTCACGTTTGCACTATAAATCCATCTCATTGCATCGCGTGTGTTGTTGACATTTGCGACATAATATTCCGTACTTGACAAGTCTTTGCGTTCCTCCACTTTATAACCATATTTTGCGGCATTCTTTTCCAAAGCCCCAATGGTGCGGCTTTCACTTACATATTGGCTGAACTTGTTGTATGCAGTATTGTATGTGTCTTTAGAGAAATCCATTGTCTTGGAAATAACCGCAGCAATGTATTTCGTAACCATTGAACGGCGGTCGGTAACCTGTACAATCATATTTCCACCTGAAAGTTTTACGTTCTTCGTCTCGTTAACAGCCATATTATTAATCGAGTTGATATAAGAACGGAAATCCGTGTCAATTGCCGGAGCATTCTGATATTGACGCGTTGTCACCCAAGTTTTCTCCCCTGTCTGACCATATTTCTTTGCAAGTGCATCGAAATCTCCACCTCCTTGTAATGCGTTGTAGATGCTGTCTGCACGTTTTGATGCCATATCTGCATTTTGATCCGCAACTTGGATTACACGAATTTGTATTGAGTCAGGCAATTGCTCTTTTGCAATGAGACGTATAATATTAATCGTATTGTCTTCACCGATTACCGGACCTAACGTTTGTCCAACGGACATAGAGTCAAGTTTTGATGCCACAGGCATTGGAAAAGCATCTTTACCCACGGGAACGCCATTGAACGGAATGAGTGAAGAACTTTTGCTTACGACATTACCCGGTGTCTCGGCACTCTTGAGTTCTTCTGCAAATTTATTCATTTGGTCGTTTGTTGCTTTACGGTCAGCATCTGAAGCTGCGACCTTGACGCTTACAAATTTTATGTCGCGAGTCTCTTTAAACTGACGGAACATAGGTTTCAACTCTTCATATTTTGCTTTCAGGTCGGCATCTGTTACAGTTACTTTATTGTCATTAATCGACGAATATGGTATTGAAGCCAGTTCTATTGTGCTTTCCTCGTTCTCTGCCTTAAATGCCAACTTTGCTGAAATATTGTTTGTAACCATCATGCAACGAGCAAAAAGGGTCTGATATTTCTGTGCGAGAAGTTGTGTGCGAAGATTTTTCTCTGTGAAAGACCAGAATTTGCTGATTGCTTCATACTGCTCGGCTAATTGGGGATTGTTCAATGCAGACTTGTCATTTAGAAATTTCTGTACCATGGTATAGTCAAACCGACCGGTCTGCCGGTTTACGAAAGGAGTTTGGAGAAGCATTGGGTTTGTTCCCTCTTTCATCATATTCTGCAACTCCTCATCTGTAACAGTAAGACCAAGTTCTCCTGCTTCCTTTTCAATGATGCTGTTTTGAACCATTGTCTGCCAAACTTGATCGCGCAGAGCCGTTGTCTGCTCGTCTGTCAGGTTCTCCATTCCACGGGCAATTTTCACATATTCCGTAAACTCGTTTACCCTTTCATTGAAATCGTTGATGTCAACCGTCTTTCCAAGCACGGTACCGACCTCGTTCCTTTTGCCAAAGAGAGCATCGACAATTTTGCTCCAATCTTCAGCAATGAATGCAAAAAGACCCAAACCGATTACCACGATAAGGATAGGTCCCCAACTTCTGATTTTTCCAATTGCTGCCATTTTTTGTTTTTAATTTTATTTTATTATTTTATTATTCTTAACTTCATTGGAATTATTGTCTGTATGGCCTCATTGCTTAACCACACGCAGTAACAATTTCCCAAATAATGAGTTTCAAGGTGCAAAATTACAAAAAAGATGATAATTATTGGCATATAATATCGAAAAAGTTTTGCTATTTCAACACTTTCAACCTTACCAACTCTATTTTTGTCATAGTATTCTTTATAATCTTAAATTCAAACTCGCCAACGGTCACAATTTCATTTAGTTTCGGGAAACTTTCGTAATAGTTCAGAATGAGTCCGCCTATGGTCATGTATTCTTCACTTTCCGGCAGATTTACGTTGAATTTCTCGTTTACCTTGTCTATTTCAAGGCGTGCAGATAATATAAACTCATTTTCAGAGATTTGTTTTGCCACATAGTTGGAGTTATCATGCTCGTCCTCAATGTCTCCGAATATTTCCTCAACAATATCTTCAAGACTAACAATACCGCATGTTCCTCCGAATTCGTCAATAACCACTCCGAGAGTCTTCTTTTGTTGCATGAATGTCTGCATCAGTTTCTTCGCAGGCATTGTCTCCGGTACATAAGGCATGTTCTGTATGCCTTTGTGCCAGTTGTTTGCATCACGAAACATTTCCGATGAATGTATGTAGCCAATGATATGGTCTATGTCTTCTCTGTAAACGATTATTTTAGATTTGCCGCTTTCAATAAATATATTTTTAAGTTCGGATACAGACGAAGAGTACTCAACCGCACAAATTTCGGTACGCGGTATCATGCAGTCGCGTACTTTTGTATCGGAGAACTCAAGCGCATTTTGAAATATCCTGACATCGTCGTCTATCTGAGAATCGTCTTTTGCCTTGGCCAAACTAGATTGTACCAAATGGTCAAGGTCTAATTTGGAAAATATCTCATCTCCGCTTTCTTTCTCGACCTTTATTCCTACAATTCTCATCAATATATGAGATATTATTGTTGAAAATCTTGATATAGGCCATAGCAATATGTAAAAGACAAATGCAGGAAAAGCAAATATGGTAAGCAATCTGTTTGCATTGCTTTTAAAAATAGATTTAGGAAGAAACTCTCCGGTAAATAGTACAATTATGGTAGAAAGAATAGTATCTAATGGTACGGTAACACTTGGCTCAAATCCTTGGAATATCGTGTTGTCGAATAATTTTGCGACAAGAATGCCATACACCACAAGTACGATATTGTTTCCCACGAGCATGGTGCTGACAAAGTTATTAGGATATTTATAGAATATTTGCAGTGGCAATCTGGATATTCCGAATTTATCTTTTTCCATTTCGGCAAGCATGCGGTTGCTCGAAACGAATGCGATCTCCATTCCGGAAAAGAATGCAGACAGAATCATTGTTGCTAATATCTCTATGATTAATGCTATGTCAATATCATCCATGAGAGATTATCTTTTGTTCGTGATTGTTGGTGTATCTTGTATTTTCGCTTTCGGATTTGCCGGCATCCTTATTTTCGCTTTTGCGGTGTCCGGTGCAGACAATATCGTGTCAGCCTCCGAATTTCCTATACCATTCTTACCTTTGACGAATGAGCCTTTTGTATTGGTTATGGTATAGTGAGTAAGTCGTTCGTCACTGCGGAAATGTGTACCTTCGAGTTCCCTTGTCGGAGTAATCAAACGCGAATATTTGTCGCTGTATAGTTCGTGAAGATTCTGATCCCAAAAAAGTTCTTCACTGGTAAAATACATTCCGTTTTTTGTCCTTACGCTAACCCTTCCGCGCAATTCCCACAAACGTTTTGTATCATAGTAGTATGCAGTGTCTGCTTGGAGAAAAGCCTCTACATGAAAACTTTTGTCAAACTCTTCAAGAAACAATCCGTTCCTGAATATCCAACGTGACGGATTCCTGTTTTGATTAATTTCCCATTCCTCCGTAACAATTCTGTATTTCATTATTCCGGAGTCACTAATCAACGTGTTTACTCCGTAACTTATCATAAGAGCCACCGAGTCACGCTCGTTAATGGCAGGAGCAGTATGTTCCACACCACTTTCGCAAGATATGGCAAGCAAGGGTAACAAAAAAGGTAAGAGATACATTTTCTCATACCTCTTTCTCAATGAAAAACCACATAGCCTTTCAAATATCTTTTTCATTATACTCGGCAATACGGACTATTCAACTTTCCATTTCATGAACCATCGCTCGTTGAAAGTTAATCCGATGTTTATCCTAAACGTATTCTCGGTAATGAACTTATTCGTATCTATACGTACCCACTGAGCCGATATATTAAGTACCGACTTGTTATTATAACTATTCATTATGGGTATTCCAAAACCTGCACTTACGGAAAATTCTTTCGGTCCGTCATATCCATTTATATTTAAATAAGGTGTCGAATATGATGCACCCAAACGATAGGCAAGTCTGTTGAAAAACTTTCTACTGAATGCACTCGGACAATACTCGCCTCCCACAGTAACCTTATGCCTGTCTTTAAAATACTTGTCATTGAGGATATAACCAGCCTTCCCTCCTATTTCGGTATAGACAGGAAAAGAAGTGGAAGCCCATTTCTGTAACGAATAATCCACACCTAATTTTATCTTATTTTTATGATTATACATAAAACCGGCACCAATAAAATGTGGCAGTGACAGTCCGTTGTTGACTGCAAACACCGTACTGTCTTTTACTCCTGTCTGTTTATTGGTTGACAGAATCTTACATTCTGCATCAGCATTAAGGTTGTGTCCCAATCCGTATGTCGCTCCTATTGTCAACGAATTGCTCTTACCAAACGGAATGGAATATTGCAAACCGAAATCCAATCGGTAACTTTTTACATTTACCGAATAGAATTTAGACAAACTGTTTATGTAAACATCCGTATATGAATTTATTATAGAGCGATTACAATCTCCCCACAGATAAGAAGCATTGACTCCTATGGATATGTTTTTCAAAGGTTCCAATCCGAGACCGAGGAATACTTGATGAAGACCTCCACTCCCAAAATATGTATTTACATATCCTGAAGTTCTATCATTGTTAATGTATCCGGAAGATGCGTAATTATACCCTACGTTGGAAAAAGGCAATATACCGAAACTCAAACCAAAATGTTTGACTAAACGGAATGCTGCAACGGCATATTCAAAATTTGCATTATTCGCATTCTTTTTTACTCCATTCTCTGAAAAGTTTGTCAACTGTCCGCTTACTCCTGCATCAAAAATAAACGTTAGCGAGTCCATTGATGAATAAGAAGCCGGGTTAATGAAATTTATTTGGTTGCCCTCCCTAAATCCTATACCCAGTCCGTTCATGCCTCTGTTAAAGCCACTGGTTTGATCTGACAAAACTCCAAATCCATATTGACTATATGGTGAATTAGTACCGCTCTGGGCTGTTGCCGTAAGCGTCGTTACCATCATAAGAATGGCGATAGTTATTTTCTTCATTGTTCTTTATTGTATTCGAGTATTGCATTTAATCCTTTCGGCACTAACAAACCGTCCTCTACAAGATTTGGCATTGTGCCATTGTGATTTGCAGGTGCAAAGGTGTGATTTTTTTCTGAGAAATGCAAATTTACATGGCTTCCTCCCGTTAAATAAATGTAAAGTTGAGAATATTTACTACCAAATATGTTTATATACCCTTCTATTTCACGCTTCACACCGTTTATTACGCCACTCCTTATGGCAGTCTCCGTAGAATCTCCAATTTCCGTTATGCGTCCTTCGGCATCAATGGAAGGTAACTTTGAAGTGAATGCATGTAGTGATTTCAGTCTCATCTCTATTCCGGGTGAAATATTCCCCCCCTCATATTCTCCTTTAGAGTTAATGAAATCGTATGTTATACATGTTCCAACATCAATTACAAGAATGTCCATTCCCTTGTTGTTTAACGATGCACCAACAACAGCGGCGAGCCGATCGGATCCCAATGTCAAAGGTGTCTTGTACAAATTCCTTATTGGTACGGCAGTTATGCCGGGCTGGAAATAAAGCATCGGAAAATGCAGATTGCCGATAAAGTCCATAAAACCGTCATTCAGCAATACTGTTGAGCAATATATTCCCTTTGAGAATTTATGTCTTGATATAAAATCCAATGCTTCATTGTCACAAATATTATTGATGCGAACTTCATCAACGGCATTCATACCATCGAAACAAACCATTTTTATTGATGTATTGCCAACATCGATAATGAGACGTAAATCACTTGTCACAATCTGCAAAAATGCTCGGATTATAAAAAACGAACTAATATCGGGTGCAAAATTATCTTTTTTTTTTGAAACAAAAGAACGTTAAGTGGAAAATATAAAGTAATTTTGCAACGTGAAACAGAGAATTGGTATATTGAAAGTATTACTATTGGTATTGGCCATGCAGAATGTAACACTTTCGAACGGACAGAATAAAAGGTTGTCTCTTGACTCACTGGAGATAAGTTTACTGACATGTTCTCCACGCCAGCAAATATACAGCCTTTACGGACACACTGCCATAAGACTTCGCGACATGCGCACCGGTCTTGATGTGGCTGTGAATTATGGGGTGTTTTCTTTTGACAAACCTTTATTTGTACCACGGTTTGTATTTGGCATGACCGATTATGAAATCGGAATTATCCCTTTCAAATATTTTATTAAAGAATACAAGGACGGCGGGAGTCGTGTAGTACAGCAAGTGCTTAATCTCACTCCTGATGAGAAAATGCTTGTATTTGATGCCATACAAGTAAACCTATTGCCGGAGAACAAATATTACAGATATAATTTTTTCTATGACAACTGCACCACGAGAGCACGTGATATAATTGTGAACAATATCAAAGGAGGCATCAATTACACATCACGCAATGGTGGAACTTTCAGAGAGATTATTCATCAAAAGAACGAACATTATCCATGGGCACGCTTCGGAAACGACTTGTTGCTCGGTATAGGCTCGGACATGCCCACGACACAAGAACAACGGCAGTTTTTACCGGACAACCTGATGTATGATTTTGAAAATGCGACAAGGAACGACAACCACAAGCGTCTGGTTGAAAAAACAACGACAATCATTGATGCCAAGCCTCCTGTTTTAGATAAAGGATTCCCTTTGACACCCAACCATTGTGCATTGTTGTTACTCGTTATAACCATCGTGATTACAATAGTTGAATTTGTCAAGAGTACAAGAATGATATATTTTGATGTGTTTCTAATGCTGTTTGTATCAACCACAGGTATAATTCTTTTCCTGATGATTTTTTCACAACACCCTACGGTAAGACTTAATCTCCAAATACTGATTCTCAACCCACTACCGTTTTTCTTCATAAAGAGATTAATCAAAAGACATAGGAAAGGCATAAAGGATAAACAACATATAATATGGGTGGCATTGGCATGTCTTTTCTTCATAGGCGGATTTTTCCAGTTATATGCAGACGGAATGTATCTTTTGGCATTATCTTTGCTGATAAGGAGCTTAAAGGGGCTGCTTTCAAATTGCAATACCCGCCTTACCATTGGCTCGCCCGAAAAGGTATGAGCGTGAAATTATAAATAAAATAATAACACTTTAGGATGCGAGACAACCTATTAAAGTTTAACAGACGATACCTTACGGCAACATTGCTTGCCATAATATCCACGGGGCTTCAGGCACAACAGAATCCCAAACCGAGACTTGTAATAAACATTGTGATCAATCAAATGACATCGGAGTGCCTCGACAGTTACTCCGGATATTTTGAGGAAGGTGGCTTCCGCCGACTTATCGAGTCCGGGAAAGTCTTTGCCACGGCAACAATGCCGTTCGCACCTGTTGACATCGCGTCTGCCATTACATCTATATATACCGGTACCACGCCGTATTATAATGGCATTGCCAACTCCCAATGGCTTGACAGACATTCCCTAAAGGTAGTTTCTTGTGTTGACGACAGCAAATACAGTGCAGTAGGTACATACTCCAGCGGCTCTGCATCGAATGTACTATCTTCGATGATTGGCGATGAACTGAAGGCAAAAACAGAAAACCGTGGCAAGGTATATGCAATTGCTGCCAAACGTGAAGCTGCAATCTTGTCGGCATGTCATTATGCCAACTGCGCTTTTTGGATTGACGACATAACAAGAAGATGGAGTACTTCAACATATTATCCGGAGGAACTTCCGAATTGGCTACCCAACATTGAGAAACAGGAAGACGAAATTAATTTGTCACAAAACAACTACCTTGTTGCAAACGCAGCAATAAGTTGTATTGCAAATTTTTCTTTGGGGAAAGACGATGATAGTGACATATTGGCACTAACATTTGACGTATCGGACGAACTGGCAACCTACAAAGAACTTGATAAAGACATAAGTCGTCTTGTAAAAATGGCAACGAGTGCAGTGGGAGAAGAGAATCTGCTTGTCATAACTACCGGAACCGGACTTTATCCACCGCAAAACATTGACTACGCGCAACTACGAATACCACACGGAACATACTACATAAACCGTTCGGCAAAACTGTTGGAACTATATCTAAATGCCATTTACGACCAAGGGAAATATGTCGAAGGCTGTATGAACAATCAGATATATCTAAACACGAAACTTGCAGAACAGAAAAAGATTGAAGTGAGCGAAATGCTCAATAGGTCACAGATGTTCCTTCTTGAA
This sequence comes from Prevotella sp. OH937_COT-195, assembly GCF_003932845.1. Taxonomy (GTDB): domain Bacteria; phylum Bacteroidota; class Bacteroidia; order Bacteroidales; family Bacteroidaceae; genus Prevotella. The sequence goes on from NZ_RQZH01000012.1 coordinate 81,953, forward strand.
AGTTCGGGGGTTGGCGATGTGTTTACAAAACACCAATTGCTGACCGCAGGTTCCGACATGCTTGCAACAATGCGAAATTCGTTCAACAGTAATACATGCGGAGACCTTATAATTGTTACACAACCCGGATGGAAATTATTAAACGAGGAAAACAAGCAAGAGATTAAACCAAATACAACATCAGCAACTTTTCCTATTATAATATGGGGTTCCGGAATAAAACCGGAACGATTGGAAACTCATGTTTCAGCAGAAAGAATATCGCCAACAATATCAAAAGCAATTAGAATCAGGGCACCAAATGCTTGTGTTGCAACTCCATTGATATGATTTTAATTACATAAGTATCATTTGGAATTTATTTTATGTGCAAATATCGTTTTTTTTCGTAACTTTGCAAATCGAATTAAGTAACAAAAAATTAAATACAAATATGAACTTAAACAAATTGTTAACTTCGTTGTTTGGAAACAAGTCAACAAGAGACATGAAACTTGTGAAACCTCTCGTGGAAAAGGTAAAACAAGTTTATCCTGAAATTAAGAAACTCAACAATGATGCGCTCCGCGCAAAAACAAAGGAAATACAATCATACGTTCAAGACTCCGCACAGGAACAAAAGCATAAGATTGCAGACTTGAAGTCAAAGATAGAATCAACCCCTATCGATGAACGAGAGGAAATCTTCAACCAAATTGACAAATTGGAAAAAGACGTACTCGAAATATACGAGAAGGCTCTCAACGAGGTTATGCCGGTTGCTTTCAGCATAGTAAAGGAGACGGCACGGCGTTTCTCCGAAAACGAAGAAGTTATTGTGACGGCGACAGAGTTCGACAAAGAACTCGCAACCACAAAAGATTTTGTGAGGATAGAAGACGACAAGGCAATATACCAGAACCATTGGATGGCAGGAGGAAACGACCTGAAATGGGAAATGGTACACTATGACGTGCAGTTGTTCGGAGGTATCGTACTGCATCAGGGAAAGATTGCAGAAATGGCAACAGGTGAAGGAAAGACGCTTGTTGCGACATTACCTGTATTCTTAAATGCACTTACGGGAAACGGAGTGCATGTCGTAACCGTCAACGACTACCTTGCAAAACGTGACTCTGAATGGATGGGACCTCTCTACATGTTCAATGGATTGTCGGTTGACTGCATAGACAAACACAAACCAAACTCGGAGGAAAGACGCAAAGCATATCGGGCAGACATAACTTTCGGAACGAACAACGAGTTCGGTTTCGACTATCTGAGAGACAACATGGCAATAAATCCTGCCGATCTCGTACAAAGAAGTCATAACTATGCAATAGTCGATGAGGTGGACTCGGTGCTTATAGACGATGCCCGTACACCACTTATAATATCCGGACCGGTACCGAACGGAGGCGATCAGATGTTCGAGGAATACCAGCCCTTGGTGGAAAGACTTGTTGACGTACAACGCAAACTTGCCTCGCAATACCTTGCCGATGCAAAAAGCATGATTGCAGAAGGAACAAAGATGGTAGAGAGTGGTAACAAGGAGGGACAGAAAAAAATGGAAGAAGGTTTCCTCGCACTATATCGTTCCCACAAGGCCTTACCGAAAAGCAAACCGCTCATAAAGTATCTTTCGGAGGACGGCATTAAAACAGGAATGCTCAAGACCGAGGAATACTACATGGAAAATAATAACCGCCACATGCCGGAAGCCATTGAACCGCTCTACTTTGTCGTAGACGAGAAACTTAACAGTGTTGACTTGACTGACAAAGGAACCGACTGGCTGGCAAAGCAGGTAAACGACCGCGAACTTTTCGTGCTGCCGGACATAACTACCGAGATGTCGCAACTCGAAGCACAACAGATGTCCGATGAGGAGAAAGTGGCAAAGAAAGACGAAATGCTGAGCCACTATGGTATCCAAAGCGAACGCGTACACACTTTGCAACAACTGCTTAAGGCATATACCATGTTCAACAAAGACGATGAATATGTCGTGATGGACGGAGAAGTAAAAATCGTCGATGAACAAACCGGACGTATAATGGAAGGCCGACAGTGGAGTGACGGACTGCATCAAGCAATCGAAGCAAAAGAACATGTAAAGGTAAAGGAAGCAACACAGACTTTCGCCACCATAACACTACAGAACTATTTCCGAATGTACCACAAACTCTCCGGAATGACAGGTACGGCAAGTACAGAAGCAGGAGAGTTCTGGGATATATACAAACTTGATGTCGTCGAGATACCGACGAACAAGCCTATCGTGAGAAACGACATGAATGACCGTGTATATAAAACGGCACGCGAGAAATACAATGCGGTTATTGACGAGATACAGGAAATGAGAGAGAACGGAAGACCTACACTCGTGGGAACAACGAGCGTGGAAATATCCGAACTGCTCAGCCGAATGCTTGACTTACGAAAAATACCACATCAAGTGCTGAATGCAAAACTTCACCAGCGCGAGGCAGACATTGTTGCAAATGCCGGACAGAGCATCAACGGTCTCGGAGCTGTGACAATTGCAACTAATATGGCAGGACGTGGTACCGACATTAAACTTTCAGAAAAAGTAAAAGAAGCGGGAGGACTCGCCATAATTGGAACGGAGAGACATGAAAGCCGACGCGTAGACAGACAGCTCAGAGGACGTGCCGGACGACAAGGCGACCCAGGGTCATCGGTATTCTACGTTTCGCTCGAAGATAAGTTAATGCGTCTTTTTGCATCAGAACGCATAGCGAAAATCATGGACAGACTGCATTTCGATGATGGAGAACGACTCGAACATTCAATGATTTCAAACAGTATTGAACGAGCACAGAAGAAAGTAGAAGAGAACAACTTCGGAATACGAAAGCGTCTTCTCGAATACGACGATGTTATGAACACTCAACGTACCATCGTATATAAGAACCGGCGTCATGCACTCATGGGAGAACGCATCGGAATGGACATAGCAAACCTCATCTGGAACAGGGTGGAAAGCATGATCGCAAACAACGACTACGAAGGATGCAAAGAACTTTTCATAAAGGTGCTGGCAATGGAATGCCCATTCAACGAAGAGGAATTTACCAATGAGAACATAGAGAAACTTACAGAAAAAGCATATCAAAGTGCAATTGCGGCTTTCAACAGAAAGACAGAAAGAATTCAGAACGTGGCATGGCCGGTAATCAAACAAGTATATGAAAATCAAGGAGCTGTGTACGAACGTATAATGGTGCCTGTTACAGATGGTAAGAGGATGTATCAGATACCATGCAATCTGAAAGAAGCATACGAAACAGAGGGCAAGAGTGTGATAATACAGTTCCAAAAATCGATAATGCTGCATATCATTGATGATTGTTGGAAAGAGAACCTTCGACAACTTGACGAACTGAAGCACAGCGTGCAGAATGCAAGTTACGAGCAGAAAGATCCACTCGTGATATTCAAACTTGAAAGTGCGGAACTGTTCAAAGAAAATATGGTGGATCAGAACAACAACCGTATCCTAAGTATCCTCATGCGCGGACAAATACCGGAAATGCAGCAGGAAGAAGTGCGAGAGGCAGCACCGGAACAACGCTCACAAAGATATAACGAACAGAAGGGTACAAACCTTGTTGATCCCAACCAACAGGCTGCCGCACGACACGATACACGAGAGAGTGCAGAACAACAACGGCGATGTACACCGATACTGCGCGAGAAACTTCCGGGACGAAACGACCCGTGTCCATGTGGAAGCGGAAAGAAATTTAAAAACTGCCACGGACGTGGATTGGTATAAAATTGGTATAAGAACAGATAAAATGAACCATGAGAATTGAAATAAACAATCTCATCAAGGAATATGAAAAGAAAAACGTCGTCTCGATTGACTCATTAAAAATCGATGACGGCGATTTTCTTGGACTTGTGGGAAACAACGGAGCGGGAAAAACAACTCTTTTCCGAATGATAGTTGACCTTGTAAAGGCAGACAAAGGAGAAATATCACTGTCTTACATAAACGGCAAAGGTATTACGGTTACTGTAAATCCCGCCTTAAGCGAAGATTGGAAAAACCACACGGGGGCATACATAGACGAAGGTTTCCTTATTGATTTTCTCACTCCTGAGGAATATTTCCGGTTTGTGGCAAACGTAAGCAACATAGACGAGGAAAGTGTCAAATGGCAAATGGAAAAATTTTCCACATTCATGGGAGGCGAGATATTGGGACAGAAGAAACTTATAAGAAATCTGTCGGCCGGTAATAAACACAAGGTTGGAATAATGTCTGCACTGCTTGCACGATCTCAACTCTTGATTCTTGACGAACCGTTCAATTTCCTCGATCCTACAAGTCAAAACGTACTGAAAGACTTATTGACGGAATACAACCGCGAGACAAATGCGACTATACTTCTTTCGAGTCATAACATCGCACACACGGTTGATATTTGCAAACGCATTGTACTGCTTGAACACGGAGTGATAATAAAAGACTTAATAAATGAGGAAGGTTCTGCGGCTGCACAAATAGAACAGTATTTCAATACTTAAAAATAAGAAGATAATTATAATTTTATTAGTGTCCCCTAAATATATATTTACCTACGGTTCGAGATAAGGAAATTCACAAAAAGGCATAAACTTGTTTTTCATGTTAACCCGAACCCCTGTAATAAATTGAAACATTTCACAGTCGTCAGTCATAATGATTCTTCTTGTAACTATTTGTTTTATACCTATAAAGATACGAAATTCCGTCAGGCTGCCAACCTTTTATTAACTATTTACGTCATTTATTATTCCAAGCCGTAGTAACATATCTGACAATAAAACAATTCCGCCGAATTTGCATTGCAATATCGCCTATATTGCTTTACAAAATCGGCGATATTATGATGCAAAAGAGTACCAAATGCGGACAAGTTAAAAATTAAACATGATACGGAAAGATATTAATCGATGTTGGTGTCCTCTAAAAACATTTTAATAGGTGCTAAAGCCTCATTGTCATACTTTATTTATCATCAAAATGCAGAAAATGTAAACCTTCAAGCCAATCTGCAATAAATATTCAATTGTAAACAGAATTTATAGCGTATTTTTCTTGTAGTATTATCCAGAACCGGAGTAAATCCCAAACATTTTTGTTCATTTGTTATCAGAAAGTAAGAACCTCCTTTTACGAAATCAGGCGGAAAACCCTTTATTTTTCAGGGTCTTCCGCCTAACTCGCTTATAGTAAGGATTTTTGTTTATTCCTCTACCGCTGCCTGTGCCGCGGCCAACGAATGTTGATTATCAACGAGTTACAGAGTTGTTGTAAACTGCAGGCGACTCTTTTGCGACACATTCTGCACGTTTTTACACGCTCGTGACAACGATAAACGTGTTTTTACGGCAGAAAATTCTCTTTCTATGTCATATTTACTATTTTGGGTTTTACAATAAATTGCCCGACTTCAGTCGTACAATCCTTATCTATTAATGCTTCACATATTCATAAAGGCCATAGCCTTCAAAACACATACTGCAAACTTTGTTTGCAAAGTTAATGATTTCTTCTGAATTTACGTTCATTCTGCACGTTTTTCTTGCAGAATGTGTTTACTTTTTAACATATATAGACGAACTGACATCTTATCTTGCCATAATTTGTTTCAGTTAAAAGAAAAACAGCCTGAATCTTGCGCTGTAAGTTTAGGTTTAAGTTTAGATATTCTTATATATATAATAAGGTATCGTAAACCCAAATTAGAAGAATGAAAGTTTAATATTTAAGTTTAGAGGTGCATGTATTATACATGGTAAACGTAAACCTAAACCTTGCAGGACGAAACGGCTTGATGTTTCTCCAACACAACCATTTTTCTTTTTACTGAAGATAAACCGATTTATACTCTTCTCTACCCCTTCTCCTTTAACTGAGGAACCATGTCAATGAAGTTACTTGGGAGAAAATGGTTGTTAGAAGATTCAAACTGCTCACTTTTTATTAAAATACCATAAAACGAAGCATGACTTACGTATTAACAGAACGCATATAATATTTTTTTTATTATATTTGCACCAAAATTATTTATTATGACATTACAAAAGTGGATTAAGGATAGAGCTATTCATGGTTTTTCCACGTTTTCTATAGAGGACGTGAGAAAGACAGGAATGTACTCTTCAGAGCAAATTCTTCAAAACGAACTATACCGACTTTGTTCTAATAAAACCATAGCCAGTGTGTATCGAGGATTCTATGTTATCATTCCTGTTCAATATGTTTTGCGTGGTTCCGTTCCAGCAACCTATTACATTGACCAGCTGATGGCTTATCTTAACAAGCCATACTATGTATGTATGCTCAATGCAGCAGAATTGCTTGGTGCCGCCCATCAGCGTCCTCAGCAGTTTTCTGTTATGACAACTTTTCCAAAGCGTCGGGTAGTCTCTACTCGTAATGTAACCATTGATTGGTTTTATAGAGACGAACTACCAGAAGATGCTCTGATTACAAAGAATACTGAAACAGGTACCATCCGAATCTCAAATCCTCTCTTGACGGCTGCTGACCTTGTTCGATATCAACAGCACGCAGGAGGATTGTCTCGCGTCGCAACTGTACTTGAAGAACTATCAGAACAGATTGACATCAAGAGTCAGTTTGGTCCACTTTCTGCTTTTATAAAAAAGGTGACTTGGCAACGGCTTGGGTACATCCTTGAACATATAATAGAAGAAAAGGAAATGGCAGATGCACTGTATGACCAAATACACACTATTCCTGGAACTCTTATGTATATGCCTTTAAGCACATCAGCAGAAGATAATCCATCAAATAGGGATAGCCGATGGAAGATAAATATAAACATTCAAATTGAAACAGATGATATATGATTAACAGAGCAGCGATACAGCAGTGGAGTAATCATGCTCCATGGATAGACAATGCACAGATTGAGCAAGACTTGATTATATGTCGTGCTTTGGTTGACATCTTTAGTGATGAGTTTCTGGCATCGCAGTTGGCTTTCCGAGGTGGAACAGCCTTACATAAACTCTATCTTTCACCCCTGCCACGATATAGTGAGGACATTGATTTGGTTCAGATTACACCAGGACCTATCAAGCCTATAATGTATCGCTTAGGGGAAGTTCTTGACTGGTTGCCAGATAGAGTAACTAAGCAGAAACGATATAATAACACTATGCTTTTCCGAGTAGAGTCAGAAATACCGCCAACGATACAAATACGTCTGAAAGTTGAAATCAATTGCTTCGAGCATTTTAACGTGCTTGGCTTGACCAACGTTCCATTCCGAGTCGAGAACTCTTGGTTCACTGGCGAAGCCGAACTAACCACCTATCATTTTGAAGAATTGCTCGGCACTAAACTTCGTGCCCTTTACCAGCGAAAGAAAGGTCGTGACCTCTTTGACCTTTATATTGCTTTACAACAAAAAGAAGTAGATGTTGATAAAGTTCTTCAATGCTACAAGAAATATATGGAGTTTGTCGTTGACAAGGCTCCATCTTACAAGCAGTTTGTCAATAACATGCAGGAGAAGATGGAAGATCCAGAGTTTACCAATGATATGCAATCTCTATTGCGTCCTGGCATATCGTTTAATGCAAGTGAAGCTTATCCTCTCATCTACGAGACATTTATAGATAAGATGGAGGGAAAGAGAGATTAACATGATTTCTATAATAATCTCAGTTTTTTTCAATGTTAGCGTTCAAACAGAAATAAATAATAAACAAACAACAAAATAAGAAGGAATGAAAGTGAATCGTACATGTATTGTACTTATAATGTTACTTTGTGCTAATATGTTATTTGCACAAAGAAAAGAAGAAGTTTCAATATCATTGGACGAGATTAAGGATATGCCCCAGAAAATAATTACAGCTTATTTCAAACCTGTCTATACGACTACAGGTGTGTCGTATCCTTTGATGCAATGGTATGCTTATGAAAACAAAATTGATACTTGGGATAAGGATGCCCTAAATAAATTCAACGCTTCAATATATAGATTTAAGGAAGAACCTATTAAAGCTGCAGAATTTGCTCTTCAATTTTGCAGATCATTTGGAGAAAAGGATTTTATAGACAATTTTAAAGCAATAGGATTTAATTCTGTTGAAATTAACTCAATATTGCGTTGCTACAGAGAAGAAAAGAAATGGCAAGAATTAGATATCCTCAAAGAATGGGGAAAGAATGGCATTCCACAATTTGAAAACAAAGAAACATCTGTTTCTGCAAAGTATCATATAAGCATCGATAGTACAAAAATGAGGAAGTTCCTTTCGGATAATATAAAAAGGAACATTTTTGATGATTATCTGCAATTAGAAATCAGTGCAGATGGCACATGTTTAAACCAACCCCAATATGAGTTTATTCAAATAAGCGACATTGTTGCTGCAAAAAAGACATTTACATATGCAGACACAACGTTAAATGTTCCGGTCTCTTCAAAAATTAAAATATCAGAAAACTTAGAGGGCGGAATTGACTATAGAATAGAACTTGTGTATAACAAAAAAGAAAATAGATGGGTATTTAGTCGTCCCTTAAAAAGAGATGCTAAACGGGAATTGATTCATCAATGACCTCTCTCTTAGCATTTCTCTTATTGTTTTGAACAGGAATAAAAG
>NZ_RQZH01000111.1 GCF_003932845.1 Prevotella sp. OH937_COT-195
TTGCAATTCAGCAATTTTTTTAGACTCAATGCTTGTCTTAGTATAAAGTGTGTGTCCATCATTATAAAATATCATGTATCTACTATTAGGTGTATTGTTATGTGCAGTAGATAGGACACCTATTTTTGATGTATTTAATATATTTTCAATTTCATTTTGTAATTGTTCGTTATTCATAATTTAATCACCTCTGATAATAATATACACTGAAGTTGCCTATAATATGTAAGGTATTAAAATTTATTTTATTTTTTAGTGAATTATACAAAAGTTAAAACGGGTGTATGATTGAAAACACAATCTTAAGTTAAAGGACAATTATAGAGTGAATTTGTATGAAACAAGTTGGGAAGCAATAAAATCCATTTAGGAGTCATACTTAACAGAGTTTTTAGAACGAAAGATAATCCACTTTTTCAATATATAGTGAAGCATCAAAATGAGATAAATAAATTGTATTTTATCTTACCTTTAGAAGATTTAACTGACGCATCAGAAGTAAAACGTGAATATTACTATAAAGTTGTAAAAGGATTTGTAAATGCTTTAGATAAGAATGATATACAACCTCATATTGTCACATATGAAAAGCTAGGTGAATTAGCCGAAATATTGACGTTATCTAACGTATTAGTAGCAAAAGATATTATGAGTTATCA
>NZ_RQZH01000112.1 GCF_003932845.1 Prevotella sp. OH937_COT-195
GGAATTGGTAGGCGGTGAAACCCCCGCATCCAATCAGTAGCTCTACCTCTAATAAACTATAACACGACGCTGTACCTAAATACATTTCGGGGAGTACGAGCTATTTCCCAGTTTGATTGGCCTTTCACCCCTACCCACAGGTCATCCGAAGTCTTTTCAACGACAACCGGTTCGGTCCTCCACGCTGTGTTACCAGCGCTTCAACCTGCCCATGGGTAGATCACCAGGTTTCGCGTCTACTACTACCAACTCAATCGCCCTATTAAGACTCGCTTTCGCTACGAATTCGCATCTGAAATGCTTATCCTCGCTGGTAAAAGTAACTCGTAGGCTCATTATGCAAAAGGCACGCCGTCACCCAAAAGGGCTCCGACCGCTTGTAAGCGTATGGTTTCAGGGTCTATTTCACTCCGTTATTCACGGTTCTTTTCACCTTTCCCTCACGGTACTGGTTCACTATCGGTCTCTCAGGAGTATTTAGCCTTACCGGATGGTCCCGGCAAATTCAGACAGGGTTCCACGTGCCCCGCCCTACTCAGGATATCCCTATGATTTATTAAACATTACCTATACGTGACTATCACACTCTATGGTGTACCTTTCCAAATACTTCCAGTTCTATTTAACAACCAATATCGGGTCCTACAACCCCCATAT
>NZ_RQZH01000113.1 GCF_003932845.1 Prevotella sp. OH937_COT-195
AAATAACCATAACTATTTAATTATATCATAAATAAATTTAAAATAACAGTCTTTACAAAATTTATTTTAGCGTTATAATAAAGTTATAGAATAAAGTTATAGTACATATCGTGCTAAATTATTTGAGGAGGTTTTCTTATGAAACACACAAAAAAATTAAGTTTATTATTAGCGTTGGCACTTGGGGTTACACCAGTTTTAACTTCAGTTAATCAAACTAAATCTTATGCTGAAGAAGATAATAAAGTTTATGATAAAATATTTGTAGGGAATAAGTATGTATATGTAAAAAAAGGTTTAAATGTTCCAGAAGAAACAATATTGGATATTTTAAATCAAAGTAATTCAGATGCGTTGATAAAAATTGAAAATTATACTAAAAATAAAGAAAAAAGGAAATACGAAACTAGAGGAAAAAGAACTCACGTAATTAGAGATCATTTTACAAGATATATATATAAAAACAAAAAAGTAATAGCAACGGTAGCAAAGGGAGGCAGTTATACATTGAATAGAACAATTAATTTTAATCAAAGTGTTTCTGTTAGTGGTTCAGTAGAGGCTAGCATATTATCTGTTGCTAAAGCTAATATATCAGCTAATTATGCTAATGAATTTAGTGATTCTATATCTGTAGGAAGTGTATATAC
>NZ_RQZH01000114.1 GCF_003932845.1 Prevotella sp. OH937_COT-195
CTACTATATTATATAGTTTTGTTAAGACTTCTACAAAGCCTTGCATACTTGGTGATTTTTTATCTTCAGAACTATTGGAAGCCTCTTTTATTTTTATGAAGTCTTCATGTACATATCCAGCTATAGGTGAAGATATTTTATACCATTCTCTATTTTTAGCTACTATACTTACCTTATCTCCTTGATGTAGTTGTCCTATTGACTCATAATTGGTTCCTGGACCTTTTCTTACATTTAGGAATGATTGTACGTTTATTACTTCTCCATTTGATATATATGTTTTATCTGAAGATGAACTTCCTCCTGTACTTCCTCCTAATGAACTACCGCCAGAACCCCCTATTAGATTTGTTACTGCATTTATAGCTTTTTGTAGATATCTTCCATTAACAGCATCTGAATGACTATAACATGATTGTGGTAATTCTATTAACGCTGCTCTTACTCCTATTGAATTTGCCCATGATATTAAGAATCCTCCTTGATATACTCCATCATAACATCCATTTACAAATCCAAATTGATTTTGGAATGCTCTTGATATATGTGAATCTCCTATTGTCTTATCTTCCCATCCGTGCATATCTATTAAGTATGTTGAACCTGATGTCTTTCCTTTTATTTCACTTATAA
>NZ_RQZH01000115.1 GCF_003932845.1 Prevotella sp. OH937_COT-195
CGTATAGAAGATGCTAAGATAGTGATAGAGATACCTTGTCGGAGCAAGCGGGACGGCGAGTGCACTTGGGAGGAGATGACGAAGATGCTATTGTCGCTTATTCAGGATGCCGATGAGGAGATGCTTCAGAAGGAGGATTTGTATATGGCCATAGAGTTGCTTCGTGCCATGTTGCCTAAGTTTGAGTGCTGCAGTTGCGGCAGTGCCGTTTCTGAGATATAGGAGTGCCGTGTATGGATTTTCTGAAGAAATGGAAGATCGGCCGTGTTCGTATTTATGTTACCACTTACCGGCTGAAGCGTCGCGGGAAGTATGATGACCGTCATCGGAATGTCCGTCACCGTCTTGTCCGTCTCCGCCGCAGGTTGTATCGTCGTCAGGGGGGCTGTTGTGCTGTCTGCGGTTGTTGTTTTGAGGAGGAGGAAATGGAGGTTCATCATGTGTCGGGTGTCAGCGAGCGCCCCGACCTTGTGTGCCGCCTTGGCAATCTTCTTTTGGTTTGCGGTGCTTGCCATGAGAAGTTGCATGAAGCATGAAGGTTGATTAATGAAAAAAATCCGTTACTTTTTTTGGAGGTATCGGATTTTTTTGTATCTTTGCGGAAAGAAATAGCATTGAGGCTGAGCCT
>NZ_RQZH01000116.1 GCF_003932845.1 Prevotella sp. OH937_COT-195
CTCACTAGGTGTTTGTCTTTCATGTGCTCGTTCTTCTAACCATTTCGGCGTTTTTTCACGACTGATATGTTGTCGTGACTTACCTATATTCGCCATTTGTGGTTGTCGTTTATTGTGAATACGTTTCTCAGCATCAAACGTAAACTCTAACCATTCAATTTTGCGTCCTTTTTTAGCTTTGATTTTATTAATATGAAGATTGTTAAAGATCGTAGAAAGCTCATTAATTATTGGTTTTAAGACCCGTTTAGTTATATCATTCATTTGATAAGTTTTAGGAACATCCAGACGATTTTTAAAATCGTCTAAATTCATTTTTACATAACCAGTATGTTTGTATTGTTTAAGTAATCTAAACATATTTTTAGCGTAAGTAGATTTAAGGTGTGTCATTTCCCTCAACTCAAACTTTGTAAAATCAGCAGTTATAGAATTTAAAATGTGTTTTAAATCAGAATTAATACTAATAGATAAACATTCTTCATCTAAATCTATTTTATATGAAGTGAACAAAACAAATTTTTCAAATGATCTGCCATTACGTTCTATGTAAGTTAAGTTAAGCATTTTATCGTATACATGTTCTAAATCGTTAATAAAACGTTCTTGTGAACGAGTATAGTAG
>NZ_RQZH01000117.1 GCF_003932845.1 Prevotella sp. OH937_COT-195
AGGCTCAGCCTCAATGCTATTTCTTTCCGCAAAGATACAAAAAAATCCGATACCTCCAAAAAAAGTAACGGATTTTTTTCATTAATCAACCTTCATGCAACTTCACATGGCAAGCACCGCAAACCAAAAGAAGATTATCACGACGGCAAACAAGGTCAGGACGATCACTAACACCCAACACATGGTGCACCTCCATTTCCTCCTCCGGAAAACAACAACCGCAGACTGCACAACAACCACACTGACGACGATACAACGCACCGCGGTGACGCAACAGACGGTGGCGAACATTCCTACGAAGGTCGTCATAACTGCCGCGACGCTTCATACGGTAAGTGGTAACGTAAATACGAACCCTACCTATCTTCCATTTCTTCAGAAAATCCATACACGGCACTCCTATATCTCAGAAACGGCACTGCCGCAACTGCCACACTCAAACTTAGGCAACATGGCACGAAGCAACTCTATGGCCATATACAAATCCTCCTTCTGAAGCATCTCCTCATCGGCATCCTGAATCAGCGACAATAGCATCTTCGTCATCTCCTCCCAAGTGCACTCGCCGTCCCGCTTGCTCCGACAAGGTATCTCTATCACTATCTTAGCATCTTCTATACG
>NZ_RQZH01000118.1 GCF_003932845.1 Prevotella sp. OH937_COT-195
GGATATTGTTGAATTATTAAAAGTAACTCATCCAAAATATGAATAATTATATCAACATCAGTGATGGCACAATAGAAGAAATAATAATATTCTAAAAAAATAGTCTCTATTGGGAAAACTATGTTAAAGTTATTTCCAAATATCTACTTAAAGTATTTGTTAGAATTTTTCCATTATTGAAATAAAGATAATTATGCATTACTTAGTATAGGATTTTGTTTATTTTCTCTGTAAAGTATTTCTTCGAAAAAATAGTGATTATACGGGTTTTTGGGATATATTACAAAAGTTAAACAAGATGGGGGATTAATCAGTTTCTCTTAAATTATTTCTATGCTTGCTTCATTACAGGATTCTATCTTTGAGTACCTAGTATCTTCTAACTCAATGATATACCAGTAAACATTGAATGGATATTAAAAAAAGAAATAGAACGTTTAGAAGAAGTTAAGAAATCACAAAGTTAATAAGAATTTAAATTTCCACTAAGTAAATTTTATATTATTCATAATAATAATTGTATAAGATCTAGAGTTAATAAAATATAAGCAAACAATTGCGTTACTAAATATTATACGTAAAAAGTATAGCATTAGTAACACAAGCTATGATTATAAGC
>NZ_RQZH01000119.1 GCF_003932845.1 Prevotella sp. OH937_COT-195
GTGGTAGAAATGTTAGAAGAAGGCCAAGCAATTAGTAAAATTGCGAAAGAAGTTAATATCACAAGACAGACAATTTATAGAATTAAAAATGATAAGGGATTATCTTGATAAATAGATTGTCAATACAAATAAGCGCTTCTCACAGCGTTTAAAATCTCAAGATGAGTATTTAAATTGAGATTTTAATAAAAATACAAGAAACAGAAATGTCTATTTTACTGACTCTTATTTTATTTAATTTATAATATGATATTATTAGAACGATGTTATATAAGGCAGTTCTATATTATCAATTACTTTGAGGTAACGTTATATCAAAAAGGAGAGATACTATTGTGAAATTAAGAAAGATAAATAATTTTGATAAATTTAACGTTAAGGGAAGTTTTTATTTAACAAACGATTTGATTTCTGGAGAGTTCATTGGTGATGGAGAAAATTTTAAATTAACTTTTCATTTAGAAACTCCTCCAAATTTAGAAAAAAATATTGATAAATTATTGTTCTATACAACTGAGGGTGAGACTTTAATTTTACTAAATGGATTACAAACAAAATTCAAATTTAGTTTTCCAGGTTTTTATGAAATAGACTATGTATTCACAC
>NZ_RQZH01000120.1 GCF_003932845.1 Prevotella sp. OH937_COT-195
GTGGAAAAGGATGTGGGGTTGCACAGACAACTAGGATGTTAGCTTAGAAGCAGCTATTCATTCAAAGAGTGCGTAATAGCTCACTAGTCGAGTGACCCTGCGCCGAAAATGTACCGGGGCTAAAACATATTACCGAAGCTGTGGATACCTTTTAGGTATGGTAGGAGAGCGTTCTATGTGTGAAGAAGGTGTACCGTGAGGAGCGCTGGAACGCATAGAAGTGAGAATGCCGGTATGAGTAGCGAAAGACAGGTGAGAATCCTGTCCACCGTAAGACTAAGGTTTCCAGGGGAAGGCTCGTCCGCCCTGGGTTAGTCGGGACCTAAGGAGAGACCGAAAGGTGTATCCGATGGCCAACAGGTTGATATTCCTGTACTAGAGTATATAGTGAAGGAGGGACGCAGTAGGCTAACTAAAGCGTGCGATTGGAAGAGCACGTCTAAGCAGTGAGGTGTGATATGAGTCAAATGCTTATATCTATAACATTGAGCTGTGATGGGGAGCGAAGTTAAGTAGCGAAGTTAGTGATGTCACACTGCCAAGAAAAGCTTCTAGCGTTAATTATACTCTACCCGTACCGCAAACCGACACAGGTAGT